>JANMYM010000019.1:0-130384 GCA_031382085.1 Gammaproteobacteria bacterium
CCGATTTTCAGCGACGCAAAACTCGTTGCGCGACTGGATGCGGCCCACCGTGCCAAGCAGTTCGGCGACTTCATCAATTCAACCTGGGTTCCGGGCCGCACGCGCGCCAACCTGCGGGTTGGTCTTGAGCGCGAGCACTACGATCTCGTTCTCTGGTGCGAAAACCTGACCGACGACGACACGCCGGACCAGGTCAGCGAGAATGCCTCTAACAACCTCGCGGCTTCATTCGCGTGGCAGTCGACCAGCATCAACCTGCCGCAGCGTCGCTATGGCGTCACGGCCCGTTACCGATTCTGACGTGTTAGCTCAACTGCCCGGTCACATCGCCGATGTGACTGGGCAGCGTTGGAACTTGTAGATTGCATGGTAACCCGCCGCAGCAAACGCTCATCGAGCAGGAAACCACGTGGCCGCCGCGCTGTGGCGCGCAGCCCATCGGACACGACCTGCACCTCGCGTGAAGTTGCGCTGCTTGCCGGAGTTTCGCGTTCTGCGGTCTCCCGCGCCTTCACGCCCAACGCGAGCGTGTCCGCAGCCACCCGCGCCAAGATCGTCAAGGCCGCCAGGAAGCTCGGCTACCAGCCTAACGTCATGGCCCGCAGTCTGATCACCCGGCATTCACGCCTCGTAGGCCTTATCATGGGTGAATGGGATAACCCGTTCTACACGACCTTGCTGCGCGGCTTCACCGAGAGGCTACATGCCCGCGACTACCGCCTGATGCTGCTGGCCTGCAATTCAGATCAGGACGTGGATGCGGCAACGCGTGTACTCATGCAGTATCGCGCGGACGGCATGTTGCTGGTATCGACGGCGCCTGGTGAAGCCGCGGCCCGCGAATTCATCCGCGGCGGCGGCCGCATCGTACTGGTCAACCGCGAACATGGCCCGTTGCCAGCGACCAGCATCCTCTGCGACAACGCCAAGGTCGGGCGCGAACTTGCGCAGTCCCTGCTCGCCGCGGGCTACGAGAAATTCGCCCTGCTGCGTGGCGACCCGACGTATAGAACCAGCCAGTTGCGCAGCGACGGTTTCCGCAAGGCGCTGAAATCTGCCGGCGCGGGCACCGTGGTGCTGGAACGATTCAACCTGCTCGGCTATGCGGCGGGTCGCGCTTTTGTTCGCGAGGCGATGCGCCTGGAATCGCCACCCGACGCGATCGTGTGCCCGACCGACGCCACGGCCATCGGCGTGATCGACGGCGCGCGCCTCGACCAGGGAATCGATGTCCCCGAGACCCTGGGTGTCGTGGGTTTCGGCGATATTCCCGCTGCCAGCTGGGGCAGTCACGAACTCACCACAGTGCGTCTGCCCATCGAGCGCGTGGTCGATGCCGCCGTTGAGGCGTTGTTCGTGAGTGCTGACTCGCCGGAGGTTCGTACGGTGTCGCTCGATGGCGAAATCGTCGCGCGTGCAAGTACCCGCCTGCTGCGCGCCGACGGGCGACGCTGATCGGTCATGTGCACGTCCCGGGGTCACTGGACCGGCTTGCAAACGTGTGCAAAAATGACCGTCGATCCGTTTTCCAATCCCAGACCGAGGCTTGATATCCATGGCACTGAAAAAAGTACTTTCGGCAATCCGTTGTGCGGCACTCCTGGCGGTGCTGGCGGCGGCGCCATTGCACGCGTCCGCGGCGAACACCTCCGGCGCAGTGCTGATCGTCGGCGCTACGGGCCGCAGCGGACCCGCCATGATCGCTGCACTGAAAGCCGAGGGCTACAGCAATTTGTATGCGTTGGTGCGCGATGCCTCGACCGCGAAAACCAAGCTCAGCAGCGACATCAAACTGTTGCAAGGCGATGTTCGCGATCCTGCGAGCCTGCGGGCCGCGATGCAGGGTGTGACCTACATCGTCTCGTCACTCGGTGCCAATACCTTCAATGATCCTGCTAACAGCCCGGAGATGGTCGACTTCCAGGGCGTGCGCAATCTGGCGGAGGCGGCCAAGGCAGCCGGCGTCAAGCATTACGTGCAGGTCTCCTCGTTAGGCGTGACCAATCCGAATCATCCCTTGAATCGTTTCGGCAAGGTCATGGACTGGAAACTCAAAGGCGAAAATGCCCTGCGCGCCAGCGGCGTTACCTACACGATCGTGCGGGCGGGCGGCCTGGCGGATGAGCCCGGCGGCAAGTCGGGCATTCGCGCGCTGCAGGGCGACAAACTCGAGGGCGGCCGCATTACCCGCGCCGACGTCGCAACCGTGTGTGTGAAGGCGCTGGGCGACCGCCACGCCAGGAACAAGACTTTTGAAATTGTCGCGGGCGAACCCGGCGCCAGGGTTGACTGGACCAAGTTCTTCAAGGTGCTCAAGGCTGACCCCCGGCCCTGAGCGGATCAATTGCGCGCGGCAGCGCTACATGGGCGCAGTCGCGTGCTCGGCCTTGTCGCCACCATAACGTGAGTACCAGCGTCCGTAGATGCGCTTGATCATCGCCTCGCGTTCGGTCTTGAGCAGCGCCTGGGTCGCGGCTGCGGGCCGCCCGGACTCGAGCTCCGCACGCACATCGACGCCCTTCCCGGCTAACAGTTCCTCCAGAAAAACCTGCCGGTCACGCAGCACCCAGATTTCCGCGCCGAGCTCGAGCACGATCCCGATCAGGTGATCGACCGCTTCGTTATCGAAATAGCTTGGGTTGTTAGGCTGGAAGCCTGGCAGGCCGCGCACATAGTCGAGCGACTCCGCGGCTAGGTTCTCTTTTTCGGTCATGGCTTGACTCCTACCCGGCCGGTCCGCAGCGCGGCGCTCATCAGGTCCTCGATGTTCGATCTGACATACCCAGGCAGGTAGGGCTCGCCGTTGTCGGCAGCATCCAGTTCCGCGAAAAACATGCTGTAGACATCGCGGCCCCGGTCGCCGGAGAAGTCCAGCACCGTGAATGTTCCGCCCGGCCGCAACACCCGGAATACCTCGGCAATCACCCGACGCGCGATCGGCACCGGAACCTCATGGAAAAACAGTAGCGCAAAGACGACGTCGAAATGACCGTCCGGATAGCGCATGTCTTCGGCACGCATCTGCTTGAAGTGCACATCGATGTTCTGCTCGACCGCGCGCAAGTGCGCGTACCGCAGCATCGGGACGCTTATATCGATGCCATGCACTTCGGCATCCGGGCAGGCGCGCTTGAAAGCCGTCGTGGTGGCGCCCGCGCTGGCGCCGAGGTCAAGAATTCGCCGCAGCTGGCCGTCCGCCGGCCTGGCGGCGGCCTTTATTGACATGTTAGCAATCAAGTCGTTATCTGCGGCGCCGCCAAGGAATACCTTCAGGCCGAAGTCGTACAGCACGCCGGCGAGGGGATCGCCGTGATATCCGTTCGGCTGCAGGTGAATCTGCGTCTGCGCGTAGTCCGGTGTCTGAGCGTGGGGGTCATACTCCACCGTACCCGGACCCGTGCGATCCGCCTCATCGAACGCCGCCATCATTTGCTCGCGGCGGCCACCGAAAGCGCTCAGCAGGCGCGTCCAGAATGCCTCCTGCAGGCTGCGCTTGACGCGGTAATAGGTCTTGAGAACCGGGTCCGCCATCAGGACATCGATGGACCGGCGCGTCGCCGCAACATCGGGCGTCTGCGGCACTCCGGCTGCCCGGATGACTGCGCGGCTGTATTCGCCAATCGGGCCCTGCTGCGCATGCAGCAGGAAGTTGCGCGCACCTGCGATGAAATCGATATAGGCCTCATCGCGACGCGTCGGCAGTGCCGGATACGGGCCGGCTACTTTGCCGCGCGGATAGGCCAGATCAGTGATGGACATCTGGGACCTCTTACTAACGCGCAACCAACCCATGGCGGGCGCCATGAAATCCGTTGCAAACGTGTGCAACTGCGGTAGATTGCCATATTCCAGCGCCACCCGGGGTGTCACTATTATGCGCCGACAGCACGACTTCCTGCTCCCAGCGGCCATGGCGCCATGAACGAACCCAAGCCGCCCGGCACTGGCCTGATGTCGCGGCTGCTGCAACGCATCGGTTCGGTTCGCGAAGATGAGACCCGCGCGGTCGGTGCCGCGCTGCTGCTTTTCTTTTGTGTACTCGGCGGATATTTCGCGGTGCGGCCGATACGCGAGACCATCGGTACCGTGCTTGGTCGCAAAACCGTGAGCGACCTTTGGGTCATTACCGCGGTTGTATCGGTCGCAATCGTGCCCGCCTATGGCGCGCTGGTTGGGTGGGTTCGCCGCTCGGTTCTGCTGCCCAGCATCTACGGTTTTGTCAGCATGTCGCTGCTGGCGTTTGCGGCGGTGTTTCAGGCCGATCCGCGTAACCCGCTGGCGGGGCAGATTTTTTACGTCTACATCAGCGTGCTGAACCTCATGCTGGTGTCCGTGTTCTGGAGTTTCCTGCTGGAGCTGTTCGATTCGGGTCAATCCAAACGGCTGTTCGGTGTCATTGCCGCCGGCGGCACCGCGGGTGCGCTGGTCGGTCCGCTGCTCACGGACCTGACTGTCGACCGCATTGGCACGTCCGGCGTGCTGATGATTGCGGCAACCCTGTTTCTGGTCGCGATTGCCTGCCAGGCATTGCTGATGCGAATCTGGCATCCGCGCGCCACGCCCGGCGGTCAGGCCAAGGGTGCTAACGAGCGTGGGCTCGGCGGCAACCCCTTCGCAGGTTTTTCACTGGTGCTCCGCTCCCCCTACCTGCTGGGTATCGCACTGTTCGTGGTCTTTGTGTCGGCCGTCAACACCATTCTTTACTTTGAGCAGCTGCGGCTCGTCCAAGAACGCTATGCCGATCTTGCCGACCGCACGCAGATTTTTGCGCGGCTGGACTATGTCGTGCAGACACTGACGATATTTTCGCAAGTGCTGCTGACAGGTCGCATTGCGACACACTTCGGGCTCGGCAAGCTGTTGATGAGCGTGCCCATCGCCATGGTGATCATGTTCACGGTACTCGGCGCGACCGGCGGTTTCTGGGTGCTCATCGTCGCCATGGTAGGGCGGCGCTGGGGTGAATATGCCTTTATGCGGCCCGGCCGCGAGATGCTGTTCAGTCGTGTCGATACCGAATCAAAATACAAGGCCAAGAACACCATCGACGTGCCGGTCTATCGCGGCGCCGATGCGCTCGTCGCGCAACTGCGCAGCGCGCTGGAGTCCGCAGGCCTGACGGCCGCCGGCGCGGCCTTCATGGGTGCCGGAGTTGCGGCCCTGTGGGCCGTCAACGCGTGGTGGCTGGGGCGCGCAAACAGAAATGCCTGACTGGTCCGCGGTGTTAGGACCTGACGGTCAGCAGGACTTTGCCGACGTGCGTCGACCCCTCCAGGATCCGATGCGCCTCGGCCGCCGCGGCGAGTGGCAGGCGCGCGTGCACCACCGGCACGATCTTCCCCTGCTCGATGAGCGGCCATACGTGCGCGCGCACACTGGCCACGATCGCGGCTTTTTCGGCCCGTGACTGCGGACGCAGTGCCGTGGCATGCACCGCTGCGCGCTTGCCGAGCAGCGTGCGCAGGTTGATCTCCGCCGTGACGCCGCCCTGCAGGCCGATGATCACCAGCCGGCCCTGCACGGCCAGCGCGTCCACGTTACGCGCGAGGTACGACGCGCCCATGATGTCGAGGATCACATCCGCGCCGCGACCCGTGGTCGCCTTGCGGATTTCCGCGACGAAGTCCTGCTGGCGATAGTCGATCAGCACATCGGCGCCGAGTTCGCGGCAACGCGCCAGTTTGTCGGGACTGCCGGCGGTCACCGCGACCCGCGCGCCGAATGCTTTCGCCAGCTGGATCGCCATCGTGCCGATGCCGCTCGCGCCGCCGTGTATCAGCAGCTGTTCGCCGCGCTTCAGTCCGGCTAACAAAAAGACGTTGCTCCAGACCGTGCAGACGACTTCCGGCAGCGCCGCGGCATCCTGCAGCGAAACACCGCGCGGTATCGGCAGCAACTGCCCGGCTGGCACCGCGACTTTTTCCGCATAGCCACCGCCTGACAGCAGTGCACAGGCCTGATCGCCGACCGACCATCCGCTAACGCCGCTGCCAACGGCGCTGATCACGCCACTCGCCTCGAGCCCAGGCCAGGCCGGTGCTCCTTCCGGCGGCGGATACTGGCCCTGGCGTTGCAACAGGTCGGCGCGATTCACGGCTGCAGCCACAATATCGAGCACGACTTCGTCCGGGCCCGCTTGTGGATCCGGCACCTCGGTCAGCTGAAGCACCTCCGGCCCGCCCGGGAATGCAATAACTATGGCTTTCATGTTGTGAACTCTACTCCCCAGCACGCGCTTGCGCGCACCGCGGTAAGGCCCTAGTGTTCGCGGAACCCACTGGGAAAAACCAATGAACGACTCCGTTGCCGTTACCCGCCCGCTTGCCAGCTACGCCTCGGCCTTGCGCTACCGTGATCTGCCCCCCGAGGTGGTCGGCGTCGCCAAGACCGCGGTGCTCAACATTCTTGCGGCGGCCATCGGCGGTGCGCAGACGCGCATCGGCGGCCTGCATCTGCAGCTTGCAAAACAGATGGGCGGCGGTGTACGGGAGTCGACGCTGCTGGGCGACGGCGCGCGCGTGTCGCGGCCGGTCGCAGCCTACGCCAATGGCAGTCTCGCGTTCGCTCTCGACTACGAAGACGTATGCCAGTATGTGATTCATCCCGGACCAATCGTGGTGCCGGCGGCGCTGGCGGTGGCTGAATCGATGCGCGCCAACGGCCGGCGCATGCTAACAAGCGTGGTCGCCGGTTATGAAGTCGGCACGCGGATCGGCTGGGCGATGCAGCCCTCGCCCGAGCGCGGTGCGCAGGTCTGGGGACAGCAGTACACGCCGTTTGCATCCTGCGCGGCGATCGGCAATCTGTTAGGGCTCAAGCCGGAACAAATGGACGCGGCGTTCGGCGTCGCAGGCAGCTATGCGCCAGTCCCGTCCGCATACAAATATTTCGGCATCGTCGAAGAAACCCGGCCGATGCGCGAAACCAAGCTCGGCTGGGGCTGGATGTCGATGGCAGGCACGATGGGCGCCTTGTCCGCAGCCGCCGGCTTTCGCGGCGGTCACGGCATTCTCGATGGGCGCGAGGGCTTCTGGATCATGGCGGGCTCCGATCGCTGCGACTTCCCGAAAATTGTGCAGGGTCTCGGCACGGAGTGGCTGATCCTCGGCACCGATTTCAAGCTGCATCCGTCGATCGCCTGGAGCCACCCGCCGTTTGTCGCGCTGCGGAAGCTGATTGACGCACACCAGATCCAGCCCGCACAGGTGGCCAAAGTGCGGGTATGGAACGTTGGTGTCGCACGCATCGCCGACCACCATCCCTCGGGCGCGGTGGACGCACAGTTCTCGTTGCCCTATGCGGTCGCGACAACTTTGTTAGGTCTGCCACTGACTCCCGCGCTGTACTCGGACAAAACGCTGCGCAATGCCAGGGTGCGCGCCATGATCGATCGCGTTGAGTGCCTGGCGGATCCGCAAATGGATCTCGACTGGTTCCAGAAGAACATCATGCGTTCGCGCGTGGAAATTACGCTGACCGACGGCCGCAAGCTGGAAGCCGGCGCGACCTTCCCGGGCGACAAGCCGAAGTATGGCCGCGACCAGGTGATCGCCAAACTGGTGGCGATGTCGGACGGCCTGCTCAGCGCGGCGCGCGTGCAGCAGATCGTCGCGAGCGTGGACCGGCTCGAGAAACTTGCCGACGTCAGCGTGCTGGCGCGATTGCTGGTTCCTGCGAAGGTTCGCTCACGAAAGTGACGCCGCCAGTGCGTGCGGTCAATGCAGCTAACAGACACAAATTCCTGGGATTTGCCGGCCCCGCATGTGATTACATTTGGGGTCGATCCGCGCGACATCGACGCCTATCAGCACGTTAACAACGCGGTGTACCTGGTCTGGCTCGATCAGGTGGCCTGGTCGCATTCGGCCGAGCTGGGCTTACCGATCGAACGTTGCGTGTCGCTGGGGTTTGGCATGGCGGTTACGCGGACGGTGATCTGTTACCTGCGAGCGGCCCTGGCGGGCGATCAGATCGAAGCGGCCACGTGGTTGATTCCCGGCAGCGGCCGCTTGCGCGTTGCGCGCCGTTTTCAGATACGTCGTGCGAGCGACCCCGAAACGCTGGTCCGCGCGGAAATCCAATACGCCTGCATCGAGCTCAAGTCCGGGCGCCCGGCGCGCTGGCCCGCGGAGTTCCGCGAGCGCTACGTGGTGCGCGAGGACATTGCGTCGCTGTTACCAGAGCTGGCGACACTGTAGTTCGCGCCACCGGGAATTGCATGGCCAGCCTGTCCAGGAGTGTATTGAGCAAGATTCCGCCGGGTGTCTGGGCGCTCGGCTTAGTCAGTCTGCTGATGGACGTCTCCTCCGAGATGATCCACAGCCTGCTGCCTCTGTTCATGGTGGGCGTCCTCGGGGCGAGCGCACTGACCGTCGGACTGGTCGAGGGATTGGCGGAGTCGACCGCGCTCATCGTCAAAGTCTTCTCTGGCGCCCTCAGTGACTACCTCGGCCGGCGCAAAGGGCTCGCGGTGATTGGTTACACGTTAGGGGCGTTCACCAAACCTTTGTTCGCAATTGCCGGCTCGGTGGGAACAGTGCTCGGCGCGCGCTTTCTCGATCGTGTCGGCAAGGGAATTCGTGGCGCGCCGCGCGATGCGCTGTTAGCCGATATCGCTCCGGCGGAGGTCCGCGGCGCGGCTTTCGGCCTGCGCCAGTCTCTCGATACGGTCGGCGGGTTTCTGGGACCGTTGTTAGCGACTGGCCTGATGTTGCTTTGGGCCGACGATTTCCGGGCGGTCTTCTGGGTTGCGGTCATACCCGGCCTGATGGCGGTAACGCTGCTGATCTTCAGTGTGCACGAACCCGCGCGGCATGAGGGTGCGAAGCACGTCAACCCCATCAATCGCGACAATCTCAAGCGGCTCGGCCATTCCTACTGGTGGGTGGTCGGAATCGGCGCGGTATTCACCCTGGCGCGGTTCAGTGAGGCCTTCCTGGTCCTGCGTGCTCAACAAGGTGGCATCCCGGTGGCACTGGTGCCACTGGTGATGGTCGCGATGAACCTCGTGTACTCGGGCCTGGCCTACCCGTTCGGCCGCCTCTCGGACCAGATGAGCCACCGCACGCTGCTGGCCTGGGGACTCATCGTCCTGATCGCAGCCGACCTGGTGTTAGCCAGCAGCGCGCACTGGACCACCGTGCTGGTGGGAGTCGCCCTCTGGGGTGTGCACATGGCAATCACCCAGGGCCTGCTGGCGACGATGGTCGCAGCTACTGCACCGGCTGACCTGCGCGGCACGGCGTTCGGGTTTTTCAACCTGGTCAGCGGCCTCGCCATGCTGCTCGCCAGCGCGCTGGCGGGATTCTTGTGGGATCGGCTCGGTGCATCGTTCACCTTCCATGCCGGCGCTGCTTTTTGCATGATCGCGCTGTTGTTAGGACTGTTGCGCAAAATCGAGGGACCACGGTAGGTCTTAACGGCAACTACGGATATTCAACAGCTGTGCGCATGAGACGATGATGATATGGTTGCAAGTCCAGTCAAGATCACCGGACACTGAACGCGGGCTTTTCCTGACCCGCGCGCTGCTCAAGCTGCACACACGGGTGCGGCGGCGCTTTACAATGACTTGCGCCACTACTGCCAGACCTATCACCCGAAGCCCGGAGCGCTCGGGGCCTGTATGGCGGCGGACGGTAATCGAATCGTAAGCCTGTTTGCGCAGCCTGCGATCGAGAGGCACCACGGCGGCAAGCCGGGCCGCGCCTGGCCACAGGCGTAGCCGGGCATCGGTCTACCGGTCTATCCGCACAGGAGTGATTGAAACGAGACCTGCGTCACTCAGGGGTTGTCCCGCACCGGCCGTTAACTGGGAGGCATGGGTGACGCCGACTGGAAACAGAAGTACTTCGCAGCAATCCGCAGCATCGACGAAGATGAGCGGCGCGCGCGTGATATCGAGCGCTCGCTGCGACGGGTCGTCACCCGCCTGTGCATCGTTGCACGCGGGCAGGATGATGAGCTGGATACCGGCTTGACCCAACTCTCCAACGCCAACCGCGATAACGCCAGTGCCGAGGAGCTAACAGCACTGGTCGGACGCCTGCGGGATTCGGTATTGACCGCCGACAACAAGACGTCGATTGCCAAATCGCCGGGCGCGGGCCGCACTGCGGTGACGCCGGCGCCGACCGCTACCAGCGCCAGCACCTTGGCCAGCACCGTGGACAACGCGTCGCCAGTGCAACGCTGGGCGGCGAGCTGTGAAGCGGTCGCGCTGCTGCTGAAGCACCTGTCCCCTGACGAGACTGCGCGCGAATTTGCCGACACCTTGACTGCCGAATTGAGCGCTGTCACCACCGATGAGGGCCTGGCCAGAATTCTGACCAGGATTGCCGATACGTTGCTGAAACGCCGTGAGGAGTTGGCGCGCGAGAAAACGCAGGCTAACAGCCTGCTGAGCGAAATGACCGCGCGGCTCGACGAAGTGGCCGACTTCCTGACGACGCAGAACGATGAACGGCAATCAGCGCTTGGCGATGCCGATCAGCTGAGCTCACAGGTCATGCAGAACGTGGAGCACATCAATCGGGAAGTGCACGAAACCAATGACCTGGCGGAAATCAGAACCAAAGTCGGCGTGCGCCTGGCCAAAATCGCGGAGCAGGCCCGCGACTATCGCGCCCGCCAGGAAAGCCGTTTTCTGGAGCAAAGCGCCGTGGCACAAAAAATGACCGCGCGAGTCGCGTCGCTTGAGCGCCAGACCAGTGAACTGCACCGCTCGCTGCACCAGGAACAGGCGCGTTCGCAGACGGATGCGCTCACCGGAGTGCCCAATCGCGGCGCCCTGGACAGTCGCATGGCGGAAGAAATCAATCGCTGGAAACGCTTTCGGGACCCGGTCACCGTGCTGGTGTGGGACCTGGACCGCTTCAAGAGCATCAACGATACCTATGGTCACCGTGCTGGCGACCGGGTCTTGCAGGAAGTGGCCAAGTGCTTCGCAGCGCGTATTCGCGCCACCGACGTGTTAGCCCGCTTTGGCGGCGAAGAATTCGTGATGTTGCTGGTCGGCACCCAGATGGCGGAAGCCAGCAAGGTCGCCAACGAGTTGCGCGAGTCCGTGCGCGGTTTGCGGTTTCACTTTCGCGACACCCCTGTCACGGTCACCACGTCCTGCGGCATGACCGAACTGCGCGACGGCGACACCGCCGAAACCGTGTTCGATCGCGCCGACGCGGCACTATACAAGGCCAAAGACGGTGGCCGGAATCTCTGCGTCGCGGCCTGATCGGCGCGCGCGGCAACGCCGCAGCTTACTGATCGAAGGGATGCCGCAGCACGATGGTCTGCGCGCGATCCGGGCCGGTTGAAATGACGTCGATTGGCGTCTCGACCAGCGCGGCAATTCGTTCCAGATAACGCCGCGCATTCTCAGGCAGCCGCTCGCGCTCGGTGATTCCCACGGTCGAAGCCTGCCAACCCGGCAGAGTTTCGTAGACCGCCTCAACCGCGGCAAACTCTTCGGTACTGAGTGGCGGCTTATCGATCAGCTTGCCAGCTGACTTGTAGCTGACACAGATTTTGATTTCGTCCAGCGCGTCAAGCACATCGAGCTTCGTCAGGCACAGGCCCGAGACGCTGGAGTTGATCAGCGAACGCCGCAGCGCCACGGCGTCCAGCCAGCCGCAGCGGCGACGCCGGCCGGTCACCGCGCCGAACTCATGCCCCACTCGCTGCAAATACTCGCCGGTCGAATCGTGCAGCTCGGTCGGGAATGGCCCACCGCCAACGCGCGTCGCATACGCCTTGACGATACCTAACACGTAGTCGATCGCGCGCGGACCGAGGCCGGTTCCGGTGGTCGCAAAACCAGCGGTCGTGTTAGACGAGGTCACGAATGGATAGGTGCCGAGGTCCACGTCCAGCATCGCACCCTGGGCCCCCTCGAACATCACGTTGGCGCCGCACGCCCGCAGCTCCGCGAGTGCACCGGTGACATCGGTGATCAAGGGACGTACCCGCTCGCCGAAGGCCAGCTGTTGATCCAGCGTTTCCTGAAATCCCACCGCGGGCTGCTGCAACATGTGCTGCAGCAGGAAATTGTGGTATTCCAGCACTTCACGCAGTTTGTCAGCAAACCGGGCCGGATCCAGCAGGTCCGCGAGGCGCAGCGCGCGCCGCGCCACCTTGTCTTCGTAAGCCGGGCCGATACCGCGGCCGGTCGTGCCAATGGCATTGGCGCCGCGGGCGACTTCACGCGCCTTATCGAGCGCGACGTGTGACGGCAGGATCAGCGGGCATTGTGGCGCGATGCGCAGCCGTTCGAATACCGGCACACCACGACCCGCCAGCATGTCGGCTTCGCGCAGCAGCGCCTCCAGTGACAGCACGACGCCATTGCCAATGTAGCAAATGATCTGCTCACGCAGCACGCCGCTCGGAATCAGCGACAGGACCGTCTTTTCACCGCCGATGACCAGTGTGTGTCCGGCGTTGTGGCCGCCCTGAAAGCGCGCGACCGCGGCAGCGCGTTCGGTCAGCAGATCGACGATCTTGCCCTTGCCTTCGTCGCCCCACTGCGCGCCAATTACAACGACAAAGCGACCCATCAGCTGCGGACCCAGTACAACAGCAGGATACCTAACACAACCGACAGGAAGCCGCTGCCGCGCAGACTGTTGTCATTGAGCGTGACGATGCGCGCCAGAATACGCTTGAGCCCCGCGGGGCTGGCGAAGGCCAGCAGGCCCTCGATTACAAGGTAGAGACACAGGCCCGCCAAAAGGTCCGACCACTGAAATCCCAAGCTAACGTGTGCCGCTGGGCGACTTCAGATACTTGAAGAAATCGCTGTCTGGCGAAATCACCAGCACATCGCCTTCCTTGCCGATCGTAGCCTTGTAAGCCTGCAGGCTGCGATAGAAGGCATAAAACTCGGGATTGCGGTTGTAGGCGCGTGCATAGATAACCGCCGCCGTGGCATCGCCCTCGCCCTTGGTGCGCAGACTGTCGCGTTGTGCGGCTGCCAGGATCTCGATACGGCGCCGATCGGCCTCGGCGCGAATCCGCAATGCGTCCTTTTCGCCCTCGCCGCGCTGCTGCTTGGCGAGGCGGTCGAAGCTTTGCTTCATGCTGTCGTAGACACGCGAGGCAACATCTTCAGGAAGATCGATGGTCTGTACGCGCACGTCGACCAGCTTGATACCGAGTTGTGTCAGCGTGCCGCTGGCTCGCTCGAACATGCTGCCGGTAAACGCAGCTCGCTCGGCAGCGACAATCTGCTCCAGAGTGCGCTGCGCAACTGCGTTCTTGATGCCATCCTTGACGATGTCGCCGACACGCGCACCGGCATCGGATTCGCTGATGCCCAGGGCCTGGTAAAACTGCTTCGCATCGAGAATCTGGTACTTGATGTAAAACGTCACCAGCACGCCACGGTTTTCGCTGGTCAGGAAATTCTCGCCCTGATAGTTGAGCGTCAGCACGCGCTTGTCGAATTTCTTGACCTCGTCGAGGAACGGGACTTTGGCGAACAGGCCCGGTGCGTAACCGGTCTGGATGATGTCGCCCAGGCGCACGCGCAGCGCGAGCTGTGTTTCGTTGACGCTGAAGAATGTTTGCGTTGCCAGCACGATCACGGCAAAGGCCGCGAAAAAAATCTGTGATAGACGGGCAGACATCAGCGTTCTCCCCGCTGGCGAGGTTCAACGCCGGGCGCTGACTCCTCAGGGCCCACGCCGTTGCCCGGCGCCAATGGTTGCACGGTTACCGAACCGCGCCGCTCCATCAGCTTGTCGAGCGGCAGGTAAATCATGTTGCCGCCGGCGCCCGCCCGGGTATCGAGAATGATTTTCTGCGTCTTGCCCAGCACCGCTTCGACTGCCTCGATGTACAGGCGCTGTCGTGTCACCTGCGGCGCGGCTGCATACGCGGTCGCGAACTGCTCGAATCGCGAGGCCTCGCCTTCGGCGATCGAGACCACCTGGGACTTGTACGCCTGTGCTTCCAGCAGTTGTCGCTGCGCCTGACCCTCGGCGACCGGCAGGATGCCGCTCGCGTACGCGGCCGCTTCCTTGACCAGGCGCTCGCGGTCAGCCAGTGCCTTGTTAGCATCGCGCTGCGAAGGCGCGACCGCATCGGGCACCTGGATGTCGGTGAGGTTCACCGAGGTCACCGAAATGCCGGCGTTGTACTGATCCAGTGTGCGCTGCACCAGCTCTTTGGTCTTGGCGGTGATCTGCTGACGATTGCTGACGAACACCGATTCCAGGCTGCTGCGGCCCACCACCTCGCGGATGGCGCTCTCGCTGACTTCGCGCAGGGTTTCCTCGGAGTCGCGCACCTTGAACAGGAACTTGTAAGGATCGCGCAATTGGTATTGGACGCCAAACTGCATCTCGACGAGATTCAGGTCGGCGGTCAGCACCTTGGCGCTGTAGGCAACGCTCTTGACTTCCTTGCTGCGTACTTTGGTGATGCTGTCGACCGGGAACGGGATGCGCCAATGCAGACCCGGACCGGCGACCGCAAGATACTTGCCAAAGCGTTGCACCACCGCCTGCTCGCGCGCATCAACGGTGTAAAAACCAAAGGCCAGCCAGATCAATGTAAAAGCTAACAGGATGACGCCGGCCGACGGACCCGCGCCGAATGTTGTGCCGCCGCCCTCGCCCCCGGCGCCGGCCCCGCCGCCCCTGTTGCCGCGCAGGATGCTGTCCAGCTTGCGTTGAAAATTCTTGAAGGCTTCGTCAGCGGACTGGTTTTCGCGTTTTGGGCGCTTGCCCCAGGGATTGTTCGATCCGCCCGATTGATTCCATGGCATGAGATTTTGGGGTCCGTTTAATGAGGGATTATTGTAGGTAGCTGACCTAGGCTTCACAAGCTGCAACAGTGATATCCGGCAGCGCCTGCAAGCGCTGCAATTCGGCATCCGGCAGTTCGACGGTCAATTGCAGGCCACCGTCGTCCAGCGACCCCTCGGCGCGCACCGCCCCTTCGGCATAGAGCCGCGCCCGCAACGCCCCTGCGGAGGGTGGCAACCGCAATTGCACGCGCCGCACGCGCTGATCAAGGCGTTCGGTGACCGCCGCTGCCAGCAGGTCGAGGCCCCGGTCGGTGGCGGCCGATATCCAGACCCGGGTGACCGTGCTATCCGCGTCCCGGTCGATGGCGGGGGCCAGCTGCAACCGGTCAATCTTGTTGAAGACCTGCAGCTGCGGCAAGTCGCCGGCGCCAATTTCCGTCAAAACGGAATTCACCTGGTCGATGCGCTCGTCCCGCCGCGGGTCGGCTGCGTCGATGACATGCAGTAACAGGGTCGCCTCACGCGCCTCGGTCAGCGTGGACTGGAATGCCGCGACCAGCTCATGCGGTAGCTCGCGAATAAAGCCGACGGTATCGGCGACCACCACCGGCGTGCCACCGGGTAAACGGATGCGCCGCACCAGAGGATCGAGGGTCGCGAACAGCTGATCGGCGATATAGGTCTCGCTGCCCGAAAGCGCGCGGAACAGCGTGGATTTGCCCGCGTTCGTGTAGCCCACCAGCGCCAAAGACGGCACCGGGACAGAGGCCCGTTCCTGCCGTCCGGTCTCACGTTGCTGGCGCAACTTCTGCAGGCGCTTTGTTAGTACACGAACCCGCGTTGCGAGCAGGCGCCGGTCGGTTTCGAGCTGGGTTTCGCCCGGGCCGCGCAGGCCGATACCACCCTTTTGCCGCTCCAGGTGGGTCCAGCCACGAACCAGCCGGGTCGCCAAATGTTTCAATTGCGCCAGCTCCACTTCCAGCTTGCCCTCGTGGCTGCGGGCGCGCTGCGCGAAAATGTCGAGAATCAGGCTGTTGCGGTCCAGCACCCGCCGGCCGATCAGTTCTTCGAGATTGCGTTCCTGGCTGGGAGACAGAGCCCGGTCAACCAACACGACGTCGGCCGCATGCGCCGAGGCTAGGTCGCGGATTTCCTCCGCCTTGCCGCTGCCGATAAACAGGCGGGGATCGGGCCGGTCGCGCCGCGCGGTGACAGTCGCAACCACGACAGCGCCGGCGGAACGGGCCAACTGTGAGAATTCCGAAAGGTCTTCGGGATCAACCGCTGCGCCCAGGCCGACGCCCACCAGAACCGCGCGCTCGCCGCTACGCGGTCTTTCAAACATGGGTGCAGAATCGCATCAGGTCGCGGGTTCCTCCGGCGGCATTTCCCCATCTTCGTTAGGCAGCCGGACATTGCGTGCCGGCACGACCGTCGAAATCGCGTGCTTGTAGACCATCTGGCTAACAGAATTCTTGAGCAAGACGACAAATTGATCGAACGAATCGATCTGGCCCTGCAGCTTGATGCCATTGACGAGATAAATGGACACCGGCACCCGCTCTTTGCGCAGTTGATTCAGGAACGGGTCTTGCAGCGATTGGGCCTTGGCCATGCGGGTCTCCTAGGAAGCGTCTCGTGTGCGGCGTGTC
Source organism: Gammaproteobacteria bacterium (assembly GCA_031382085.1). GTDB lineage: Bacteria > Pseudomonadota > Gammaproteobacteria > Steroidobacterales > Steroidobacteraceae > UBA964. The sequence continues at coordinate 16,402 of JANMYM010000019.1, forward strand.
AGCGGCCCGTTACGAGCTTGTTCTTTTGCAGGCCAGTCTAGCATGGGGTCCCCAGCGCTGCCATGTCGTGCGCCAGTTCACGGGCCAGGCGAGGAATGTCGGCGTAATCTTTTACGGGCACGCGCAACCAGTCCGGATCGGCGTTAATCCAGGTCAGCTGGCGCCGCGCCAGTTGGCGGGTCGCGGCGATGCTCTCTTGTAGTGCAGCTGCAGCCTGTTCTACGTCCGGGTGTGGATGGTCCGCCAGCAACTGCCAGAACTGCCGGTAACCCACCGCCCGCATGGCGGGCAGGTCCGCGTGCAAATCGCTGCGTTGGCGCAGTCGCCGGACCTCGTCCAGGAAACCGTCGTGCAACATCTGCTGGAAACGTTCGGCAATGCGCACATGCAATTGCGCACGATCGGCCGGCAGCAACACCCACCGCCTGAGTACCTGCATCGGCGCAGGCCGCGTGCTCTCCTGCTGCCACACCGAGATCGGTTTGCCGCTCAGCCGGTAAACCTCGAGCGCGCGCTGAATGCGTTGTGGGTCATTCGGATGAATGCGCGCAGCCGCGGCGCCGTCGATCTGCGCGAGTTCGGCATGCAGCGCGGGCCAGCCTTTGAATATCGCTTCGGCATCCAGCTGCGCGCGCACTGCACTGTTAGCCGCGGGCAGGGCCGCAAGGCCCTGGAGCAAGGCGCGGAAATACAGCATGGTGCCACCCACCAGCAACGGCCAGCGGCCGCGCGCGGATATTTCAGCGGCGAGCCGCACCGCATCGCCGACAAAAGCGCCGGCGCCATAAGGATTGGACGGATCGCGAATGTCGATCAAGTGGTGCGTTACCTGAGCGCGCACAGCCAGCGACGGTTTGGCCGCGCCGATGTCGAGGCCGCGATAGACCTGCGTGGCATCGACGCTGATGATCTCCACCGGCAACTGCGCCGCGATTTCCAGCGCCAGTGCGGTCTTGCCGCTGCAGGTTGGCCCAGCTAACAGGAAGACCTTCGGCATAGCGGCGGTCATGACAGCTAACGACCGCGCAGAAACAGTGCGTCGAGTTGCGCGAGGCTCAGCTGCGTCCAGGTCGGCCGGCCATGGTTGCACTGGTCGGCGCGCGGCGTGACCTCCATGTCGCGCAGCAGGCTGTCCATTTCGGTGAGCGTCAGGCGCCGATTGGCATGGATCGCCGAACGGCAGGCGAGTGTCGCCAGCACGCGATCGCTGGCCCCATCCAGATGATGAGCGGCCCGGCTGGCAAAGTCCTGTACAACCGTCGATACCAATTGCTCGATGCCGCGCGCATCGAGCAGTGCCGGCGCCGAGCGCACCGCCAGCTGTCCGGGGCTCAGCTCATCAAATTCGAATCCAGCGCGCCGCCACTGCTCGCGGTCTTCGAGCAGGCGCTGCAAATCCGCTTCGCGCAGCTTGACGACCACCGGAGCTAACAGAGCCTGCGACGCGAGCGGCGATTGCTGCTGCGCGGCCTTGAAGCGCTCGTATATCACGCGCTCGTGCGCCGCGTGCGCGTCGACCAGGACCAGGCCGGTGGAGTTCTGCGCCAGCACATAGATGCCATGCAGTTGCGCGACCGCGGTACCGAGACCGGCGGCTGCCTGCAGCGGCGGCGCATCGGCGATCGCCTGCGCCAGCGCCCAATCGCCTGTTAGCTGAGCCGCCGGCCACAATTCGCGGCTGCCGGCCTGCGGTCGCAGCGGCGTTGGCGACACCTGCGGCGCGGACGCAGCGCCCGCCGGCGATTGCAAAGGCTGCGACAGGGCGCGCTGCACCAACCGGAACACCGCGTCGTGGGTCTGGCGGCCGTCGCGGAAGCGCACCTCCATCTTGGTCGGGTGCGCATTGACATCGACGAGTTCCGGTGCAAGTTCCAGGTGCAACACGTAGGCCGGATGGCGGCCGTGGTACAGAACATCGCGGTAACCGAGTCGCACCGCATTAGCTAACAAACGATCGCGCAGCGCACGGCCATTGACAAACCAAAACTGCTGGTCGCCCTGCGCGCGGGCGGCCGTGGGCGCACCCAGCCAGCCGTGCAGGCGCACCGGGCCGATGATCTCATCGATGCGGCGCGCCGCGGCGAGGAAATCCGCACCTAACAATTTGGCGATGCGCTGTTCCGCGGTCGCCGGATCGGTGGCGGCGGCGGCGTCAACAAGAGTGCGTGCGCCATGCCTCAGGCGAAAGGCCACATCGGCGCGCGACAGCACCAGACGCTCGACCAGGCGCTGCACCTGCGCGAGTTCGGTCGCCTCCGTGCGCAGGAAACGCCGCCGCGCCGGCACGTTGAAGAAAAGATCACGTACTTCGAGCGTGCTGCCGCACCCGGACTGGGACGCGGGGCGCTGGTCCTGCAAGACCCCCGCTTCGATCCGCAGCTCACTCGCGGAACTCGCGTCCGCAGTACGCGAACGCAAACTGACACGCGCGACCGATGCGATCGACGGCAGGGCCTCGCCGCGAAAACCAAGCGTGCGCACCGTGACGAGATCGTCGAAGCTTGCGATCTTGCTGGTCGCGTGCCGTTCGAGCGCGAGCGGCATTTCCGCCGCGGGAATGCCACTGCCGTCATCGCGGACCCGGATCAGCCCCACGCCGCCCTGCTCGAGATCGATTTCGATCCGGCGCGCGCCGGCATCGAGGGCGTTCTCGACCAGTTCTTTGACAACCGATGCCGGTCGTTCGATGACTTCGCCCGCGGCAATCTGGTCAATGAGCCCGGTGGGCAAACGATGGATGGGCATTACGCCGCGAATCCTATCACCGCGCTCTCAATGCCGGCGCTACAGCGACGGCGAATAGCCTTCAGCGCGCGGCGGTGGTGGCCGCGCCGCGCCGCCGATCGAGCGCAAAGCGCGTGCCGTCGGGCGGATGATCCACGAAATACTCTCGCACGCCGTTGGCGATTGCACCCGCGATGCGATCGCGATGCGCGTCGCTCAGCAGGTCCGCCTCATCCGCCGGGTTGGAAATGTAGGCGGTCTCGACCAGCATCGAGGGGATGTCAGGTGATTTCAGCACCACAAAACCGGCCTGCTGCACCCGCTTCTTACGCACGTCCGAAACACCACCGAGGGTCCCGAGCACACGCTCAGCCGCCCGCATGCTCTCGGCGATGCTGGCGGATTGACTGAGGTCCAGCAGCACCGAGGCCAGGGTGTCGCCCTTGTCATCGAGCGACACGCCGCCCTTCAGGTCGGCCGCGTTTTCCGTTTCAGCCAGCCAACGCGCCTGCTCGTCAGTGGCGCCTTTTTCCGACAGTACATAAACCGATGCGCCGGACACTTCCCGATCGCGCACCGCGTCGGCATGCACCGACACGAAGAGATCCGCCTTGGCGCGCCGCGCACGCGCGATGCGTTCACGCAGTGGCAGGAAGTAGTCGCCATCGCGTGTCAGCACCGCACGCATGCCGGGCTGCTCGTTGAGCCGCGCAGCTAACAAACGGGCGATTGCCAGCACCACGTTTTTCTCGTAGGTGCCGGCACGGCCCGATGCGCCCGGGTCCTGGCCGCCATGGCCGGCGTCGACTGCGACAATAATGTCGCGCCCAGTTTCCGCCGGCGCATGCTCGGCACGTACCGGCAGACTGCTGCGCACACTGTTAGGTGGCGCCGCTGCCGTGTCCTGCGGCACGGCAGCTACCGCGCTAAGCTCGATCAGCAGGCGATATCCCTGGCCTGCACTCGGCGCGAGGTAGCGTTGTCTGGGCGCCTGTACCCTGCCATCCAGCTCAAGCACCAGGCGCAGGCCGTCGCGGCCCGCAAGCGGTCCGCTGCGAACCTCGGACACCACGCCTTTGCCCTCCGGCAAGCGCAGCCCAGGTCCACTCTGGAAGCCTTTAAGGTCCACGACCGCGCGTTGTGGCTGATTCAGGGTGAAGACCTTGGCCTGCGGCTTGCTGTCGAATTGCAGACTGAGCGTGGTAACAGCGCCGATTTGCTGCAGTTCCGCGCGCTGCAGATTGGCGGCCGACGCACAGCAGGCAACCAGCGATAGAACGCCGAGCGCCCAACCAGGCCCGATTCGAGCTGCGCCGCTGATCATTGCGGAGCTGACTCTAGTCTTCAGCTGCAATAACTTCAACAAAATTAGAAAGATAGAAATCTAATCTAAAACCTGACTGAGCCAACGAGCTCCAGCGCCGGTGCCCGCGCCTGCCCGCAATGAATGCGTCCCGGCGTCCATGGCGAGGCTCAGCTGCAGGTCGCAGGCGCCGAGCCGCCCCGCGCCGTGCTCCGGCCATTCGATCAGCCATATCGCATTGGCACGATCGAAGTCGTCCAGTCCCAACGCATCGAGTTCCGCCGCATCCCGCAGCCGGTAGAAGTCGGCGTGCAGGATCAACTGCTGACCTGTCTCAAAGGTCTGCAGCAGCGCATAGCTGGGGCTCGCCACCGGCGCGTCAACACCGAGCGCTGCGACAAAGCCCCGCACCCAGGTTGTCTTGCCGGCTCCCAGCTCGCCGCTGAGTGCGACGCGCCAGGCGCGATCCGGCTGCCGCGAACCCGCTGTTAGCTCCGAACGCCAGGCGGTCGCGAAACGGCCGGCGAGACCTGCCGTGTCTTGCTCGGTCGGCAAGTGCCAGCAGCGCACGCTGGCTGCCATCAGGGATTCACTTGCAGGGATTCACTTGCGCGCGCAGTGCCTCGATGACATCGCTGGCGATCATGCCGCGTTCGCCGCCAGCCCGTGCGGACGCGTCGCCGGCCATTGCATGTACAAGCACCGCAGCCCGTGCCGCGAGCCATGGATCGCGCAGCTGCGCAAGTAATCCGGCGATCGCACCTGCCAGCACATCACCCATGCCGGCGGTCGCCATCCCGGGATTGCCCGCGTCACATACCGCCGCAGTCCGCCCGGTCGCACCGAGCAGCGTGCAGGCGCCCTTGAGCACGATAATGCCACCATATTTGCCGGTCAGCCGGTTGAGAGTGCCGAGGCGATCGTCCTGCACCTGGGCATTGCTGATTTGCGCGAGGCGCGCCGCCTCTCCCGGATGCGGCGTCAACACCCATGCGCAGGGTTCAGCGCCCTCTTCGGCTAACAAATTGAGGCCATCAGCGTCGATAACCAGCGGGATATGGCGCTCCCGGCACAAGGACAAAGCGCGGCTCCAGCAGGCGCCTGCCCAGGCATCGCGGCCGAGGCCAGGCCCTAACAAAACCGTGTCGGCAGCAGCGCAGCAGGCATCCAGGTCCGCGGCCACGTCGATCGGCTGCACCATTGCCTCGGCCGTATTGCCGGCGATGGCGGCCAGGCTGCCGGGCGCACAGGCAACCCGCACACGGCCCGCCCCCACCCGCAGCGCAGCGCGCGCGGCCAGGGCTGCGGCGCCCGGCATGCCGTTGCCGCCGCCGACTACCAGCACCTGGCCAAACAGTCCCTTGTGCGCATCACGCGGCCGGTTGATCCGCACAATGTCCAGATCGCTGTCCGTCAAGCGCTGCAGAACCGGTGCAAACTCCGTTCCACCGGGCGCAGCGATGTTGAGATCATCGCAGAACAAGGCCCCGGTCTGGCGCGGTCCGGCCCCCAGAAACAGCCCCTGCTTCAGTCCGACAAAAGTGATGGTTGCATCCGCATTCACGGCCGCGCCTAACACACGACCGGTGTCACTGCAGAGTCCCGAGGGCAGGTCGAGAGACAGCACCGGCCGGCCGGCCGCGTTGATTGCCGCCACCACGCCGCGCGCATCGGCGCGCAGATCCGCGCTCAATCCGGTGCCGCACAGCGCATCGACCAGCAGATCGGCGTCCCGCAATGCGGCCGCGTCAAATACCGCGACACTGCCGCCGGCTCCGAGCCAATGGGTGAAAGCCTGGCGTGCATCGCCCTGCAGCTTGTCGGGCGGAACCGCGGCCAGCACCACGACCTCGAGCGACGCGGCCAACGCCAGCCGGGCTAACACATAACCGTCGCCGCCGTTGTTACCCCCGCCGCAGACAATGACAATACGGCGCGCGGCGGGATAGCGCTCGCGCAGCAAGTTCAGACTGGCTGCGGCAGCCCGCTCCATGAGTACATAGCCTGGTATGCCGAGTTGCTGGATGGCATAGCGGTCGAGCGCGCGCACCTGGGCGGTGGAATAGACAGCCGCTGGCAATGACATCTCATCATTATACTGCCGTCGGTGACACACGCCGATCTCAAGCTGCTGCGCGCGCGACTGGACGATTACGCCCGGGAGCTGGGGTTTGCGGGCGTCGGCGTCGCGGATATCGTGCTGGACAAGGACGAGCAGGCGCTGCAGCAATGGCTGGCGGCCGGCATGCATGGCGAAATGGACTACATGTCCCGCCACGGCGCCAAACGCAGCCGGCCGGCCGAATTGTTAGCTGGCACCGTGCGCGTCATCAGCGTGCGCATGGACTACTGGCCCGGGGAGGCTCAGCCGGCTAACGACGTACTGGCTAACAAAGAGCTTGCCTATGTGTCCCGCTATGCGCTAGGCCGCGACTACCACAAGACCCTGCGCCGGGGGCTGCAGAAACTTGCGGCGCGGATTGCGGCCGAGGCCGGGCCGTTTGGCTATCGCGCGTTCGTTGACAGCGCTCCGGTACTGGAAAAGCCGCTGGCCCGCAATGCCGGCCTCGGCTGGATCGGCAAACACACCAACCTGATTGCCCGCGAAGCCGGGTCGTGGTTTTTTCTGGGCGAGATTTACACCGACCTGCCGCTGCCCGTCGATGAGCCCGCGAGCGCGCACTGCGGCAGCTGCACCGCCTGTATACCCGCCTGCCCCACCGGCGCCATCGTCGCGCCCGGCAAACTCGATGCGCGGCGCTGCATTTCCTATCTCACCATCGAGCTGCAGGGATCGATACCGGAGGAATTTCGCAGCGCCCTTGGCAACCGCATTTACGGTTGCGATGATTGCCAGCTCGTCTGTCCGTGGAACAAGTTTGCGCGCGCCGCCACGCATCCCGACTTCAAGGTACGCCACGGCCTGGACAGCGCCACGCTGGTCGAACTGTTCAGCTGGACGGCCGGGGAATTCGCAGCGCGCATGGCCGGCTCCGCGATCCATCGCATCGGCTACGAGCGTTGGCTGCGCAATATCGCGGTGGCGCTCGGCAACGCACCTAACAAACCCGAGATCCTGGCGGCGCTGGCCGCACGTGCTGACGATGCGTCAGAGCTGGTGCGTGAACATGTGGCCTGGGCGCTGCGGCAACAGCAGCCGCGGTCAGCAGCCGCTCAGGCGGCGCCGACAGTCTGATTGTCGATCAGGCGCGCCTTGCCAATGCGGGCTGCGACCAGCACCACGAGGTCGCGGTCGGCAGCGCCAGCATCCAGCAAGTCGGCGCAGCGGCGAACCGCGAAATAGTCAACCTTGAATCCGGCTCCTGACAAGGCATCCGTGCCCCGGGCCTCCAGAGCCCGGAAATCACGCTGCCCGTCGCGCAGCGCGTTTGCGGCTTCCTGCAGCGCGCGATAAATCGCGGGCGCGCGCTGGCGCTCCTCGGCCGTCAGGTATTGGTTGCGCGAACTCATCGCGAGGCCGTCGGCCTCGCGCACCGTCGGCGCGCCGACAATCTCGATCGGCATGCAAAGGTCGGCGGCCATGTGCCGGATCACGGTGAGCTGCTGAAAATCCTTCTGCCCGAACACCGCCACATCCGGCGTCACGATGTTAAACAGCTTTGCAACGATAGTCGCGACGCCCTGGAAGTGCCCGGGCCGGAATTCTCCACACAGAAGGTCTGACAGCGTCGGCACTTCCACGCGCGTCGCCAGCTCGTGGCCGTTCGGATAAATCTCGGCGACTTCCGGCATGAACATCAGGTCGCAACCCGCTGCTTCCAGCATCGTCTCATCGCGGCTTGGCGTGCGCGGGTAATGATTGAAATCTTCGTTAGGTCCGAACTGCATGGGATTGACAAATATGCTCGCCACAAAACGCTCGCCATGTTGCGCGGCGAGCTCGATCAGGCTGATGTGTCCCGCGTGCAGATTGCCCATCGTCGGCACGAACGCAATGCGCTCGCCAGCGGCGCGCCAGGCGGCAACCAGCCGGCGCACCTCGGCAATACTGTGGGAAACCTGCATCGGCTAGCTGAAACCGTGTTCCGGGCCAGGATAGTCGCGGGATTTAACCGCCTGCACATAGCGCCGGATCGCATCCAGGTTGTTAGCCGCGCCGTCGATGAAATTGCGTACAAAGCGCGGCTTGCGGCCCATGGTGATGTCGAGGACATCGTACAGGACCAGGATCTGGCCATCGACCGCGGGTCCCGCACCGATGCCGATCACCGGCACCGACAGGGCCTCGGTGACGCGCTGCCCAAGTTCGTTAGGTACGCACTCCAACAGCACCATGTCGGCGCCGGCTTCAGCCAGCGCGGTGGCGTCTTCGATCATGCGCTGCGCGGCATCCTTTTCCCGGCCCTGCACGCGGAAGCCGCCGGTCTTGTGCACCGACTGCGGTTTCAGGCCGATGTGCGCGCAGACCGCAATGTCGTGACGCGACAGAAACTCGACGATCTCCACCTGCCCGGCGCCGCCCTCGAGCTTGACGATCTCGGCGCCGCCCTCGCGCATCAACCGAGCGGCATTGGTCAGCGCTTCCTCGCGCGACGGATAGCTCATGAACGGCATGTCCGCCATCAGCAGTGGCCGTCGCATGCCGCGCGACACCGCGCGCGTGTGATAGACCATGTCATCCATGGTCACAGGCACCGTGGTGTCGTGACCCTGGATCACCATACCTAACGAATCACCCACCAGTATCACATCGACGTCTGCTTCATCAATCAGCGCGGCAAAACTGGCGTCGTAGCAGGTGATGCAGGCAATACGCTCGCCCTGCGCCTTCATTTTGTCGAGGGTCGCGAGCGTAACCGGTGGGCGCGCGGAGTCGCGCACTTGCAATTGGGTATACATGTCCTATGCCTGCAGGGACTGGTGACGAAGGGGATTGTAGTAAAGTCGCCCGCGCCGCATGCGGGCAATCGCTGTTGCCAGTTCCTCGAAATCGGCCCGATTACCGACCGGATCGATGGTTGCGGCGTTGACGATCAGCAGCGGCGCGGCTTCATAGTCGTGAAAAAAGCGCGCATAGGCTTCATTGAGCCGCTCCAGGTAGGCGCGGTCGATGCTCTGTTCCGACGCAATACGCCGTTTCGCGATGCGGTCCATCAGCACCGATACCGGAGCCTGCAGATACACCACGAGATCCGGCGTGAGCGGATCCACCGCGATTTTCTCGTGGACCTGTTCGTACAGCGCGAATTCGGCATCATCGAGCGTTAGCCTCGCGAACAAACGATCCTTGTCGAACAGGTAATCGCCGACCCGCAAGGGTGCAAACAGATCCGCCTGCTTGAGCTTTGCCAGCTGCTGCGCGCGCTGAAACAGGAAGAACAGCTGCGCCGGCAATGCCGCCGCCCTGGGATTCTGGTAAAAGCGCTCCAGAAACGGATTGTCCGCCGCCTGCTCCAGCACCAGCTCGGCGCCCCAATGCTCGGCCAGGCGCCGCGCAAGACTGGTCTTGCCGACGCCGATCGGACCTTCGACCACAATCAGCTTCTTGTCAGTTACCGCGCCCAAGTTCGCCTCTTGTTAGGTCAAGCGCCGAAGACCTTTGTCACCCACCGCAGCGCGCAGGCGACTTACGGGGCCCAGGCCTGGAACTTCCAGGGTGGGCGCAATATCGGACAGAGGATACAAGACGAAATTGCGACTCACTATCCCCGGATGCGGCAGGGTGAGCCGTGGCCGCTCCAGCCTCTGCTCGCCGTAAACCAGCAGGTCCAGATCAATGCGCCGCGGCGCCCAATGCAGAGGACCGCGGATTCGGCCCATTTGCGCTTCCAAACCCTGCAAATGCTCGAGTAATTGCCGCGCGCTCAACGTCGTCAGGAACCCCACCACGGCGTTCACATAGTCGGGCTGCGCGAGGCCGCCGAGAGGCTCGGACACGTACAGCGGCGAGGTCTGCAGCGCGGCAACGCCGGCCATCGCCGCGACCGCCCGGGCAGCTGCCCTTACCTGCGCCGGCGGATCATCGAGATTGCTGCCCAGCGCCACGTAGGCAGGCGTCCAGGTCTCGTTGCCGGTACTCACGACCCGACAGTTCTTGTTAGCCGGGAGCGCCAGGCGGGCGCCGGCCGCGACCGCCGCGGCGGCGCCGACGGCGCGGCGGCGCGCCAACCGGGTCCGCCTCGTCGCCGGCAGGCACGCCGGCGGGCGGCCTGCCGAGTGCGTCGGCCATCGCGATACGCTCCTCAGGGCTGACGGCCTGCAAACGCGTCCACCAATCCGCGGAAGCGCGCGCTGCCAGACCCGCATCGGCACGCAGCATCAGCAGGTCGTAGGCCGCCCGGAAGCGTGGCTGCTCGATCAGCCGCAGCGCACGGCGTCCGCGCGGCTGCTCGAGCCGCGGCTGAAGTGCGAACATCTCGCGCACTCCTAACGAAAATCGCCGCGGCACCGCGACCGTGCGCGTCAGTTCGCGGAACGCACGGTCCACGGCATCCACGATGGTCGCCATGTCATGCCAGCGCTGCGGCGGCGCGCGCTCGATGGCGGCGCCGATCGGGCCGTACATCAGCACTGCGAACAGGAAGGTGGGCGTCACGGGCTTGTCGGCACGCACCCGGGCATCGCTGTTAGCCAGGCCAATATCGAGCAGCCGTTCGATCGGGCTGTCCGGTGCGTGCGCCAGCACCGCGTCCACCGATGGCAGCAACGCGGCCAGCAGGCCAAAGCGACGCAAGGTTTTCAGGCTGGCAACGCCGTGGCCGGTCAGGAACAGTTTCAGGGCTTCATCGAAAAGCCGCGCCGGCGGCACGCTGGCTAACAACGGCTGCAGGCTGGACATCGGCGCCGCGGTTGCGGGATCCAGTTCAAAGCCGAGTTTGGCAACAAAGCGCGCGGCGCGCAGCATGCGCACCGGATCCTCACGGAATCGCGTCTCGGGATCGCCGATCAGGCGCAGTCGCTTCGCGGCGATGTCCTCCACACCATCGGTGAAATCCCAGATCGAGAAATCCGCGATGTTGTAATAGAGTGCATTGGCGGTGAAATCGCGGCGCCAGACGTCGTCGTCGATCGTGCCGTAGGTGTTGTCGCGCAGGATGCGGCCTTCCGCATCTACCACTCGCGAACCATCGTCGATCTCGGGTTCCGGAATGACTTCGAGGCGAACGTCATTGTCTGATTCGCCCGGCTCGAGGTCGCTGTCGTCAAGGTCATCACTCAAGGGCTCGTCACCGGGCGGCGGCGCGCTGCCTGCCCTAAAAGTCGCGACCTCGATGATCTCGCGGCCGAAATAAACATGCGCGAGCCGGAAACGCCGGCCGACCAGCCGGCAGTTGCGAAACAGCCGGCGCACCTCCTCGGGCAGCGCATTCGTTGCCACGTCGAAATCCTTGGGCTCGATGCCGATCAGGAGATCCCGCACACAACCGCCGACCAGGAAGCCCTGGTATCCACCTTCTTTGAGCTTGTAGAGGACCCGCAGCGCATTGGGCGAGATTTGCGCACGCGACACCGTGTGGGCGTCGCGTGGAATGACTCGGGCCAGTGGATTGGGAGCCCCCAAAGGGGCGATGAACTCGGTCAAGAAACGGGATTCCGCTTGGATTGGAAAAGTCGAGCTGCCTATAATAGCGGTTCCTGCTGCCGCCCGGCACTTCACCGCGCTCCCTTCGTCTAGAGGCCCAGGACATGGCCCTCTCAAGGCCAGTACACGGGTTCGAATCCCGTAGGGAGCGCCATTCCGGTCAATTACCTGCACGCCAATCACTCGCGCGCGGCGACGCGCGCAGCTAACTGGCGTTAGGACTGTGGGTGCCGCGATCGCTCCGCTGGAGCATGCGCCTCGGGCCCTGCGAATTTCGATTTGCAGGGCACGTCCGATAGAACACAACCGCAATGCTCTACTCGTTTCAATCAGTCGGTGACGATAGCGTCGACAATTTGCAAGGGCGCGAACTGTTGGAGATCAAGGTGAACTACAGGGAGTTTCTGATTTACCGTAATCGTGAGGCGCTGCCAGCGGACCGGCCTGTGAGGACTCTAGGCGTCAGGCCGTAAATAATTGTGGCTTGCTGATCTCCGAAAGCGCTTCTCCAGCGGCTTCGATGTCCACGTCCTCGACCGCAAGGTCGCCGAGCGCCACGATTCCCACCAGCCGCTTGTCGGCGTTGAGCACCGGCAGGCGCCGAATCTGCTTTTCACCCATGAGTTCGGCAGCGTCATCGATGGAATCATTCTCATAGGCCCAAAAAATCCGCTCGGACATGACGTCGCGCACTTTCGTGTTCGCGCCCTTGCCGACGGCGATTGCGCGCATCGCAATATCGCGATCCGATATCGCACCGATCATGCGATCGTTCTCTCCCACGGGCATCATGCCAAAGTTACCGCGCTGCATGTGCTCGGCAGCTTCCATGATAGTGGCGTCCGGACTGATCACCTGCACTGCGCGGCTCATTACGTCTTTGAGTTGCTTCATATTCATCTCCTTGGTGTTGGGCGGCCGCGGCAATCACGGGCTGAGCATTGCACGCGATCATCGCGTGAGCGCGCGCCAAGTGAATGTAGGACAGTGGCTCACTCGGGTGTCAGCTATCGCGCCAGAGCTAACGCGTCACGACAGTCCCGACCCAGTCTGCGATGTCGGTCTTTTCCTACGTTCATTGGAGGCACCGGCAGGTCACGCGCACGCCGGCGATCACAATCGGGGCGCAGAATTGCAGCAATGAACCGGACCGTGCTCACTACCTCACTGGTAATCATTGCAACCATAGCCGTTGTGTTTGCCCTGCATGCAGCGCAGGCGCTCTTCATTCCGTTGACGCTCGGAGTACTGCTCAATTACGCGCTGTCACCGGTCGTGGACTTTCTGCAGCGTTGCCGCCTGCCGCGCGCCATCGGCGCCGCGCTGCTGCTGCTCTCGCTCGTCGGCGGCACACTGTCACTCGGCTACACCTTGCGCGATGACGCAGCGCAGTTGATCAAGTCTTTGCCGGACGCGGCGCAACGATTCCGCACGATACTCAGGAAAGAAGGCTGGAGTACGCCGGGGCTGGTGCAGGATTTGCAAAAAGCGGCAACACGCATCGAGCGCACGGCGAATGAATCGGGCGGCGCCGGACCGGCGCCGCGAACGGACGTCACGCAGGTGCAAATCCAGGACCCAGAGATGAACGTCAAGGATTTTCTGTGGATCGGCACGCTCGGCGCGCTGGCAGTGGCGGGCCAGGTGGCGCTGATGTTGTTTCTAGTCTATTTCCTGCTTGTTGCCAACGACACTTTCCGCCGAAAACTACTGCGAATCGCCGGCGACACTTTGAGTTCGAAAAAAGTGACCCTGGAAATCCTGAATGACATTGACCACCAGATCCAGCATTTCCTGTTCGTCCAACTTGCGACCAGCGCGCTGGTCGGTGTCGTCAGCTGGCTGGTCTTCCTGTGGATCGGCATGGAGAATGCGGCGCTTTGGGGCGTAGTTGCCGGAGTATTGAATTCGGTGCCGTATCTCGGCCCGGCCCTGGTGACCTGCGCCACGACTGCCGTTGCACTGTTGCAGTTTGGCCAAATCCGCATGGCGCTTCTGGTCGGCGGCGCGTCACTTTTGATCACGTCGCTCGAGGGGTACCTGCTGACACCCGTGCTGCTGAGCCGCGCAAGTGCCATCAACCCCGTGGCGATGTTCATTGCCCTGCTTTTCTGGGGCTGGCTCTGGGGTGTGTGGGGTCTGTTGCTCGGCCTGCCGATCATGTTCGTGGCCAAATCCGTATGCGACCGTGTTGAGGGACTCAAGTCGGTGGCCGAACTGCTGGGCGAATAGCGAGCGCAGTTTGGCCAATCCGCTACCGGGTCGGCCGCCCGGCCACGATCCCACCTGTTAGCTGAAAACCCGGTACTGGCGAGGATTTCCACAGTTCTTCCCGGAATCGGGGAATGCTCATCGCAGCGATCGGGAAACACTCGATCAGCTGGCGCATTTCGCTGGGCATGTCCATCACCGCATAACAGAATTTCTCGCCGGGCATTTCGCGCCAGAAACCACGCATTTCCCTGACCGAAGTCGTGACCGTGCCGTCAGGATTGAACCAGGCATCAAAGCGAAATTCGCCGCCCGGCCCCTGAATCTTGTAGCGCGTCGTGTTGTTCATCAGGTGATTCCAGAAACTCGGGAAACGCTCGGCCAGCGGCGCGTTAGGTCCGGCCGCCGCGACGGCGCGCGGCGCTTGCGGTTTCGGCCAGTCGGCGGCGCCGGTCTCCAACATGATGTAGGACAGCATCGGAATGCGATCGGCTGCGGGTACCGGCTCTGGCAGCATCATGCTGGTGCCAAGCACAAAACTCCGCGGATCGGCAATCCAGGCCATGAGCCGCGCCGGCGTCCAGTCGAAACCCGCGCGCTCGAGCGCGTCGGAATAACTGAAGTCGTTCTTGCTGCCGGCCTTGCGATTGAATACGCCGTAAAGATTGGGCCCGACGAGGTCTGTGCCGCCGTCGGCGAGCGAGTGGCAGGCGCTGCAGCGGGACTGGAATGCGACCATGCCCTGGCGATAATTTGCATTGACCAGCGCATCGCGCGCAATCGGTGGCAACTCAGCCGCTGCGGGGCCAGCGGCCAGCAGGCAGCCAAACAAAACTAGGGGCATGACGTTGCGGGTTTTCATGCGCACAATGTTAGCGGGTTCAATCGGGAGACACAGCATGATTCAGCCCTGGCGCGCGACCTGCATGCAGGTCTATTGCAACCTCGTGAATTCGGCGCGCAATCGCGACGAAGCGATGGTCATCATCAATCGCTCGATCGATCGCTGGATCACGCTCATGCGCGGCGTGGTGCGCGACGGCGGTGGCCGCAACCTGGTGTTGTTCCCCGAGTTCTGCCTGACTGGATTTCCGCTGAGCGAATCAGCCGCGGAGTGGATCGAAAAAGCCTGTATCGAAATCCCCGGTCCAGTGACCGAGCGCCTGCAGCGCGAGGCGCAGAATCTCAAGCTCTGGATCGGAGCTAACAGCTATGAGCGCGATCCGACCTGGCCGGGCCGCTATTTCAACTGCTCATACCTGATCAACCCGAGTGGCGATGTGATTCTGAAATACCGCCGCATCAACACCGTGCAGACCGGCTCGCCGCACGATTTCATGGACAAATACCTGGCGCGTTACGGCATCGAAGGCACCTTTCCGGTGGCGAAAACCGATCTCGGCAACCTCGCGATGATGCCCTGTGGCGAGATCATGTACCCGGAGGCGTCGCGCATGTTCATGTTGCGGGGCGCCGAAGTGCTGCTGCATCCGACCTCCGACCATGGCGCGGCGGATCGCTGGAGCTGGGAATCCGCGAAAAAAGTGCGCGCCTCGGAAAACATGATGTTCCTGATCTCGGCCAATCAGACCGGGCAGATCGGTGGCATCCTGCCGCAGGGCCAGACCATGGGCCACTCGCATATCTACGACTGGGACGGGCGCGTGTTAGCTGACAGCGGCGGCCCGGGCGAATCGACCGTGTGCGCGGACTGGATCGATGTCGAGGCGCTGCGGCGCATCCGCGCGATTCCCGGATCAGGCAACCGGCTGCTGCGACAGCGGCTCGATATCTACCGGCCGCTGTACAACAGCACCACGCTCTACCCGCCTAACAGCTTTGCCGATGCGCCGATGGACTCCAAGGCGCGCATTCTCGAAGTGCAGCAGAGAGCCTACGAGAACCTGGTCAAGGCCGGCGTCATCCAGCGGGCCGAACGTTGAAACGACGCGAATTTCTCGCGACCGCCGGCGCCGTGCTGCCGGCGGGTGCGATCGCAGCTAACAACTGGCGCGGATGCAGGGCGGAAACGTCCGGCGGCATCGATGTCGCACTGCGCAGCGTCAATGTTCGCTCCGCGTTGCTGCACGCCACCGTTGCCGCGGTTGACGTTGCTTGCGCCGCCACCGATCGCGCGGCGCTGCTCGCGCAGTGCGCCGCCGACATCGATCGGCTGAGCGCAAACGCCAGCCGGCCAGACGTAATCCTGCTGGCCGATCACGCCCTCTGCGGCTGGGATCACTGGCAACCGGAACAACTGGCAAGCATTGCTGCGGAGGTTGACGGCGCCGAAATGGCGCAGTTGGCTTTGCAGGCGCAGCGTCACAACGTTTACTTGTTGATAGGTGGCTGGTGGCGGCCGGCAAATGCAACGACGCCTGTGCAAGCCACCTGGCTGCTGGCGCCGTCCGGAGCGCGTTTCGAGCTGGGCGACGGTGTCGTGCGCAGCGATATCGGCAATTGGGTGCGCCTCACGAGCGCGCCAGACGAGCCGATGCAACGGCGCATGTCGGCCGCAGGCGCTGAATGGGTCGTCGTGGGCTCCGGCCTGTCACTCGCCCCGCAGCTGCGGACGCCGCTGGTTTGCATCTCCCAGGGCCGCGCCTTTGGCGCTGTGCCGCCCGGCTGCCCGGATATCGTAAGCAATCTCGGGGCGTTCCGTTCCGAGGTGCGCAGCCGCGGCACTGAATTGTTAGCCCGTTCGAGCGGCGGCGAGCCGCAGACGCTGATCGCCACCGTGCCCATTGCGGCCTTGCGCGCCGCGCGGCGCGTACAGCTGCAACGACCGGTCACAGCCTGAGCCCATAGCTGCCGGCAAGTGTGCGGCAGGTCGCAGGCCGACCGCCCCGACCTTCGATACGCTACGGCAGTGACCACCGAACCACGAGAATCAAATGCTCAGATCGAAACGCTGCTGCAGCGCTGGCGCAGCAGCCTCGAGCTGCACCAGCGTTATGCGAGTCTCGATGATGAACATTATTTTCATGTGCAGCCCTGGCCCAAGCACGAGCGCCCGCTCGCCTGGATCATTAAACTCGCCCAGGAAAAACTGACCGCGCTGGAACGCATCACCCGCCAGCGCCAGCAGCAGAAGGACCGCGACTTTATCGA
Organism: Gammaproteobacteria bacterium; assembly: GCA_031382085.1. Taxonomy (GTDB): domain Bacteria; phylum Pseudomonadota; class Gammaproteobacteria; order Steroidobacterales; family Steroidobacteraceae; genus UBA964. The sequence goes on from JANMYM010000019.1 coordinate 33,294, forward strand.
GGCCATGGAACTCATGGCGCTTCTGGCGAACCTCGTTGGCCTGCAGAACATCGAACGCTATGTGCCGCTGGCGGACCCGGCCACTGAGCGCCGCGACGATGCGACCCGCGAGATGCCGGCCCTGCAACCGGGAAAAATGGGGCGTCTGCTGCTGGCGCAGCGGGCCGGTGTGCCGTACAAGCCGCGCTCCGCAAAATCCATTCAGGCACAAAAGCTGGCGGCGCAAAAATTGATTGCGTCCGCGAAAGCAGCGGTGCCCAAACCGGCGCCACGCTCGGTCGAGGCGATGGTGGTGGATGATGTATTGCGCCTTGTCGGCTGGGGCCGCGCTGCGCATGAATTGCCCGATCTGATCGCCTCGATGGGCAGCCGGCCCAACGCGGCCGGCGTGCGCAGGATCATCAAGGACTATCGTGTCCACATTGAACGCCAACTCGGCGGGCGCTAGCGGCCGCCGTATTTGATCGGTTAGTCTTGTCGCGCTCCGGGACGGACCCGGACCCAACACAGGAAACCGTACATGAATCGCAAGTCACTGCTCGTATTGGCCGTTTCGGCCGTTACCTTGTTTGTCGGGGCGGCCATCGCCCAGACCCCACCCTCGCCCGCGGATTCAGCCGTCGCCTATCGCAAGGCCATGTACCAGGTCATGTTCAATAACTGGGTCCGACTGGTGCCCGTGACCCAGGGCAAAGTGCCCTTTGATGCCAAAGCAGTGCAGTTGCGTGCGGCGCGCGCCAATTACCTGACAAAAATGATCAGCGAGGGCTTCCCGCCGGAATCGGCCGAGGGCAAGCCAACCCGCGCGAAGCCCGAAATCTGGACCAATCGTGCGGATTTCGATCAGCTGATGGGTAACCTGCAGAAAACCATGGCAGCGCTGGACGTGGCGGCCAAGACCGGCAAGCTGGAAAAAGTCACGCCGGCCTTTAACGCCACCCGCGATGCCTGCAAGGCCTGTCACGACAAGTACCGCACCGAGTAATTTTGTTGTTATAAGGCCGGCGCTCCGCGCGGCGGGGCGCCGGCCTTTGGCTTTTGGCCGGGGCATTCTTGCGTCTACGCTATCAAAGTGATATCATTTTGATAGTTAGGCAAGGAGATCCTCATGACCATACCGTCAGCGCAGAATGCTACCGAGGAAATCCCGTTTCGCAGCCTGTCCGGCTATCTGATGTTGTTCATCGCCGCCCTGCTGCTGGCGCTGGCAAGCGCCAGTATTTTTGCCGTGTTCGCCGACAACACGCAGTTCTGGGGCATCGGATTCATGCTGCTGTTTGTGTTCGTCACCAAGGGCTTCTACATGCTGCAGCCCAACCAGGCCGCACTACTGATGCTGTTTGGCGATTACCGCGGCACGGACTTCAGCACTGGCCTGCGCTGGACCAATCCGTTCATGAGCAAGCAGAAGATCAGCCTGCGCTTTCGCAATTTCATCAGCGAGCGGCTCAAGGTCAATGACAAGCGTGGCAACCCGATCGAGATCGCGGCCGCGGTGGTGTGGAAGGTCCAGGACACCGCCCGCGCCGTGCTCGACGTCGATCACTACGAAGCCTACGTGCCGATTCAGGCCGAGTCGGCCATTCGCCATCTCGCGAGCGAGCATTCCTATGATCACGGCGAAGAGGACACTGGTGAGCTGACGCTGCGCGGCGGTGGCGACGTGATCATTCAGAAACTCAAGAAAGAGCTGTCGGCCCGATTCGAAAAAGCAGGTCTCGCGGTGGAAGACGCGCGCCTCACGCACCTCGCCTATGCGCCGGAAATTGCGGGCGCCATGCTGCGCCGTCAGCAGGCCGAAGCGGTGATCGGTGCGCGCAAGCAGATCGTGCTGGGCGCGGTCAGCATGGTGGAAATGGCGCTCGACGGGCTGCGGGAACGCGGCATCGTCGATCTTAACGATGAACGGCGTGCCGCGATGGTGTCGAATCTGTTAGTCGTGTTGTGTGCGGAGAGCGAAGCGCAGCCGGTGATCAACGCCGGAACGCTGTATCAATAGGCGCTTGCCGGCATGGCCAGCCCCGACAAGAAGCCCCTGCTGCTGCGGCTCGATCCTGCGGTCGCGAACGCCCTCGAGGCGCTCGCGGCCCAGGAGCTGCGCAGTGTCAACGGGCAAATCGAATGGCTGTTGCGCGAGGCCCTCACACGTCTTGGCCGGGAAGTTCAAACCACCACCCGCACCCAAACGCGATCCGCGCCGAAACGCTAGACGGCCGCCCGCTTACTCCCGATTGATCACCAGGCTTTTCAGTTCCTCGGCGGAGAGGCCGGGCAGCCCGTCGATGCTGGCCCGGTTGCATTTCAGCAAATAATTGTTCAGGGCCGTGTCCGAGCTTTTGCGCAGGTAGGCCTTCGAGTCGGTTCGATCGGTGCGGAAGTCCATGAAGGGCACGCTATAGCCGCAGGAATCCGCTACCCGCTCAACCGCGAGATGAATGATCGATCGCACGGTGGGGTGCGGCGGAAAATTTGCTAACAATTGAGAGAACAGCGGGTCATTCGGAACAATGACCGTGCCCGTACCATGCAGCCGTACGATTCTGGGGGCACCATCGAAAGCGCAAAACATGATGACGAGGCGTCCATTTTCGCGCAGGTGTGACACGGTTTCGATACCGGAGCCGGCGCCATCCAAATAGGCAACGACGTTCGGGCCGAGGACGCGCAGCGTTTTGCCGCCTTTCGGCGAGCAATTAACGTGGCCCGCTGCGCTCAGAGGCGCGGTGGCCACGAAAAACAGGTGTTGCTCGGCAATCCAGCCTCTTAGCTTGTCGTCGATGCTGGCAAAAGTGCTTCCCATAAACGGGCTGTTACTGCGCCGACAGTGTTCAACGATGATCGAGCGAGAGCAGAAGCGCTGACAGGTCTCGTTGTAAAACGGGCAATACCGTCTCAACTGTGTTCCAAACGACGTCCAAATTAATCTCGAAATAGCCATGCGCAATACGATTGCGCATGCCCTTCATGCTGGCCCCGGGAATGTTCGGGTGCTGCGCGATGAGTCCGCCGGCGCGACAACATCGACCCGGACGCCTAACAATGTTGCGAGATTCTCCTGCAGGCCGCCGAGGTCAAAGAGTTTCGCCCCCGGTAGCGCATCCACCAGGAGATCCAGGTCGCTGCCGTCCCGATCATAGCCGCGTAGCACCGAGCCAAACACACGCGGATTGGCAGTGCGGAATCGGCGCGCCAGATCGCGAATCGCGGCACGGTGGGTATTCAAGACGATGGAAGGTTTCACGGGGTCATCATACCGTGGGCCCGCGCGTTAGTGCTCTGCAAATCCGTTGGCTGACGTCGCTCCCTCGCCATGCCGCACCTCGCTTCCTGGCGTCGCATCGAGATTCTGGCTACCGCGCAACGTGGAATTATCCAACCGATGCAGATTGTCGGGTTTTTGAAGCATTGCCATCGCTCATACGAGAAACGTGGCTGTTCGAGTAGGTCACTGCGCTAGTTTAAGTTGTTGCGGTACGCGCCGGTCTCCACGTGGGTCGATTCGCTCAAATTCCATCGCACCAATTTGCGAAATTGGTCCGCAGGTGGATCAGATACGCTGTACGCATGCCAGTTATTCTGCGCGAACAAGTTTGGACAGCGGGACCTGGCGCTAGAAATAGCTCGGCTCGGCGACCGGGGCCGAGCGCACCACCCAGGCCAATGCCAGGCCTAACAAGGCGACGATGACAAGCGCGAACCACAGCCGCGAGCCGGCGATGCCCTGGCCCGCCGGCACCTGCAAGGCGGGCTTGCGGCCGCTGATCATCGGCCAGACCAGGTTCTCGCGCTTGACAACCAGATAGAGCAGCGCCGCCAGCACGTGCAGGCCGATGAATACCAGCATGATTTCCGCGATCTCCGCGTGCCAGCCGGTGAGTTGGCGCGACAGCTGCGGCGAGACATAGCCCATCAGCGGACCATACTCGAATACATCCGGATCGCTGGCGAACAGGCCGGTGCAGGCCTGGCCTAACAACAGGCCGAGCAGCGCGAGCACCGAGAGTGCCCCGAGCGGGTTGTGCCCGGCGGTCGCGACATTGCGGCCAGCTAACAACCCGGCGACATAGCGTATGATTGCGCCGGGGCCGCGCACGAACTGCGTGAAGCGTGCGTGCCGCGTGCCGACGAAACCCCAGGCGAGGCGCGTGACCACCAGCACGAACGTGCTATAACCCAGCCAAGTGTGAAGTTGAAACCAGTCGCCGGGCAATTTGCGCGTCGCCCAGGCGCCAGCGACCGTCAGCACCAGCAGCCAGTGCGTCGTTCGCACCCACAGATCCCAGACCAGCACCTGCCCCGAGTGCGGCGCCGCCGGGTTGTTAGATGTCGTGCCGCTGGTTGTATTCGATGAAGTAGTCATCCGGGTCCCACAAGGACAGTGAAGTCATTCTGAGCTGCTGGCCGGTGGCGCCACGCACCTCAAAGGTATGCGGCGGCGCATGGATGCGCGCACCCAATGCCAGGGCCCGCTGATGCACGGCTGCGACATCGTCGCCCTGCATGACGAAGACGATGTCGCCAATACCCAGGCGCTCGCGGCGAGGTGGCGCCGGCAGCGCGGGTTCGGTGAATTGCAGCAAGCCGATCATGCCGACCACCGGGTCCGCCGCCTGCAGGATGATGAGGCGGGTCTTGTCGCCAGCCTTGCCAGCTGCCAGGCCCACGCCCGACAGGACGATCTCATCGTCATACCAGACCGCAAGGCCCAGGACGTCGCGATAAAAGTCGCGGGAACATTCCAGCGACCGGACAATCAAAGTCGTTCGTTTTACCAGAGTGGGCATAGGTGCAAAGAATACCAGCAGAGCTTGAATTCCTTGAGCCAACCCGATCAAAATCGCGGCCCCCGGAGCCTTAGTCGCTCACCCAGTAAAAGAACATGCTCAAAACTGACGGTCTGATTAAACGCTACGGCACACTGACCGCCGTGGACGGCGTGAGCTTTTCGGCCACCGCCGGCGAGGTACTCGGGTTTCTCGGCCCCAATGGCGCCGGCAAATCGACCACGATGCGCATGATCGCGGGCTTTGTGACGCCGACCGCCGGGACCGCGAGCATCTGTGGTCACGACATTCAGTCGGACCCGATCGCGGCCAAGCGGCAGCTCGGCTATCTGCCGGAAGGCGCACCGGGTTACGGCGAAATGACGGTCGAAGGCTTCCTGCGTTTTGTCGCCGACCTGCGCGGCCTCACGCGCGAGCGCCGCGTCGCGCGCCTGCGCGACGTGACGGCACGGTTGCAACTGGCCGATGTTGCGGGCCAGACGCTTGATACCTTGTCGAAGGGATTCCGGCGCCGCGTCGGCCTTGCCCAGTCCATCCTGCACGATCCGCCGGTGCTGATCCTCGATGAGCCGACCGACGGCCTCGATCCGAATCAGAAGCACGAGGTGCGCGCACTGATCGCGGAAATGGCGCGCAACAAACTGGTGGTCATTTCCACGCATATCCTTGAAGAGGTTGATGCGGTGTGCACGCGCGCGATCATCATTGCGCGCGGCAGGATTGTCGCCGACGAAACCCCACAAGGACTCGCCGCGCAGTCCCGTTACCACCGCGCGATCAGCCTGCGGCTGCAGGACAGCGCCGATACGGAACGCGTTCGCAGCGCACTGGCTACCCTGCCCGGCGTCAGCACGATCGAGGCGTCGGCCGACGATGGACGCATCACGGTGTTTCCGGTGCGGGATCAGGAACTCGCGCCCGTGGTCAATCGCGCGCTGGAGCAGATGGGACTTCGATTGCGTTCGCTCGCGATCGAGGCAGGACGACTGGACGACGTTTTTCGCCGGATCACCACATGAATCACATTCGCAGTATTTTTCGTCGAGAACTCGCCAGTTATTTCGGCACCCCACTCGCCTACGTGTTCGTGCTCATCTTCCTGGTGGCCGCGAGCGCCATGGCGTTTCAGCTCGGACGCCTGTTTGAACGCGGCCAGGCGGATCTGCAGCCGTTCTTCACGTTTCATCCCTGGTTGTATTTGTTGTTAGTACCGGCCGTGGCAATGCGGCTCTGGGCGGAGGAGCGGCGCAGCGGCACGATCGAGCTGCTGCTCACGCAACCTATCACGCTGTGGCAAGCGGTGATGGGCAAGTTTCTGGCGGCCTGGGCATTTATCGGCATCGCACTCGCGCTGACTTTTCCGATCTGGATCACCATCGACTATCTCGGCGACCCGGACAATGGCGCGATCGCGGCCGCTTACTTCGGCAGCTTCCTGATGGCCGGCGGGTTTCTCGCGGTAGGCAGCTGCATGTCTGCGCTGACCCGCAATCAGGTGGTCGCTTTCGTGTTAGCGGTCGCGATGTGTCTTGTGCTGCTGCTGATCGGTTATCCCGCGGTGCTGGATGCGGTATCGGGCTGGGCGCCGCGCCTGCTCACGGACACGCTCGCATCGCTGTCCTTCTACACGCATTTCGAGTCGCTGCAGAAGGGCGTCATCGATCTGCGCGACGTGCTCTTTTATCTGCTGCTCAGCGGTTTCTTTCTGTCAGCAACCTGCGTGGTGCTGGATGCGCGCCGAGGTGACGTATGAGGCGCGCGCCACTCAATGCCCTGGGGCTGGTGCTGCTCGGCGTGCTGTTCATCGGCCTCATCGCACTCAGCAACCGCGGCCTGCGCGGCGCACGCATGGACCTGACAGCTAACAAGCTGTATACGCTGGCGCCCGGCAGCCGCAATATCGTCGGTGGCCTCAAGGAGCCGGTCAGCCTCTACTTCTATTTCAGCAGCAAGGCCGCCGATCAGTTTCCACCCATCAAGAACTATGCGGTGCGCGTGCAGGAGTTCCTGCAGGAACTGGCGTCGCGCAGCAACGGCAAATTACGCCTGCAAATAATCGATCCCGAACCGTCGTCCGAGGACGAAGATCGCGCCACTGAGGCTGGCTTGCGCGCTCTGCCGATCGGCGCCGGGGGCGAAACGCTGTATTTTGGCCTCGCCGCCACTAACGCGACCGACGGCAAGGCGAACATCGAATTCTTCGACTACCAGAAGGAACGCTTTCTGGAATACGACGTCGTCAAGCTGATACAGCAGCTGTCGACGCCGAGAAAAACGGTGATCGGCTGGCTAACGGGCCTGCCAATGGCGGGCAGCTTCGACCCGCAAGCCGGCCGACCCACAGATCCCTGGGTCATTCTCGAGCAGGTGCAGCAGCAGTACGACGTGCGCATGCTGGACAGCAAGCTCACGCAGATCGAAGCGGTGGTCGATGTGCTGGTGATCGTTCATCCGAAAAACCTGCCGCAGCCGGCACTTGTCGCGATCGACCAGTTTGCGCTGCGTGGCGGACGGATCCTGCTGTTCGTCGACCCCAGCGCCGAAGGCGACACGGAAGGCGCCGAACCCGGCAATCCGCTGGGTGCGATGGGCGTCGACCGCAAATCAAACTTCGCGCCGCTGCTGGCAGCCTGGGGCGTCGACTTCGATAGCGGCAAAATTTTGGGTGACCGCGGCCTGGGCCTGTCGGTCACGGTGCGCCAGGGGGCAGCGCCCACGCGGCACATCGGCGTCGTCGGACTGCGCGATGACAACCTGACTCGCGAAGACGTCGTGACGGGCGGGCTGCATAGCATCATCCTGTACTCCAGCGGCGTCATCAAACCCGCCAAGGGCGCCACGACAAAATTTGAACCGCTATTGCGCTCCAGCGCCGATGCCGCGTTGTTAGGTGGCGAGAAATTCCAGATGCTGATGGACCCGGCGATACTGCTGGACGGGTTCAAGCCGCAGGGTCAGTTCAGCATCGCGGCGCGGGTCTTCGGACCGGTCAACAGTGCATTCCCCAGCCAGGCGCCGCTGCAGAAGTCGAGCAAGCCGCTCAACGCGATCGTAGTCGCCGACTCCGACCTGCTGCAGGATTTCCTGTGGCTGGAATCCAATTCGTTGTTCGGGCAGCGCGTCGTCACGCCGACCGCTAACAATGGCGATTTCGTGCTGAACTCGCTGGAGAACCTCGCGGGCAGCAGCGACCTGATCAGCCTGCGTGGACGTGGCAGTTATTCACGACCCTTCGACCGGGTCGAGGACCTGCGGCGCAACGCCGAATCGCGCTTCCGGGACCAGGAGCAGCGTCTCGATGCTGAGTTGGCCACCACCGAGCAAAAACTCTCCGAGCTGCAGTCTCGTCGCAGCGACAAGGCGGACACGATCCTGAGCGCCGAGCAGAAAGCCGAGCTCGATCGCTTCGGCGCCGAACGCAGCCGCATCCGCCGCGAGCTGCGCGCGGTGAAACTTGACCTGAACCGCGACATCGAAGCACTCGGCCGCAACGTGAAGCTGTTCAACATCGTCGCCTGGCCGTTGTTGGTGGCAGGGCTGGCGCTCCTGTATCCCGCCTGGCGCAAACGGCGCAATGCGGCGATTCGCATGCTGGAACACGGCCGCGCGGGCGGCACGCAGGCGCCATGAATCGCCGCGCCGTCGCCTGGCTCGCCATCGCTGCCGCGGTCGTGGCGCTGGCCGCGGTCTGGGTCGACCGGGGACAGGCCGGCCGCTCGTTTGCCGGGCAGTCCGGCAAGCTGTGGCCCGATTTCGCGGCGCGGCTCAATCAAATTGAACAAGTCCGCATCTCGCGCGGCGACGGCAGCCGGGTCACGTTGCAACGCACGCCGGCAGGCTGGCAAGTCAACGAACGTCGCTACGCCGCGGATGCCGGAAAAATTCGCAAGCTGCTGCTCGATCTGACGGCGCTGGAGATTCTCGAGGAAAAAACCAGCAACCCGCAAAGCTATGCCGTGTTAGGTATCGATGCCCCGACAACGCCGGCCTCAGCCGGCACTTTGCTGGAACTTTTCATTGCCGGCAAGACCAGCGGCGCACCGGCATATGCGCTGGTGGCCGGCAAATCGGCGGGCAGCCGGGAAATTTATGCGCGCCGGCCCGGTGACAAGCCGGGTCTGCTGCTGCGTCCGGCGCCGCTCATCGATGCGACGCCCGCGCGCTGGCTGGACACGGCGCTCATCGACATCAAGGCCGGCGCGATCCGGCAGCTGCAGGCAACACCCGCCGCGGGTGCCGCCTGGACCCTGAGCCGCGGCGCCGCCGGCACTGCCGACATGGCGCTGGATCGCGGTACTGCGAAGGTCGCGGCGACGCCCGACAACAACGTCGTCAGCGGATTGTTAGGTAGTTTCGCGAACCTCAGTTTTGAGGACGTGCGGGATAGCGCCACGCCCCCGGCCGCGGCCGTCGAGCGGCTGCAGCTGCAGACTATTGACGGGCTGACGCTGGACATTGCGGGCATCCATGCTGGCGACAAGCGCTGGGTCCGGATCGGAGCCGCGGCCAGCAACGCTGCCGCCGGCGGCGCGGCGGAACACATCCAGCAGCTGGTAACGGGTCACGAATTCGAAATCCCGACCTGGAAATACGACGCCATTTTCCGGAAACGCGACGAAATTGCGCCGCCGGCACCACGCAGCTAACGCCCTTTAATGGGTTACAATGGCCGGATGAAATTCGAGATTTTTTCGCAGCCCGTGGCTGCGATAGCAACAGATTGCCTGGTGGCAGGCGTTCACGATAACGGTTTACTTGGCAGCCAGGCGGCCGCGATCGACAAGGCCAGCGAGGGCGCCCTGTCGCGCCTGCTGAAGCGCGGCGACCATGCACTGCGGCTTGGCGAAACCGCGCTGTTAGGTGATCTGCCCGGGATCAAGTCACCCCGCTTGCTGCTGGTTGGCCAGGGCTCGAGCGCCGCTCTGTCCCGGCGCAACTGGCGCAAGGCCGTCACGCAGGCCAGCCTGGCCCTGACCCGCCTGCGCGTCAGCAGCGCGGCGTTCGCACTGGAGCGTCCCGCGGGCCGCGATATGGATGACTACCTGCACGCGCGCTGCTTCGCCGATGCAGTCGGCGCCGCGCTATATCAGGTCAACGACCAGAAGACAGCCAGGAAGCCACACTTCAATCGCCCCGGGCGTGTTCTGTTAGGCCCGGTGCGTGCGCCAGCCGCGGCGGCGGCCCGAACCGGGCTGACGCATGGCGACGCGATGACGGCGGGCCAGAAAATCCTGCGCGACCTGGGCAATCTGCCGGCCAATCGCTGCACGCCAACCTACGTCGCGAATTTCGCCGCCGACATGGCTCGCGGCTTGCCGAAGCTCAAGATCAAGGTGCTGGACGAGGCGGCGATACGCGCCGAAAAAATGGCCTGCCTGCTGGCTGTCGCGCAGGGCAGCGAGCAGCCGCCGCGCTTCATCGTACTCGAATACCGCGGCGGCAAACCCAAGCAAGCACCGATCGCCCTGGTCGGCAAAGGCGTTACCTTCGACTCGGGAGGCATTTCGCTGAAAGACCCGGCGGCGATGGACGAAATGAAATTCGACATGTGCGGCGCGGCGTCCGTGCTGGCGGCCCTGTCGGTCGCCGCGCAGCTGAAGTTACCGGTAAATCTGGTTGGCGTCGTGCCTTGCTGCGAGAACATGCCGTCCGGCCGCGCGGTCAAACCTGGCGATGTGATCATCAGCGCCGCGGGCCACAGCGTCGAGATTCTGAACACCGATGCCGAGGGCCGCTTGATTCTCTGTGATGCGCTGCATTACGTTCGCCGCTTCAAGCCGCGCCTGGTGCTCGACATTGCGACCCTGACAGGAGCGTGCGTTGTCGCGCTCGGCGCGCACCACACGGGTGTGTTCGCCAACGACGCCGAGCTCGCAACGGCGTTGGTGAAGAGCGGCCTGCGGGCCGACGATCGCGCTTGGCACATGCCCATCACCGAGGAATATTCCGAGCAGCTCAAGAGCAATTTCGCGGATTTCGCCAACGTCGCGGGCCGGGATGGCGGCGCAATCACCGCGGCGGCATTTCTCGGCAAGTTCACCCAGGGCTTGCGATGGGCCCACCTCGACATCGCCGGTACCGCCTGGTTCGGCGGCGCCAACAAGGGCGCCAGCGGCCGGCCGCTGGGATTGCTGGCTGATTTCCTGATCGGCGAGTCAGGCAAGACCCCCGGCAAGACCCGGCGCGCTTAAGCGCGATGGATAAAGTCTACTCGCCCGGCGACATCGAATCCCGGATCTACGCACGCTGGGAATCCTCCGGCCAGTTCGCCCCGCAGGGCAAAGGCCGGCCCTACTGCATCGTCATCCCGCCTCCTAACGTCACGGGCACGCTGCACATGGGACATGCGTTCCAGGACACGATCATGGATGCGCTGACGCGTTATCACCGCATGCGCGGCGATGACACGCTCTGGCAGCCCGGCACCGACCACGCCGGCATCGCGACCCAGATGGTGGTTGAGCGGCAGCTGAACGCCGAGGGCAAACGCGGCGTTGAATTGGGACGCGACAAATTCATCGAACGGGTGTGGGCCTGGAAGGCCGAGTCCGGCGGCACCATCGCCAATCAGATGCGCCGGCTTGGCTCGTCAGTGGACTGGTCGCGCGATCGCTTTACGATGGACCCGCAATTGTCGCGCGCAGTGACTGAAGTGTTTGTCCGCCTGCATGACGAAGGCCTGATTTACCGCGGGCAACGCCTCGTGAACTGGGACCCGGTACTGCAAACCGCGATCTCCGATCTGGAAGTCGTGAGCGAAGAAGAGGACGGCTTTCTCTGGCACATCCGTTATCCGCTCGCCGACGGCAGCGCCTCGCTGAGCGTGGCCACGACCCGGCCGGAAACTCTGTTAGGTGACGCCGCGGTTGCGGTGCATCCCGAGGATGAGCGCTACCAGGCGCTGATCGGCAGGAAGCTGCGCCTGCCGATTGCCGGGCGCGAGATTCCGATTGTCGCGGATGACTTTGTCGACCGCGAATTTGGTTCCGGCTGCGTCAAGATTACACCGGCGCACGACCGCGCGGACTACGACGTGGGCCTGCGCCATGCGCTGCCGATAATCAATATATTCACGCCCACCGCCCACCTCAATGACAACGTGCCCGCGGCGCTGCGCGGCCTGGAGCGCGGCGCTGCACGCCAGCGCGTGCTTGAGTTGTTAGCTGCGGAGGGATTGCTGGAGAAGACCGAGCCGCACCGGCTAAAAGTGCCGCGCGGCGACCGCACCGGCGTGGTGCTGGAGCCCTATCTCACCGATCAATGGTTCGTCCGCGCAGGCCCACTGGCAGATCCGGCCATCGACGCGGTTGAACAGGGGCGCATCCGCTTCGTACCTGAAAACTGGACCAAGACCTACTTCGAATGGATGCGCAATATCCAGGACTGGTGCATCAGCCGGCAGCTGTGGTGGGGTCACCGCATTCCGGCCTGGTACGACCCGCAGGGCCGCATTTACGTCGGTCGGAACGAAGCTGAAGCGCGGCAGCGCAACAAGCTGGCGGCCGACCTGCCGCTGCGCCAGGATGACGATGTCCTCGACACCTGGTTCTCCTCGGCGTTGTGGCCGTATTCCACCATGGGCTGGCCCGACGAGACCCCCGAGCTGGCAAAATTCTATCCGACCAGCGTGCTGGTAACCGGTTTCGACATCATTTTCTTCTGGGTCGCGCGCATGGTGATGATGGGCCTCAGGTTCCGCGGCGACGTGCCGTTTCGCGAGGTCTACGTGCACGGCCTGGTGCGCGATTCCGAAGGCCAGAAGATGTCGAAGTCAAAAGGCAATGTCATCGACCCGCTCGATGTCATTGATGGCATCGAGCTCGAAGCGCTGGTACGCAAGCGCACGACCGGCCTGATGCAACCACAGCTGGCTAACAACATTGAGAAGGCCACACGCAAGGCGTTTCCGGACGGCATCCCGGCCTCTGGCACCGATGCGTTGCGCTTCACCTTCGCAGCGCTCGCAACCCAAAGCCGCGATATTCGTTTCGATGTGAAACGGGTCGAGGGCTACCGTAATTTCTGCAACAAGTTGTGGAATGCGGCGCGCTTCGTGTTCATGTCCGTCGAAGGCAAGCTGGATGACGGTCCGGTCACTGATTCGGTCGCCAATCAGTGGATACGATCGCGTTTCGGCAGCGCGCTGCGGGCCTGTGACGCTGGCTTCGCCGAATATCGTTTCGACTACACGGCCAGCGCTTTGTACGAATTCACCTGGTATGAATTCTGCGACTGGTACCTGGAACTGGTCAAACCGGTCATCAATGGCAGCGATGCCGCGGCCGCGCGCGGCGTGCGCCTCACTTTGTTAGCAGTGCTGGATGCCTTGCTGCGCGCATTGCATCCACTGATGCCATTCATCACCGAGGAAATTTTCACCAAGCTGCAGGCCGTGCGCGGCGCCGGCACGGACCAGCTGCTGATGTCGGCCACCTGGCCGGACGCCGGCGCCTGGCCGGCGGATGCCCAGGCGGAGCGCGAGGTGCGCTGGATCCAGGCACTGGTGTTAGGCATCCGGCAGATTCGCGGCGCAATGGATATCAGCCCGGCGCGGCCGCTGCCGGTACTGGTCAGCGGCGCGACTGCAGAGGACCGGCAATTCGTCGACGTGCATGGCGCCTACCTCGCGCGCCTCGCCAACCTCGAATCACTGCGCGAGCTGGCGACAGGCGAAGAGCCGCCGCCGGCAGCCATGGCGCTCAGCGGCGAGTTGCAGCTGCGCGTGCCGATGGCAGGACTCATCGATCCGCAGGCGGAAATCGATCGCCTGGGCAAACGTATTGCAAAACTTCAATCTGAGCTTGCCAAGTCTAACGCCAAGCTCAACAACGAACAATTTGTGCGCAACGCCCCTGCGGATGTGGTTACACAAGAGCGTGATCGGGTCGCCGAAAATACCAGCGCGTCATACAGTCTCAGCCTGCAATTGACCGCAGTCAGGCAACTCGTTAGCGACGGCTGACAAGCGCCGCCGTGGCCGAGAGCCAGTTCACATAATCCGGCCCGGGCAATCGCTACCATGCGCCGGTGACCCAACCGATCCGCAAGGCGCTCGACGCGCTCGATACCGTCATCCTTGGCAAGCACGGCGCTCTACGCCTGTGCGTCGCCTGCCTGCTGGCGCGCGGCCACCTGCTGATCGAGGACGTGCCCGGGGTCGGCAAGACCACGCTCGCGCATGCGCTCGCCAGGGTGTTTGGCCTCAACTGGCAACGCGTGCAATTCACCAGCGACATGCTGCCCGCCGACATCATCGGCGTGTCGATTTTCGACCGCGCCACGCAGCAGTTCAATTTCCGCAACGGGCCGATCTTCACGCAATTGTTGTTAGCTGATGAAGTCAATCGCGCCAGCCCGCGCACCCAGAGCGCGCTGCTGGAAGCGATGGAAGAGCGGCAGATCAGCATCGATGGCAGGACCTACCCGCTGCCGGAGCCGTTCTACGTGGTCGCCACGCAGAACCCGAAGGAACAGCTGGGCACTTACGCGCTGCCTGAATCGCAGCTGGATCGATTCCTGATGCGCGTCGATCTCGGCTATCCGGATCCGGAATTCGAACGCCAGCTGCTGCGCAGCATGGAGCGACGCGAACTGCTGGCGACACTGCAGCCGGTGTTCGGGGCCACCGAGATCATCGCGCTGCAACGCCAGGTCGCCGCGGTGCACCTGTCGGATGCGCTGCTCGACTATGTGCAGGCTTTGTTAGCCATGTCGCGCAATCGCGCCGACCTGCGGCTCGGTCTGTCGCCACGCGCCGGCCAGGGCCTGGTGCGGGCTGCGCAGGCCTATGCGCTGCTGGACGGCAACGATGCCGTGCATCCCGAACATGTCCAGGCGGTGTTCGTCGCAGTCGCCGCCCATCGGCTGCATCGCAGCGAGGTGACTGCCGGCAATGGCCGCGGAATCGCCGGCGAAATCCTGCGCAGCGTCGCCATTCCCGGCTGAGCCATGAATCCCTGGCGCCGGATCAATCAGGCGTGGCGCGAACGGCTCGCGAACTGGGTGCGCAAGCGCCAGGGCATGGATTCACTGCCGGTGACGGTCCGGCGCCAACGACTCTACATCCTGCCCACACGCGCGGGCTTCGGCCTCGGCGCACTACTGCTTTTCATGCTGCTGGCCGGCCTCAACTATGGCAACAATCTCGCCTTGTTAGCTACTTTCCTGCTGATGGGCTTCGTCCTGGTCGGCATGAATCTCTGTCATCGCAACTTGCAAAATCTGCGCATTGTCGCGGCGATCACCCGGCCCGGTTTCGCAGGCGCACAAGGCCAGTTGGAACTGACACTGGATGCGGGCGGCGCGCAGTCGCGCTGGGCCGTGCGGGTGGCCTGCGGCTCGTCGCAGACGCTGGCCGCGTGCATCGCCGCTCACGGCAGCGCACGCGTTGAACTCTCGGTTCCCACGCCACGGCGCGGCCGTCAGCCAATCGATCGTTTCGAACTCTCGAGTACGTTTCCATTTGGTCTCTATCGCGCCTGGACCTGGATACACCTGCCGCTCGCGATTACCGTGTACCCCGCAGCCAGGGGCACGCTGCCGCTGCCCTTCGGCGGTGACAGCCAGGATCAAGGGCAGGCCGACGCCGGGCATGGCAGCGACGAGTGGTCGGGCATGCGGCCGTTTCGCGATGGGGATTCACCGCGCCAGGTCATCTGGACCGCCTATGCGCGCGAACTGCCTTTGTTGGTCAAGGAGTACACAGGCGCCGCAGCCGAATGGTTGCAGCTGGATTTCGATGCGCTGGGCGGTTTCGACAGCGAACGGCGCCTGGAGCAGATCTGCCGCTGGATTCTCGATGCCGACAGCCGCGGCGCACGCTTTGCGCTGACCCTGCCGGGTACCCGGTATCCGGCCGAGAGCGGCCCGGCACAGCGCGAGCGCTGCCTGCAGGCGCTGGCGCTTTGGGATACCGCGGGCACGCTGTCATGACTTTGCCGCCTGCCAGCATCTGGTTGTTAGGATCGTTTCTGGGTGGCGTCGCCATGCACGCTGATCGCCTGCCATTTCACTACGTGCTGGTGGCCATTAGCGCCTGTGTGTGGCGCGCGCTGGCCGAAGAACGCAATGACATCCGGCTGCCCCCCGCCTGGCTGCGCGGCCTGCTGGCGCTCGCTTTGTTAGGTGGAGTGCTGGTTCAGTTTCGAACCGTGAACGGTCTTGGCCCGGGCACCGCATTGCTGGTATCGATGGGCGCCGTAAAGTTACTGGAAACGCGCGGCCGCCGCGATCGCTACATCATGGTGGCGGTGGCGCTGTTCCTGATGCTGTCCGCGTGCCTGGACCGCCAATCGATGGTACGCGCGCCGTTCTACCTGCTGCTGACCTGGATGTGTTGCGTCAGCTTCATCTATATCGCGAACCCCGGTATCGGACTGTCGGCGCGCCAGGCGCTGGGGCTTACCGCCCGTGCGTTAGCTCTGTCGTTACCGCTCGCGCTGATGCTGTTCGTGTTCTTTCCGCGCATGCCCGGCCAGTTGTGGGCGTTGCCGTCGCAAGGCCTGGCAAGTACCGGTCTCGGCGATGAAATGACGCCGGGTGGTATCAGCGCCTTGTCGGAGTCCGACGAACCGGCTTTTCGGGCGCGTTTCTTCGGCGCCGCTCCGCCGCCGCAACTGCGCTATTGGCGCGGCCCGGTATTGCACCGGTTCGACGGTTACAGCTGGCGCCGCGATCGTACGCAGAGTTACCGGCCGAGCAGGATGAACTATGGCGGCAGGGCCTATCGCTACCGAATTACCCTGGAACCGCACCAGCGCAACTGGCTGTTCGCGCTCGAGACAGCGCAGTCGCCGCCGTCGCCAACCTCGTTCTTCAGCTACGACTCGCAACTGTTGTCGGTGCAGCCGGTCACACAGGTCATGAGCTACGAGCTAACGTCCTATACGCAAACGAGCGCGCAGGATGAACTGACCGAGCTGGGCCGCCGTATCGAAACCAACCTGCCGCCGGACCGCAATCCCCGCTCCAACGCACTGGCGCGCCAGCTGCGCGAGCATTCCACTGACACCGCGGGTCTCATCCGCAGCCTGCTGGCGCTGTTCCGCGATGGCGGCTTTACATACACGCTGACACCCGAGTTGCTGCAGAAGGACTCGGTTGACGATTTCATTTTCAACACGCGCGAAGGATTTTGCGGTCACTTCGCGTCGGCCTTTGTCTCCATGATGCGCGCCGCCGGCGTGCCGGCGCGGGTCGTCACCGGCTACCAGGGCGGCGAGTGGAATCCGATCGGCGACTATTTCCTGGTGCGGCAGTCAGATGCGCACGCCTGGGCCGAAGTGTGGATTGATGGCGCGGGCTGGCGGCGCGTCGATCCGACCGCGGTCGTCGCGCCGGAGCGGCTGACTCGTGGCTTGTTAGATCTGCTGCCGGATGCTGGTACCCAGGTTCAGCGCTTCGCGCATAACCTCGCCTGGGTGCAGAACCTGCGCCAGAGCTGGGACGCCGCCAACACCTGGTGGAACGACAATGTCGCGGAATTCAACGCGCGTGCGCAGCTTGCCCTGTTGCGGCGACTGGGCTTCGATTCGCCGCGGCTGCGGCAACTGGGCTGGATTGCAGCCGCAGGGCTTGCCACCTGGGCATTTGCCATGCTGCTGTGGCTGGCGCGCCGCGCCCCTTTACAGCGCCCGGATCTGCTGGGCCGCGGCTACCGACGTCTGTGTGCCTGGGCGGGCCGGCGCGGCCTGGCGCGCGAGCCTGAGGAGGGTCCACGCGGTTTCGCGGCCCGATTGCTGCGCGAAAAGCCCCAGCTCGCCGCGCGCGCGGTGCCATTGCTGGAGGAGTACGCCGAGTTGCGTTATGGCCGCGCGCAGGCAGATGAGCGCAAGGAACGCGTCCGGCGCTGGCTGCTAGGCGTGCGCCGCCTGCGATTTGCTGCCTGACCCGGAGCCGCGCAAAATAGGCTGGTAATTACTGCTGGAGTCATGCGCATGGCCACGCTCAGGGACAAGTTTACGGCCGCATCCAAGGATGCGCTGCAACTCGCCCGGGAACCTAACAACGACGACAAACTGGAACTCTACGCGCTTTACAAGCAGGCGACCGACGGCGACGTCAAGGGCAGCCGGCCCGGGTTTCTGGACATGGTGGGACGCGCCAAATACGACGCCTGGGCGAAGAACAAAGGCAAGTCCACGGATGCCGCGATGCAGGCCTATGTCGACTGCGTCAGTCGTTTGAAGAAGCACAGACCACGTTAGGTAAAATCGCGACCCGCCGATCCGACGGAAGGCGCTCGTCAACCGACGAACAAGCTTGGCGTTCAAGACTATGCAGTCGAAAATAGTCCCCAGGAAACAGCCATGTCGGACCTGAAACGGAGCAACGGCGAATTCAGCAGACCCAGGCCGCAGCAATCGGTCTGGGCGTCGTCGCCCGGCGCGCAGAAAACCGCAAACATCCTGGGTCCATCGACACTCGACCTGGAACCTTCCATGGAACTGATGGATTCCTGTCTGCGCTTCGGCGACGATCCGTACAACAGCGTCGGTCGGTGCACGCGCAACAGCTGCTCCGCCTGACGCCCGCCCTGTCGACCCGCTCCGATGTCGGTGCGATCCGCCTCCGTGAAACGCTACTTGTGGGACGCGACACTAGCTCGGGCCGGCGGCGGGCTCTCGGACCAGCAGCAGCAGCAGGCCGCCAACCACAAACAGCAACACTAGCGACATGATCGAGGCCCGGGAACTGCCGGTGGCGAGCGCCACAGCGGCCACCAGCAATGGGCCCACCACAGTGGCGAACTTGCCCATCATGTTGTAGAAGCCGAAAAACTCGCCGCTGTGGCCGCGGGGCACCAGCCTGCCGAACAACGACCGCGACAGG
Source organism: Gammaproteobacteria bacterium (assembly GCA_031382085.1). Taxonomy (GTDB): domain Bacteria; phylum Pseudomonadota; class Gammaproteobacteria; order Steroidobacterales; family Steroidobacteraceae; genus UBA964. The sequence goes on from JANMYM010000019.1 coordinate 51,908, forward strand.
CTCTGCACGCCGCCCTGTACCAGCCCGATCGCCACGGCCAGCCCGAAAAACTCCAACGCCGTGTCGAGAAAAAACGCGTAACAGGTCGCAACGGTGTACACCACCAGACCTAACAGAATGCCACGCCGCGCACCGTGCCGCCCGGCGTAGCGGCCAAACCAGAGAGACGCTGGGAACGCGACGAACTGCGTCAGCAGCAACGCCTGAATCAGCGCGCTGGCCGGCAGCCCGATGGCGACACCATAGTCGACAGCCATCTTGATGATGGTGTTCACGCCGTCAATGTACAGCCAGTACGCTAACAAAAATATCCAGAGCTCACGGTACTTTGGCAGACGGCGCAGCGTCGCCGCCAGTTCGCGGATGCCGCTGCCGGCTGCGGCCGCGAGACGCATGCGCTGCGCGGGCAGCTGCTCGACCACCCGGCGCGCCAGCGGAATGGTAAACAGGGCCCACCACAGCGCCACCGTCAGGAAGGAAATGTGCACCGCCTCGGTGGCATCCTTGAGGCCAAACCATTTCCAGTTGCCGTACATCAGGACGTTCAACAGGAACAAGATACCGCCGCCCAGGTAACCCAGCGCGTAACCGTAGGACGACACCCGGTCATAGTCGTGCGGCCGGGCGACATCAGTAATCAGCGCATCGTAGAAAATGTTGGCCGCCGAGAAACCGATCGAGCCGCCGACAAACAGCCAGAACGCGGCCTGCCATTCACCCTGCGCAACCCAGAACAATGCGCCGGTGGTCACGATGCCGAGTGCCGCCCAGAACAACAGGAATGCCTTGCGCCGCCCGGCGCTGTCGGCGACCGCGCCTAACAGCGGCGCCAGCACGGCCACGATAAAGCCAGCTACGCCATTGGCGATGCCGAGTCGCGCGGTGCTGGTGGTCGAATCGACGCCGACGCTCCAGAACTTCTGGAAAAACAACGGGAAAAATCCCGCCATGACCGTGGTCGCAAACGCAGAATTGGCCCAGTCGTAAAAAGCCCAGGCGCGAATCTGGCGGCTATTTTCCGGATCGTTCACCGCGCGATGTTAAGACGCCGCCGCACTTTCTGCATGCTCACGTGTTTCGCGAAAGCAGAGGCCGGGCCAGCGCTCCAGCGTCAGCCCCAGATTGACACGCGTCGGCGCCAGGTACACGAGCGACCCAGCGTGATCCAGCGCCAGGTTGTCGTAGGCCTTGGTGCGGAACTCTTCGAGCTTCCTGCCATCGTCAGTTGCGATCCAGCGCGCGGTATGCACGTTGATCGGCTCGAACACGCATTGCACTCCGTACTCGTCGGCGAGACGGAATGCGACCACTTCGAACTGCAGCGGGCCGATCGCGCCCAGAATCATGTCGTTGTTACGCAACGGACGGAACAATTGCGTTGCACCCTCCTCGCACAGTTGCATCAGGCCCTTTTGCAGCGCCTTCATGCGCAGCGGATCCTTCAGCACGGCGCGCCGGAACATTTCCGGCGCGAAATTCGGAATGCCGGTGAAATGCAGGCCCTCGCCTTCGGTAAAGGAATCGCCGATATTGATGGTGCCGTGGTTGTGCAGGCCGATGATGTCGCCGGCAAAAGCCTGCTCCGCCTGTTCGCGGTCCGCAGCCATGAACGTCAACGCATCGCCGATGCGCATTTCCTTCGCCAACCGGACATGGGTCATGCGCATGCCGCGTGCATACCGCCCTGAGCAGACCCGCATGAAGGCAATCCGGTCGCGATGACCGGGATCCATGTTGGCCTGGATCTTGAACACGAAACCACTGAGCGTCGGCTCGTTAGCCTGGACCGTGCGCCCGGTGGTCGCACGCGGCAGGGGTTGAGGAGAATGCGAGACGAAGTAGTTCAGCAGTTCCTGAACACCGAAATTGGACAGGGCGGAACCGAAGAACACCGGCGTCTGGCGTCCGGCGCGGTAGGCAACCGGGTCGAACGCCTGAGTGGCGCCGCGCACCAGCTCGATTTCGTCACCGAAAGCCCCGCAGCGGTCACCCAGCAGTTCCTGGGCCGCAGCACTTGCCAGGCCGTCGATAATCTGGGTTTCGCCGGCACGGCCCTTCTCACCGGCCTGGTAAAGATAAATCCGGTCTTCAGCCAGGTGATACACGCCGATCAGGTCGCGACCCATGCCGATTGGCCAGGTGATCGGTGCGGTCGCAATTTTCAGCACCGATTCGATTTCATCTAACAGCTCAATCGGCGGACGCCCTTCGCGATCGAGCTTGTTGATGAAGGTCATGATGGGCGTATCACGCAACCGGCATACCTCCATCAGCTTGATGGTCCGTTCCTCAACACCCTTGGCGCAGTCGATCACCATCAGGGCCGAATCGACCGCGGTCAGCGTGCGGTAGGTGTCCTCCGAGAAATCTTCGTGACCTGGCGTATCCAGCAGATTCACGATGCAGTCGCGGTATGGAAACTGCATCACCGACGAGGTGACGGAAATACCGCGCTGCTGCTCGAGGCGCATCCAGTCCGAAGTCGCGTGCCGTGTAGCCTTGCGCCCCTTGACCGTGCCCGCCATCTGGATCGCGCCGCCGAACAACAGCAGCTTTTCCGTCAGCGTGGTCTTGCCGGCGTCCGGGTGGGAAATGATGGCAAAGGTGCGGCGGCGAGCGATTTCCTGCTCGAGTGTCGACATGTGGATTCCAGGTTGTTAGGTAAGATGCAGACGCAGGACGCAGGCATCTTCGCGGCCGCTGACTGCCTGGTAGTATGAACGGCGCATGCCAATCTGTTCGAAGCCCAACGCCTGATACAGGCGTATCGCACCCAGGTTGCTGGGGCGCACTTCCAGAAACATGGCGCGCGCACCCTGGCTGCGCGCCTGGTCAAGCATCTGCAGCAACAGCAGGCGGCCGAGGCCGCGATAGCGAAAATCCGGATGAATGCAGATGTTGAGCAGGTGCGCCTCGCCCGCCCCCGTGCTCACGATGCCGTGCCCTATGACCTGACCGCCCAGCTCCAGCACCCGGCAGATATAACCGACGCGCAGGCAGTCATGAAATATGCCTTCGCTCCACGGGAATTCGTAACCGGCCAGTTCGTTGGCATGCACCATCGGCAGGTCCAACTCGAGCATCTCGCGGCTCTGTACTGCAGGCGCATTGCGCATCAGATCGGGCGCGGTTGCCATGCTCAGCTCACCGGCTTCGGCGCACAGACGCTCATCGCGAACTTGAGATCGTCCCAGGCTTTGCGCTTCTCTCCCGGGCTGCGCAGCAGATATGCCGGGTGATAGGTCACGACCAGTGGCGTATCCAGCTCGCCGTAGCGATGCACCTGCCCGCGCAACCGGCCCAGCGGCAGCTCGGTTGCTAACAGATTCTGCGCCGCAATGCGCCCAACGGCGAGGATCAGCTGCGGCCGCACCCGGGCAATCTGCCGCGTCAGGTATGGCAGGCACTCGCGCACCTCATCGGGCAACGGGTCCCGGTTGTTAGGTGGCCGGCATTTCAGGATATTCGCGATGAAGACATCCGGGCGCTCGAGGCCGCAGGCCTTGAGCATCGCGGTTAGCAGCTGCCCGGCGCGGCCCACGAACGGCTCGCCCTGCGCGTCTTCGTCGGCGCCCGGCGCTTCGCCGATGACCATCCAGCGCGCGCTCGTCGCGCCCACGCCAAACACAGTGTTGGTCCGGCTGCGATGCAACGCGCAGCGGGTACAGGCCGCGACTTCGGACTGCAGCATCGTCCAGTCGACTGCCGGTACTGACGGCGCGGGCGACATCGCCGGTAACGTCAGTGGCATCGGCATGCGGCCGGCGCGCGGCAGCCACACGTCTATCCCCAGTGACTGCAGGTAATCCCGGCGCATAGCCTCGTCCATGGCCGTCATCCGCCGGACGGCGTCCCGCGTAGCGGACGGCGTCGCAGCCGTCGCCACACCCACAGCAGCGGCGAGGACGCCGCGAAAGCCGCGAACATCGCCAGCAGCATCGTCGGCGGCTCGATGGCGATGAAATACAGGAACGTCGGCACGATGACGACGTAGGCCAACTTGACGCGCTTGTCCCAGTCCACCTGTTTCAGGCTGGGGTACGGGAAGCTCGACACCATCAAGGCACCTGCGCACGCGGTTGTGGTGAACGCCACCGCGAGGCCGATCAGGCCCGGTGCGCGCCATTCGTGCGAAAACCACACGAAAGCCGCGACCAGCGCTGCCGCGGACGGGCTGGGCAGGCCTTCGAAGAAGCGTTTGTCGCCGCTGCCGGCACGGACGTTGAAACGCGCCAATCGCAGCGCGGCGCACATCGTGAAGAAGAACGAGGCCAGCCAGCCAAATCGCTCCCACAGCGGGCCATAGTCCCCGAGCCTGGCCGCGCCCCACTGGAATGCGAGCAGCGCCGGCGCCAGGCCGAACGCGACCATGTCGGCGAGGCTGTCGTACTCCTTGCCGAACTGACTTTCAGTATTCGTCCAGCGCGCAATCCGGCCGTCCAGGCCATCAAAAAGCATCGCGACAAACACCGCTCCGCCCGCAACCGAGAACTCACCATTGATCGCCGAGATGATGGCGTAGAAGCCCGAGCCGAGGCAGCCGGTCGTCATCAGGTTGGGCAGCAGGAAAATGCCGCGCCGAACCCGGCCACGGCGGCCCGTCGCTCGGGAGATTGGAACCGGTGTGTCATCCATGCGCGCGCATGATAGGGCCCGACGGCGCGCTTGGCCATGTGCGGCGGCCGATAAAGGGCCTGTTACACTGCGCGGCCCCATTTTAGCCCGATGCACGAGCCCCATGCGCTGGTCCAAGTACCCGATCAATACCGCCAAGGAAGACCCCAGCGAGGCTGAAGTTGAGAGCCACCGCCTGATGCTGCGCGCCGGCCTGATCCGTCGACTGGCCGCGGGCATCTATACCTGGACGCCCATAGGCCTGCGTTGCGTGCGCAAGGTCGAGAATATCGTCCGCGAGGAAATGAACCGCGCCGGCGCGTTCGAGCTTCTGATGCCGGCGGTTCAGCCCGCTGAGCTGTGGCAGGAATCCGGCCGCTGGCAGCACTATGGGCCGGAATTGCTGCGCCTCAAGGACCGTCATGACCGGGACTTCGTCATCGGCCCGACGCACGAGGAAGTCATAACTGATCTTGCGCGACGCGAGCTCAAGAGCTACCGCCAGTTGCCGGTCAATTTCTACCAGATCCAGAGCAAATTCCGCGACGAAATCCGGCCGCGGTTTGGGGTGATGCGGGGTCGCGAATTCATCATGAAGGACGCCTACAGCTTTCATCTCGACCAGGCGTCACTGGCTGAAGGCTACCGCATCATGCACGAGGCCTATTCGCGCATGTTCACGCGCATGGGTCTCAGGTTCCGCGCCGTGCAGGCGGACAGCGGCGCGATCGGCGGCAGCGTCTCGGAAGAATTCCAGGTGCTGGCTGACGCCGGTGAAGACGCGATGGTCTACTCCGATGGTGATGACTTCGCCGCCAATCTCGAGCAGGCCGCGGCGCTGCCTCCCGCAGGCCCGCGCCCGGCGGCGACCGAAGCGCTGGCCCGGGTCGCAACCCCCGGCACCAAGACCATCGACGCAGTGTGCCAGTTGTTAGGTGTCGCGGCGACGCGCACGCTCAAGCTGCTGTTGGTCGCGGGACGCGACGCCGGTATCGTGGCGCTGGCGCTGCGCGGCGATCATGAATTGAACGTGCTCAAGGCGCAGCGGCTGCCGGCGGTTGCCAGCCCGCTGCGCATGGCGACTGTGGATGAGATCAAGGCGGCCACCGGATCCGAGCCCGGCTACATCGGTCCCGTCGGACTCACCTGCCCACTCATCGTCGATCACAGCGCCGCGCATCTCGCCGACTTCATCTGCGGCGCCAACGACATGGATGCGCACCTGCGGGGCGTGAACTGGGGCCGCGACTTGCCGCAGCCCCAGTCCGCGGACATCCGCAACGTGGTGGCCGGCGACCCGAGTCCCAGTGGCAAGGGCCAGTTGCGGCTCGCCCGTGGAATCGAAGTGGGTCATGTTTTTCAGTTGGGCCAGAAATACTCGATTGCGATGAATGCCACGGTCCTCGATGAACAAGGCAAGAGCCAGACGATGTACATGGGTTGCTACGGCATCGGCATCACGCGCATCGTGGCGGCGTCGATCGAGCAGAACCATGACGCCCAGGGCATCATCTGGCCCGATCCGCTGGCGCCTTTCCAGGTTGTGCTGGTGCCCATGAATGCGCACAAATCGGAGCGTGTGCGCGCGGCGTCAGAAAAGCTCTACGCCGATCTGACCGCTGCCGGGATCGAGGTGCTGTTAGATGACCGGGATGCGCGGCCCGGCGTCAAATTCGCGGACTGTGAACTGCTTGGCATTCCGCACCGCATCGTCATCGGCGAACGCGGTCTGGATGCCGGCAAACTTGAGTACCGGCACCGTCGCGCCAGCGGCAACGAGGATTTACCATTGGATGATGTCCTCGGATCCCTGCGGCAGCGATTTGGCGCCTGAAGCGGCGTGGCCCAGCTTGCGCTGGCTGCCGCTGCGCCGGCTGATCGGCCTGGCCGCAGTCTTGCTGGCTGCCCCGGCCATGGCCGACCAGCAGCGCGACCCCGAGTTGCGCGCGGTGGTGCAGGCCGCCATCGGTTCAGCGCAATGCTTCAGCAAGGCGTTCGATTCACAGGTGTGGTTCAAGATGATGGAGCCGCGGCTGCGCAAGAAAGTCCGCCGGCCCGAAGAGCGCGTCGAAATCCTGCAGTCGATTTTCTGCGAGGCGCACCGCAACGGCAAGCAGCGACTGCCGCCCGGCCTTTTGTTAGCCATCATCGATGTCGAGTCCGGCTTCAACCGCTATGCCGTTTCCAGCGCTGGCGCCGTAGGATTGATGCAGGTCATGCCGTTCTGGCCCGAACAACTCGGCTTGCGGCGTTTCCAGCTCATCACCGTCGATGACAACATCAAGATGGGTGCCGCTATCTTCAGGTACTACCTCGGCCGGGAAAAGAATAACGTCGGCCGCGCGCTGGCACGCTACAACGGCAGCCTCGGACGGCGCAGCTACCCGGATCTGGTGATCAACCGTTGGACACGCTGGAATGGGGCGGATGACCTTGGCCGCACCGGCGACGAACCCAAATTCATCTGGTAACACACATGACCCGCATTCTGGTGCTGTACTACTCCCGGCATGGCGCCACTGCGGAACTTGCCCGGCAGGTTGCCCGCGGTGTTGAATCAGTCAGCGGCGCGGAAGCCTGCCTGCGCACCGTACCTGCGGTGAGCTCAGCAGCGGACCTCGCACGCAAGGCCACGCCCGACAGCGGCGCACCCTACGTGAGCTACGATGATCTTGCCCACGCGGATGGCTTGTTGTTAGGCAGCCCGACGCGGTTTGGCAACATGGCCGCGCCGCTCAAATATTTTCTCGACGGAACTTCAGCGCAGTGGCTGGCAGGCACGCTGGCGGGCAAGCCTGCAGGGGTATTTACCAGCACCCAGACGCAGCACGGTGGCCAGGAAAGCACGCTGCTGTCGATGATGCTGCCGTTGTTGCATCACGGCATGCTGATCGTCGGCGTGCCGTTCACGGAACCGGCGCTGAACGCAACCCTGAGCGGCGGCACGCCCTATGGCGCCTCGCACGTCGCGGGCAGCATTCCGGCCGGCAGTAACCCCGTACTGACCGAACACGAACGCCTGATCGCCCAGTCACTCGGGCGCCGTGTCGCGCAATTCGCCCACAAGTTGGCGCAGAAAAGCTAACGCGCGAAACGTTGCGCCAGGACCTCGCGGACAAACGGCAGGGTCAGGCGCCGCTGCGCGGCCAGTGCGGCCTGGTCCATTTCCTCGATAAACGCGCACTGCGAGCCGAGGTCACGTGGCAGACGCCGCAGCATGAATTCAAGCGTGTCCTCGGGCAATTCCAGGCCGAGTCCACGCGCGCGTTGCACCAGCAAATTCCGCAACCCGGACTCGTCCGGCAATTGCAGGTTCACGCGCACAGCAATGCCGCGCACGCGCGAACCCAAATCCGCCAGTGCCCAGTCGGCCAGCGGCGGCAGATCCCGCGCGGCCAACAGCAGGCTCGCGCCCCGGTCTTCTGCGTCACGCCACAATGCGAACAGCGCGCGGCCGAAATCCGCATCCGCGGCCACCACATCGACATCGTCACAACAGACGAGATCTGCGCCGAGTTGTCCCGACAGGGCCACGGCACCGGCCGGCGCGAGCTCGCGCAAAGCGAAGTAAACGGCGCGCCGCCCGGCCTGCTGCGCGGCATGCGTCGCCGCCAACAGCAGGTGGGTCTTGCCACTCGCGGCGGGTCCCGCGAGCAGAAATGCGCCGGCACGGCCCGCGGCAACCGCCGTCACGACGGACAGCGCCGCGGCGTTAGCTCCGGCGAAGAAGTTGTCGAGACGTGCGCGCTCGCGTAACCGCACGGCGAGCGCCAATTGCTCCACGGCCGGCTACCAAACGCGCTGCATGAAACGCAGCAGGTAGTGAACGCCGGAGGCGACCGTGGTCACCAGGGTCGCAACCGCCAGAAAATCCAGCAATTCGTGCGGCGGCACCTGGCGCGCGGCGTACAGGATCGCGAACGAGCAATACACCAGCTGCAGCGCCGTATTGATCTTGGAAATTACCGTTGGGCGGCCATGCAAGGCGCCAAACCAAAGGCGAAACACCACGGCGCCCAGGCCGATGACAAAATCCCGGGCAATGGCGGCTGCTGCCAGCCAGATCGGCACGAGGCCAAGCCAGGCGGAATAAATGAACACCGTGACCAGCAGCAATTTGTCGGCTAACGGATCAATGACCTTGCCGAGCGATGAAGTCCAGTTGAATCTCTTGGCAAGGAAGCCATCGAACCCGTCCGACACGGCCGCCACCACAAACCAGCCCAGTGTCAGCAGGTATTGGCCGTCGCGCATCGACACCACGACCGGCCAGATGAGCAGGATACGGCCCAGCGTGATGATGTTAGGTAGGTGACGCATGGCAGTCAGCGACGAAACACGACATTCAGGCGACTAGCGCTGCGCGCAATGGAATTGAACTGCGTATCGCTCGCCAGCGCTGCCTGCAGCGTGTCGTCGCCGCCGCGGATCACCAGCCGGTAAATCGCCGTACCATTGCCGATCTCGAGCAGCTGCAAGGCCTTGACACCCGCAATGCCGTTCAGGCTGCGGGTCACATCCACGTAGTCACGCAATGTAGACACGCCGGCAACTCCGAGCTCGGTTTCGAGCTCCGGCTGCACCGCAAGCCCGATGCTTGATCCGGCCAGCGCGTCCGCAGCGCCGTGCACGCCGGCCAGCAAATCCCCGGACCAATTGCTCGCCGGCAGGCGCGTTTCAAGCGCTTCCGGCACCCACAGGCGCAGCTCATAGCGACCGCTGCCGGCCGGCGCGGCTAACAACGCATAGTCGGCGGTTGCGCGACGCGCCGCCGCCAAGGCCGCATCACGGCTGGCCAGGGTCGCACCCGAAGCGCTGCCCCATTGCACGATCATCGGCAGGCCGCGCGCGGCGGCCAGCGATTCCACCTGCGTAGCCAATTCCGCGGTCGCAGCCGCATCGGTGGCGCCCTCAACGATCAGCAACACGACCGGACGATCGCGTGGCCACAGACTTTTGCCAGCAGCGACCAGCGCCCGGTCGATCGCCGCGCCGTCAAAAGTAATGTTCGTACCACCACCCGCGACCGGACGTACGACCTGCGCGTAGCGGCGCGCCTCCGCAATCAACATCTGCAGCGCCGGATCCTGATCTGCGTCGCGCTGGCCGGTTGCACGTATCACGGCAATGCGCATCGCATCCTGGAAAGCGCTCGGACCTGCGTTTGGAACCGCGATGTCGTACACCCGAATCGTGCGCATCGCCCAGGCCGGCAGCAGATTGCCGGCCAGCGCACACAGCGCGATTGCTTTCCAAACGGTCCGAATATTCAGCATGGCTGGGCTATTATACGGCCCGAGAAAATTATGAATTCGACCGCCGGATTAACCTATCGCGATGCAGGCGTCGATATCGACGCCGGAGACGAACTCGTCGAGCGCATCAAGCCGCTGGTAAAACGCACCCATCGACCCGAAGTACTGGCCGGCGTGGGCGGCTTTGGCGCCCTGGTGGAGCTGCCCCCGGGCCGCTGGAAACGCCCGGTGCTGGTCTCGGGAACCGACGGCGTCGGCACCAAGTTGCGCCTCGCCATCGACACAAATCGCCACGACCGCATCGGCATCGACCTGGTCGCCATGTGCGCCAATGACGTCGCGGTCCAGGGCGCCGAGCCGCTGTTTTTTCTGGACTATTACGCGACCGGCAAGTTGAGTGTCGACGTCGCGGAAAGTGTCATCAAAGGCATTGTCGCGGGCTGCGAACTGGCCGGCGCGGCCCTGGTCGGCGGCGAGACGGCCGAAATGCCCGGCATGTACCACGGCGGCGATTACGACCTCGCCGGTTTCTGCGTTGGGGTGGTCGAACGGGACGGCATCATCGACGGCCGCAACATTTTGCCGGGCGACCAGATCATCGGCCTGGCTTCATCGGGCGCGCATTCGAATGGTTATTCGCTGATCCGTAAGCTGATAGCACACAGCGGCGCCGACGAATCGACCCAACTGGCCGGCAAACCGTTGATGGACTGGCTGCTGGAGCCCACGCGCATCTACGTCAAGTCGATGTTGCGGCTGGCTTCGTCGGTGCCGGTACACGCGTTCGCCCACATTACCGGCGGCGGCCTCACCGACAATATTCCGCGCGTGCTGCCGCTCGGCATGGAAGCGCTGCTGGATGCGGCAAGCTGGCCACGCAGCGCGCTCTGGGACTGGATTCGTGACAGCGGCAATATCGCGACGGATGAAATGCACCGCACCTTTAACTGCGGCATCGGCATGATTGCGGTCGTGCCGCAGGATCACGTTACCGCCGCGCTACGTTTGTTAGCATCCTGCGGCGAGCGGCCGTATCCGATCGGCGCGATCCAGGCCGGCGACCGCGGCTGCGTCGTAAGTTAGGTCGTGAGCGATCCGCCGCTCGATGTCGTCATCCTGATTTCGGGCCGTGGCAGCAACATGGCTGCGATCCACGCCGCCAGCCACGATGGACGCCTGCCGGCGCGCATCGCCGCCGTGATCGCCGACCGGCCGGACGCTGCAGGACTGGAACTGGCGCGGTCGCTGCAGACCCCCGCATATATTGTTAGCTTTCGCGACCATGCCCGGCGCGCGGACTTTGATGCGGCGCTGGCACTGCAAATCGACGCCTGCATGGCGAACTCGGCCCGTAGCCTGATCGTGCTGGCCGGATTCATGCGGATTCTGACGCCCAAGTTCGTGGTCCGCTACCAGGGGCGAATGCTGAACATCCATCCGTCGCTGTTGCCGGCCTATCGGGGACTGCATACCCACCAGCGCGCGCTCGCGGATGGCGTCGCCTGGCATGGCGCCAGCGTGCACTTTGTTAGCATTGAGCTGGATGGCGGCCCGGTCATCGGCCAGGTACGGGTGCCGGTGCTCCCGGGCGATACCGAACCTTCGCTTTCAGCGCGCGTTCAGCGGGGGGAACACAGGCTGTATTGGCGGGTCATAGCATGGATAGCGCAAAAGCGCCTGAGCCTGGCACCCGTCGGTGTGCAGCTGGATGGCGCGCCGCTGCGCCGCCCTGTTGTGTGGCAGCTGCCTGCGCAGGACACGGATGGAGACTTGATCGATGTCGCGAACTGATAACCTGAATATCCTCACCAGCCTCGCGCTGCTGGCCGCCGCGGCATTGGCGCCGGGCGTCGTACTGGCAGCGCAGGCCGAAGCCGCATCCGGGCTGGTGCCTTTCCGGGCACGCTACAGCGTCGAATGGCATGGCATGAACGCCGGCACCACGACCATCGAGCTCACTCCTAACAGCAATGGCCGGTACACCTATGCCTCGGGCAACCAGGCACGCGGGATTTTCCGGCTCGCGTTTCCCGATGTCATCCGTCAAACCTCGGTGCTTGAAATCAGCAATGGCGTGGTGCGCCCGATCAGCTTTCGGGCGGATGACGGCTCCAGGGCCACTGACCAGGATGTCACGCTGGACTTCGACTGGGAGAAAAGCCGGGTCACCGGTGTAGCGGAGAATCGCCCAGTCGCCCTGGAACTCAAGCCTGGCACCCAGGACGCAATGTCGATACAACTGACGCTGATCCTGGAATTGCAGGCAGGCCGGGCCCCAAACCTGCTGTGGATGGCCGATAAAGACCAGATAAAGGACTACATTTACCAGCGTGATGGTGAAGCCACGCTCAACACCCCGCTAGGCGCTGTACCGACGGTGATCTGGAGCAGCCACAGGCCCGACTCCGACCGCATCACCCGCGTCTGGTATGCGCCGTCGCTGGGATTTACGCCGCTGCAGGCGGCGCGCACACGTGGCGGCAAGCTCGAGTGGACCATGAAGATCCAGAAACTGGACCGCCCGACACAACGCTAGACACGGATTGGATTTACGTACGCGGCAACGTCACGCCGCGCTGCCCCTGGTACTTGCCGCCCCGATCGCGGTAGGACGTTTCACAGACTTCATCGGATTCGAAAAACAGCAGCTGCGCAATGCCTTCATTGGCGTAAATCTTGGCTGGCAGTGTCGTCGTATTGGAAAATTCCAGAGTCACATGGCCTTCCCACTCGGGCTCCAGCGGTGTGACATTGACGATGATGCCGCAGCGCGCATACGTGGATTTGCCGAGGCACACGACCAGCACGTTGCGCGGCACGCGGAAATATTCCACGGTCCGCGCCAGTGCGAAGGAATTCGGCGGGATGATGCAGACGTCCGCGGTCAGGTCGACAAAACTCTTGGCATCGAATGCCTTGGGATCGACGATGGTCGAGTTGATGTTGGTGAATACCTTGAACTCGTTGGCGCAGCGGACATCGTATCCATAGCTTGATGTCCCATAGGACACGATCCGGCTGCCAGCGGCTTCGCGCACCTGCCCAGGCTCAAACGGGTCGATCATTTTCTGCGTTTCGGCCATACGCCGAATCCAGCGGTCGGATTTAATGCTCATGGTTTTCTTTTTGGGGGTCCTTTTCAGGTGTTCTCGATGACGATTTTCGGGAATAAGCTGCTGCGATCACGGCCGCGGCGTGCCAGCTCGCCGGCGGTGCGGCGCGCCATCGCGAAGTAGGCCGCGGCGCGCGCCGAATCGGGCGCGGCTACCACGGTCGGTCGGCCGTTATCGGCTTCATCGCGGATACGGGCGTCGAGCGGCAATTCGCCCAGCAATTGCACCCCGTACTGCTGCGCCATGCGCGCGCCACCGCCGCTGCCAAAGATGTGCTCTGCGTGGCCGCATTGACTGCAGAAATGCACGCTCATGTTCTCGACGATGCCTAACACAGTCACATTGACCTTCTCGAACATCTTGAGGCCCTTGCGCGCGTCGGCCAGGGCGATGTCCTGCGGCGTGGTGACGATCACGGCGCCGGCAACCGGCACGCGCTGCGACAGGGTGAGCTGGATGTCGCCCGTGCCCGGCGGCATGTCGATCACGAGATAATCGAGCTCACCCCAGTCGGTATCACTCAGCAGCTGATTCAGGGCCGATGTCACCATCGGCCCGCGCCAGATCATCGGCTGCTCGACGTCCACCAGGAATCCGATCGACATTGCGACCACACCGTGATTGCTCAGCGGCTTGATGCGCTTGCCATCGGCTGACGTCGGTTTCTGGCCGCTGAGGCCTAACATGAGCGGCTGGCTGGGGCCATAGATGTCGGCGTCCAGCAGTCCCACGCGTGCGCCCTGCGCGGCCCAGGCGAGCGCCAGGTTTGCCGCCACGGTGGACTTGCCAACACCGCCCTTGCCCGAGGCGACCGCAACGATGTTGGCAATGTTGGGCAACGGCGTGAGGCCGCGCTGCACGGCGTGCGGCAGGATGCGGCTCTTCAGTTGCAGGTCGACGCTGAGTCCAGCGCCAGGCTCGTCGAGCGCCGCAGCCAGGTGCTTTGTTAGCAGCGTGGCCAGTTCGTGGGCATAGCCTGCCGACGGATAGCCAACGGTTGCCCGGATGCGCGCTGTGGCGCCGTCGACCTCGAGGGACTCGACGGCTTTCGACTCGCCCCAGGAGAGGCGCAGATTCGGGTCCTGGAAATCGTCCAGGGCGGCACGCAGGGCGGCGGTTGTGACAGAGTTCATGCGGGGCCGCGATTCTAGCGAAAAACTGTGAGGTTACGCGTACCGTTTCCCGGGCATCCTGCCGGGCTGTGGCATAATCTGGGGCCGCTTGTGGATCGCCAACGCACTATCAGGGGAAGCTCCCGTTCAGTGCTTTTATGGGTTTTTTTTCGAACTTAAAAACGGATCGGCTCATCACTGAGATCAGGGGCTGCACTGATCCGTCCAATCCGGCTACCCAAAAATTGGTCGCAAAGCTCAAGGATGGTGGCGAAGAAGCCATCCTGCCGATCGTTGCGGCCCTCCCGGACGCGGACAAGCCCGTCACTGTCGCGCTGGTGGAAGCTCTCACCGGCCTGGTCAACCAGAAGACCTTTCCCAAGTTCATCTTGGCCATGGTGCAGGGCAGCCCGAAGGCCGTGGCCGGGGTCAAGCAAGCACTCGCGGGGAGCCGCGCCTACCCGCCCGGCATGTTGCTGGATGCGCTCAGCAAGGAAGACGGCCCGAGAAGTGCGCTACTCGATGTCATCCTGGCGCAGAAGGCTCGCTTCGGCGTGCGCGAACTGCTGAATGCCGCGAGCTACCAGTCGCCTAACGAAAAAGCCGCGCTATTCAAGATCATCGGTGACAACGCCGACCCCAGCAGCGTCGGGGAACTGATCGGCCGGCTGCATGGCAAGGATCAGGTATCGCGGGTCCACATCATCAACATCCTGGGAAAATTCAACCAGCCCGAAGTGCGCACGGCGCTGATCGAACAACTGACCGACTCATCCAAGGTGGTCCGCAGCTCAGCGCTCGCGTCACTGGCGCGTATGGACGGACCTTTCGACGTCAAACCGGTCGTGGATCTGCTGCGCGACCCCGAACTTGAAGTCCAGAATCGGGCTATCGACGTCGTAATCAAGGCGAACGACCCGGACACGATCAAGTATCTGATCGAAATCCTCAAGGATGAAAATGAAAACACACGCCGCGCCGCCGTCGAGGTACTGAATGAAGTGGGCAATGCGCGGTCCGTGAAATACCTGCTGGCGGCGATTGCCGACAGCGACTGGTGGGTGCGCAGCCGCGCTGCCGATGCGCTCGGCAAGATCGGCGGGCCGAAGGTGGTCGACGCGGTGCTGCAATTGATCAAGGATGACAACGAAGACATCCGGCGCTCAGCGATCGAGATCCTGAATCAGACCAAAGACGAACGCGCCGTCCTGCACCTGATCGAGGCCACCAAGGACACCGATTGGTGGGTCAGCGAGCGCGCGGTCGACGCGCTGGCTGCCATCGGCAACCGCAAAGCCGTGCCGCGTCTCTACGAGATGCTCAAGGAAGGAATACCCAAGGCAATGCCGGTGGTAGTGCGCGCGTTAGGCAAGCTCGGCGATCCGCGTCTGATTGACCCGATTCTCGTCAAACTGCAATCGCAGCCGAGCAAGGAACTGAAGGTGGAAGCACTCCAGGCGCTGGCACTGCTGGCCGATGACAAACGGGTCGAGCAGATCCGCGTGCAGTTGCAGCAGCACGTGAGCACTGGCGATGCCACCATTGCGCGCGCCGCCACCGGCGCTCTGGAAAGCCTGCAGCGACGCTTCGATGTCAGTGGACTGCCATCCGCATCCGCCAGCGGCAGCGTTCCACAGCTGGGCAAGACGCTGCGTGCGTCGGACTCCGCCGTACATACGATGATCAGGCCGGATTCGGAAGTCGTTGAGCAGGTGCGCGCGGCCGAAACCAGCAGCGCGCCGAAACTCGATATTTCCACCCTGACCCCCGGCGACGTGGTCGAAGGCCGCTACAAGTACATCGAGCGCATTGGCAAAGGCGCCTTCGGCACCGTGCTGCTGATGGAAGATACGGTGGTCGACGACCGGTTGATTCTCAAGTTCCTGAATCCAAACATTGCGCAGGACGAGGAAATGATGAAACGTTTTGTGCACGAATTGCGCTACTCGCGCAAGATCACGCACAAGAACGTCATCCGCATTTACGATTTTCTTTTTATCCAGGGCAATTACGCCATTTCGATGGAGTACTTCCCGTCGCACACACTGGGCGGAGAAATAGTCGGCGAGCAGCCCATGGAGCTGAAACGTGCGCTGGGATTCACCATCGACATGTGCATCGGCATGGCGGTGGCGCACCAGGCCGGTGTGGTGCATCGCGACCTGAAACCGGCTAACGTGCTGATCAACGACGAAGGCCTGCTCAAGATCGTGGACTTCGGTGTCGCGGCCGCGCAGCGCGAAGGCGACACGCAACTCACCAAGACCGGATATGTCATCGGCTCGCCGAAATACATGGCGCCTGAGCAGATTCTCGGCAAGCGCGTCGATCAGCGTGCCGACATCTACGCCATTGGCGTGATACTTTATGAAATGCTGACCGGCGTGCCTCCGTATACCCGCGGCGATCACATGTCCGTCATGTACCAGCATGTGCAGGGTAAGGCCAAGGCGCCGATTGAAGTGAACCCGAATCTTTCGCCCGAGCTGTCAGCCATGGTCATGAAAGCCATGGCCGTCGACAAGGCCAAGCGGCATCAAAGTGTTGATGAATTGCGCGTCGCGCTGGAGACTTTCCTCTAATGGCGCGCATCGACGCGTTTCTGAAACTTGCTTCGCAGCAAGGCTGTTCGGACCTGCACCTCGCAGTCGGCATCCCGCCCATGCTGCGCATGAGCGGTGACCTGATTCCGATCAAGTTTCGCGAACTGCGCGACGCTGAACTCGAAGGCTACCTGCTGGAAATCCTCAACAAGAACCAGATGGATGAGTTCGGCAAGGGCCTCGACCAGGATTTTTCCTATGTCAGTGGCGAAGGCGCGCGCTTTCGCGTCAACATGTTCCGCAAGGAAACCGGCCTTGGCGCCGTGTTTCGCGCCATCCCGACTGACGTTCCGCAGCTGGAGAAACTCAACCTGCCGGCTATCGTTACCAAACTCTGCGACTTCCATCAGGGCATGGTGCTGGTCACCGGGTCGACCGGCACCGGCAAGACGACCACCCTGGCGGCGATGATCAATTACCTGAATCGGACGCGAAAACTGAACATCATCAGCCTCGAAGATCCGATCGAGTTCGTCCATAAGAGCGTCAAGAGCCAGATTATCCAGCGTGAACTGCATACCCACATCCCGTCGTTTGCCGAAGGCGTACGCGCCGCGATGCGCGAAGACCCGGATGTCATCCTGGTCGGCGAGTTGCGCGATGCCGACACCATTTCCATGGCGATGACCGCCGCAGAAACCGGGCATCTAGTGCTGGGCACGCTGCATACCACCAGCGCCACCAAGACGATCGACCGCGTCATCGATGCACTGCCCATTGAACAGCGCGAGCAGACCAAAAGTTTCTTGTCGTCCAGTTTGTTAGCGGTGGTAACGCAGATTCTGGTCAAGACCGCCGACAACCGCGGCAGACGCGCGCTGTGCGAGGTCATGATGATGACGCGCGCCATCGCCAAGCTCATCCAGACGGATCAAACCTTTCAGATACCAAGCCAGTTGCAGACTAACAAGGACGTGGGTTCGCAATTGATGGACCAGGCGCTGCTGGCGGCGCTCGCGAACCGTGATGTCGATACGGAAGACGCTCTGTCATATGCGCAGGACAAGCGCGCGTTCCAGAAATACATGAGCGACTCGGTGATGCTGCCCAGGCTCGATGTCGCAGGCGGCTGAGGCGGATTCGAATGGCGCAAATTGATGCCTATCTGAGCGAGGTGCTCGACAAGCAGGGCTCGGACCTGCATTTCATCGCCGGCGACCCGCCACGGCTGCGCCAGCATGGCGACCTGCTTGCTTTGCGTGATGAGGTTTTGCAGCGCGATTTTGTCAAGCAAGCGCTGTTCGAAATCATGCCGCACCAGGCCAAGACCCGCTTCGAGGCGCAGGCCGGCGCCGACTTCGCCTACACGCTGGCCGAGCGCGGCCGCTTCCGCGTCAACGTGATGACCCAGCTCAACGGCATGGGTGCGGTCATGCGTGCGATTCCTTCGCAGGCCTTCACGATGGACCAACTCGCGTTGCCGGACTCCGTGCGGCAGCTGGCGCGTTCTGCCAGCGGGCTGATTCTCGTCACCGGCAAGACCGGTTCCGGAAAATCGACGACACTCGCGGCAATCATCGATGACATCAATCGCCGTATCAAGGGCCATATCCTGACCATCGAAGATCCGATCGAATTTGTGCACCAGCGCAAGCAGTGCCTGATCAGCCAGCGCGAAATCGGCGTGCATACCAGCAACTTTGCGCGCGCACTGCACTCCGCCTTGCGTGAAGATCCCGATGTGATCCTGGTTGGCGAAATGCGCGATTACGAAACTATCAGCATCGCCGTGACCGCGGCGGAGATGGGCATCCTGGTGATGGGCACGCTGCACACCAACGGCGCGGCGCCGACCGTCGATCGCATCGTCAATGTGTTTCCGGCCGACAAGCAGTCGCATGTCCGCACCATGCTGTCGACCAGCCTGCGCGGCGTGATCTCGCAGCAGCTGCTGCAGAGATCCGACAAGGCCGGGCGCGTCGCGGCGCTGGAAATCATGGTCAACACCTCGGCGGTCGCGAATCTGATCCGCCAGGGAAAACTCGATCAGCTCGAGAACGTCATGCAGTCGGGCGCGGCCCTCGGCATGCGTACCATGGACGGCGCGATCCAGGCGCTGCTGGACCAGAAACAGATCAGCGGCGCGGAAGCCTATAAGAAGGGCATCAACAAGGCGCGTTTCGAACCGTTCAAGGACCAGGTCTAACAAGCAGCTCTACATGACGCGTCGCATTCTTGTCACCAGCGCGCTGCCTTACGCCAACGGCAGCCTGCACCTGGGCCATATCATCGAAGCGGTCCAGACCGATATCTGGGCGCGTTTTCAGAGGCTGCAGGGGCACGACTGCCGGTACGTCTGCGCCGAGGACACGCACGGCACGCCCGTGATGATCAAGGCCCAGGCCGAAGGCGTCAGCCCGGAACAACTGATTGCGCGCATGGCGACCGAGCATGTAGCGGATTACCAGGGGTTCTTGATCGGCCACGCGCATTTCCACAGCACCCATTCGCCTGAGAACGCCGAGATTACGCGGGCGATGTACCTGCGAATTCGCGCGGCGGGCCACATCGCGACGCGCACGGTGCGCCAGGCCTATGACGAGCAGGCCATGATGTTCCTGCCGGACCGGTTTATACGTGGCACCTGCCCCAACGAGCAATGCCAGGCGCCCGATCAGTATGGCGACAGTTGCGAAGTCTGCGGCCGCACTTACACGCCCGCCGACCTCAAGGATCCACGTTCGCAGCTAACAGGCACGCCGCCGGTGTGGCGCGAATCGGAACACTATTTCTTCAAGTTGAGCAGTTTCGAGCCAATGCTGAGGGAGTGGGTCGCAGGCGGATCGCTACAAGCATCGGTGCGCGCGAAATTGGCGGAGTGGTTCACCGCGGGCCTGCAGGACTGGGATATTTCGCGCGATGCGCCGTATTTCGGCTTCGAGATTCCGGATGCGCCCGGCAAATATTTTTACGTCTGGTTCGACGCGCCGATCGGCTACCTTGGCAGTTTCCAGGCGCTGTGCGCGAAAAGCGGTCTGAAATTCGACGATTACTTTGCGCCGGACAGCAAGGCGGAGCTCTACCATTTCATCGGCAAGGACATCAGCTACTTCCACACGCTGTTCTGGCCCGCCGTGCTGCACGCCGCCGGCTATCGCAAGCCCACGGCGGTGCACGTGCACGGTTTCCTCACCGTCAACGGCACCAAAATGTCGAAGTCGCGCGGCACGTTCATCACCGCGCGACGCTATCTTGAGCTGCTGCCCGCGGAGCCGCTGCGCTATTACTTCGCCGCCAAGCTCGGTACCGACGTCGACGACATCGATCTCAGTCTCGATGACTTTGTCGCGCGCGCGAACTCGGACCTAGTTGGCAAACTGGTCAATATCGCGAGCCGCTGTGCGGGATTCATCGAACGCGGCGGCGGTCAGTTGGCTGACAAGTTGCCGGATCCGGCGCTGTACGCGGAATTCGCCGCGGCCCGGCCGCGTCTCGCGGCGCTGTTTGCAGCACGCGACTATGCGGCGGCGATCCGCGAAATCATGCTGCTGGCAGATCGCGCCAACCAGTATGTCGACACCCAGAAGCCCTGGGCGCTCGCCAAGGACCCGGCGCGGTCCGAGGACGTTCGCGCGGTGGCCACCCAGGGCATCAACATGTTCCGGGCACTGATGCTTTATCTGGCGCCGGTGCTGCCGAAAATGGCCTGCGATGCCGCGCAGTTCCTCAACGCCCCGCTCACCCGCTGGGATGAAGTGGATACCCCTTTGTTAGGATCCGTGGTGCGGCCCTATGTGCCGCTCGCCACCCGCCTCGATCCCAAGGTCGTCGCACAATTGGTAGTCGGCGCCGATGCCGAACCCAAACCGGCGCAGATCGCCACGCCCGTCGCCAGGAAGAAGGCCGAGACCACGATGACCACGCCTACCGGCAATATCAAGATCGATGACTTCGCCAGACTCGACCTGCGCGCCGCTCTGGTCAAAGATGCGAAGCTGGTTGCAGGTTCGGACAAACTGCTGCAGTTGACGCTGGACCTCGGTACGGAGACCCGCAACGTGTTCTCCGGCATTCGCGTGGCCTATCAGCCTGAGCAGCTGATCGGCCGGTATGTGGTCATGATTGCGAATCTGGAGCCGCGGAAAATGCGTTTCGGCGTGTCGGAAGGCATGGTGCTGTGCGCCGGCGACGATGCCGCGGGGCTTTTTCTATTGTCGGCCGACGCCGGCGTCAAGCCCGGCATGAAAATCAGCTAACGCACTGTGCTGCTTGAGCAACGCCGACACCCTCGCCGATCGAATCGACAATCTGCTGCCGCAGACGCAGTGCACGCGCTGCGGTTACCCGGGCTGCCGGCCCTATGCCGAGGCGATTGCCCAGGACCTTGCGCCGATCAACCAGTGCCCGCCGGGCGGCAGCGCCACGATCGACGCCCTGGCGCGTTTGTTAGGTCGGGCGGCGCAGCTGCTCAACCCCGCGAACGGCGTCGAGGGGCCGCCGATGGTTGCGCTGATCGACGAGAGCCGCTGCGTCGGCTGCACTAGGTGCCTGCCACCCTGCCCGACCGATGCCATCGTCGGCGCCAATCGCCTGATGCACACCGTGATCGCGGCATTGTGCACTGGCTGCGAACTATGCATTGCACCCTGTCCGGTCGACTGCATCGTGTTGGTGCCACGCGCATCGCTCGCCGGCGCGGCCGCGCAGGTGGAACCGGCCGCCGTCGCCAATCGCGCGCGCTATGCCGCGCATCTGCGGCGCGCGGGCGACCGCAACTCCGCCCGGCTGCGCGAGCTCGCGCGAGCCAAAGCCGTGCCGCCGCGGCCGTCGTCATGAAGCCGCCACTGCGTGCTGCACTGTTCGCAACCTTGCGCGCCGGCAATCCGCAGCCGACCACGGAACTCGAGTACCGGACGCCGTTTGAATTGCTGATTGCCGTGATCCTGTCGGCGCAGGCAACCGACAAAAGCGTCAATGCCGCGACCCGCAAACTCTACGCGGTCGCTAACACGCCAGAAAAGATTGCCGGTCTTGGCGTCGAGGGCCTGACACCCTACATTCAGTCCATCGGTCTTTATCGCACCAAGGCCAGGAACGTCATCGCAACCTGCGGCCAATTGCTAGCCGCGCATGGCGGCGAGGTGCCGCGCGACCGCGACGCGCTCGAAGCGCTGCCCGGGGTCGGGCGCAAGACGGCTAATGTCGTCCTGAACACGGCTTTCGGCGAGTCCACGATCGCGGTCGACACCCATATATTCCGCGTTGCCAATCGCACCGGGCTGGCGCGCGGCACGACGCCGCTCGCAGTCGAGCGGGCGCTGCTGCGCAATACGCCGCCCGAATTCCTGCGCCACGCGCACCACTGGCTGCTGTTGCATGGCCGCTATGTCTGCAAGGCGCGCAAGCCGGAGTGCGAGCGCTGCGTGATCAACGCGTACTGCGCCTATCCGCGCCGGCCGCCGCAACGGGTGTCGCGATGATTTTCGCCAATCAATCGCGCGAACAATTGCGCGCTACGTGGCTTACCGCCTGGAACAAACAGCGCGCACGCGAACTACTGACGCCACTGGAGTCGCAGCTTGTCAGCGTCATTGAATTGCACCCGGAATATCACCGTTGGCTCGCGGATGGCGACCGCGCAACGGCCTCGCAACCTGCAACCGACAACCCTTTCCTGCATCTGAGCCTGCATCTTGCGCTGCGCGAACAGCTGGCGACCGACCGGCCAGCGGGGATCAGTGCCGCTTTCGATACCGTGGCGTTGCGCCTCGGGGACCGCCATGATTCCCTGCATCGCGCCATGGAGGTGTTAGGCAGGACGCTGTGGGAGGCGCAACGCAGCGGCCGCGCGCCCGACGAACACGCGTATCTCGAGGCAATTCGCTCGTTGTGACAGCCTAGGGAAGCTCTGCACAGGTAACGCGGGCGCGGCCGAGACGGATTTTTTCGCTGGCAAGGAACGACGAGTGATGTGTATCGAGATACATGAACGAGGAGTTTTTTTGCAACGCTTGGTTCGCATTCTTGAGGAAAAATCCGTCCGGCCCCAAAGGGTTAGGCCCGAAAAGTCCGGCTACAGCGTTGCTCCCTCCTTACATGGAATTACCATGCTTCGTCGGTCGCGCCTTGTATCCGGACTTTTCGAGCCTAACGCGCCTCGCGCGACCTGTGCAGAGCTTCGCTAGGGCTTCACGCGCCGGACACGATTGCGCAATTTCAAGGCGCGATGCACCGAGGTCTGAACCTCAGCGTCGGCAGCATTCTGATGATTGGCGCGCAAATACTCGTTGAAACCCGCTGCGTCCATGGGTCTGGCAATCAGAAATCCTTGAGCTTCGTCGCAACCCATGTCCGCCAGCAGATCCAGGCTCTCTTGTGTTTCCACGCCTTCGGCGACCACGCGCAGACCCAAGCTGTGACCCAATTCGATGGTCGAGCGGACGATCAGCGCGTCGTCCTCATCCTCCGCGGCATCGCGCACGAAGCTGCGGTCGATCTTCAGCTCATCCACCGGCAGTCGCTTCAACTGCGACAGCGAAGAATACCCGGTGCCGAAATCGTCAATCGCGAAACGCACGCCCGCGACCCGCAACAGCTCCATGTTGCGCGCGGCGACTTTTACATCGCGCATCACCGCACTTTCGGTGATCTCCAGAATCAGCGCGGTGGCTGGCAGCTGATTTTCCTGCAATTGCTCGAGTACATATTCCGGCAGCTGCGGATCCACAATGTCGCCGGCGGACAGATTCACCGCCAGTTCGAATTTGAAGTCGTCGCGCCGCCAGGCGCTCAACTGGCGCAACGCAGCGCGCAATATCCAGCGCGTCAGGATGGCGGTGGCGCCGGTACTCTCTGCTAACGGCACAAACTCGCCCGGCGAGACCTCGCCGAGACTGGCGTGACGCCAGCGCACCAGTGTTTCAGCGCCCCGCAGGCGGCCGCTCTTGACGCTCACCTTGGGCTGAAACACCAGATACATCTGCCCGGTCCCCACGGAATCCGGAAGATCGGCGCTCAGGCGCAAACGTCGATGCTGCTGCACCTCCTGGTCCGTCTCGAACACTCGCACCGGGACGTTAGCACTGCGCGCCGCATCGAGCGCAATTTCCGCACGACGCAACAACTCCGCCGGCGTATCGCCATGCTCAGGCGCAAAGGCCACGCCTGCGACAGTGGCAATCCGCACATTGACGCCATCCACTCGCAGTCTGGTACGCAGCTCCTCGCACAGGTGACCGATCAGCGTTTCGAACGCAGTGCGCCGCAACTTGACGGTCGCAAATGCAAAGCGCGCGCCCTGCAGCCGCGCGACCTGATTGATCGACTCGACTTCACGCGTCAGACGCTGCCCAAGTTCCAGCAGAACCTGGTCGGCAAAATGCAGTCCGAGGTTGGCGGAAAAATGCTGCAGGTCGGCAATTTCAATGATGGCAACCGAGATCAATGTCTCGGCCGATCCGCTGAGTATTTTCTCGCTGAGCAGCGCTTCAAAATGCTGCCGGTTCGGCAAGCCGGTCACCGGATCGTGGCGCGATTGATGGGTAATCCGCAGTTCGCGGTCCGCAATGCCGCTTTGCATGGCATTGAAGCTGGACGCAAGTTGCGCAAATTCGTCCGCGCCACCTACCTGGATCGGGGAACCGTAGTCGCCACGCTCGATGCGCTTGACGCCAGCGACCAACCGTTCGACCGGGCGCGTGGCCGCGCGGCCCAGGCGCACGCCAACGACGGTTGCTAACACGACTGCCAGGAACGCAATCAAGGTCAGGGTATTGCGCAACTCGACATACGGCGCGTTGACAGCCTCCATGGACTTCAGCAGCAGGATCGCAAACTGATGATCGCCGCTGTTGAGTCTTTCGGACACCGTCAGAAAATCAGCGCCGGCGATCTGCGTCTCGCGCGGCTCGCGCAGCGCAATGGCCCGCATCAAAGTCCCGGTACCGATTGGTTGGCTGGCCGTTGGAAAACTGGTTGAAGCGACGGTCGCCTGCTCCTGGGAGCTGACCACGAACGCGACCTCAACATCCAGCAACTGCTTTAGCTCCAGCGCCAATTTCTGATCGACCGCAAAACCGATCGCCACAAACGCAATCGGATCCGGCGCGCGTATCGGCACGGCCAGAACCTGGTAGCTGGCGTTATCAATTTGCAGGAAGGCGCTGGAGGTGGTTTCAGGCGTCAGCTGGCTAACAGCGTCGGGCGTTAACGGTCCGATGGGGCGGCTGGCGACCATGACCTTGCCGTCAACATCCAGCACCAGCATCAGGTCCGCGCCGATGCGCCGCGCATGGTTGCGAGCGGCGGAGAGAATGGTGGCCTTGTCGCTCGTGGCAACGGCCTCACGCAGGCCGAAATCTGCCGCCAGCACGCCCACCGCGTTGGCAAGCTGCGTGGCGCGATAGTCCAGAAATCGCTTGGCGACGGCCGCGCCGGCGTTCAACTGCTCGTTGGCGCGACCTCTGACCGCGCTCTGGGTGCGGCCCAGAACTGCTAACAGCGTCACAGTTTGGGCGGCAATAACCAGCCCAATGATCAGGACGAGAAGTCGATTGCGGAAGGAGCGCATTCCAGACCTTATGTTGACATCCCCCAGCCTAATCATCCGTGGTTCTGAGCGCGACAACCGTGTACCGTTTTTTCGATGCAGTTCGCAAACCTGCCGCTATCCTCGCTGCGATCGCGGCCTGCGGCGTGCCATGGGCGTTAGCGGGTGAGCTATCCATCCGGGTTGTCACGAAAGACGGCTTGCCCATGGCGGGTGCGGTTGTTGAAATCCGCAACCTGACCGGGCAACGAAGACCCGTTGTGCCCGTCGATACGCGCATGGACCAGGTCGACCTCGCCTTCGCGCCGGCCGTGCTGGTTGTACCGGTCGGCTCGCATATCGCCTTTCCTAACAGTGATGTTGTCAGCCACCAGGTCTATTCGTTCTCGCCGCCCAAGCGATTTCAATTGCCGTTGTACCGCGGCAAGCCCTATCCGCCGGTCACGTTCGACGCGCCGGGCATCGTCACGGTGGGCTGCAATATTCACGACAACATGCTGGGCTACGTGCTGGTAACCGACGCGCCCTACTATGGCCAGACAACACAGGCAGGCACCTGGTCCAGCGAAGCGCTGCCACCGGGAGATTATGCCGTTAGCATCTGGCATCCGCGCTTGCGCAACCTCGCCAAACCCATGCTGCAGAACTTCAGTGTTGCGGCCACCGGCACGCGCACTGAAGTCTTGCTCAGAGTCAGCGAACCCTTGCGCCCGGAGCGCCTGACCGCCAAGCGCAGCGGCTGGGACGAGTACTAGGCCATGCCCAGCAACATCGCCAGCCGGTTGCTACTCGCAGGCCTGTTCACATCCGCCCCGCTGGCTGCGCAGCAACTCGAAGTCACGCTCGACGGACGACTCGTGACCTCCGATTCACGCACATCGTTTCTGGACGGCGGCCTGGGCAAGCTGCGTGCAAATGCCAGCAGCGATGGCGCGGAATTGGGCCGTCTGCGCTTTGCCATGAGCGGTGCGTTAGGCGAGTCGTTTCACTACGTGCTCGATGCGTCCGCATGGAGTATGAACGACACCAACCCGATCGACCTCACCGAGGCGTACCTCGAGTGGCGCCCAGCGCCGAGCGGCGTCTGGCGTTCCCGCGTGAAGGCAGGCGCCTTCTACCCCGCCATTTCTCTGGAACATCGCGGGACTGGCTGGACGAATCCCTATTTTTTAAGCAGCTCCGCGCTCAATACCTGGATCGGCGAGGAACTGCGCACCATAGGGCTTGAGTACAACCTCGACTGGTTGGGCGCGCAGCATAATTCGCAATTCGACTTTGGTCTCACGGCGGCCGTCTTTGGCTGGAACGATCCGGCGGGCGTCGTAGTCGCGCTCCGTGGTTTCGCCTTGCATGACCGCCAGACACCGCTGTTCGGACGCTTGCGGACCTGGGTGCCGGGCGGCGGCCGGCAGCAGCGCGTGCTATTCGATGAAATCGATGGCCGGCCCGGCTACTACGTCGGCGCGCAGGCCAAGTACGGTGACCGGGTGTTGGTGCGGGCACTGCATTACGATAATCGCGCCGATTCCGCCGTGTTCGACGCCGCGATCGATGATTATGCGTGGGAAACGAATTTCGACAGCGTGGGCCTCAGACTTCAATCTGCGAATGACTGGACTGTCATCGCGCAATGGCTGTCCGGAGAAACCTTTGTCGGATCGAGTCGCCATGACGCCTGGTATTTCGACGCCCAGTTCCTTTTGTTAGCCAAACAACTCGGCAAGCACCGATTTGCCGCGCGCTACGATTGGTTTGCAACCAGCCAGGCCAGGTCAATATATCCCGGCCTGCTGGGGCGTGACCGTGGCAATGCCAGGTCTTTAGCCTGGACGTTTGAACCGCTGGCGCGGCTGGAAGTTACGGCCGAGTATCTGCGGGTGGACAGCAATTACAATTGGCGCCGATGGCTGGGCGAAGCGCCGCAGGCGACGGAAAGCTCGTTGCAGATCGGCGTCCGTTACACCTTCAAAACAGGCCGGCGTTAAGCTGCTTGCGCCCCGGCGCGATCAGGGCAGATTCAAGGCGGCGCGCCGGCCGTTGCGCGGTGGCAGGCAGGTAAAGGTCAGGGGCTCGGCAGCGCGTGCCAGCGCCCGCAACGCCGTATCGCTGAGGCGCGATCCGTCGCGCATCAGCCAGCTGCTGTCGGGCTGAAACAAGCCGCTCTGCGCCACACCATCGATGTTAGCCCGCACCACCAGGTCGCAGGCCGGCTGCGGCGTTGTTACCAGGGCCTGGGCCTCGAGCAGGCTCAGCTGGTTTTCGATCGCGGTGGAGGAACCGGTTCGCCAGGTCACCTGCTGGCCCACCACCGGCAGCAGATTGCTGTCCATGGCTAACACAAACTCGATCACCTGGGCACGACTGCGGTCGGCCGGCGCCGGAAAGAAAAACACCGGGTCCTGGAAGAAGTCATCGAGCGTCGCAACGCTGCCGTCGTTGGAAAATCCAAAACCGCGGATCTGCGGACCGGTCGCGGCGCCGGTGCCCAGGCTGGAGCCGAACATGCCAGTCTTCTGATAGACGTTGCGTAACTGCGGCACCTTGAAATTCTCGCTGATACGGCCGCCCTCGAACGACATCAGGCCACCGGTACCGAAGCGTCCGTTGCCTGGATTCAGGCGGTGGCAGGCATCGCAATTACCTAACAACGTGGTCGGCGCGCCGTTGAAAATCGCGCGTCCAGCCGCCTGGTCCGCGCTCAGGGTGTTATCAAGTGCGCGCACCGGATTGGGCGGCATGCTCAAGGCCATCGCAAAATCGGTAAATGCCTGCAATTGAGCGGCATCGAGCGGCGCGTCGCGACCAACCAGGCCAACGAAAGCCGGATTGAACTCCTTGAAGGACGCCTCTTCCAGAGATTCCAGCGCGCCGCGCACGGTCTGGCGATTGGTGCCGGTGCGATCGCCGCGCCAGTGCATGGGCCCGTTGCCCGCCAGGCCGCGCAGCGTCTGGGTGTTCATCGGACCTTTCATTGGATGAAACTGCGGCGTCGTGCGCGGGCTGTTAGGGACATATTGATTGGGATTGGTCTTCATGACGTCGTCCGGATTGCCCAGATCCCAGGACAGCTGGTCCATGTCGCCGAAAACATGGCAGCTACCGCAGGAGGTCGAACCGTTGGCCGACGTCAGCTGCGCGTCATACAGAAATTGCCGCCCGGTCCTGACCGCCGTGGCCTCGGGCGAAAAAAGCGCGGTGCTGTTGAGCACGCTGCGGCTGCTCGTGTCGATGACGCTGACCGCGTGCGCAATGCGCGAGTATACGTAGAGCCGCGAGCCCGCTGCGTTGATGGCAAGCCCGGCAGGGCCCGCCGGAACCGGGATGTGACGCGATGCATCTGCTGCGAAAGCAGCCGAGGTGAGCGACGCCACCGGCAACGCCGCAACCTTGCCCGAACTGAACGCAGCCACGTACAGCGTGTCGCCGGCGGGACTGAATACCATGGCGGTGGGTTGCGCCAGGCTGCGAGCCTTTTCCGCTGCCGGAATGCCCGCGCCCTGCGGCGTGTTGAAATTCAGATGCGAATTCAAGTGCACCACATCGACCGCGCTGGTGGCCGAATTGACGACCGTCACGCGGGACTCGGCGATACGCCCGCGAACTGTGGACCCACCGCGAATGCCAGGACCCTCGAAGCGCACCTGGTTGATCGCCTCGCTATTGCTGACAAAGACACGTCCATCCACCGGGCTGACCGCAAGATTGAACAACGTGCTGCCGATTCCGCTCACTTGCGAGCGCACCGTGGGCGTTGTTGCCGCGGCATCGATGACAAACAAGTCGTTGTCAGGCAGGCTGAACTTCACCCTGGCAGACCAGTCAGTGCGCGCGTCATCGCGCCAGGCGCTGCCATCGAACTTTACGATAAGGCCGGTAGCCGGCGCGCTAACGCCGTCGGCACTGGTCGCAATGCCGGGCTTGTTAGCTCCCACCGTGTCGCGGTGCAGTACCGTGCTGCGATTGCCCGACATGAAAGGCGCAGCATAAACCGTGCGGCCGTCACCACTGACCGCGAGTGCCCGAGGCTTGTCGGCAAACAATGTCAGGATACTGAGCGGTCGGCCATTCACGGAATCATCGAGCTGCGTAGCGTCAAAAATCCAGACATCGGCGCGGCCGGTGCCGGGCGTGATCAGCGCTGCGGGCGTGAAGCCGGGACGCTGCTGGCCACGATTGGCAGCGGTGACAAAGGCGCGTTGACGATTCGCCCCCGCAAACACCACATCGCGCGGCTCGTCGCCGACTAACAAGGTACGCAATACGCGCGGCGTGCCGTCGAGACGCACAACACTGACCGAGTCGGACAGATGATTGACCACCCAGACTTCGTTAGCGTCACGCTCCGCAATGGCAACCGGCTCCAGGCCCACGGCTACTGCACTCACAAGCCGCAGCGTGTCGCCCTGCACTGCATAGATTTCCAGGCAATGGGACGGAGCATTCGCGACGTACAAGCGCTGGCCGTCCGCCGATAACACGATCGGCCGGACCGGATCGCTTTCAAATACCGTCACCGATCCGCTCGCTGTATCTGCCGTCACCGAGTCCGTCGTGCTGCCGCACTGCAGTACCGGCTTCTGCAGAATCGTGCCCTGCGATGCCTCGATGGCGGCCGCGGTCAGCGGCGGCGGATTATTGCCAACCGGTGGGGTGCTGGCACCAACGGTCGCCGACGACGAACCGCCGCCGCCGCAGGCGGACAGCATCGCGCCGGCGATCAAAATCGACACAAGACTGCTTTTCATTCGTCTGACTTTCCGGAGGTGGCGCAGGGCTCGATAGACTAATCGTCGCCGCACTGACTTTGCACTAACTGGCGGATGTGGGTCATGGGAAAGCTCAGGCGCTTAACGTAATATGGATCACATGAATATGCCAAAACGAGGTTTGGCCCCGGGCGTCACGCTGGTTGAATTGCTCATTGTCATCGCAATCATCGGCATTCTGGCAACGCTAGCCATTCCCGCCTATTCCGACTTTGTTGTCAAAGCCCAGGTGGTTGAAGGCCTGACGTTAACGAGCTCCGCCAAAAAAGCAATTGCGGAGATCTACTTTCAAAACGGCGCGCCGCCGGCCAATCGCGTCGCAGCAGGTCTAACGGCAACTGCGACCGACACCGGCGGCAAGTACGTTTTGTCCGTGGATGTGGTCGGTGGCCGCATTGATCTCACCTTCGGCAACAACGTCAACGCTATCATCAGCAATAGAGTCTTGTCGATCACGCCCTACGAAACGCAGGACCGTTCCATCGTCTGGCGCTGTGGCCTGGCCGGCGTTCCAAACGGCACCAATCCCCTCGGCACTGCCGCTGGCGCCCCCGTCACCTACCAGGCCGGCACCCTTGGCGATCTGGATGGTGGCAAGTATCTGCCGCCAATCTGCCGCGCCAGCGGCTGACCGCCAGACGCTTTTTTGACCTAACGCTTTTTTGGCCTAACGCTTTTTTGGAATGTAGAGATCGGTCAGCGTTCCCTCGAACGCTTCAGCCGCCATCGCCACCGACTCGGACAGGGTCGGATGCGGGTGTATGGTGCGCCCGATATCGGCGGCATCCAGTCCGTTCTCGATCGCGAGTGCAATCTCGGCCACCAACTCGCCGGCGTTCGGTCCGACGATACCGCCGCCTAACACGCGGTGGGTCCTGGGGTCAAACAGCAACTTGGTGAAGCCGTCATCGCGCCCCATTGCCAGCGAGCGGCCACTCGCAGCCCAAGGAAACTGCCCCTTTTCGATCGCGATCCCTTGCGCGCTGGCGTCGTTCTCCGTGAGGCCCACCCAGGCCAATTCCGGATCGGTGTAGGCCACGGACGGAATCACGCGCGCGTCGAAATAGCTCTTCTGGCCCGCCGCGACTTCGGCTGCCACCTTGCCCTCGTGCGTGGCTTTGTGAGCCAGCATCGGCTGGCCGACAACATCGCCGATCGCAAAGATGTGCGGCACGTGCGTGCGCTGCTGCTTGTCGACCGCGATGAATCCACGCTCGTCCAAAGCGAGGCCCGCCGCCTCGGCGCCGATCAGGTGGCCGTTCGGCCTGCGGCCCACAGCCACCAGGACCCGGTCGTAGGTCTCGCGCGTCGGCGCGCCCGCGCCTTCGAAGCTGACATGCAGACCGGCTTTGTCAGCCGTCACAGCGGTGACTTTCACGCCTAACAGAATCTGCTGGTATTGCTTGCGGATGCGCTTTTCGAGCGGCCGCACGAGATCGATATCGGCGCCCGGCATAAGCTGGCTGGTCAATTCCACGACGCTGACCTTGCTGCCCAGTGCCGCATATACGCAGGCCATCTCAAGCCCGATGATGCCGCCGCCCACCACCAGCATGCGGCCCGGAATATCCCTGAGCTCAAGCGCACCGGTGGAATCAATGATGCGCGGGTCCTGGGGCAGAAACGGCAAGCTGACAGGCTCGGAACCCACAGCAATGATGCACTGCCTGAACTTGAGCCGCAGTGCTTTGCCCGCCTGCGCAACCTCGATAACGTAGGGATCCACGAAACGGCCCACGCCCTGGACCACTTCGACGCGGCGCTGGCGGGCGAGTTGTTTGAGCCCGCCGGTCAATTTTGCAATAACGGAATCTTTCCAGGAACGCAGTTTATCCAGATCGATGTGCGGCGCGCCGAAGCTGATGCCATGCGCTGCCATCGACTGCGCCTCGTCCAGGACTCTGGCTGCGTGCAACAGTGCCTTGGAGGGTATGCATCCGACATTCAGGCACGCGCCGCCTAACACAGGAGCACGTTCTATCAGCGTGACCTTGAGACCCAGATCCGCCGCGCGAAATGCCGCGCTGTAGCCGCCGGGTCCGGCGCCTAACACCACGAGGTCGGCTTCTTGATCGAAAGCGACCGCGGCATTGGACGGTTCAGGGCTGGCGCGCGCGGCAGTCTCAATCTTGACGCCTTCGATTCGCGCCAGCAATGAGCCCTTGCTGACCCTGTCGCCTTTGCGCACCAGGATTTCCAGCACCTTGCCGGCTGCGACCGAAGGTACATCCATCGCCGCTTTTTCAGTCTCGAGTGTCACGAGCGGCGTCTCCACCGCAATCGTGTCGCCCACGGCCACCAGCACATCAATGACCGGAACGTCGGCAAAATTCCCAAGATCCGGAACCGTGATATCGATTGCCGCCATGTGGATCAGTGCGCCGGATCGACCAGCGCGGCAGGATCGGCCAGCGCCGCCGCCAACGCGGTCGTGAATCGGACCGCCATCGCGCCATCGATGACGCGATGATCGTAGGATAGCGACAGCGGCAGCATCAGGCGAGGTACGAAGCTCTCATCGCGCCAGACAAGCCTGTTAGCGGAGCGCGACACGCCGAGTATCGCAACCTCGGGCGCGTTGATGATGGGCGTAAACGCCGTGCCGCCAATCCCGCCAAGGCTGGAAATCGTGAAACTGCCGCCCTGCATGTCGGCCGCCGGTAGTTTCCCGGCTCGCGCTTTGTCCGACAATTGCGCAAGCTCGCGGGCAATCGTGAAAATATCCTTGAGATCGGCGTCGCGTATCACCGGCACCAGCAATCCGTTAGGCGTGTCGGCCGCAAATCCAATATGGCAGTACTTCTTGAACACCAGGTTCTGCCCGGACTCATCCAGCGAGGCATTCACCGCCGGAAAATCGCGCAGGACCTTGGCGCAGGCACGAACGATGAACGCCAGCGGCGTTAGTTTGACGCCCTGCTGCCGCGCCTTTTGCTGCAGCTGGCTGCGGGTGGCCTCCAGCGCGGTGATATCCGCCTCGTCAAACTGCGTGACATGCGGGATGTTGACCCAGGACGCATGTAGCCGCGGGCCGGATAATTTTTGTACCCGCGACAGCGGTTTGACTTCCACCGCACCGAAAGCTGCAAAATCCACTTTGGGCACTGCGGGCAGCGCAGCCACCGGCGCGGCACCCGAGGTGCTGACAACTGTCGGACCCTGCAGCGCCCGCTTGACATAGCCCTTCACGTCATCATGCGTGATGCGGCCCTTGAGGCCTGATCCGGCGAGCCGCGCAAGATCCACCCCCAGCTCCCGCGCCAGGTGGCGCACCGAAGGCCCGGCATGCGCGCGCGAAAAACCGGGCTCGTCGATCAACGGCAGATCGGTGCGTGCGCCCGGCAGGGCCGCTGTCGGCAACACGATCCGCGTAACGGCGGTTTCGCCGGGATCAAACGCTTGCGCACTGACAGGCTTGCCGGCAACTGGCGCCGGCTTGTTAGGGCTCGGCACCGGCCCGGATGCCACCGCAGCGACCACTGCGTCACTCGGTGCAATGTGCAGCAGCAAATCACCGGCATTGACCGTGTCGCCCTTCTTGACGTGCCATGCGCCCACCACACCCGCCACCGGGCTGGGCACATCGATCGTCGCCTTCTCGGTCTCCAGCGTCAGCAGCGGCGTGTCCACGGCGACCGAGTCACCGCTTGCGACCAGCAGGTCGATGACCGCGACGTCCTTGAAGTTGCCGAGGTCAGGAACCAGAACGGGCGTTGCGTCGCTCATGAATAAATGGGACTGGCCTTGTCTGCGTCGATGCCGAAGTCCACCATCGCGCGTGTCACAGTTGCGACGTCGATCTGGCCTTCGTCTGCCAGCGCGCGCAGCGCCGCCAACGCGATGAACTGACGGTCAACCTCGAAGTGGCGCCGCAATGCCGCGCGCGCATCTGAGCGGCCGAACCCGTCGGTGCCCAAAGTAACGAACGATCCCGGCACCCATTTGCGAATCAGATCCGGTAGCGCGCGGACATAGTCGGTTGCGGCAATGTACGGGCCTGGCCGGTCCCTGAGTAATTGCGCGACATAAGGCGTACGCGGCATTTCGCCCGGATGCAGGAGGTTCCAGCGCTCGCAATCCAGCGCATCGCGGCGCAGCTCCGCAAAGCTCGGGGTCGAAAACACGTCCGCCGGCACTCCGTAGTTCTTCTCCAGCAGGTCCGCGGCCGCGATGCATTCGCGCAGGATGGTGCCGGAACCTAACAGCGTGACGCGCACCTTGCCGCGGCCACCGATCGAGTACAAATACATGCCGCGCAAGATGCCGGACTCGACGCCGGGCGGCATCGCCGGCATGGCGTAGTTTTCGTTCATCAGCGCGACGTAATAGAAAATTTTCTCGCCCTGGGCGTACATGCGCTGCATGCCATCCCGTACGATCACCGCGAGTTCATAGGCGAAAGTCGGATCGTAGACGCGGCAATTAGGCACCATCATCGCCAGAATCTGGCTGTGACCGTCCTGATGCTGCAGCCCCTCGCCCGCCAGCGTGGTCCGGCCGGCCGTGGCGCCTAACAAAAACCCCTTGGCCTGCAAATCGCCCGCCGCCCAGATGAAATCGCCGACGCGCTGGAATCCAAACATCGAATAGAAAATATAGAACGGCATCATGTGGATGCCGTGATTGGCATACGCTGTGCCCGCCGCCATCCACGAACACAATGCACCGGCTTCGTTGATGCCCTCCTCCAGCATCTGGCCTTTCTTGTCTTCGCGATAGGACATCAGCTGGTCCGCGTCCTGCGGCGTGTACAGCTGGCCGATCGAGGAATAAATACCGATCTGCCGAAACAGGCCTTCCATGCCAAATGTGCGCGCTTCATCGGGCACGATGGGCACGACATGCTTGCCGACTGTCTTGTCCTTGAGCAGCGTGGTGAGCATGCGGACGAATGCCATGGTCGTGGAAATTTCCCGGCCATCGCTGCCGTCGAGCAGCGACTTGAACGCTTCGAGTGGCGGTATGGTCAGCGGCGGGGCCGCGTCGCGGCGCACCGGCAGAGACCCGCCCAACGCGGCGCGATGCTCGCGCAGATAGATCATTTCCGGCGCGTCATCGGCGGGCTTCTTGAAAGGCAGGCGCGAGATTTCCTCGTCCGTGACCGGGATGTTGAACCGGTCGCGGATCGCCTTGAGGTCGTCATCCGAGAGTTTTTTCTGCTGGTGAGTCACCATCTGGCCTTCGCCGGCCTTGCCCATGCCGAAGCCCTTGACGGTCTTGGCAAGAATGACGGTTGGCTGGCCCTGGGCCAGAGTCGCGGCGGTATAGGCAGCAAACACCTTGAGCGGATCGTGCCCACCGCGATTCAGGCGCCAGATCTCCTCATCGGACATGTTAGCAACCATCGCCTTGAGCTCTGCGAACTTGCCGAAAAAGTTTTCACGCGTATAGGCGCCGCCCTTGGCCTTGAAATTCTGGTACTCGCCGTCGACACACTCTTCCATCACGCGGCGCAGCAGCCCGTGGTTATCCTTGGCTAACAAGGGATCCCAGCGCGAACCCCACACAACCTTGACCACGTTCCAGCCAGCGCCGAGAAAGGCCGCCTCCAGCTCCTGAATGATCTTGCCATTGCCGCGCACCGGACCATCGAGCCGCTGCAGATTGCAGTTGATGACGAACACCAGGTTATCGAGCTTCTCGCGCACCGGCATGGTCAGCGCGCCCATCGATTCGGGCTCATCCATTTCGCCGTCGCCGAGGAACATCCAGATCTTGCGATCGCTCGCGGGCACCATGCCGCGATGCTCCATGTAGCGCTGGAAACGCGCCTGAAAAATCGCCTGCATCGGACCCAGTCCCATCGACACCGTCGGGAACTGCCAGAAGTCCGGCATCAGCCAGGGATGCGGATATGACGACAAACCATGCCCGGAAACTTCCTGGCGGAAATGCCGCAACTGGTCTTCCGTTAGGCGGCCTTCAAGGTAGGCGCGCGCGTAAATGCCGGGGGATGCGTGACCCTGCACAAAAATCATGTCGCCCGGATGCTGAGCGGATGGTGCACGCCAGAAGTGATTGAACCCCACTTCATACAAAGTCGCGGCGGACGCATAGGTTGCGATGTGGCCGCCATATTCCGAGGAAATACGGTTGGCATGCACGACCATCGCCATGGCGTTCCAGCGCAGATAGGCCTCGATGCGCCGTTCGTATTCGCGATTGCCTGGATAGTCGGGCTGCTGGCCGGTCGAGATCGTGTTGACGTAGGCGGTGTTGGGTCGAAATGGCAGGTAGGCGCCGGAGCGCCGGGAATGATCGATGAGCTTTTCCAGCAGGAAATGCGCCCGGTCCGGGCCATGCGTTTTCAGCACGGAATCGATCGACTCAAGCCATTCCAGCGTTTCCGCGGGATCCAGATCCAGTGGTTTGTCGGTGTCTGCCATGCAGGGGCGCAATGGTAAGCGCTCAGGCTGCGCTGTGCTAGCATTTGCGCGCCTTGCTGCCCCCATCTTCCAGCGTGAAATTGACGCGCGTCCCGGCTCCCGATCGCAATGCCGATTTGGGGACCTATGACGCGGTACTCTGCCTGTTGCGCGACGCGCCGCAAGCGGCAGCCCTGGCGCGATTGCCGTACGCGGCGAGCCTGAAACAACTGCTCAGCAGGACGGCGGCCAGGCCCGGCGAGGCGGTCAGCGTGCACCTGCCTAACAAAAGTCAGACGCTGGCGGTGGTCGCGGTCGCAAAAAAAGCGGCCAGTGTATTCGAGCAGCACCTGTTGGCGGGTCGCGCGGTCAGGGAGATCGTGAAGTCGAAACCACGCCGTGTGCTGGTGTGGGGTTCGCCCAGCGAGGGCGCATTGCTCGCGCTGCTGTCGCAGTCGTTCGAGCTGCCGCGCTTTCAGAGCGCGAAAGATTCGGCAGCGAAGCCCAGAGTCCTGGCGCGCATTGACGTCGTCGACGATGGCAGCGCCGATCTCCGGCAGCTCGGCATCGAAGCACGCGCACAGAACCTTGCGCGCTGGCTGACCGCCCTGCCACCTAACAAACTGGACACGGCCGGCTACCGCCGCAGTATTGCGCAGCTGGCGCGCCGCCATGGCCTGCGCTTTCGCTGGCATGACGAAGCCAAACTGCGGCGTCTTGGCGCCGGCGCTTTCCTGGCAGTGGCGGCCGGCAACTCCCGGCGCGACGCCGCCGGCATTGCGCAGCTGAGTTACCGGCCGCGCGGCCGCGCCAGCGCCAGGCCCGCGCTCGCGCTGGTCGGCAAGGGAATCCTGTTCGATACCGGCGGCACCAACCTCAAACCGCATCGCTCCATGCTCGACATGCATATCGATATGGCCGGCAGCGCCGTGGCGCTGGCGACGCTGGTTGCGTTAGCCGAAGCGCGCGCACCGGTGGCGATCGATGCCTGGCTTGCCATCACCGAGAACCGGATCGGGCCCACAGCCTACATCCCGCAGCAGATCGTCACCGCCGCCAACGGCACCACGATCCAGGTGATACACACCGATGCCGAAGGCCGTATGGCGCTGGCGGACACGCTCGCCATCGCGAGTCGCAGCGGCGCTCCAGTGCTCATCGATTTCGCGACTCTGACCGGCGCCGCGGTCCATGCGCTCACCGAGCGCATGAGCGCGCTGCTGTGCAACGATGCCGCGCTCAGCCAGCAATTGCTAACAGCGGGCACGGAGAGCGGCGAGCGCCTGGTGGCTTTTCCGATGGACGAAGATTTCGACAGCGACCTTGAGAGCAAGGTTGCGGACATCATGCAGTGCACGGTCGAAGGCAAGGGCGATCACATGCTTGCGGCGCGGTTCCTGCAGCGCTTCGTTCCGCAGGGCCGCGCCTGGGCGCACATCGATCTGGCGGCGGCGCAGCGCAGCGGCGGACTGGGCCTCGTTGCCAGTGACATCACCGGATTTGGCGTGCGCCTGACACTGCGCTGGTTCGCTGCGCGCTACCCGCGACGGCGCGCGCAATGACGTCGTTGCTGCGCATACGCCAGCCTGACGACTGGCACCTGCATTTGCGCGACGGCGCCGCGCTGCGCGCGGTACTGCCGCACACCGCACGCTGTTTTGCGCGCGCGATCGTGATGCCCAATCTGCAGCCACCGGTCACAACCACCGCAGACGCAGTCGCGTACCGCGAACGCATCCTGGCCGCACTGCCCGCCGGCCTGCGCTTTGAGCCGCTGATGACTC
This sequence comes from Gammaproteobacteria bacterium, assembly GCA_031382085.1. GTDB lineage: Bacteria > Pseudomonadota > Gammaproteobacteria > Steroidobacterales > Steroidobacteraceae > UBA964. The sequence continues at coordinate 90,008 of JANMYM010000019.1, forward strand.
TTTACCTGACCGACCACACCTCGCCCGATGAAGTCGAACGCGCGCAGGGCAGTGGCATCGTGCATGGCTTCAAGCTCTACCCGTCGGGCGCGACCACGCATTCCGAGGCTGGCGTCACCGACATCGCACGGGTAGAGCCTGTCCTCGAGCGCATGGCTGCCTGTGGCATGGTGCTGCAGGTGCATGGCGAGGTGACCCCGCACGAGGTCGATATTTTTGACCGCGAAACGCGTTTCATCGACGAGGTCCTGCGGCCGCTGGTCCGGCGCCTGCCGGCGCTGCGCATCGTGCTCGAGCACATCACGACCGCAGCCGCGGTTGAGTTCGTGAACAGCGCACGCGGCGGTGTTGCCGCGACCATTACGCCGCAACACCTGCTGCACAATCGCAATGCGATGTTAGCCGGTGGCATCCGGCCGCACTTTTATTGCCTGCCCATCCTGAAGACGGAAGCCGATCGGCAGGCCCTGCTGGCCGCGGCAACCAGCGGCAACCCGCGTTATTTTCTCGGCACCGACAGCGCTCCGCATGCGCGCAACACCAAGGAAAACGCCTGCGGCTGCGCCGGCATGTTTTCGGCACACGCGGCCATTGAACTGTATGCCGAGGCATTCGAACTCGCCGGCCGGCTCGACCGGCTGCAGGGTTTCGCCAGCGAATTTGGCGCGGATTTCTATCGGCTGCCGCGTAATGAGCGACAGATCGAACTGAGGAAAGAGAGCTGGACTGTGCCTGCAGAACTCGCATTTGCCGACGATGTTGTCGTGCCCATGCGCGCCGGCGAACCCGTGCACTGGCGCCTGTCGCAACCGGCGGTGGCCTGATGAATGGCGCGCGGAATACACCCGCCATGTCCATGGCGCGACGCTTTCGCGGTTTTCTGCCCGTCGTCGTCGACGTCGAGACGGGTGGCTTCAACTCCACGACCGACGCCCTGCTGGAAATCGCTGCGGTGCTGGTCGAGATCGACGGCAAAGGCCTGTTGCGGCGCGGCGAATCCTGGTCTTTCCATGTCAAGCCTTTCGCCGGATCTAACATCGAAGCCGCCGCGCTCGCCGTCAATGGTATCGATCCCTACCACCCGCTGCGCCCCGCCATCGATGAGCGCGAGGCGCTGACACGCGTATTTACCGAAGTGCGCCAGGTGATGAAAGCCGTGTTCTGCAAGCGCGCCATCCTGGTCGGCCACAACGCCGCCTTCGATCTCGGCTTTGTGAATGCCGCGCTGGCCCGCACGGGCATCAAGCGCAGCCCGTTCCACCCCTTCTCCTGCTTCGACACCGCCACCCTGGCCGGCGCCGCGCTGGGTCAGACGGTGCTGGCCAAGGCAGCGCGTGTCGCGGGCATGGACTGGGAGTCGGAATCGGCGCACTCCGCGCGTTACGACGCCGAACGCACCGCAGACCTATTCTGCATTATCTGCAACGCCTGCCATCCGCAGTTTCTGGTGGCTGATGCGCGCGCCCAGGCGTTGGGATTCATCGACGTGGACCCGCCGGTGCTGCCAACGGACAACGACGCAGGCATCTGACGCCGCGCAATCAGCTCGCGGTAGGCGCGGTCTGTGCTAACAGCGATTTGAGTTCGCCGCTCTTGTACATCTCGATGACGATGTCGCAGCCGCCGACCAGCTCGCCATTCACATAGAGCTGCGGAAAGGTCGGCCAGTTGGCATAGCGCTTGAGCGCATCGCGCAATTCCGGATCTTCGAAAATATTGACCGCACTGAACTTGCTGTCGCAAGCGCGCAGTGCGGCAACGGTCTGCGCGGAGAAGCCGCACTGCGGAAAATCCGGCGTGCCCTTCATGAACAGGACTACGGGCGCGGAGCTCAGGTGAGTCTTGATTCGGTCGAGTACATCCATTGCACAATCCTTTGTTAAAATCTTAACGTACCAGCGGCAGTTTGCCGTTGCGCTGCGCCAGGCGGCTCTCGAGCCGCTCCATGACCTGCCACTGATCATCCGCCGCCATGACCGCCCAACGGGATATTTCGTCCAGGCTGCGCAGGCAACCGGAACAAAACCCGTCCGCCGCGATGGCGCAAACACTGATGCAGGGCGATACCGGTCGCCCCTGCGGCCCCAGGCGACGAACGGCGGCGGATGGGGCGGACGGTGGGTTCATGGTTGGCAACGTTGAATTATGGGGGCCTTGCGCCTATTCTTCAATGCGACTGGCCCGGCGCTCTTTGCCGGCGCCAACGCAACAATAATCGGGGAAGCCACTCATGAAACTGCTGGAAAATCATCGTTATGCTCTGATTACGGGCATCGTATTGGCGATCATTCTGGCCATCCTGCTGGATGGCGGTTTTAGCTTTAGCAACAACGGCATGGCGCGCTGGACGCATACCGTGGCCGGCATTTTCTGGATAGGTCTGCTGTATTACTTCAATACCGCGCAGATTCCGGCGCTCGCGGATGCGGCGGCTGACAAGGGCGGACCCGGCGGCGCCGGCATCACCAAGTACGTCGCGCCGCGCGCGCTGTTCTGGTTCCGCTGGGCCGCGGTGGTGACCTGGCTCGCAGGCGCCTGGCTCCTCGAAGCGCGCTTCATGCAGGTCTTCTCGTTTGGCGCCAGCAACGGCCTGGTGGGCGATACCTACACCACGGTGATGGGTGTCGGCGCCTGGCTGGGAACCATCATGCTGTTCAATGTCTGGGTCTTCATCTGGCCGAACCAGAAAAAGGTGTTAGGCATCACCCCGGCGACCGATGCGGAAAAGGCGACCGCGCGCCGCACCGCGATGCTGGTGTCGCGCACCAATTTCGCGCTGTCGATTCCAATGTTGATGTGCATGAGCGCTGCGGGCCACCAAGGTATCCTGCCACTTTGATCGATGCACAGCTGTCGGCCAGCGTCGCGAGCGACGTCGCCCGCGCGCTGGCCGAGGACATCGGCAGCGGCGATGTCACTGCGAACCTGGTACCGCCCGATCAATGGGCCGAGGGCCAGGTCATCTGCCGCGAAGCCGCCGTCCTCTGTGGCCGCGCCTGGTTCGACGAAGTTTTCCACCAGCTTGAACCCCGCGTCACTGTTAGCTGGCGGCACCAGGACGGCGCCCGGATAGAGGCTGGCACCACGCTCTGCGACATCGCCGGACCCGCGCGCGCCATTCTGAGCGGCGAGCGCAGTGCGCTCAATTTTCTGCAGACGTTGTCGGGCACTGCCACCGACACGCGCCGCTACGCCGATGCTGTCAAAGGCACGGGCTGCAAGATCCTCGATACGCGCAAGACCCTGCCCGGCCTGCGCCTGGCGCAGAAATATGCCGTGCGCTGCGGCGGCGCCGACAATCATCGCCTCGGACTCTATGACATGGTGCTGATCAAGGAAAACCACATCGTCGCCGCGGGCTCCATTGAAGCCGCCATCGGCAGTGCACGCCGATCCGCGCCCGACATCAGAGTGGAAGTCGAAGTCGAATCCGTGGCGGAATTCGCGCGCGCACTGGCTGCGCAACCCGATGTCATCATGCTGGATGAACTAACCGATGCGGATATGCGCGCATGCGTACACCTGAATGCAGCTGCCGCAGAGCCCGCGAAGCTCGAGGCATCCGGTAGCGTCAGCCTTGAACGGGTCGCGGCGATCGCTGCAACCGGTGTCGATTTTATTTCGGTCGGCGGCATCACCAAGCACGTGCGTGCGGTGGATCTGTCGATGCGACTGAAATTTGCGCGCGCCGCCTAAGCGACGTTGATCGCCTTCAACACGCGCTGCGGCTGACCGACGCCATAGCCCTGCGCGTAGTCAACGCCGAGACTGGTCAGCATCTGGATGATTTCCGCGTTTTCGGCGTATTCAGCAATTACCTTCTTGCCGGTGAGGTGCCCGATTTCGTTGATCGAGCGGACCATTTCGCGGTCGATGGGGTCATGCAGGATTTCGCGCACGAAACTGCCGTCGATCTTCAGGAAATCAACCGGGAAATGTTTCAGGTAACCGAAGGACGACAGGCCGGTGCCAAAGTCGTCGAGCGAGAATTTGCAACCCAGCTCCTTGAGCGCATGAATGAATCTGTTGGCTTGCGAGAAGTTCGCGACTGCGGCGGTTTCCGTGATCTCGAAACAGATCTTGGTGGCATCGATGCCGCTTTTGTGAAATTGCTCGATCACGAACGGCAGGAATTTGTCGTCGCCAAGACTCTGGCCCGACAGATTGATCGAGCACAACAACAATTTTTCGCGCTCATCGGAATCCGACACCAGCCAGCGAAACGCATTTTCGATAACCCAGCGGTCGATAGCCGGCATGATGTTGTAACGTTCGGCGGCCGCGATGAAATCCGCCGGCGACACCGTGCGGCCACTTTCATCACGCATGCGCAGCAATAATTCGTAGTGCTCGCCCCGCTCCGACCCTTGCAGAGGCTGAATCATCATCCGATAGAGCTCAAAACGGCCTTCTTCCAGCGCCGTATTGATGCGCGCCGCCCACTGCATTTCGCGCCGGCGGCGCATCAGCTCGATATCGTTCTCGGCGAAACTGTGCACCCGGTTGCGACCGGCTTCCTTGGCGGCCTGGCAGGCGCTGTCCGCGGCGGAGAGAATGGCGGCCACATCTTCGTTGTCAGCGGTGATTGGCACCACGCCAATGCTGGCGCCGAGGCGGAACACCCGGTCTTCCCAGGTGAAGCGGAAATTACGCACGGCCTCGCGCATCGCCTCGGCGGTGCGCATCGCTTCATCCAGCGAACAACTTTCCAGCAGAATGCCAAACTCGTCGCCGCCCAGGCGCGACAGAGTATCGCGCCAGCGCACCTTGGCCTTGAGCAAAGCGCCCACCTGGCCTAACAGAGCATCGCCCGCGCCGTGCCCACACGTATCGTTGATGATCTTGAACTGGTCTAGATCGATATAACAGAGCGCGTAGGACGCTTCGCGCGCCTTGGCACTCTTGAGCGCACGCTCCACGCGGGATTCGAATTCGCGGCGATTGACCAGACCAGTCAGGATGTCATGGCTGGCGTGATAGGACAGGCGCCGGTTGAGCTCGCGGCTCTCGCTGACGTCGTGGAATACGAGCACCGCACCGGCCACAACCGTCTCACCGCCACGAATCGGCGCCGCCGTACTTTCCACGTAAAGTTCGTTGCCGTCCTTGCGAATCAGCAGCATGGGCCGCACTGACTTGATCGGGCGAGTGCGACGAATCGACTGGGTCAGTGGATTCTCGAGCGGTTCGCAGGTTTCCTCGTGGAACGAGCGGAATACTTCTTCGACCGGCCGGCCCATCGCGTCCTCGAGTCGCCAGCCCGTTAGCTGTTCGGCCACCGGATTGATGTAATCAATGGTGGACTGCGCATCCGTGGTGATGACACCATCGCCGATGGACTGCAAGGTGATCTGCGCGCTTTCCTTTTCCCGGAACAGCGCGTCTTCGTAGAGTTTGCGCTCGGTGATATCAAGCTCCACACCGACCAGCCGCAGCAGCCGGCCATGCTTGTCGACGCGCGCCTTGGCGTGCGACAGCACCCAGCGCCATTCGCCGCTGCGATGGCGCATGCGGTGCGTGCTCTCGAAGATCGGCGTCTTGCCCGCAACATGATCGCGGATCGCAGTCTGTACCGTTGCCAGGTCTTCCGGATGCACCAGGCCGCGCCAGTCCGGCGCCAGCGAGTCGTCGGCGGCGTAACCCAGCATCAATTTCCAGCGCGGTGAAAAGTAGGTCTGGTTGTTCTCGACGTCAAAATCCCACAGGCCGTCGTTGCAGACCGCGCCAGACAGCTGATTGCGTTCTTCGAGACGCGCCAGCTCTTTCTGGATACCGATCCGCTCCAGCCCGGTTGCGAGGCTCGTACCTAACAGCTTCATCATCAGCTGCAGCTTGACTTCCCAGCCGGCGAACGGCAGGGAGTGCGCCAGGCCAAGTATCCCGGCTACCGCACCGCGTACCCGGAACACGACCAGCAGCGCCGCGCCAATCTGCAGTCCCGCCAGACGCTGCGCCTCGACGCGCTGTTCGGGACGCGGATTCCCGGTGTCGCGAAATTCCGCGAGCCGCAGATGCTCGAGACGCGCGCCGAGCCACGGGTAGTTACTGAGGCTGTCGCCCTTGAGACCTTCCGGTTGGCACTGCGCAAAGCTGCTGCGCACCAGCTGAATCTTATTGATAGTCGTGCCGTCGGCCGCGACGTTAGCAATGAAAGCCGTGTCACAACCGCTCGCATCGCGCAGCGCCTCGAGACTCTGACGAATAACCTCGTCGACGCGGCCGGGGAGCAGATTCTGAAAATCGACCGCGATCTTCGTGCAGGTAATTTCAAGGCCGAGACTGGGCCGCGGCGCCGTTTTGTCCCAAAACTGCGACGACAATACATCGGAGGCGGTCAAATCGCCTGGTCGATCCGGATGGGGGACAGCCATGCTTTCCTAGGTTAGCGACTTAGGGGTGATTGTCGCACAAAGTTCGAGAAAAACAAGCTAACTGCTTGTTTCCCCGAGGCGTTTGACGCCATACGGAGACAGGCGGCTAACGCCATCATGTGGCCCGCTGTTTCGAACGCCGCCGCTGCCGTGGCTCACCTGAGCGAGTGGCTCTGCTAACAGAGAACCGGGGAAATCCGGCCTTGCTGTCAAAGGGCGGCTTGCGCCAGGCGAAACTGATCATGCAGCAGGGCCTGCAGCTCTTTTTGATGCGCCGCGAGGGACGCGGCGTTCAAAGCGCGCGGCACGAGATGCGGCGCGCCCACCGCGATCACGATGCGCGTAAATGGCATCGGTATCACGAACTTGTCCCAGTGAAACAGGATGGCGCGCCGCGCGTAATACGCCATCGGCAGAATCGGCCGGCCGCTCATCTGCGACAACAAGATGGCTCCGGGCTTGAATTCAAAGCGTGGCCCGCGCGGCCCATCAGGCGTGATCACGGGCGACACGCCCTGCTTGGTCAGCGCATCGTAATAGTCGCGTAGCGCGCGTGCGCCGGTCGCGGTCGACGAGCCGCGGATTACATGACCATCCACGGACCGCACCAGCATGGCTGCGAGTTCGCCATCGACCGACGGGCTGATCAGGAAACCGATCTTCAGGCGCTTGTCCGCTAACAACCATTTGATGCAGAACAACTGGTGCTGGTGCCAGTAACACGGAATGATCGACGGTGCCTGCGCCAGCGCGGCATCGAGATGCTCGGCGCCGATGACCTTCACGATCCGGCAAGTGCGCCAGAATATTCCGATCAGGGCCAGGCCAATCGGCACGATGCAGCGATACGAAAAACGACGCAGCGGCGTCATGCGCCGTGATGAGCGTGTTTCCTGTTTGTAGATGGTATTGCGCAGACCACCGGAATTTTCGGGATCGTTCATGGCACAGGTTCAAGGCGCGGGCGGGCGGCGAATCGAGAGCTCATTGTCGGTGAAGCGCTCGCTGCTCGCAATGGCCACCGCAAAACCCGTTGCTAACAAAGGTCGCTGCAGATAAAACAATTGATTGCGCAGCGCCGCGAATTCGGGCCATAGCCTCACCTGCCCCGCCATGAAGGCGGAGAGCCCGGCACACTTGATCGCCGCTTCCTTCGCGACCCAGACCCAACTCGCTCCCCTGCTCTGTGCGAGCAAATGCTCTTCGGCATCACAAATCTTACGCAGCGCCCGGGCGCTGGGTCGATTGTCGGCTTCGGCATCCACGCCCACCGCGCCGTGGCTGGCCACTGCCGCGACCACCAGGCCCTGGCAATGTGTGATGCTGAAGCTTGGGGCACCCGGGATATACGGCCGGCCATGCGAGCCGCGCAACACATCGGCGTCGGTAAAACTTCGTCCGGTCATGTCGGCCAGGGTCCCGAAGGCCAGGCACCGGCCACGGGCGCTGGCATCGGCGCCCGGCCTGAGTGCTTCATAGGCTAAAATAAGCCGGTAATTTTCAGTCACTTGCCCGCTGCCCACGATAACTTACGTTGCAATCCGCACCCCCAGAACCCGAACAAAGCTTTGACCTTGGCGGCGATGACGAATCGCTGGCAAAGATGATCGAGCTTTTTGCGCGCCTTGGCGACACCTATCGCGTGTATTCGCCAGCACGCAAGGGCTACGTCTATGTGATCAATCACCCGGATGATGTGAAGCGCGTGCTGGTGTCCAACCACCGCAACTACACCAAGGGTATCGGCCTCGACCGCGTCAAGATCCTGCTCGGCAACGGCATCATGACCAGCGAAGGCGAATTCTGGCGCCGCCAGCGCTACATGATGCAGCCGATGTTTCATCGCAAAATCATCACCCAGTTTGCGCACACCATCGACGCCGCCAACGATACCTTGCTCGCGCGCTGGGAGCCGCTGGCAGCGCGTGGCGAGCCGGTCAATGTGACGGACGAAATGAGCGAATTGACGCTCGACATTGTCCTGAAAGCGATCTTCGGCAAGGATCTCGCGCGCCTGGCCGGCGATGGCGGCGAAAATCCATTTGCGGTTGTCACGCGGGAACCGGCGCGCGATTTGCGCTTTGCCTTCAAGTTTCGCTCTTTGGGTAAACCGATCGCCGAGCTGGTACGCCGCCGCCGCACTGAAACCGAAGAACATTTCGATTTTCTCGCGATGCTGATGGCGGCGCGCGACAAGGAAAGCGGCGCTCCGATGAGCGAGCGCGAGCTCATCGATGAAGTCATGACCCTGGTCGTCGCCGGGCACGAAACCACCGCCAGCGGCCTCAATTGGACCTGGTTGCTGCTGTCGCAGAATCCCGGGATCGAGCGCAAATTGCATGCCGAACTCGATGCGGCCCCGCAATGGCAGCCGGGGTCGCTTGCCAGCATGGAGTCGTTAGCCTATACGCACATGGTCGCCGAGGAAGCACTGCGCCTCTATCCGCCCGGGTGGTTGCTGTCGCGCCGCACGTTGGAAACGGATCAGCTCGGCGGCTTTGAAATACCGGCCGGCGCCGATGTGCTGCTCAGTCCCTACATCCTGCATCGTCATCCGCGTTACTGGCTGGAACCGGAAGCATTCCGCCCGGAGAGATTCGACGCTGCACACGAAAGCGAGCGTCCGCGCTTTGCCTACATGCCGTTCGCCGCGGGTCCGCGGCATTGCATCGGTGAGACCTTCGCGATCTATGAGATGCTGATGCATCTTTACAAAGTCGGCCGGCGCTACCGGCTGGTGCGCGCTGACAACGAACCCATCGAACTCGAAGCCCAGGTCAACCTGCGCACCCGCAAACCCCTCATCATGAAGCTGGAACGCCGCGCATGAGCGACATCACGACCCTGGACCGACTCCTGGCTAACGCAGCGCGCGCACCGCGCTCGCTCACTTACCTGGAAGGCGAAACCCAGGAACGCCGCCTCACCATGGCGCAGCTTGAAGCACGGGCGTCAGGCATTCTTTATCACCTGCAGAAACTCGGCGCGAAGCCAGGCGACAAGATCATCCTGTTCATTGCCGACAACGAACCCTTCATCGACGCATTCTGGGCTTCAGTGTTAGGCGGCATCGTCCCGGTGCCGGTGGCCGTGGGCATCAGCGACGAACACCGGCAGAAACTGCTGCGCATCGCGCGCCAGCTCGGCAACCCGTTCATCTATACCGACCGCAAGGCCTTGGCCCGGATCACGAGCTTCGCCGACGCGAACGGCGCGACCGACATTGCCGAAGGCCTGCGGCGCCGCGCATTTCTCGTCGACGATCTCCAGGATGTTGCCAAAGCGGGCGCGCGTTACAGCTGCAAGCCCGAGGACACCGGATTCATCCAGTTTTCCTCCGGCTCGACCTCCGACCCCAAGGGCGTGGTGCTGACACACGCGAACTTGATCGCGAACTGGCGTGGCGCCGAGGCCGCAGCGCGCTTCTCGCCGGACGACATCACCTTGTCGTGGATGCCGCTGACGCACGACATGGGTCTCATCGGCCTGCATATCTTCATGATCGGCTCCGGCTGCAACGTGATGCAGATGCCGACTGAACTTTTCATCCGCCGCCCGGCGCTATGGCTACAACTGGCGTCGCGCAAGAAGGCCACGATCCTGTGCTCGCCGAATTTCGGCTACCGCCACTATCTCAAAGTGTTAGGCGATCGCCCGGTCAACGACCTGGACCTGTCTGCAGTGCGCATACTGTTCAATGGCGCCGAGCCGATCAGCGTACCACTGGCACACGAATTTCTGACCCGTCTCGAGCCCGCGCGCCTCAGGCGCAGCGCGATGTTTCCGGTCTATGGACTGGCGGAGGCTTCGGTCGGAGTGAGTTTCCCGACGCCAGGCGGCGCGCTGCGCCCGCTGGCATTCAACCGCCATCGCATGGCCGTCGGCCAGGGCGCCGAACTCGTTGCCAACTCCAGCAATGACGCCCTGGAGCTGATGTCGGTCGGGCGCGCGATCCCGAACTGCGAGCTGCGCATCGCGGATGACCACGACGCGCCACTCACGCAACGGCATTTCGGCCATATTCAGATCCGTGGCGGCAACGTCACGCAAGGCTACTTCGGCGCCTCCGAAGCTAACAAAACACTGCGCACGGCCGACGGCTGGGTGCGCACCGGCGATCTCGGCGTGCTGATCGACGGCGACCTGTTTGTCACCGGCCGCTTCAAGGAAATCATTTTCGTCAACGGCCAGAATTATTACCCGCACGATCTCGAAAGCATCGCGATCCGCGCCAGCGGCATGGAACTCGGCAAGGTCATCGCCACGGGACTGCGGCCGCCGGCCGCAGCGACGGATGCGATTGTTGTGTTCGCGCTGCACCGCGGTGACGTGGCGGCGTTCCTGCCGATCGCCAATGAAATCACGCGCCTGCTGAATACCGAAACCGGCCTTGAGATCACCGACGTCGTACCGATCAAGCGCGTGCCCAAGACCACCAGCGGCAAGATCCAGCGGCATTTACTGGAATCCGAATACCTGAACGGCGCCTACAATACGGAGCTAACAGAGTTACGGGCACTACGAGACGCCGCGCGCGACTGCGCGGGCGCCAGCGCCAGCGACATCGAAAACCGCATCAAGACGATCTGCGACGCGGCGCTCGACGGCAAGAACCTCGGCGTCAATGACAACCTGTTCGAGGTTGGCGCAAGCTCGCTGAAACTGATCGAAATTCACGAGCAGATCGACGCTGCGTGGCCCGGCCAAGTCGACCTGACAGAGTTGTTCGACTACCCGACCATTCATGAGCTGTCGGCGCATCTGGCCGGCAAGCTGGCCGCGCAGAACTGACAATGCGCGAAATCGTCGCGAAAAAGTTTGACAGACGAACAGGGCGTCCGGCGCAGGAAGCAGTGCGGCTCAGCTCAGGTGTCGGCGCGCTTGCAAGATCGCGGTTCGCGGACTCACCCGCGATCTTGCGCGTTCGCTCGCGCGCGCGGGCGCAAACGTTGGTCACGGATCTTTTCCCAATTTGAACTGAATGTACTAAGTTTGCGCTTGCCGCGCACGCGAGCCGCCGACAATTCGCTGCGCCGCACTGCTTCCTGCACCAGGCGCCCGCGTCGAGGGTCGTAATGTTCCGCGACGCTGCCGGCTAGCTGTAGAGATTGCGCTTCAGTTTCCAGCGCTTGTGCGACCAGGGCCAGTCGGCCGGTGCCACGCGTATCTGCGCTTCGGCCATGGCGGCGTAGCGCTCGGTCAGCTCGCCGGGCGCCAGTTTCTCGACTGTGTCCCACACCGGCACCGCCTCGGCAGCGTAAACCCCAAGGCTGATGCGGCGAATTTTAAGGAACCACACTGGATAGCGGGTCGCGCGCGCGATGTCCTCGGGGCCCGTGTAAAAAGCGCTGTCGCGATTCAGGAACCGCAGCCAGTGCTTGTTCTCGCTCTGCACCGGCTCCTGGTCGGCGTTAATGGCGATGGCCCGGGCCAGTTTGCGTCGCGCCAGGATGTCGCCTAACAGATTTGGCGCCGGCACCAGCCGCGCTCCGAAGCGCGAGCGGATGGCGATCATCGCCTGGTCCGCCCAGGGATTGACCAGCGGCTTGTACGCGGCGTCGACCGGGTAACCGAGTTCGCCGCACAGACCTAACAAAAGCCATTCCCAGTTGCACTGATGCGCCGCCAGCACGATCACCGGCCGGCCGCTGGCCAGCACTTGGCGCAGCGGCTCCAGGCCCGCGATTTTCACGTGTCGCCGCATGTCCTCCGGGCTCAGGCGTGCGGACTTCACCAGTTCCACCAGTACCTGTGCGTAACCCCAATAGAACTCGCGCGTCAACTCACGGATCGATCGGGCATCCCGCTCCGGAAACGCGATCTGCAGGTTGGGTTGAACAACGTGGCCGCGATGCCGGACCAGAACGGCTATCCAGGCTAACAGTCGCGCGAACGCATACCAGAAGCCAAATGGCAGCAGCGCGAGCCATCGTATCCAGCCCGGAACCGCAGGCCGTGCGGCCGTCGAATCCGGGTCAAAACCCGCTTGTTGCGCGACTGGCGCTGCCAAAACTGTCACCTGTCAGAAGTTGCGAGCGTTTATGCTACGGGCCGACCGTCATGACCGCAAATGCCCCGTTCATTCCTGCCGCCAGCGCCCTCGTGGTGCGCGACCACGCTGAACACGGCATCGAAGTATTGCTGGTTAAACGAGCGAGCGGCAGCCGCTCGTTTGCGAACATGTGGGCCTTCCCCGGTGGCAAGCTCGATCCGGGCGACTATGCGTTGGCCCAGATGTTAGGCGACGTGCTGCCGAAGGCCGCCCGGCCCGGCCTGACGCCGGACCTGCTCGCCTACGGTATCGCCAGCTGGCGCGAACTGCTCGAGGAGACCGGCGGCGACCAGGCGCTCTGTCACGATCCGTCGCAGCTCGCAACCATGCTGGCGAGCACGATCTACTGGTCGCACTGGGTCGCGCCGCGTGAATCCCCGGTGGCGTTTGATACGCGGTTTTTCCTGCTCGACGCCAGCATCCTGCCGCATGAGCCGCGGCCCGATGGGCATGAGATCAGCGAATTGCGATGGCTGACGCCGGCCGAGGCCGTCACCGATTTTCATTCCGACCGCCTCGCGGCTGCGCCACCGACCGCGTTCAACCTGATGGAATTGCAGCTGGCCGCCATAGGCGCCAACGGCACGCGCGATTTGTTAGCTCGCGAGCAGGGCCGACCGATCATCCGCATCCGGCCGCGGGTCGACCGCAGCAGCGACCCGCCCTTCACAACCTTGCCCTGGGACACGCGGTTTGCGGAACTCGATGGTGAACCGGCCACAGGCCAGCCGTTAGCAGTGCCCGATCGCTATCGGGCGCTGCCGTCGCGCGTGCAGGTCAGGCACGGAACGTTCGCCAGAAAAAAATAGTGGTGCCGGAGAGAGGAGTCGAACCTCCGACCCGCGCATTACGAATGCGCTGCTCTACCAACTGAGCTACCCCGGCACCGATGGGGGCGCAATTCTAAAGGACTTGCCTTGCGGCGGGTACTGGCCCGTGCCTAGCGCTTGCTGGGGCGCAGCCGGATGACGAGATCGATGCCCGCGACTTCCATGCCGGGCGGCGCTGACGGCAGGCGCTCGAACGCGACGTCCGGTATCGGAATATCAGTCAGTTCGCCGCTTTCCGTCTGCTGAAAGTGGTAGTGCGGCTCGACATTCGAATCGAACCAGGTGCGCTGACCATCGACCGACAGCTGCCGTACCAGGCCCCGCTCCGCGAACAGGTTCAAGGTGTTATAGACAGTCGCCTTGGACACGCGGACTCCGCGTTCGCGCAACAGGTCCAGCAATTGTTCGGCATTGACGTGCTGAGCGCGATTCAGCAGCACGCTCGCGATGCGAACCCGCTGGCGCGTGGCCTGTACACCGTGCAGCGACAGGCGCCGGGCGACGGCGGTGTCGGTATCAGCCAGTGTTCTAACAACCTGCATGGGAAGGCAGTATAACTCGCCTCCCGGGCATTCGAGCGAATCGGTTTATTTACGGCACATTGGGCCGCTAACATAAGCTGCAGCCAGACTGACAATGCCGGCATGCGGTGCCGCCAAGCTGGACTTACCCTTACCGAATGCCTAATCGCGTTGGCCATCACGGCGGTCATCGCTGCCAGCGGCACGCCTGCCATGGGCAAACTGATCGCCGAATCCCGTCTGGTCACCCAGGCCAATGCGCTGTTCACCGCATTGCAACTCACCCGCGCGCATGCCTGGCGCAGCAGCGAGGCCTGGACCCTGTGCCTGACGGACGACGGCGCCCGCTGCAAACCGGGGCGCAACGGCCTGGCTCGCGGCTGGCTGATTCTGCCGGCCAGCGCAATCGCGACAGGCCTCAGCGGCACGCAGCGCAATCCGGGCCTGGCCGACCTGCGGTCCGGAGTCCTGGCCGACGACCTGAGCCTGCACGGCACCCGGCTGGCAGTCACATTCTGGCCGTTGAGCCGCAGCGGCACCACCGCCACCTTGACGCTCTGTTCCGCGCGGCGCGGCCTGTCGCCGCGGCAAATCATCATCAGCCAGACGGGCCGGCCGCGCCTGAAGACCGTCGCAAGCAGTGCCGTATGTCCCGCCACGCGCTAGCCGTTGGTCGGCCAGCCGTTGGTCGGCGAGAATCGACCGTTGGTCGATCCGCCAGCGCTAGTCATAATCCCGGGACTATAGTCCGGGAATGGCCACATTTTCCGCCGAAAAATGCCCCGGAGGATGCGTCACGAGGCGCCGCGGCTTTTCACTTATTGAGCTCATGATCGTGCTGTTGCTCGCGGGCGCCATTCTGGCCATCGGCGCGCCGAGTTTCGGCGACATGATGCGCAACAATCGCCTGACGCAGGCCGCCAACGATTTTCTCGCTGCCGCACACCTGGCGCGTACCGAGGCGGTCAAGCGCCAGTTCCCGGTTTCACTGTGTTCGTCCAGCGAGCCTAACAGCCCGGGCGCGCAGTGCAACGCAGGTGATTTCATCGGCTGGATTGCTTTTGAAGATCGCAACGGCGACTGCGTGCGCGGCGCGGACGAAACAATCCTGCGCGTCGCGGGTCCACTGGACAGTAGCATCGCCAATGCCTCGGATGGCGCCTGCATTTCATACTCGTCCAGCGGCTTTACACAATTCGCGCCGGGAGTAACGCCTCTGACCCACGTCATTTTCTGCGACCTGCGCGGACTGGCTCTGCAGAACGGCACGGATCAAACGGCAGCGCGTGCGGTCCAGGTTTCGCGCAGCGGCCGCCCGGCACTGTCGCGTGACCCGTCATTAATCGGCAGTTGGGATATGCCATGCAGTACACGTTAGATCTTCCGGGCCGCAACCGCGGCATGACTCTGGTCGAATCGCTGGTCGCGCTGGTGGTGCTATCCGTCGGCATGTTAGGTGTCGCAGGCCTGATGCTGACCGGCATTTCTAGCAATCGCAGCGCCTTGTACCGCACCCAGGCCGTGAACCTGGCCAGCGATATGGCGGAACGCATTCGCGCCAACGCCAGCGCGCGAGTCGCGTACGACAGTCTTGCCTACGGTGGTGCGCCGGCACTGCGCGACTGCGCACCGACCGCCGACGGCGGTGGCAGCAACTGCACAGTTGCGCAACTGGCCGAAGATGATCTCGCCCGCTGGCTGGAATCGATCCGCACCGCCTTACCGGCATTTCGGGGCGAGCCGGCGCAGGGCAACGTACAAGTCATTACGGCAGGGTTTGTCGGCCAGCCCGACACCTATCGCATCAATGTCAGCTGGCAGGAACCGCGCGAGCAGGTGCCCTTCAGCTACCAGGCCGATCTAATGATCCTGCCGCGCCCCCGGATCAATTGATGCGCGCCCCGACTATCAGAGGCCGACGCTTGACGCTAGGCATGAGCCTGGTGGAACTCATGGTCGCCGTTGGCATCAGCTCCTCGCTGATCGCCGGGGCGGTGGTTTCCTATGCCGAATACCGGCGTGTCTACAGCGTCAGCGAAGTCCTGGCGCGCGTGCAGGAACAAGCGCGCTTCGCCATGGGCAGCATCGAGCCGGACATCGAACTCGCCGGCTTCTACGGCTTCAGCAACACTCCGGACAGCGTGCGCTGGATACGCGGCGTAGCGCCCGGCACGGTGCTCGCGAACGCGCCACGACTGCGCCAGCGGCCGCTGCCTCCTATGGTTGGCGCTCCCGTGCCGGCGCCTGACCTGGATGCCAGTGCGCACGCCTGCGGCACCAATTTTGCGGTGGACGTGTCGATCCCCGTGCAGGGCTCTAACAATGGTTTTTTGTTAGGTCTCGACGCCGACGCAAGTTGTGACCCTTACGGCACAGGTGCGGTTGCCAGCAGCGACACACTGACGCTGCGCCGCGCAGCCACGACGGCGAGCCCGCCAGAAGCGGGCCGCCTGCAAATTTATGCGTCGCGCTTCTCCAGCCGCACCGCGCAACTGCTGTTCGCGGATGGGGTCGCGCCTGGGCCCATCAACGATGATAACCGGGTGCATGACTTCGTCGTGCGCGCCTACTACATCGCGCGCGACTCGGTGGATCGCCGCGGACTGCCAGCGCTGCGCGTGAAAGCGCTCAGTCGCAACGGCGGCGTGCCGGCGTTCATCGATAACGAAGTCATGCCGGGCGTCGAAGACCTGCAGGTGCAGTTCGGCATCGACAGCGGCGACTATGACAATGATGGCGCAGTGGACGCCAACGCCGACGCCAACAGCGACGGCATCCCGGAATCCGACGGGCGCGCGACGCGCTATGTGAACCCCGATTTTCCGGGATTGGATCGTCTGCAGGTCGTGTCAGTGCGCATCTGGTTACGGGTGCGCGGCGATCAGCTGGAACCTGGATTCGTTGACGACCGCACCTATCGATATGCGGACGTAGAATACACGCCCACAGGTGCAGACCGCGCGTTCCGGCGCGTCCTGCTCACCCGCACGATTGCTTTGCGCAATGCGCGCATCCTCTAGAACTCATGAGATTTCATGATGCCTATGCCAAATGAAATGTCTGTCAGAAAGCGCCTTGACCAACGTGGCGCTGCGCTGGTCATCGCGCTCGTGCTGCTGATGGTGCTGACGATCCTCGCCTTCACCGGCCTCAACACCTCAATCACGGAAATTGCGATGGCAAATAATGAACAGTTTCGCCGCAGCGCGGCGCAGTCGGCCGCCGACGGCATCGAAGGCGCCATCGCCAATCTGGCCGCCGTGCCAACCACACGCAATTCCCCGCCGGTTGAATCGGGCTGGCGCAACGTCGCGGACTCCACGGTCAACCGCTACAACACACGCAGCCGTTATCTGGGCGAAGAGCGCAACCTGCCACAGTCCAGCGCTGACAAGTTTGTCGGCCTGCACTTCAGCATCGACAGCGAAGGTCAATCGGCGCGCAAAGCCCGCGATCAGCAGACGCAGGGCGTGTTCGTCGTTGCCGGCGGTGGCAATGGCGACTTCGGTCAACTTGGTACGGGACTGGCGCAATGAAATTATCCATCGGAACTGTAGCGCTGTCGGCATTTTTGTTAGCAGGCGCCGCCAACGCAGCCGGCGGCAGCCACATCCGGGCGCCTCAGGCTGCCATCGAGATTCAACTCCGGGCCGTCAGCCTGCCTGAGCGGCTGGAGGGCCAGGTCATCGCGGCGCCCTGTCCCGCCTGCGCCCCGCGTTCATTCGGGATCGCGAACGACGCGCGGCTGCAATGGAATGGCGCAGCGATCACATTGCAGGCTCTGCGTCAGCGCGCGCTCAAGGGATCCACCGCCGCCGCCACCTTGATCTACACACGCGATAACAATCGCATTGTCAGGATATTCGTCAATGATTAAGCGAATTCTCTGCCTGGGGGCTGCGCTGTTAGCCAGCACGGCGGCACGTGCCGATGACACCGAAATTTTTGTCAGCCGTGGTTCAGAGGAAGGGCTCAGGCCTAACATACTGTTCATTTTCGACACGTCCGGAAGTATGAATGCCGAAGTGACGCTGCCCAAGGCGCCCTACAATCGGGCCCAGACTTATGACGGCAGTTGCTCGGGCGAGCGGTTTTATTTTGCCGTCGCCTCGGCAACTGGCAACCAGACAACGGATATACCGACCTGCTCGGGCATGAGCAACACCCGGCAGGATGGCCTGAATCTGCAAGCTAACACCTGCGCCGCTGCCGTGAATTCAATCGCCGTTGCGGGCCTCTGGACGGGGCGCGCCGCGCAGTGGAATACCACCAGTGCCGGATGGATCACGCTGTCGGATCTTGCCACGGATGAAAGCGTGGAATGCGAGGCCGATGCGGGTGTTCACGGGGCCAATACAAGCTCCACCAAGCGTTACGCGCAAAATGGCGATCCGTCTAATCGGTGGACCGCTCTTCAGGCGCAACAAATCGGCTGGGCCAGCGCCACGGTCTATACGCTCTACAGTGCCAACTGGCTTAACTGGTACTACGCGCCGCCGATGGCGTCCAGTCTCAGTCGACTGCAAACTGTTCAGAGTGTTGCAACCACGCTGGCGAGCTCCATTTCCGGAATCAATCTTGGTTTGATGCGCTTCAGCAACGCCAACAACGCGGCCGGCTCGGATCTCGCCGAAGGTGGCATGGTCACGCATGAAGTCGTTGATGTGTCAGGCGCGCGCAGCTCGCTCGTGGGTCAATTGAACAGTTACACCGCAGGCGGATTCACGCCCTTGTCCGAAACTCTCTATGAGGCAGGCCAGTATTTCGCGGGACGAGCGGTCGATTACGGTGTTGACTCGCGGATCGACGCGTCAACACCGTTTCCGAGCGTACCTGCATCGCGGCTGCCACTTAATCCGTCAAGCTACAAGACGCCAATCGCCTATCAATGCCAGAAAAATTACGCGCTGCTGCTAACAGACGGCGAACCCACGGAGGACAACTCCGCGGACGGCAAGATCGTCAATTTGCCTGGCTTCCAGAATCTGGTTGGTGGCGACTGCGATGGCACTGGTCCTGGCCGCTGCCTCGACGACATGGCCGAATATCTGAATAAGGCGGACCTGTCGCCTCTGCCTGGCAAACAGAATGTCGTCACTTACACGGTCGGGTTTGGGCCGGATGTCGCAGGTACGTCTTTCCTCGAGCGCACGGCGGCCCGTGGTGGCGGGCGCGCATACGAAGCTACCAACGTCACCGATCTCACCAATGTACTGCAACAGATTGTCAGCGACATCATGCAGTCTAACGGCACTTTCACCGCGCCCGCCCTCTCGATCAATGCATTCAATCGCAGTCAGACCACAAATGACTTCTACGTCTCGCTGTTCAAGCCCTCGGATCGCCTGCACTGGACCGGCAACGTCAAGAAATACTCCATCAAGAACGGGCAGATAGTGGACGCTAACAGCCAAAACGCCGTGGATCCGGTAACCGGCTTTTTCCGCGACGGCACGCAGAGCCTTTGGTCCGCGCAGGCAGATGGCCTGCAGATCACCGCGGGTGGCGCCGTGAGTCGCCAACCGGCACCCGCCGAGCGCAAGCTGTACACCTATCTCACAGGCTCCAACTCACGCAACCTGGTCGCAGCGGGCAACCAGTTCAACGCCAGCAATAGCCTCGTGACAGCCGATTTGTTAGGTATCTCCGGTTCAGCACCCACCCGCGAGCAGGTCATCGCCTGGGCGCAGGGTTTCGATGCGACCGACATCGACGGCGACAGCGATACCACGGAAGCCGTGCCATTCATGGGCGATCCCCTGCATGCCAAGCCCACGGTTGTCACCTATGGCGGCAGCACCGGGACACCGGACCCACTCGACGCCGTGGTCTATGCCCCCACGAACGATGGTTTCCTGCACGCGATCGATGCCAAGACTGGCCGCGAATTGTGGGCTTTTGTTCCGCCGGAGCTGTTAGGCCGCATGGCAAGCCTGTATGGTAATCCTGCGGTCGCCGCCCGCACCTATGGCCTGGATGGCGACGTTCGCCTGCTGCGTTTTGACGCCAACCAGGACGGCGTTGTGGATGCCTCGGGCGGCGATCGGGCCATCCTGTATTTCGGCATGCGCCGCGGTGGACGCTTTTACTACGCGGTGGATGTGACCAATCGCGCTGCGCCGCAGCTGCTCTGGTCGTTAGGTCCGTCCAACCTGCCGGGCATCGGCGAGACCTGGTCGCCGCCCACCATCGCGCGAATCAATGTCGGCGGCGCGACCCAGAATGGCGAGAAACTGGTGCTTGTCATGGGCGGCGGCTATGACGGCGCCCAGGAAAATTATTCTTTCGTCAACGATAACTCTGGGAACCGCATCTTCATGATCGATGCGATCTCGGGTGCGCTGCTATGGTACGCCGGAGGTCCAGGCGGTTCAGCGGATCTGGAATTGGCCCGGATGCGCCATTCGATCCCAAGCCGCATCACCGTGTTAGACACGGACGGCGATCAGTATGCGGATCGCATGTATGCGGGCGACATGGGCGGACGCGTTTGGCGCTTCGACATTTTCAACGGCAACAATCGTGGCAGCCTGGTGACCGGCGGTGTGCTGGCAACGCTGGGCAATGGCGATACGGGAACTACCGCGTTGGCGAGCAACCGCCGCTTCTACAACGCGCCTGATGTCGCCCTGATCCAGCGCCGCGCGGCCGACCCGTACTACAACATCGCGATAGGTTCGGGTTACCGTGGCCATCCGCTGGAAAACGAAACTCGCGATCGCTTCTATGCTTTGCGGGACAAGAACCCGTTCGGCAGGCTGACGCAGCTGGAATACAACAACCTCACTCCGGTCACCGACTCGCTGGTAACCGACGTTACCGAGGAACTCGGCAGGACGGTCCTGCCGCAGAATTCACCAGGCTGGAAACTGGAATTACGGCGCAACGGCGGTTGGGTCGGGGAGAAGGTCCTGGCCGACGCCGTCACGATCAATGGCACGGTGCTCTTCACCACGTATCAACCCGAACGCGCCGTGGATCTCGACCCCTGCCTGCCGGCTAACGGCCGTAACCGGGTGTATGCGCTCAAGGTGGACAATGCGGCGCCGGCGCTGGATCTCAACGACAACCAGCGGCTCGACGACGGTGATTTGTCGCAGGACCTCGCGACCCGCGGTATCGCAGGAGAAGTCACGCTGATTGTCGAGTCGCGCGATACTAACAATCAGGGTAACAATCAGGGTAACAATGGCGACGAACTCGGCCGGCGCAGTTTTTGCGCCGTCGGCGTCGAGGTCTTGTCCAGCTGCGTGAGTCTGGGCGGCGTGGTGCGTACCTTCTGGCAGCGCTCAACGTCCGACGGCAGCGAATAATAATTCCAAGGGCCAGTGCATGAAAACTGTCTGCAAGCACCGCGGGGTCACACTGGTCGAACTGCTGACTGTCATTGTCATCATCGCCATTTTGAGCTCAATCGCCATACCGACCTACCGCAACTACGTGCTGCGTGCCCAGCGCACCGAAGCGACGGCCACCCTGGTGCGGGTGCAGGCGGCGCAGGAGAAGTTTTTTGCGCAGAACAATATTTACGCGGCCGATCTCGCGGCCGCGCCACCGGCCGGGCTCGGTGTTCCGGCAGTGACGGCATCAAACTACTACGACGTCACAGTGGAATTGCTGGAGGAAGGCTCAGGCTACCGTTTGACTGCCAGTCCGCGCGCGGGCGGCGGACAGAATGATGATGACAAGTGCCGCGAGTTCACGATTGATCACAACGGCCTCAAGGCCGCCCAAGATAATAATGGCAGTGACACCACCCGCGAGTGCTGGCGCTAGCTCGCGACTTTGTTAGCTCAACTGCGCCTTGCGCAGCGCCCTTGGCAGGCTGAATACCACATGTTCCTCGCGCCCCGCCAGCTCGGCGGGCAGCTCCGCGCCCCAGCTACGCAGCTGATCGACTACCTGCCGCACCAGCACCTCAGGGGCGGACGCGCCAGCGGTCAGGCCGACGACGCTCGCGGGATGGAACCACTCGCGCCGCAGATGGCTCGCGTCATCCACCAGGTACGAGTGCTTGCCGGCGCGCTCCCCGAGTTCCAGCAGTCGATTGGAATTGGAGCTGGCCTGCGAACCGACCACCAACAGGACATCGCAGCTAGCTAACAACTCCTTGACAGCATCCTGGCGATTCTGCGTGGCATAGCAGATGTCTTCGCGCCGCGGGCTGGCGAGATCCGGAAAACGCCGCTTCAGCTCTTCAACGATGGCGGCCGTATCATCTACCGATAAAGTGGTCTGGGTGACGAAAGCGAGTCGCTGCGGATTTCGCACCGCCAGTTTGCAGGCATCCTGCACGTCCTCGACCAGATAGATCCTGCCGCCAAACGACGCATCGAAACGGCCCATCGTGCCCTCGACCTCCGGGTGGCCTTCGTGGCCGATCAGTATCACCTCGCGCCCGTCGCGTGCATATTTCTGCACCTCCATGTGCACCTTGGTCACCAGCGGACAGGTCGCATCGAACACCTGCAGGCCACGTTTGTTAGCTTGGTCCTCGACCGCGCGAGCGACGCCGTGCGCGGAGAAGATCACCGTCGCGTCGTCGGGAATTTCAGCCAACTCTTCGACAAACACCGCACCCAGGGTACGCAGGCGCTCGACGACATGGCGGTTGTGGACCACTTCGTGGCGCACGTAGATCGGCGCACCAAACAGCGCAATGGCGCGCTCGACGATATCGATCGCCCGGTCAACTCCGGCGCAGAAACCGCGTGGATTGGCGAGCAGGATCTTCATGGCGCCTCGCCCTGCTGGCCGCGCCGCCAGTCCAGCAGTGCATCCAGAATAATCAGGGCGGCGCCGATGCTGATCGCGGAATCCGCGACATTAAAGGCCGGAAAATAAGCCTGGTTCCAGTGCGCATGAATAAAATCGACGACATAGCCGAAGCGGATGCGATCGATGACATTGCCCAGCGCACCACCTAACACCAGCGCCAGGCCGGTCGCGAGCAGTTTTTGCCGCACGCCGTCCAGCGACCGCAGCCAGTGGATGATGGCGCCGCTGACCACGACCGCCAGGGCCGTGAACAGCCAGCGTTGCCAGCCGCCTGCGCCGGCCAGAAAACTGAAGGCCGCGCCTGGGTTATGCAGACGCGTGATATCGAGTACCGACAGCACTGGATGGGGTTCGTACAGATCGTAATTGTTGATGATCCAGTACTTGCTGGCCTGATCCACGGCGACGATACCGGCACTGAGCGTTAACAGGCGCAAACCGCTGATCTTAGGCATAGCGGCGTTGTTCTCCGGCGCCCGCAATATTCACGACGCAGCGGCTGCACAACTCGGGATGCTCCGGCGAATGCCCGATGTCCTCGCGCTGGTGCCAGCAGCGCACGCACTTGATCGCGCTCGAGGCCGTGGCCCGCAATTTGACGCCGTCCACTGAAGCAGCCAGCGCGTCCACAGGCAGCAGCGTTGTCGCGCCATGGACCCGCGCCGCGGACACGATCAACAGAAAACGAAGTTCGTCACCGAGCGCGCGCAGCCGCGTTTCGGTGCCGGCGTCGCAGTAAATGTCGACCTCGGCATTCAGCGATGAACCGATGCTGCCGGCCACCCGCAGGCGCTCCAGTTCCTTGCCGATGTCCGCACGCAGACCTAACAAAAAGTCCCAGTCGATGGCGCTCGCCGGCGGAGCCGGCAGGGTGTGCCAGGTTTCGAAGAACACCGACGGCGAGCGCTGGCCCGGCATGTGCCCCCAGGCCTCATCGGCCGTGAATGACAGAATGGGCGCCAGCCAGCGCACCATCGCCTCGGCCATGTGCCAACAGGCCGTCTGGGCCGAGCGTCGTGGTTCGCCCTCGCGCTGCGAGGTGTACAGGCGATCCTTGATCACGTCGAGATACAGGCTGCCCAGGTCGAGAACGCAGAAGTTGTGAATTTTCTGATAGATCAGGTGAAACTCGTAACGACGATAAGCTTCGACAATTTCCATTTGCAGGGTCGCAGCACGGCCGACGATCCAGGCATCCAGCGCCACCAGTCGCTCTGCAGGCACCGCGTCGCGCGCGGGCTCGAAGCCGTCCAGGCTGCCTAACAAAAAACGCAGCGTGTTGCGGATGCGGCGATAGGAATCCGCCATGCGCTTCAGGATCTCGTCCGATACGCTGATTTCATTGGCATAGTCGGTGGATGCGACCCACAGGCGCAACACATCGGCGCCCAGGCTCTGCATCACCTTCTGCGGCAGGATCGTGTTGCCCAGCGACTTCGACATCTTGCGGCCCTTGTCGTCGACCGTGAAGCCGTGGGTCAGCACGCCCTTGTAAGGCGCACGGTTGTCCAGCGCTTCGGACATCAGCAATGACGAGTGGAACCAGCCGCGATGCTGATCCGAGCCTTCCAGGTAGAGATCCACTGGCGACTCTATTTCCGGGCGCTCGCTGCCAACGCAGAAAAACGACAGGCCGGAATCGGCCCACACATCCATGACATCAGTGACCTTGTCATAGTCCGCAACCTCGGCGCCTAACAACTCGGTCGGATCAAGATCAAACCAGGCATCGATGCCGTGCTGCGCGACCCGGTCCGCCACCTGGGCGATCAGCTCCTGCGTGCGCGGATGCAGCTCGCCGGTGGTCTTCGCCACGAATAACGGAATAGGGACACCCCAGGTGCGCTGCCGGGAAATGCACCAGTCGGGACGATTTTCGATCATGCCGGTGATGCGCGGCTGGCCCCATTTGGGAGTCCATGCAACTTTTGGAATGTCGCGCAATGCGCCGGCGCGCAGGCCGTTCTGATCCATCGAGATGAACCACTGTGGAGTCGCGCGGAAAATCAGCGGCGTCTTGTGGCGCCAGCAATGCGGATAGCTGTGCTGGTATGGCACCTGTCGCAGCAGTCGCGCGGCCTGTTCCAGCGTCTCGATGATCACTTTGTTAGCGTCGTCAACCTTGAGACCCGCGAAAAGTGGCGTATCGGGGAGAAACCGGCCGTCATTGCCGACCGGATTCCTGACCGCAAGGCCGTAGTGCCGCCCGATGACGAAGTCCTCCTGGCCATGCGCGGGCGCGGTGTGCACTGCGCCGGTGCCGGCCTCGAGCGTCACATGCTCGCCGAGGATCACGGGCACTGCCTTGGGCAGGAAGGGATGCTGCAGCTGCAGCAGCTCGAATGGCGCGCCCTTCATCGTTGTCAGCTCGCGGGCGTCCTCGATCCCATAGCGCTTGAGACAGGCGCCGGCCAGGTCGCGCGCCAGCACCAGCACAGCCGCTGAGCCATCAGGACGCTTGACCGCAAGCACGCTGTAGTCGAACTCCGCGCCCAGCGCGACCGCTTCGTTCGCAGGCAACGTCCAGGGCGTCGTGGTCCAGATGACGAAAAAAACCGGACCGAGATCCGCGGCCAGCGACCCAAGCGCGGCCCGCCGCGCAAAATCGCCGCGATCGACCACCGCGAAAGCCACGTCGATGGCAGGCGAGGTGCGGTCTTCGTATTCAACTTCCGCCTCAGCCAATGCCGAGCGACAGTCAAGACACCAGTGCACCGGCTTCGCGCCCTTGTACAAATGTCCATTGGCCACGACGCGGGCGAACCCCCGCAGTTGCGCAGCCTCGTAGCCAGGCGACATCGTCAGGTAAGGACGCTCCCAGTCACCTAACACGCCGAGGCGGCGAAAATCCGCTTTCTGCTGCGTGACCTGCTCCTCGGCAAATGCGCGGCAAGCCGCGCGAAACGCCCTGGCATCGAGCTTGCCGCCGGGGCGCCCGACCTTCTTCTCCACCGCATGTTCGATCGGCAGGCCATGACAATCCCAACCCGGGATGTACGGCGCGTCAAAGCCGTCCAGCGAGCGTGACTTGACGATAATGTCCTTCAGCACCTTGTTGACCGCATGGCCGATATGAATCGCACCATTGGCGTAAGGCGGTCCGTCGTGCAATACGAAACGCGGCCGGCCGTGCGCATGTTCGCGCAGGCGGTCGTAGAGGTCCTCGCCGGCCCACTTCGCAACCTGCTGCGGCTCGCGCCGCGCGAGATCCGCCTTCATCGGAAAGCCGGTCTGCGGCAGGTTGATGGTGTGTTTATAGTCCGCCAAAATCCGATCCTCTTACTAACATTAAGCTAACAAATCAAGCCGCCAGGATTTCGCGGGCTGCGGCCGTATCGCGCTGCATCTGCACTACGAGCTCATCCAGCGACGAGAAGTGCAATTCGTCACGCAGTCGTGCGACAAATTCTATTTCCAGTTCGCGACCATACAGGTCGCCATCGAAGTCCATGATGTGGGTTTCCAGCAGCAATTCGCCACCCCCCACCGTGGGCCGCGTGCCGAGACTCGCGACGCCGGCCAGCGGCTTCGACCCCGCACCTAACACACGTACCGCAAAAATTCCGGCCAGCGGGCTGCGGCGACGACGCAATCGCAAATTGGCGGTCGGAAATCCCAGCGTGCGGCCCAGGCGCCTGCCATTCACGACCCGCCCGCGCATCCGGTAGGGCCGCCCCAGCAGCGCAACGGCATGCGCAAATGCGCCGGCCTGCAACGCATCGCGCACCGCCGTCGAACTGATGCGCTCCGCACCCCACAGGACCGGTGGCACGATATCGACCATTACGCCCAGCGGCTGGCAGGCAGTCTCCAGCATAGTCGCACTCATCTCGCCGCCGCGCCCGAAGCGAAAGTCGTGCCCGACGACAATGGCATGCACCCGAAACTCGCGCATCAGCAAATCCAGGAACTGCCCGCCGGACAGCGCGCGGAAGTGCTCATTAAAATGCAGCACCGTGAAAATATCGACGCCGAAGGACTCGATCAGCCGCCAGCGCTCACGAAAATTTGTCAGCCGCGCCGGCGCCGAGGCCGGCGCCAGTACGTCGCGCGGCATCGGTTCAAAAGTCAGCACCATGCTCGAGCGCGCGGCGCGCGCCGCCAACGCCATGCTGCGCCGGATCAGCGCCTGATGTCCCAAATGCAGGCCATCAAACGAGCCGATTGTTAGCACGCTGCCACGCTGGTGGGCGCGCAAATTGACGAGGCCTCTGACGAATTCCATGAAGCCCGGCATTCTACCGGGTCGGGGCGGGCCAGGACGCCTCAGGCCAAATGTCGCCACTGCCGGACGCGCATGCCCAGCAGCCACAAAACCGCGAAATAAAGGCTCGCGCCGCCCACGACACAGGCCCCGAGCCGGGCGACCCGGGGCCAGGCGCTGAGCGCCAGCCAGCCATCCAGCGGGAACGCCTGCCACAACAGCAGGGCCGCCATGACCGCACTGGCGGTGAGCACCTGCGTCAGCAGGCGGCCCCAGCCCGCCGCCGCATGCCAGACACCTTCCCGGGCCAGGCCCCGCCATAACAGCGTGGCGTTGATGGCTGCTGAGACACAGGTCGACAGGGCAAGCAGCACATGCGGTACCGGAAACCCCAGATACCTCGACGGCAGCACCACCAGCAGGTTGATGGCCATGCCTACGCCCAGGGCAATGAGGCCTATCCGCACCGGGCGCGCCGTCTGCTGGCGCGCGAAATAGCCCGGCGCCAGCACCTTGACCAGGCTGAAGCCGATCAGGCCCGATGAATACGCCATCAAGGCATAGCTGGTCATGTGGATGTCATCGGCCCGCGCCATGCGTCCATAGCCAAAAATTGTCGCCGCCAAAGGACCGGCGAGCGTCAGCAACGCCACGGCGGCCGGCACGACTAACACGATCACCAGCCGCAGCGACCAATCGAGAGTGTCCGAAAATTTCTCGCGATCCTCGGCCGCATGATGCGACGACAGCGCCGGCAGGATCACGGTCGCCAGCGCAATGCTGAACACCCCAAGCTGAAACTCCATGATGCGATCGGCGTAATACAGCCACGCGATACTGCCGTTGACCAGGAACGAGGCGATCACGGACTCCAGCAGCAGATTCACCTGCGCCATCGATGAGCCGAAAATGCCGGGAATCATCAGCCTGCCGATACGCCGCACGCCCTCCATCGCCGGCCGCCAGCGTGGCCACGCCAGCAGCCGCAGCCTGGCCACCGACGGCAGTTGAAACAGCAGCTGCAGCGCACCGCTAACAAACACGCCGATCGCGAGCACCAGGCCCGGATTGGCCGCATCGGCCGCGATCCACAGCGTCGTCACGATCATCACCACATTCATGATGACCTGCGTGAACGCCGGCACCGCAAAGCGGCCGTAGCTGTTCAGCACGCCGCTGAACAGCGCCGTCAGCGAGATGAAAAAGACGTAGGGAAATGTCCAGCGCAGCATCTCGACGGCCATGTCGAACTTGCCCTGCTGCTGCGAAAAACCCGGCGCGAATGCAAAGATGATCAGCGGCGCGATCAACACACCTAACACCGTGATCACCAGCAACAGCGCACCCAGCGTCCCGGCAACACCGCTCACGAGTTCGCGCACATCGTCCGGGCGCTTGACCCGGTATTCCGAAATCACCGGCACGAAGGACTGGGAAAACGCCCCTTCTGCGAACAGGCGGCGCAGGAAATTGGGGATTTTGTAGGCGATCAGGAAGGCGTCCATCATCGAGCCGGCGCCAAAGGCATGCGCATACGCGGTATCGCGCAGCAGACCCGTGACCCGCGATACCAGGGTCGTAATGCCAACAATCGAGGTTTTACGCAGGACGCTGCCGCTCATCGTGCCAGTGTAAGGAAAAAGCCTCAATTTGACATCGCGGCAGGCCATCCGCAAACTACGCGGCCTTTTTACGGGAGTTCCTGTGGCCAATACCAAGTCAGCTGCCAAAGCCGCACGGCAAGCCGAAAAGCATCGCGCCCGCAACGTGGCGTCGCGCTCCAAGGCGCGTAGTGCCCTGGTGGATGCTGCCGCCGCCATTGCCAGCGGCAAGAAAGACGAAGCCAAGGCGAGTTACCGGGCCGCATCCGCCGCCGTGTCCTCGCTGGTGAACAAGCGCCTGGTCCACCGCAACAAGGCTGCGCGTCATCAAAGCCGCCTGGCCAAGCGCCTCAAGGCCATGGCCTGAGAACGGCCTGCGACTGTTAGCTGCCGGAGCGTTCCGGTAGCAACATACCCATCGGGTCGAGAAGTTCACTGCCGCGCTTGCCGCGCGGCGGAGCAAGTCGTGTGCGGGCGGTGGTCTTGCGCCCGGTCGCCGGACCCTTGCGTCCCGCAGCGGTCAGCACCTGATCGCGGGCCTGTTCGCGTGACTCAATGCTGAGGATCAGCGCAAGCCTTTCATCACCACTCGACACCTGCCGCCAGTGGCGGCCTTCGGGCCAGGGCTCCAGCGCACCGACCAGTGCCCACAGGGCATTGAGAGATTGGGTCACGTTGGCCCGGCGCAAACGCCAGTAAGCCTCGAGACCCCCTATGCGGCGCAGGTTCGCCACCGAACGTATGCCCACTTTGGCGAGCATGGTTTCCGTGCGCGGGCCGAGGTTACGCAGGTCGCGAATCCGCAGTGTTAGCTTGCCGGCCGCGATTCGGCGCCTGACTTTGGGATTACGTGTCACCGCCAGCCGCCGCCTTGTCACTGGCCGCTGGGTCGCGGGCCTCGGTGTCGTTCATGCTTTCGATGAAGGTCATGACTTTTTCCGCGAGGTCGCTGGTGCCGCTGCGCGTCACCGCCGAAATCAGGAAATGCGGCCCTTTGAAACGCAGCCGGCGCACGATGTCCCTGGCCCTGGCGGCCGCCTCGTCCGGCGGCATCAGATCGCTCTTAGTCAGCACCAGCCAACGCGGCTTTTCAACCAGATCCGCCGAGAATTTCTTCAGTTCCTTGACGATGGCGCGCGCATCCTTGACCGGATCCGCGTCCGGATCCGGTGGCGCAATATCGATCAGATGCAGCAGCACCCGCGTACGCTGCAGGTGCTTCAGAAAGCGGATGCCAAGACCCGCGCCTTCGGCCGCGCCTTCGATCAGTCCCGGGATATCCGCCATCACAAAGCTGCGGTGCTGGCCGCAGTAAACCACGCCGAGGTTGGGATAGAGCGTGGTAAACGGGTAATCCGCAACCTTGGGTCGCGCCGATGACAGCACGCTGATCAACGTCGATTTGCCCGCGTTCGGCAGCCCTAACAAACCAACATCGGCGATGACCTTGAGTTCCAGGTCGAGGTTGCGCGCTTCACCCGGCAGGCCGGGGCCGAACTGCCGCGGGGTCCGATTGGTGCTCGACTTGAACTTGGCGTTGCCCCAACCGCCCTTGCCGCCCTTTGCAACCTTGAGCCGGTCGCCGGCGTGCGCCAGGTCACCTAACACTTCCTGCGTGTCGCGATCCTTGACGATCGTGCCGACCGGCACCAGGACTACGAGATCCTCACCACCGCGCCCGGTGCAGTCGTTGCCGGAGCCGGGCTGACCGTTCTGCGC
Organism: Gammaproteobacteria bacterium; assembly: GCA_031382085.1. Lineage (GTDB taxonomy): Bacteria > Pseudomonadota > Gammaproteobacteria > Steroidobacterales > Steroidobacteraceae > UBA964. The sequence continues at coordinate 120,084 of JANMYM010000019.1, forward strand.
CTTGTAGGTGCGTTCGATGCGAAAATCAGCGAGCGTATTGATGCCTTCCGCGGCGTGCAGCCAGACGTCGGCGCCCAACCCGCCGTCGCCACCATCCGGGCCGCCGAATGGCGCAGATTTCTCGCGGCGAAAACTCAGGCAGCCGCGGCCGCCATTGCCGGCCTTGACGGTCATGCGTGCTTCGTCGACGAATTTCATGCGATCAGCTCACTCCAGCGGACCAGTTTATGCCAAAACTATCGTGTACAAAAAATCGCGCACAAAAAATAAACCCCGGGGGACCGGGGTTTAGATAGGTGCAAGAAGGCATTCCAAAGACGCCTAGTCCGCGGCAACCTCGACAAAGGTCTTGCCGGCAGCGCCGCGCTTCCTGAATTCGACTTTGCCGTTCTTGAGGGCAAACAGCGTGTGATCGGTGCCGATGCCGACATTGGCGCCCGGGCTGTACTGTGTACCGCGCTGGCGAATGATGATGTTGCCGGCCTTGACCTGCTCGCCGCCGAAGGCCTTCACGCCCAGGCGCTTGCTGTGGGAATCGCGGCCGTTACGGGTACTGCCGCCTGCTTTTTTATGTGCCATGGTGTCGGATCCTGTCTGTTAGCACGCCGTTAGCCGGCAGCGATGTCGGTGATTTTCACTTCGGTGAATTTCTGCCGATGATTTTTCATGCGCAGGTAATGCTTACGGCGGCGGAATTTGACGACGCTGACTTTGTCGCCCTGGCCGTGACGCTCGACCGTAGCGCTTACGCTGGCGCCCGCAATGCCTGGACTGCCCACTTTGACGCTCTCGCCCGAACCGACCAGCAACACCTGGTCAAATGTGACCAAGGAGCCCGGCTCCGCGGTCATTTTTTCGAGACGCAATACGCTGCCTTTTTCGACACGATATTGCTTACCGCCGTTGGCGATCACCGCATACATGGGAACGTCACTCCTGAACCGCTACAATCTCTACTTCGAGACACTCTACTAGGATCGGGTGTCCGAAGGGCCGCGCATTCTACGTTCCCCGCGCGGACCGGTCAAACACGAATAACGTCGCATTTTTTTGATATAGAACAGGCACTTAGCATGGCCCAGGTCGAGCAACTCCACTCTCGCGACGGACTCAGGATGACGCTGGCGGACGTGCGCGCGCTCTTGAAGGGCGATTTGGCCCGCGTGGACCAGATTATCCGCCTGCGCCTCAAGAGCGTGGTGCCGCTCGTTGACCAGGTCGCCGAACACATTATTGGCGGTGGCGGCAAGCGCCTGCGACCGATGCTGGTGCTGCTCGCCGGCCGCGCGGTCACCGCACCCTATGAGGCCGGTGCCCGCCGCCGCTGGAACGATTCCACCGCCGCCGCTGTTAGCGAAGCCGCCGCATTCATTGAATTCATACACACGGCCACGCTGTTGCATGATGACGTCGTCGATGGTTCGTCGAAACGACGCGGCCGCGATACCGCAAATCAGGTGTTCGGCAACCAGGCCAGCGTGCTGGTCGGCGACTTCGTCTACTCGCGCGCTTTCCAGATGATGGCTGCCATCGGCGTGCAACGGGTGATGGAAATCATGGCCGACGCGACTAACACGATCGCCGAAGGTGAAGTGCTGCAGCTCATGAATGCGCGCGATCCCTCGACCACGGAGCAGCGTTATCTCGAGGTAATTTATCGCAAGACCGCGCGGCTGTTCGAGGCCGGCGCTGAAGTGGCCGCCGTGCTGGCGGGCGGCAGCTCGACGGAACAGGCGGCGCTCGCGTCCTATGGCAAGCATCTGGGCAACGCGTATCAGCTGATCGACGACGTACTCGACTACCAGTCCAACCCGGTCGAGCGTGGCAAGAACCTGGGCGATGATCTGGCCGAGGGCAAACCCACGTTGCCGTTGATCCACGCACTCAAGAAAGGCACCGACAACCAGCGCGCACTCATTCGCCAGGCCATCGAGCACGGCGGGCTGGATCGTCTTGAGGACATCGTGCAGGCCATTGAAGCCACCGGCGGCCTGGACTACACGACCGGTGCGGCGCAGGCCGAATCCCGGCTCGCCATCGATTCCCTTGTGGCGCTGCCGGAATCGCCGCACAAGCAGGGACTCATTGCCCTGGCGCGCATTGCCGTCGGCCGCGCAACCTAACAGGAAAGCAGGAAATCATGTCGAAGAATATTGGCTACGCCAGTTTGTTAGCTGCGGGCACTGCCCTTGTGCTGAGTACGACCGCGTGGGCGGCCGGGCCGGCGCTGCCGGCGGGGGTGCAAAAGGTCACTGCGGTCGAGGGCATCACCGAGTATCGGCTCGCCAACGGTCTGCGGGTGCTTTTGTTCCCTGATCTGTCGAAGCAGACTGCCACCGTCAACATCACCTATCTGGTCGGCTCTCGACATGAGAGTTACGGCGAGACCGGCATGGCGCATTTGCTCGAGCACATGCTGTTCAAGGGCACGCCCAGGCACCCTAACATCCCCAAGGAACTGACCGAGCGCGGCACAAGGCCTAACGGCACCACCTCCTTCGACCGCACCAACTACTTCGAGACGTTTGCGGCGACTGAGGACAATCTGCGTTGGGCGCTGGAGCTTGAAGCCGATCGCATGGTGAATTCGTTCGTAGCCAGGAAGGACCTGGACACCGAAATGACGGTGGTGCGAAACGAATTCGAGATGGGTGAGAACAATCCGGCGGCGGTGCTGCAACAGCGGGTGATGTCGACCGCCTATCTGTGGCACAACTACGGCAACAGCCCGATCGGCTCGCGCGCCGACGTTGAGAATGTGCCGATTGAGCGACTGCAGAATTTCTATCGCACCTGGTATCAGCCCGACAATGCGGTGCTGATGGTCGCCGGCAAATTCGATACGGCCAAAGCACTGGTCCTGGTGAGCGAATTTTTCGCGCCTGTCCCCAAACCGACGCGCGTGCTGCCCACGTTTTACACGGTCGAACCTGCGCAGGATGGTGAGCGCAGTGTCAGCCTGCGGCGCGTATCGGACACGCAGTTCGCCATGGCCGCCTACCACATCCCGCCCGCTTCGCATCCGGATGCGGCCGCGCTCGATCTACTAACAACGCTGTTGGGCGACGAGCCCACGGGGCGACTCTACAAGAGCCTGGTCGAGACCAGGCAGGCGGCCGGTGTCTTTGCCTATACAGGGCTGCAATACGATCCGGGCGTGATCGTGGTCGGTGCCCAGGTGCGCAAGGATGCGAGCCTGGATACGGCGCGCGACAGCCTGATAAAGACCATGGACAACCTGGCTAACACGCCTGTCACCCGCGAGGAACTGGAGCGGGCGCGCGCGCAGGAACTCAATCGGATCGAACTCGCGCTGAATAATTCCGAGCAGGTCGGCCTGTTGCTCAGCGAGTGGATCGGCATGGGCGACTGGCGTCTTTTTTTCGTGCATCGCGATCAAATGCGCGCCGTCAGGATCGACGACCTGAATCGTGTCACCGCTAAATACCTGACAGCTGTCAATCGCACGCTGGGTCTCGCCTACTCGAGCGACACGCCGAGCCGAGTCGATATTCCGGTCGGTGTCGACGTCGCAAGTCTGGTCCGCGACTACAAGGGCGATGCAAGCAAGAGCGAGGGCGAGGTCTTTGATCCCTCGCCGGCTAACATCGATGCGCGCACCCAGCGCAGCCAGCTACCGGGCGGCCTGCAGCTTGCGCTGCTGCCAAAAAAAACCCGTGGTGGTTCGGTGCACGTCAATCTGACTCTGCGAACAGGAGACCTGCAGTCGCTGACAGGACAACGCGCGGCCGCATCACTGGCCGGCGCAATGCTGATGCGTGGCACGACTACGCGCACACGCGCGCAGCTCAACGATGAATTCGACCGGCTGAAGTCCCGCGTCAATGTCAGCGCTACCGCCACGGCCGCAACCGCTTCGGTGGAAACGACCCGCGAGAATCTGCCAGCGGTCCTCACCTTGTTAGCCGAAGTGCTGCAGAAACCTGCCTTCACACTGGCCGAATTCGAGCTTGCGAAACAGGAGCGCCTCGCGAGCCTGGAGGAGCAAGGCAAGGAACCCATGGTGTTGGCGCCGAATGCACTGCTGCGACGCATCGCTCCTTATGAAACGAGCGACATTCGTTCGAACCTGAGCATCGAGCAGCTGGCTGCGGAAACGAGTGCCACCACGCTTGAGCAGGCGCGGGACTTTCACCGCAATTTCCTCGGCGCGTCCGCCGGTGAACTGGCGGTGGTCGGCGATTTCGACAGCAAGGCAATTGCCGCGCTGACCGCAAGGCTGTTCCAGAACTGGAAAAGCCGCCAACGATTCACGCGGGTGCCGCGCCTCTATTTTGACGTGGCGGCAGGCAGTGAAACCATCCTGACGCCGGACAAGGCCAATGCATTCCTCATGGCGGGTATCAATCTCAAGCTGCGCGACGACGATGCGGACTACCCGGCCATCGCGCTCACCAACTATCTGTTAGGCGGCGGGTTCCTCAATTCGCGTCTCGCCATGCGGCTGCGGCAACAGGATGGCTTCAGCTATGACGCCGGATCACAACTGCAGGTCAGCTCGCTGGACACGACCGGCACGCTCTTGTGTTATGCCATCTTTGCGCCGCAGAACGCGGCGCGGGTTGAGACCGGCCTGCGCGAAGAACTGCAGCGGCTGATCAAGGACGGGTTCAGCGCCGCGGAACTCGACGCCGCGAAACCCGGTTGGCTGCAATCACGGCAGGTGAGCCGCGCGCAGGACAATGAGCTAGGCCGCGCGTTGACGAATTCCCTGTTCCTCAAGCGCACGCTGGCCTGGGATGCAGCACTCGAGCAGAAAGTCGCGGCGCTGACGGCGGACGCAGTCAACGCGGCGCTGCGCCGCCATCTGACCATGGACAAACTGACGGTCGTCAAAGCAGGCGATTTCGACAAAAAACAACCTTGAAGGAGCGCAACCATGGCCGAGACACTCTGGATCGGAACGCGTAAGGGCTTGTTCGCACTGCGGCGCACCGGTGGCCGCTGGAAGCTAACAGGGCCGCAGATGCTGGGCCACATCATCCACCACGTTGTGCAGGATCCGCGCGATCCCAAACGCCATGTGATGGCGGCCAAGACCGGCCATCTCGGCCCCACGGTGTACACGTCGAGCAATCGCGGCAAGACCTGGGTCGAGGCCAAGAAACCGCCTGCGTTTCCGAAAGCAGCCGAGCCGTTGCCCGAAGGAAAGAAGGCCAAGGCTGTCGATGTGGTTTTCTATATCACGCCTGGCCACAACAGTGAGCCCGGTGCCTGGTTTGCGGGCACCGCGCCAGCGGGATTGTTTCGCTCTGAAGACCATGGTGTCAGCTGGTCACCGGTTTCGGGGTTCAACGACCACCCTAACAACCCGAAGTGGGCAGCAGGCATTGCGTCACCTGCCGGCGAGGTGCTGCACTCGATCCTCGTCGATCCGCGCGATGCCAAACATCTCTACCTGTCGATCTCGGTTGGCGGCAGCTTTGAGTCGACCGACGGCGGCAAGGGCTGGGCACCTATTAACCAGGGCGTCATGGTTGTGTTTGGCCCTGAGTCCTATCCTGAATTCGGCCAGGACCCGCACTGCATGACGATGCACCCGAAGTTTCCGGACCGTCTCTACCAGCAGAATCACTGCGGCATTTATCGCCTCGACCGTCCCGGACGGAACTGGACCCGCATCGGCGACAACATGCCGAAGAAAATCGGCGACATCGGATTTCCCATCGTGCTGCATCCCGAGAACCCGGACATGGCCTGGGTGTTCCCGATGGACGGCACGACGGTCTGGCCGCGCACTGCAGTCGATGGCAAGCCCGCCGTGTATCGCACCGCTAACGGCGGCAAGAGCTGGCAGCGCCAGGACGCCGGATTTCCGCGCTCGCAGGCCTGGTGGACGGTGCTGCGCCAGGCCATGTGTCGCGACAACGGCAAGGGCCCCGGCCTTTATTTCGGCACCACGGCGGGCGAAATTTGGGGTTCGGCTAACGGCGGCGCGCGCTGGCGCTGTCTCGCGCGGCATCTGCCGCAGATTTATTCGCTGACGTTGGCGAGTTAGGCCGATGACTCGCTGCAAAGTCCGCGTCGCAAGTCCGCTGCGTTCCTATACCGGGAACGCCGCGGAAGTGCGCGGCAGCGGCGGCAGTTTGTGCGAGGTGCTGGCACAGCTCGAGCGTGACTATCCTGGCATGCGTTTCCGGATGATCGACGAGCAGGACGCGATCCGGCCGCACATCCGCCTGTTCGTCAACAGCAACGAGGCCCTGAATATCGATGCCACCGTACGCGATGGCGACACCGTGCACCTGATCTGCGCACTGAGCGGCGGCTGACCCAATGAACCAGCACCCCGAACTGACCAAGGCCGACCGCGAGCGCTACCACCGCCATCTCGTGTTAGGCGAATTCGGCGAGGCCGGCCAGCAAAAACTGAAGGCGGCGCGCGTGTTGATCGTCGGCGGCGGCGGATTGGGCTCTCCTGCAGCGCTCTACCTCGCCGCAGCCGGTGTCGGCACACTGGGCATCGTGGATTTCGACACCGTCGATGTCACCAACCTGCAGCGCCAGGTGCTGTATTCGCAAGCCGATGTCGGCGTGCCCAAGGTAACTGCCGCAGCTGCGCGCCTCAGGGCCCTCAATCCGCTGATCGATGTGCAGGCACACGAATCGGAAGTGACCGCGGCTAACGTGATGCAACTCATCAAGCCCTACGATCTAATCGTCGATGGCAGCGACCGGCTCAGCACGCGCTACCAGGTCAACGACGCCTGCGTGCTGCAGAAGAAGATGCTGGTGTCGGCGGCGATCTACCGTTTCGAGGGCCAGACCTTCAGCTACGTGCCGGACCGCGGCCCCTGCTACCGCTGTGTGTTTTCGAATGCCGCCGAAGGCGTTACACCCAATTGCGCCGAGGCCGGCGTGTTAGGCGTACTGCCCGGCATCCTGGGCACCATCCAGGCAACCGAAGCCATCAAGCTGCTGACCGGTATCGGCGAGCCGCTCGTGGGCCGACTGCTGATATTCGATGCGCTCACGATGCGATTCGATGAATTCAAGGTTTCGCGCCGCAAGGACTGCGCGGTCTGCGGCGAGCGCCCGACAATCACGAAGCCCGTGGATACGGTCGCGCCAACCTGCAATGCCGAGCAGCGTGCGCGCATCCGGCAACTGAGTGCAGCAGCGCTGCCAGCGCAGCTAACAAGCCTGCGCCTGATCGACGTGCGCGAAGCGCACGAATATGCAGTCCAGCATCTACCCGGCAGCGAGAACCTGCCGCTCTCCCGACTGGCCGCCGGGCTCCCCGCACTCATCGCGCATGCCGGCCCAGTGCTGTTTCTATGCCGCAGCGGCGGCCGCAGCCAAAAGGCCTGCGAGCAGGCGGTACTCGCAGGCCTGGTCAATGTCGTCAATCTCGAAGGTGGCTTGTTAGCCTGGGCGCGCGATGTTGCGCAGACCTTCAAGGTTGCCGCACCCTAGACGGGCATCTCGAATCCGGGTGTAAGTCGGCCAAACGCGGTCCGGCGTTTTCTCAGGTCCGTTGCAATTCATCGACATTTTTCGGATTGCAGCAGAAAACGTCGAACTTATTTACATCCGCTGCGGACTGCCGCAGCGCGCGCCTCAAGGACCATAACCTGTTGATTTTATGATTCTTTTAGTACGCGTCGGCTCGGTCAATATGACGACCCTGTGCTTGCTGTCCGTCATACGCGAAGCAGATCCAACAGTCATTTGCCAACAAAAACAGCCGATCAGCAGGAAAACTGCGGTGAAACACTACTGTGGCCAGAAAATCGTCGGAAAATTTTACACAAAACGTTGGGTATGTCTGCGAACGATTGTTAATTGACTTTAGAAACATGAACTTAGCAGCCCGGCACGAAATATGCATCTGCTAACGCGACAGTCCAGTTTCACGATTTTTTTAAGAACAGTTCTATTTTGCTGCGTCACTTCACGGAGATCAAAATGATGGAAAACACAGGCAAGCTTCGGAAAATCTCCGCAGCAATAGTTCGCACGACCATTGCGCTCCTCGGGTTGGCGGGCGCTGGTTCGGCATGGGCTGTACCAATCTACGCCAATAATGCTGGAGCTCCCAGAATCGACATTATCGACAGCACCACAATGACAACGACCAGTTCGTTCGTTATCAACGGCGGCTCTGGTAATGGCCGTGGAGTCGTGGTTGTCGGCAACACTTTGTATTTCACCCTGGCAAATTCCGGAAACGTCTACACGCACGACCTGATTACCAATGTTGAGACCGTCGCGTTCAGTGTGGCTGGTGCATCGGGCCTTTCCACCATTGCGTGGGATGGCACAAGCTTCTGGATCGGTGACTATAGTGGCACCCAGAAAGCCTACAATGTCTCCACGACGGGGGCATTGCTCTCAACCATAACCCTGGGAAGTTGCACCTCCTTCTGTGACGGTCTGGAGTTCTTCCTGGTAGGCGGTCAGGGGCGTTTGATCTCCAACCGTGGAGACACGCAGTCCCCGGGCATCTACGACATTTACAACACTTCTGGAACGCTGCTGCAGTCCGCGTTCATTACGGTGTCGCAGAGCGGCCGCGGCATTGCGTTTGACGGAACCAATTTTTTCGTCGCAGGTTCCAACACCATCAGCACTTTCAACGGCACCACTGGAGCGTTGATCGCCACCAACACGATCAGCGGAACTCATAATTTCGAGGATCTGTCGGTGGACTACACGCTGGTTCTGCCGCCTCCGACCGGTGTACCTGAGCCGGCCACCCTGGCCCTGCTCGGGCTCGGCTTGGCAGGAGTCGGGTTCCGTCGGCGCAAGAAAGCATAATCAACACAAGCATAATCAACACAAGGTTGACCAGAGACCCCGCTTCGGCGGGGTCTTTTTTTTGACCGGTCTTTGTTGGTGACGGCGGGTTGTTAGCCTGGGCGCGCGTCGCCCGCGAACTGAAACTCGAAAGCTGCCGAATCCGCGCCCGGAAGATCGCGCAGGCAGCGCACACGCGCACGCCCCGCCGCGATGAACCAGGTTTCCTGATGCAGCGGTCCCGGCGACTTGAACGCTGCCGGCTCGAGCAGCGCTGCACAATTACCCGGACGCGGATCGCGCACCGAGGCATAACGAATCAACTGCAGCGCCGGTTCCGACGCGCGCGCCTGGGTCGCGAGTTGTTGCGTGGCACTGTAGTCGTCGGGATCCTTCCAGCGCCTTGCGTCACGCGACAGCGGCGGCTTCGTTAGATCGAGCGTCCGCGTGCTCTGCACTGCCGCGGTGAATGCTGTATGCGGCACAGGCCCGAGATCGGGCGTTCCCGGTGAATCGATCAGGAAGCGCTGGCGCCAGTAACTTTTCTCCGCAAGGGCCGTACGCAGGTGTTCAGCGCCATACCAGACCCCCGCCGCCTGCGGCGCGCGAAAGCGTGAGCCCTGCGCCGGACGGTAGCGAAACGGCGTGGCTAACAAATAATGCAGGGAAGAAACTGCGGCCGGCATCGCCGGCTTGCTCGCTTCCAGAACCTGCTCCAGCAGCGCCTGCTCAGCGAGCGAGCCCACAAGACGCATGGTTGAGGCAGTGTGCTGTGCCTCCACCACGCGCCACAGCGTGCGCGCGTAACGCCGCGCGTTAGACGCGAGCGCGGGCGGCGTCCAGGTAGTCAACCGTGCGCACCAGGCCGGTAAGATCGCGGATCAGTTCCTGAGGGACGCCGCCTAACGCAAGGTTGGGGCTGCGTAGCCAGGCGCGGGCCGCGGCATCGTTCGAGCCTACAATCGCATCCAGCGAACGGAACAGCCGCACGAACAGCGCAGCGAGTTCAAACGATTTGCTGGCTGGTTCCAGGCGCTTTTGACCATGCGCCAGGCGCGAGACCGTCGCCGGGCTCAGGCCCAGCACCCGCGCCAGATCCGCCTGGGAGATCGCCAGACAGTCCGCCGCGCGTAGCGCAGCCTTGGCCAGCACCGCGCTCGCGTCGGCCGTGGAACGAGGTAAAGTGACAGCCCGGGTGGTCATTTCAGGTGCAATAATAGGGTTAGATTATTTCAACTGCAAGGATGGGGTTCACGTTGAAGACCCCCACCCCATCGGCTAGAATGCGCGCCCGCTCACGGCGGGCATCTAAATCGGGATGTAGCTCAGCCTGGTAGAGCACTACGTTCGGGACGTAGGAGTCGGAGGTTCAAATCCTCTCATCCCGACCATTGATTTATGGTCTATTCCGGACAGATAGCTGACGGTTTATACCGGAGACATGGTTGACACTTTAGCACTGAAGGGGTTTGGGGCACATTCGACGCGGGTGGACTCGTGATCGAAGAAGCCCAGATCGTAGTGCATGAAGCTGATCAGCC
>JANMYM010000020.1:0-2458 GCA_031382085.1 Gammaproteobacteria bacterium
GTAGTGCTCGCGCTCAAGACCAACCCGCAGGTTGGCGCGCGTGCGGCCCGGAACCCAGGTTGAATTGATGAAGTCGCCGAACTGCTTGGCACGGTGGGCCGCATCCAGTCGCGCAACGAGTTTTGCGTCGCTGAAAATCGGTCGTGAATACTCCAAACCCAGGCTTGCCGTTAGCTTGGACGTGCGCGTCAACTGCTTGCCACTGATATCAGGCTGGAAGCGATCGATCGTGCCGTTACGATCGATGTCACGACCGACGCAGGTCACCGGCACCGGCGTGACGGCCGTCTGGGTGCATAAGCGCTCAAGTGACTGGGCGTAGGTTTGATTGTCGAACTTCGGATCAGCAAAGCCGACGTTGGCATCCAGCGACCAGTGTTCGGTGAGATTAGCGGCCAGCGAGACTTCGAGGCCCTTGCTGGTGATGCTGCCGACGTTGAGTGTCGCATTGACCAGCGTGCCGGTGGTCTGGGACCCCGGCGCCGCCTGGCGGAATTGCGCGTCCGACCAGTCGATCTGGAACACCGATGCATTCAATCGGACGCGGCCGCCGGCCAGTGTTGACTTGAATCCGAGTTCGTAGGTGTTGTTAGTTTCGGGATCGAAGCTCACGTAGGCCGGATCGGTGATCGCCGGGTTGATGCCACCCGAGCGCGTGCCGCGTGCCGCGGAGGCGTACAACATCAGCGCTTCGGACTGCTTGAAACGCAGGGTGACGCGCGGGTCGTCGAAGCTGGATGAGGAACTAAAACTACCGCTCGAGCCGAAGTAGATGTCGACCAGGTTTTTGAGTTGCTGCGTTTCACTGGTGTGACGTAATTCGACGGTGCCGGTGACCCGGTCGGTGAAATCGAATTCGACCGAACCGAACACCGATTTCTGCACATCGACGAGCGGTGTGTAGGTCGCGCTCACGACGCCCGCGCCGTTAAGAAAGATTGCATTGGGCGGGAATGCCGGTGGCGGCAGATTGAGTGCAATGCCGTTAGGCGCGAGCCCCGGGATGATTGCGCCGCGATCGACCAGCAGGAACTTGATTTGCGCGGGCTGCAGGCCAAGCGTGCGCACGGCTTCGCTGGCATCGATGCCGACCAGGGTCTGGTCATCGTTCTTGCTGCGGAAGTAGAACAGGCCGCCGAGCCAGCGCAGGCGTTTCTCGCGCGAGCTGGTGAAGCGCAGTTCGGACGACCAGTAATCGCTGTCAAGCACGCTGGCGCCGAAGTAGGTGTTGAAATTCGCCGTGCGTATCTGGTTAAAGACTCCTCCCGTGGCGCCACGGGCTGCGGCCGAACAGGGACCTACCGGGGCAAATCCCGAGCAGATGAAGTTAGGCGAACCGGCCGCCGCATAGGCGGCTTGTGACATGTAGCCGTAGCCGCCATCACCCAACTGGGTACGGTCGAGGTCGTTCTGCCCGTAGTTGTGGACCGTGGTGTAAGCAGTCAGCGATTGAATTGAGACGCTTGGCAATTCCCAGTTGATTGCCACCGTACCGCGCCTGGTTTCGCCGTCATACGAAAACGCTTCGGGCGACATTGACAGGAAGCCGGAACCATTCGATGGGGCCTCGCCACAGAAATAAACAAAATTATTCAGGTCGCTGCTGATGGCGTTTGAGTTGGCCGGATTCATCGGGTCGAGCCGGCCACAATTGTTAGCCAGGCGGGTGTTAGGCAGGTTGTCGACCCGTTCCTTGGACCAGTAGCCGCTGGTGTCGATGGTCAGATCGTCACGTGGCGTGAAGCGCAGCGATAACAGCGCTGCTTTTTTCCGGCCGCCGCCAATGCCATTGCCCAGTCCCAGCGGACCGGTATTGCGATAGGTGCCATCGTCGCTTTCGTAGGACAGTGCGAGTCGCGCAGCGACGGTATCAGTGATCGGACCACCGAAATTGCCGCTGACTCGCCACAGCCGGTCGGTTCCTACGGTCGCTTCGGCTTTGGCCGCAAATTCCCTGGGCGTCGGCCGGGTCACATAGTTGATGGCGCCTGAAAACGTGTTGCGCCCGTAAAGTGCGCTCTGCGGCCCTTTGATGACCTCGACGCGTTCGAGATCGAGCATGCTGACATTGTTAGATGCGCGGCCGGATACGAAAATACCGTCGATAAAGACGCCGACCGGGTTGTCGAAGCCGCGCGCGTCGACCAGCCCGATGCCGCGAATCGTGGGCACATTGGAGCGCCCCGAATTGTCGGTCGTGAAAGTCAGGTTCGGGGTGAAATTTGCGATGTCACGAACATCCTTGATGCCCTGTTTTTCGAGATCTGCAGTCGTGAACGCGGTGATCGCGACCGGAACGACTTGCAGGTTCTCGGAGACGCGGCGCGCAGTGACCTGAATTTCGTCCAGGACCGCGGCCTCCTGGGCGCTCGCCAGTCCACTTGCCGCAAATATCAACAGGCTGACCGACAGTGCGTGAATATTCATCATAAAAGCCCCCCGGAAATAGATGTCACAC
>JANMYM010000021.1:0-2458 GCA_031382085.1 Gammaproteobacteria bacterium
GTAGTGCTCGCGCTCAAGACCAACCCGCAGGTTGGCGCGCGTGCGGCCCGGAACCCAGGTTGAATTGATGAAGTCGCCGAACTGCTTGGCACGGTGGGCCGCATCCAGTCGCGCAACGAGTTTTGCGTCGCTGAAAATCGGGCGGGAGTACTCGAGCCCGAGGCTTGCCGTCAGCTTGGACGTGCGCGTCAACTGCTTGCCACTGATATCAGGCTGGAAACGGTCGATGCTGCCGTTGCCATCGATGTCACGACCGACGCAGGTCACCGGCACCGGCGTGACGGCCGTCTGGGTGCACAAGCGCTCGAGCGACTGGGCGTAGGTTTGCTTGTCGAACTTCGGATCAGCGAAGCCGACGTTGGCATCCAGCGACCAGTGTTCGGTGAGATTCGCGGCCAGCGAGACTTCGAGGCCCTTGCTGGTGATGCTGCCGACGTTGAGCGTCGCGTTGACCAGCGTACCGGTGGTCTGGGAGCCCGGCGCCGCCTGGCGGAACTGTGCGTTCGACCAGTCGATCTGGAACACCGATGCATTCAATCGGACGCGGCCGCCGGCCAGTGTTGACTTGAATCCGAGTTCATAGGTGTTGTTAGTTTCCGGATCGTAGGTCAGGTAAGCCGGATCCGTAATTGCCGCATTGATGCCGCCTGAGCGCGTGCCGCGTGCCGCGGAGGCGTATAACATCAGGGTTTCGGACTGCTTGAAACGCAAGGTGACGCGCGGGTCATTGAAGCTGGAGGACTCATCAACGCTGCCGCGCGAGCCGAAGTAGATGTCGACCAGGTTGTCGAGATGCTGCGTTTCGCTCGTGTGGCGCAATTCCAAAGTGCCGGTGAGCCGGTCGGTGAAATCCAATTCCACCGAACCGAACACCGATTTCTGCACATCGACGAGCGGTGTGTAGGTCGCGCTCGTGACACCCGCGCCGTTAAGAAAGATTGCATTGGGCGGGAAGGCCGGCGGCGGCAGATTGAGTGCGATGCCGTTAGGCGCGAGCCCCGGGATGATTGCGCCGCGATCGACCAGCAGAAACTGGATTTGCGAGGGCTGCAGGCCGAGCGTGCGCACGGCTTCGCTCGCATCGATGCCAACCAGGGTCTGGTCATCGTTTTTGCTGCGGAAGTAGAACAGGCCACCGAGCCAGCGCAGGCGCTTCTCACGTGCGCTGGTGAAACGCAGTTCCGAAGACCAGTAGTCGCTGTCAAGCACGCTGGCACCGAAGTAGGTGTTGAAGTTCGCCGCGCGAATCTGGTTGAAGACTCCACCTGTGGCGCCGCGGGCCGCCGCTGAGCAAGGGCCGACCGGGACAAATCCCGAACAGATGAAGTTGGGTGATCCGGCGGCCACATAGGCGGCACGCGAGATGTAGCCATAGCCAGCATCACCCAACTGGGTACGGTCGAGGTCGTTCTGCCCGTAGTTATGGACCGTGGTGTAAGCCGTCAGCGATTGAATCGAGACGCTCGGCAACTCCCAGTTGATGGCCACCGTGCCGCGCTTGGTTTCCCCATCATACGAAAACGCCTCGGGCGACATCGACAGGAAGCCGGAACCATTCGACGGCGCTTCGCCACAGAAATAAACAAAATTATTCAGGTCGCTGCTGATGGCGTTTGAGTTGGCCGGGTTCATCGGATCGAGCCGGCCACAGTTGTTAGCCAGGCGGGTGTTAGGCAGGTTGTCGACCCGTTCCTTGGACCAGTAGCCGCTGGCGTCGATGATCAGATCGTCACGCGGCGTAAAGCGCAACGACAACAGCGCCGATTTCTTCAAGCCGCCGCCAATGCCATCACCCAATCCCAGCGGTCCGGAATTGCGATAGGTGCCAGCGTCGCTTTCGTAGGACAGTGCGAGTCGCGCAGCGACGGTATCAGTGATCGGACCACCGAAATTGCCGCTGAAACGCCACAGCCTGTCCGTGCCCACGGTCGCTTCGGCTTTGGCCGCAAATTCCCTGGGCGTGGGCCGGGTCACATAGTTGATAGCGCCTGAAAACGTGTTGCGCCCGTACAGTGCGCTCTGCGGCCCCTTGATGACCTCGACGCGTTCGAGATCGAGCATGCTGACATTGTTGGAGGCGCGGCCGGATACGAAAATGCCGTCGATAAAGACGCCAACCGGGTTGTCGAATCCGCGTCCGTCGATCAGGCCTATGCCTCGAATCGTGGGGACGTTGCTGCGACCCGAGTTTTCAGTCGTAAAAGTCAGGTTCGGGGTGAAATTCGCGATGTCGCGAACATCCTTGATGCCCTGTTTTTCGAGATCTGCAGATGTGAACGCGGTGATCGCAACCGGAACGACTTGCAGGTTCTCGGACACGCGGCGCGCAGTGACCTGAATTTCGTCCAGGACCGCGGCCTCCTGGGCGCTCGCCAGTCCACTTGCCGCAAATATCAACAGGCTGACCGACAGTGCGTGAATATTCATCATAAAAGCCCCCCGGAAATAGATGTCACAC
>JANMYM010000025.1:0-28369 GCA_031382085.1 Gammaproteobacteria bacterium
GTGCTCACGCATGCGTACCGCGCGGGCGCCTCGGGTTATCTCGCCGGCCGCGCGATCTGGCTGGAAGCCTTCGCGCACTTTCCGGACTGGCGGAAGATCCGCGATGAACTGCGCAGCGGCGGCGTCAGTTACATGCGCGGCCTCAATGAGCTGACAGATTCAGAGGCCAGGCCCTGGCACCAGCATCCGGTCTACGGCCCGGAGGGCGCGCGGATAGCGCCCGCGGACGCCAGCCTGCGCCATGTTTACCCGGGTTTTGGGAGCCCATCGACATGATGACCTTTGGCGTGGCGGCGCTGGCGCGCCCGACGTTTGACGTGCCGTTCGCCGAAGAAATGAAGGAACGCGCGTTCAACGCGCTGCAGGCGGCCGGCATCCGCGTGGTTGGCCCACGCACGCTGTTGTTCGATCGCGCCGCGGCGGAAACCGCCATCGCGGACATTGCCGCGAAGGGCAAGATCGATTTGCTGCTGATCCTGCAGGTGACGTTTACCGATGCCACGATGACCGTGAAGCTGGCGCGTGAATCGACCGTGCCGCTCGCCGTCTGGGCATTGCCCGAACCGCGCATTGGCGGACGGCTGCGCCTGAACGCCTACTGCGGTTTGAATCTCGCCGCGCATGCACTGGGCAAGGCGGGAGCGCGGCATCGTTCGCTGTATGCCGATCCCGGCGAACCGGGACTGGCCGAACGCTTGCGCGCGTTAGCTCAGGTGGCAGATCCGGTGCCATCCCGTGCCGCTGCACCGCGGGCGCCGTTCGCCGCTGACCAGCAGAAAGCGGCCGATGTGCTCGGCCGGCTGGCCAATTCCAGCATCACGGTTGTCGGCCAGCATCCCGATGGATTCGACACCTGCGAGTTCGATCCCGACCTGCTGGCCCGGCTGACAGGTTTGCGCATCAACGCGGTGGGATTGCCGGAACTTTTTGACCGCGCACGCGCAGCCGACGCCACCCGTGTTGCTAACGTCCGCGCCGACACGGCCGCGCGCGTCGCCGGTCTTGATGAGGTGGATGCCGGACAGCTCGACAGGTCGCTGCGGGTCTTTTGCGCGCTGCAGGATGTCAGGCGCGACACCGGCGCCAGCGGCCTCGCAGTCCGGTGCTGGCCGGAGATGTTCACCGAGTACGGCTGCGCCGCCTGCGGACCGATGGCGATGATGAACGAGCAGCGCGTGCCATCGGCCTGCGAGGCCGACGTGAATGGTTCGCTAACCCAGCTCATCATGCAGGAGCTCGCGGGCGAGCCGGCATGGATGGCCGATCTGGTCGACGTGACCCCAGCTGACAACACGGCGGTGTTCTGGCATTGCGGCCTCGCGCCGCTGTCGATGTGCGATCCGGCCGTGCAGCCTACCGCGACCATCCACACCAACCGCCGCATGCCCTTGCTGCATCAGTTCACGTTGAAGCCGGGCCGGATTACGCTGGCGCGCATTTCCCGCGCCCGCAACGTGCCGAAACTCGTGGTCGCCGGCGCCGAAGTGATTCGCGCGCCCATGGCCTTCACCGGCTGCTCGGGCACGGTGCGCTTCGATGCGCCCGCGGCCGAGGTCAGCGCGCGCATTCTCGACGAAGCGCTCGAACATCATTTCGCGCTGGCCTACGGCGAGCATCGGCCGGCGCTGCGCGCGCTGGCCGCGCGCTGGCAGCTGCCTGTCATCGAGCTCTGTTAGGTAGCGGCAGGCCGATGACCGCCTGGGATCCGATCGCGCCGAACTGGGGAAAAATTCCGCCGGTGAAATTGCTGGGCCCACCCGCGGTGGTGGGAACGCAACTGCACCTGACGACCTCCGCAGGACCTTTGTGTCTGACACTGCACGATTTCGGCCTGCGCCTGCGCAGCGAACGGCGCGCGCGCGACTACGGTATGCTGGTCGACGAACCCGTGGAGTTGCCGTTAGTCATGCAGGCCACGGCCGACGGCGTGCGCGTTGCCGCGGTCGCGACCTGTGGTGCACGACTCGCGGTGTTACTCAGTGCGGAGCCCCTGTCTTTCCAGTTGTTCTGCGACGAGCGCCTGGTGCAACGTTCGCCGACCGACGGGCATTTCGTCCGTAAGTTCCGCCTGCCGCCGCTCGCGAAAATGCCCGAAGGCTGGCTCGTTAGCTTCGACCTGGATGCCGATACCCGGGTCTACGGTCTCGGCGAAAAGTCCGGCCGGCTGGACAAGCGCGGTCAGCTGCTGCGTTCGCAAAACCACGACGCGCTGGGCCTCAATGCCGAATGGAGCTACAAGAATGCGCCGTTCGCCTGGAGCCCCGACGGCTGGGGTGTCTTCATCCACACGCCGGTCGCAGTCAGCCACGGGGTTGGCTATGGGCCCTGGTCGCAGCGCAGCTACGTTGCAGTCGTTAGCAGCGAGTGCCTCGATGTATTCGTACTGACGGGCCGCGATGGCGCGGCGCAACTCGCGCAGTACACCGCGCTGACCGGGCGCGCGCCGGCGCCGCCGCCCTGGAGCCTGGGCGTGATTCTTTCCAAGGCCTATTACCGGGACGCGGAAGAAATCCTCGCGGTGGCGCGCGAGGTCAGGCGCCGCGGCATGCCCTGCGAAGTCATCACCTTCGATGGCCGCGCCTGGCAGGACACCGACACGCGCTTCGCGTTTGAGTGGTGCCCGCGGCGATATCCGGATCCGCGGCCCACGGTGAATGCGCTGCGCGAGATGGGATTCCGCATCTGCGTGTGGGAGTACCCGCTGATCTCGGTGCGCAATCCGCGCTTCGCGGAACTTGCCGGCAAGGGCTGGCTGCTTAAGGATCGTCGCAGCGGCGAGGCCTATCGCTTCCATTTTGATCCCGAGCCTTTCGGTCAAGTGCTAACGCAGCTGCCGGAGTCGGGACTGCTGGATTTCACGCACCCGGACGCCTATGCCTGGTGGCGCGACCAGCACAAGGCGCTGTTTGACCTCGGCATCGACATGATCAAGGCGGATTTTGGCGAGCAGATCGAGCCCGACATGTTGGCGCACAACGGCGCGGACGGCGCCGAGCTGCACAACGTGTACGGGTTGCTATACAACCGTTGTGTTTATGAAGCCGCCAGCAAGTTCGGAGCTAACGGCGCGTTTCTGTTCAGTCGCGCGAGCTGGACCGGTTCGCAGCGTTATCCGTCGCAATGGGGCGGCGATCCGCAGGCGGACTGGGGCGGGATGGCCGGCAACCTGCGCAGCGGTCTCAGCTGGGGCCTGACTGGCGCCCCTTACTACGCGACTGACGTCGGCGGTTTTTATGGCGATCAGCGCGACCCGGTGCTGTATGTCAGATGGCTGCAGATGGCAATTTTTTCCGCGCACTTGCGCCTGCATGGCATCGGTGCGCGCGAACCCTGGAGCTATGGCGCGGAAGCCGAGGCGCCGGCGATGGCGGCGCTGCGCCTGCGCAATCGTCTGCTGCCCTATCTCGAGACCGCCATCGCTGCAGCAGCTAACACGGGTCTGCCGGTGCAACGGCCCATGGTGCTCGCCTTTCCGGACGATCCCGCGGCCTGGGCGTTCGAGGACCAGTTCATGTGCGGCGACGACTTGCTCGTCGCTCCGTGCCTGCGTGCCGACGGCCGGGTCAGCGTTTATTTGCCGCGGGGAGACTGGTGCCGATTCCCGGATCACGCACCCGTTGGCGGCGGCCGCGTGCACGGCTTGTCGCTGGCACTCAGCGAAATAGCCGTATTTGTGCGTCGCGGCACGCGCGTCGCGCTGGGTCCCGAGAGTGGTTTGTTGCGTGGCCGCATCAGTCGGAGCGACGAGTGGCTCGCCTAGGCAATCTGCTTGACTCTCATGTCTTATATAAGGGTTGTAAGACATATAAACGTCGTGCTAATTTGGCGCAATTGAAGCGGCGCCGGCTCGGCGTTGCCAGGCTTGGTGAGGGGGAATCCACATGATTCAGAAAAATCACACGCTATTGTCCGCGCTATTGTTAGGTATTGCGACCGCGCTGGTATCCAATCCGGTACTCGCGCAGGAGGCCGGCAGTTCCGAGTCGGCGCTTGAAGAAATTGTGGTGACCTCGCAAAAGCGCGAGCAGAAGCTGCAGGACGTGCCAATCGCGGTGTCCGTGGTCAGCGCCAGGATGGTGGATGCAGCCGGCGGCTTCAATGTCGACGGCCTGCGCGCCATGGTGCCGTCGCTCAATATTCGCAAGACCAATACCTCGCTCAACCAGGCGCTGTTCCTGCGCGGCGTCGGTACGATCAACTTCGCGATCGCGGCGCAGCCGAGCGTGGCGGCAGTGGTCGATGGCGTGGTGTTGAACTCCGCCGGCGAAGCCTTCGGCGATCTCTACGACATCGAGCGCGTCGAAGTGCTGCGTGGTCCGCAGGGCACGCTGTTCGGCAAGAACTCCTCGGCCGGCGTGGTGAACATCGTGTCGAAGCGGCCCAGT
This sequence comes from Gammaproteobacteria bacterium, assembly GCA_031382085.1. Lineage (GTDB taxonomy): Bacteria > Pseudomonadota > Gammaproteobacteria > Steroidobacterales > Steroidobacteraceae > UBA964. Next base: position 4,386 of record JANMYM010000025.1, read on the forward strand.
GATGCACTGGGCGGTTACGTCGATATTGGCTTATACGAAGACAGCGAGTACAAGGTCAAGGCCGCGTTGGACGCGCCGATCTCCGACAACCTGCGCACGCGCACCACCGTGACCTGGGGACAGTTCGACGGCTATATCGACAACATTACGGCCACGGGCGCTGGCGGCAAGGTCAACGGCTACGACCGCAAGGGCATCCGCACCATCTGGGAAGCCACACCTAACGACCGCGTGCGCCTGACCTTCATTGGCGACTACCGCGAATCCGACGACAATTGCTGCGCGGAAATTATCGGCACGACGCCCACCGGCGCGAACGGGCCGGCGCTGACTTCCTTGTTAGCAGGTGTCGCATTTCTGGGTGACGATACCCGCCAGGTCAAGCAGAACCTGGCAATGCGTTCAACCGAGAAAGCCTGGGGCGCTTCGGTGCAGGCCGACATCGACTTCGACAAATTCACATTGACGTCGATCACGGCGTATCGCACCTGGGACGCGACCGAATATCGCGAAGGTGACTGGCTCGACCAATCTGCCGCCTATGTTGGCAACGCGTTCGCGCAATTGCATGACTTCGGCCCGCAGACACAGAACACGCTGTCGGAAGAACTGCGTATCGCCTCCAAGGGCGGCGAAGCCCTCGACTACGTGGCCGGGGTCTTTTACTCGAAGAACGAGGCCGAGCGATTCTTCCGACGCAGCGACATCGTGTGCACGGCAACCACGTCGCCTGTCAATGCAACGGGCCTCGCGCCTTGCCTGGCAGGTACCTCTACGATCGTGACGCCTGCGGCGAGTGCGCTGTTCGGCGCCGATTTCAAGAACTTTGCCGTGTTCGGCGACGCCACCTACCACATGAGCGACGCCGTTCGCGTGATTGGCGGCGTCCGTTGGACGCAGGACAAGCTCGATTTCAATCACACCTACAACTTCTCGCCGATCGCGGGTCCCGGTATCCGTAACCAGGCGGGCGGTGGCACGGCTTTCCTGTCGGGCAATAACAGTTCCAGCAATTTCTCGGGACGCGCTGGGTTCCAGTTCGACCTGAGCGACGACATGATGGGCTACGTGACCTACGCCAAGGGTTACAAGGGGCCGGCGTTCAACGTGTTTTTCAACATGACGGCTAACAATGCGCAGGTGCTGGCCGCCGAGACCGGCAATTCCACGGAAGTCGGCCTGAAGGCAACGCTGTTGGATGGTCGCATGGTTCTCAACAGCGCGGCGTTCTATGCCCGCTACCATAACTTCCAGGCTAACAATTTCCTGTTCCTGAATGGCACGCTGATCACGACGCTGACCAATGCCGGCGACGTAACGTCCGGCGGCGTCGAAGTGGAAATGCAGGTCAAGCCCACGAACGCGCTGACCTTGTCGGCAGGTTTGACCTACAACGAGGCACGAATTGACAGGTTCTTTACACCGGCGGGTTCGAATCCGACGGTGAGGAATGGCACGGCCCTGCCGCTGGCGCCGAAGTACAAGGGCTCGGCCAGCATCGAGTACAGCATTCCTGTCGGCCGCTTCGAGCTGGTGCCAAATTTGTCGGTTTCGTATCAGGACGAATCGTTCGCCGATCTCAACGAGCCGGCGGCGCTGCGTATCCCTGGCTATACGACCACCGACCTGATCGTCACGCTGCGCGATACTGACAATCGCTTCCGTGTTTCGCTGATCGGCCGCAACCTGGGCGACCAGAGTTACAGCGTGCTGCGCACGGGTGGCGGTCCGGGTGGCGCGCCGCGCCTGCAGATTCCACGTGATGCCGGACGCTATTTCGGCATCCAGGCCCGGTACAACTTCGGCGGCAAATAGACGACACTGCGATCGTGCTGCGGCCGATCGACAAAGCCATCCATTGGCTCGCGACCATCAACGCCCCCATCGCAAGATGGGGGCGTTCGTTTGCAGCCTGCCTGTTAGCCATCATGCTGGCGGTGGCGCTGGCGCAGATCCTGTCGCGGGCCGTCTTCAACTTCACCCTTGACTGGGGCGAGGACATCGCGCGCATGTCACTGGTATGGTCGGTGCTGCTCACGGCGCCGATCGGTTACCGCAGTGGCAGCCATGTCGCGATCAGCGCCTTCGCCGAAGCCCTGCCGCCGCGCTGGCTCTATTGGATTGCGCTGCTTATCAACCTGCTGGTCGGCTGGATCTGCGCGATGCTGCTGATCGAAAGCCGCGCGCTCGTCATGCGCGGCCTGTCGATTACGGCGGCCACCGTGCCCATCCAGATGGTCTGGGTCTATGCGATCGTGCCCGTGGTCCTGACTGCGCTGATCCTGGTCGCGCTGGAAATGTCGCTGCGCCTCGCAAGGGCATTGCTGACCCATCAAGTCGATCTGGTGTTGTCGGGCGTCGTACCGGTTGTCGACGGGAGCGCCGACTGACATGTCGGTCGCTTTTTTCTGGTTTTTTATTCTGCTGCTGGCGCTCGGAGCGCCGGTGGTGTTCGCACTGCTGATCGGCCCCGGCCTGTCGCTGGTGCTGGATGGCGAGACCCGCTATTTCGCCGCCTTGCTAGCGAGATTCTACAACGGCATCGACAGCTTTCCATTGTTAGCCGTGCCGTTCTTCATCCTCGCCGGCGAACTGATGAATTCCGGCGGCATCACCGCCGCCATCGTCCGGTTCGCGCAATCGCTGGTCGGGCATCTGCGCGGTGGCCTGGCGCAGGTCAACATTCTGTCGTCGATGCTGTTTGCCGGCATTTCCGGTTCGGCCGTTGCGGATGCCTCGGCGATCGGCAAGATGCTGATACCGTCGATGGTGCGCAGCGGCTACACGCGACCGTTCGCCGCCGCAGTGACCGCAGCGGCGGCGGTGATTGGTCCCATCATTCCGCCGTCCGGCATCATGGTGCTGTACGGGTTCGTGATGAACGTTTCCATCGGCGCGCTGTTTGCAGCGGGCATTGTCCCCGGGGTGCTGATTGGTCTCGGGCTTATGGCGACAACGCGGCTGCTCGCGACCCGCTACAAGCTGCCGGTGTCGCTCAAAAAGGCCACGTGGCAGGAGCGCGGCCAGTCGCTGCGCGGCGCCTACCTCGCGTTGCTGATGCCGCTCATTCTGTTAGGTGGCATGCTGTCGGGGTTGTTCACTGCGACCGAGGCGGCGGCGGTCGCAGTGGCCTATGCGCTCATCGTCACGCGATTCGTCCTGCGCTCAATCGACAATGTCGAACTGCGCCGTATTTTCGTCGCTACGGTGCAGCAGTCGGGAGTCATCCTGCTGCTGGTCGGGGCGGCCGTGACGCTCGGCTGGCTGGTCACGGTGTCGGGCATGGCCAGCGCGATTGCGAGTCGCATGGTGTCGCTCACCGACAACGTTTATCTGCTGCTGCTGCTCGTCAATCTGCTGCTGTTTCTGGTCGGCATGTTTCTGGACGCGGGACCTGCGATCCTGATACTCGGGCCGATCCTGGCGCCGATTTTCACCAGCATCGGTGTCCACCCGGTGCATTTCGCGCTGATCATGTGCGTGAACCTCACCGTGGGATTGGCGACACCGCCGATGGGATTGGTGCTGTTTGTGGCGTCGTCGGTATCAGGCGAGCGCGTCGAGAATATCGTCAAGGCGATCCTGCCGTTTCTCGCGGTCGAGTTCCTGGTGATCATGCTGATCACGTATTTCCCGGTCCTGACGCTCGCGGTGCCTCGCTTGTTAGGTCTGATGTGAGATCCGCATGAGCAGCCAGATCTGGATGCGCATCGTGCTCGCGGTTATCGTCGCCGGCTGCATTGCGGGCATCATCAGCTCCAGCGCCGAACAGTCGGAATACACTATCCGCATCGCCTTCCTCGCGTCCCAGGATGATGAGGACTACATCGGCGCGGTCGCGTTTCGCGACAAGATGCGCGAGCTGACCGGCCAGCGCGTCGAGGTTCAGATTTATCCGTCGGGTCAGTTTTGTGGCAACGAACGCGAGTGCATCGAGTCCCTGCAGAGCGGGGTGCTCGACATGCACCAGACCACCATCGGCGGGCTCGCCGGTCTGTATGGCACCGCGCAGGTTTTTGACCTGCCATATTTGTTTCGCGACGACGCGGTGGCCGAATGCGTGCTGGACGGTGACGTCCCGGGTGCCATGGGTCGCGATATTCTGCAAAAAGGCCTCGGGCTGCGGTTGCTGGCGGTAGGAAATACCGGCGGCTGGCGCAGTTTCGCGACCACGCAGAAACGCATCACGTCGGTGGGCGATCTCAAGGGCCTGCGCATCCGCACCCTGCCATCGGCGCTGGAGCAGCAGATGGTGCGCGAACTCGGCGCGAGCCCGATGGCGCTGCCGTTCTCCGAAATCTACACCGCGTTAGGTGCGGGCATGCTGGCCGGTACCAAGAACAGCATCCAGGACATCATGGGCATGAAGTTCGATGAGCACATCCGCCATGTGTTCATGGATCGTCACAGTTACATGGCGTCGATTTGGTGGTTCTCCCAGCCCGCCTGGGAAAAGCTGCCGGTGGATATTCGGGCCGCGGTGACCGATAGTGCGCGCGCGCTCGCGATAGCAACCCGCAAGGCGGCCAAGGAACGCGAGGCGCCGGCGCTGCAGGAGTTTGTCGGCAAAGGCGGTACCGCAGACTATGCGACCGACCAGCAGCGCGCCGAGTTTCGCGCGGCGACTGCGCCGCTGCGTGGCTGGTACGTCGAGCGCTACGGCTCAACCTGGCTCGACCGCGTCGACCGGGCTGTCTCGCAGTGCGAAAAAGCTAACAAGTGAGGTCATGAAAATATTGCTTGTGGACGCCGGCAATTACTGCCGCTCGCCGGTGGCGGAATGTGTATTGCGCAAGTTGCAGCTGGCCGCGGGGCTCGGGCAGGCGCTCAGCTTTGGTTCGGCGGGGCTGAAAGACAAGCACGTTGGCGATAGCGCTGATCCGCGCTCGATCGCGGCCTGTGTCGTGCGCGGCTACGATCTCGCGGCGCATCGCTGTCGAGAGATTGCGACCGAGGATTTCCGCGAGTGCGCGCTGATCCTGGCGATGGACCACGACAACCTGGCGCAGTTGCAGCAACGCAGGCCGACGGACAGTGCCGCGCGCCTGGACCTGTTTCTCGGCGACGCCGAAGTTCCGGATCCCTACTACGGCGGCGACGATGGCTTTGCGCTGATGATGGACCAGATCGAGGCCGGCGCCAGAACGTTGCTTGCACGCCTGAACTCCGGCCAGACGCGTTAGTTTTTCACCGCGGGGCAGGGCTCCCGCCACGCAGTCTGCGATGTTCATGCGGGTTGATTGACAGTCACCCCGGCCCTACAGTCGGAGCACCGGGGCCTGGGCGATCCGAATCCATTGAAAAAATTACCTGGCACGTCGATTGTGCGCCGCGCGCCTCGCGCGGTGCGGCTGGGCCTGTGCCTGGCTTTGCTCGCGACTGCAGTCCCCAGCGCGCAGGCCGAGTCCAAAAGCGGCACGCAGACGCTGGGCTTCGTGATCCGCGACTGGTTCACCTCGGTCTATAACAGCAAGTTCGTCGACGAGTGCCCGGAAGGCATCGCGATCAGCAACGATGAAGTCTGGTGGCGCAGCCTGCCCAGGGCGGACCGCGCGCGCCTGACGGGCAATGGTCTCATCCAGCAATTGAATCGCATGCCGACCGCGATGCAGCGCGGGCCTAACGGCGAGAACGTCTGCCTCAGTCCCGCCTCGGTCAAGGATCCGCCGATGCGCGTGGTCGAAGGCAAGTACTCCTATGGTGTCGATCTCGATGGCCGCAGCAATAGCGCGGCGACGCCCAGGTCCTGTCCGCACCAGAACTTTACGCATCCGGACGGTACGCCGGGCATCGACAACCAGATGTATCGCCTGGTCGGTTGCGTTTACGGCTGGCGCAAGGGTGGGCTGCCGGAACTGAATGCGCATGAAGGCCGCGGCACCAGTGGGCTGGGCATGACGCTGGTGGAAATCACAGGCGTCACCGATCCGCGCAATTCTCCCGATGTGACAGTGACCTTTTATCGCTCGGTCAATCAATTTGCGCTCGACGGCAATGGCAAGCCGCTGCCGTACTCGAGCTACAACGTCGACATGGCGGGCAACAAGCCGCGCTACGGAGATTCGCTCAAGGGCTCGATCAAGAATGGCGTGCTAACAACGATGCGCGGCGATGTGCGCCTGCCGTTCTACGGCAACTACAATTTCCTGCACCCGAGTATTCGCGACATGGGGCTGCGCCTCGAGATTGCAGCCGATGGCGCGACCGCGAAGGGTCTCGTGACTGGTTACTACAACATGGACGAGTTCCTGTACTACGTCGGTGGCATGGTCGGGCATACCTCGACCGCGGACGACTGTCCGGCGATGTATGTCGCGGCCCATGAGCTCGCCGATGGCTATCCGGACCCGAAGACCGGTCAATGCACGCACCTGTCGGCGGCCTTCGATCTGACGGCGTACGCTGCGTTCGTCGTGCATCCAGAAGCGCAGAGGTCGAAAAGGTGAGCGGCTGGAAAGGTGGTAGCCACGTTGGCGTCGCGTTGTCGGCGGCCCTGGCTCTCGCGGCCTGCGTACCTAACGAACCGCCGTCAGCCGGCGCGCCGGCGACCCTGCGCCGGCTCTCCAACGACCAGTATCGCAACATCATCGCCGACGTGTTCGGTCCGCAGATCACGGTGGCGGGACAGGCCGACGCGCTGCAGCGCAGCTATGGTTTGTTAGCCGTGGGCGCGAGCAAGGCGGAAATCACGCCCTCTGGCTACGAGAAGTACTACGCGATGGCGCGCTCGGTCGCCAGGCAGGCCGTCAGCCTGGACAATCGCGCCAGTGTCGTGCCCTGCACGCCGCGGTCCGCCGCGGAGCCAGACGAAAACTGCGCGCAGCAGTTTTTTGTCAAAGTGGGCCGGCTGCTGTATCGCAGGCCGCTGGCGCCCGCGGAACTTGCACTGGTGCTGCGAATGGCGGGCGAAGGCGCGCGCCTGCGCCAGGATTTTTACGGCGGGCTCGAAGTGGGTCTGGTCGGCATGCTGCAGTCGCCGCAGTTCCTGTTTGTTGTCGACACGCTGGAACCCGATCCCGCGCATGCCGGCAAGCCGCGCCTGACCGCGTATGCGCGCGCCGCGCGGCTCAGCTTGCTGCTGTGGAACACCTCACCTAACGAGCAGTTGCTGACCGCGGCGGAACACGGCGCGCTCGACGGAGCCGCTGGCCGCAAGGACATTGTCGACCGCATGCTGTCATCGCCTCGCGTGGAAGCCGGCGTGCGCGCATTTTTCGAGGACTTCCTGCGTTTCGACCAGTTTGAAACACTGGAAAAAGACAGCGTCATCTATCCGGCATTCAGCGTCCGCGTGGTCGAAGATGCGCGCGAACAGGTGCTGCGCACGGTGCTGAAGCATGTGCTTGACAAGCGTGCTGACTACCGCGACCTGTTCACGACCCGGGACACGTTCATTACTGGCAGTCTGGCGCGCATCTATCGTGTGCCGACGGCGAAGCCCGAAGGCAGCGCCTGGGTGCCTTACGAATTTCCGGACGACGATCCGCGCGCAGGCCTTCTGACCGAAGTGGGCTTTGCGGCGCTGGCCTCGCATCCCGGGCGCAGCTCGCCAACGCTGCGCGGCCGGGCCATCCGCGAAAACCTGCTGTGCCAGAAAGTACCGGATCCGCCAGGCAATGTGGATTTTTCGCGTTTCGAGTCCGCCGACGCGCAGAAGAAAACCGCGCGCGAGCGCCTGGCGCTGCACAGTACCAACGCCGCCTGCGCGGGTTGTCACAAGATCACCGATCCCATCGGGCTCGCGCTGGAAAATCTCGATGGCATCGGCCAGTTCCGCAGCACTGAGAATGGCGTTGTGATCGATGCCAGCGGCACACTTGATGGCGTCCCATTCAACGATGCAGCCGGTCTCGGGCGCGCCATGCGCGACAACCCGGCAACTACATCCTGCGTGGTGCAGCGCCTCGCGTCCTACTCGTTAGGTCGCAATACCACCGGCAGCGACAAGCCGTTCGTCGATTATCTCGGTCAGTCATTTGCGCGGGACGACTACGATTTCCTGGAGCTGCTGCGCCGGGTGGCGCTCAGCGAAACCCTGTTTGCGGTCGCGCCGCCGGTGGGTGCAAGCTCTGGCGTGCAAACTGCAAGGATGGAACCATGAGCATCTTGTTGCCGCGCACCATCACGCGACGCCGCGTGCTACGCAGCGTGTTAGATGGCGCGGCTGTCACGCTGGCTTTACCGTTTCTGGATTGCGCGCTCAATGGCAATGGCACCGCGCTGGCGGCCAGCGGCAAGCCGCTGCCGCTGCGCTTCGGCACCTGGTACTGGGGCATGGGCCACACTCCGGGGCATGCGATCGCGGAAAAAGCCCAGACCGGCTCCGGCATCGGCTTCCTCGAGGAAACTGCGGCGCTGAAACCCCTCGCCGACCAACTCAACTTTTTCAGCGGCTTCGGCATGCCGCTGGATGGGCGCTCGAACTACACGCATTTCACCGGCTGGGTCGGCAATCGCACTGGCTCCGTGCCGCAGAAGGAAGGCGAAATCGCCAGTCCAACGCTGGATCTGCTGATCGCCGATACGATCGGCGCCGGTACGCGCTTCAAGACCCTCGATGCCTCGAGTGCGGGCATCGCGCGCGAGAATTACAGTGCTCGCAGCACCGAGAGCCGCGCCCAGGCCGAGATCTCGCCGGTGGCGCTGTACACGCGGCTGTTTGGCCCGGATTTCGTCGATCCAAATGCCGGCACTTTCCAGCCCGATCCGGCCGTCATGCTGGAGAAAAGCGTGCTGTCGGCGTTCGTGGAGCAGAATCGCGACTTCAGCCGCACGTTAGGCGCCGAGGACCGCAGGCGCCTCGACGAGTACTTCACGTCCATCCGGCAGCTCGAGAACCGCCTGGCGCTGCAGCTGGAAAAGCCCGTACCTAACGAAGTGTGCGTTCGACCGGCGCGCCCCGCGGAACCGGCGCCGGACAAGCTGGCGCAGGTGCGCGAGATACCAAACGTGATCGAGACGCACGCGATCATGGCGAAGCTGCTGGCGATGGCGGTCGCCTGTAACCAGACGCGCGTGTTCAATATGGTGTTTACCGACAACTTCGCCAATGTGCGCAAGAAGGGCGAGACCTACACGCACCACCTGCTCACGCACACCGAGATGATCGATCCGAGCCGCGGCTATCAGCCCATGGCATTCTGGTTCAACCAGCGCTGCAGTGAAGCATTCGCCGCCTATCTCGCGACGCTCGCGAGCATCCGCGAAGGCTCGGGCACGCTGCTGGATAACTGCCTGATCTTCGCCGCCAGTGAAACCAACTACGCCAAGTTGCACACCATCGACAGCATTCCCGTGTGGCTCGCCGGCAAGGCGGCGGGCCGCATAAAGACCGGCCTGCATGTGGTCGGCGGCGGCGATCCGATCACCCGCGTCGGTTTGACGGCGATGAAAATCATGGGCGTGCCGCTGCGCAACTGGGGCACGAAGTCGTTGCAGACGTCGAAGCCCATCACCGAGGTGATGGTCTAACAAATGAGGTTTCTGTTAACTGCGTTGATGTTGCAGACGGCCTTCGCGGCCGGGACCGCGCCGGGCGACATAAGACTTCGGCCTGCGGGGCATGGCTGGATCCTGACCGACGCGCGCGGCAGGACTCTTTATACCTACGCGCAGGACCAGAAATCGGGTCCGCCATCCTGTGCCGCCAAATGCATCGAGGCCTGGCCGCCGTTGCTCGCCGGCAGCGATGCGCAGGGCAGCGGCGAGTGGTCGCTTGCCTTGCGGGAAGAGGGCGCGCGGCAGTGGGCGTTCCGCGGCAAGCCGCTGTATCTCTCAGCCCGCGATGCCGCACCCGGCGACATGAATGGCGATGAGTTGCAGCAAAAATGGTACGTCGCTGTCAAGCCGATCGTGACACCGCCGGCTTTCGGAATCCTGAAGACGACGTTAGGTTATCTGCTGGTCGACCAGCGGCGCATGGCGCTCTATGTGTCGAGCGGGCCGCGCGCGTCGCCCGACGATTGCGTCGCTGACTGCGCGCGCAGCTGGCGCCCGGTCGAAGCCTGGTCGATGGCGGTGCCGCCCGCCAGCAACTGGACCCTCATCGCGCGCCGCGACGGCACAGAGCAGTGGGCCTTCAAGGGCAAACCGCTGTATCGCTATGCCGAGGATTTCAATCCGGGTGAAACCAACGGCAACGGCGTCGGAACGTGGAGCGTTGTTGTTCTCGAACCTGCGCCACCCGTCCCGCCCTGGGTCACGCGCCAGAAATCCGATGGCGGTGAGCTGTATGCCGATGCCGCCGGCAGCACGCTCTATGGCCACGATCCCACGGGTTATCACCTGGGTCGCGTCATCGAGCATCCAGAGTGGTGGCGTCCGGTGTTAGCCGACGCCACGGATCGTTCGGTCGGCGCCTGGTCGATCGTGACGCGCGAAGATGGCTCGCGCCAGTGGGCACACAAGGGGCTGCGCCTTTATACCAATGTCCGTGATCGCGAGCCCGGCGATATCAGCGGCGTGCGCAGCGGCGATCGCGTCTGGCGCCCGATCATGACTTCGGGCCAGACCATGCCCGGGTCCGGTCTCTAAGTTTGTTAGCTTCCAAGCAGGAGTTTGCCCATGTGGTTGCCGCATCTTCATACCGATCCCTCCGGCCAGTCGGTCCTCGACGAGGTCGAATTGAAAATGACCGGACCCGGTGGCGCCGCGGCGCAGGACGGCGTGTATTTCCAGCGCGTCAACGCCGCGCAACAGGATGTCAGTCACTGGGCCATCGGTCATGCGCTGCCTGGGCACTTTGTTGAATTCGCACCGACGCCGGAAACCACGCTGGTCGCGGTGTTCTCAGGTCAGATGCATTTGACGGCCAGCAATGGCGAGGAGCGCCAGCTAACGCGCGGCGACATGCTGCTGCTGCAGGATGCCGGCGGGCAGGGGCACATGACGCGCTTCATAGGCCAGGAGGCCTGCAATTATCTGCTGCTAGCGATGCCGGACGGCTTCAGGCAACCGTGAAGCTGCGGCAATCAACATGGGCGCTCGCTGCGCTGGTCATTGCGACGGGTGGCAACATCGTGCGTGCCGAGAGCCCGCGACCCCGGCCGGACATGTCCTGCGCCTGGTTTTCGCCGAACCCCGACGACCGCGCGGGCCCGCCGATCAGGTTTTTCGCCGATCTGTCTGCCGACGAGGCAAGCGCAGTCACCAGGAGCCTGGGCGCGGGCCGTGTCGAGTTCGTGCTCGATCGCAGAACGCTCAGGCTCACATGGAAAGTGACTTTCCGCAAGCTGACGACGCCACCGACCGGCCTGCACGTGCACGGCCCGCAGACGCCGGGGGGCGAAGCCGGCATCCTGTTCGAACTCGCGCCGCCGCGTGGCCTGCGCGACGGCGTCAGCGGCGAGCGGATCCTGGATGCTGGTTTGTTAGGTTACCTGGTGCAGGACCGGCTCTACGTCAACCTGCAGACGCGCAGGTATCCGGCCGGCGAATTGCGAGGCCCGGTGCGCAAAGCGCGTCCCGATTGCGCCCGCGCCGCCATGCCTGCCCCGACATAGTGGAGAAATCGACATGCCCGCACTGAAACCCGCCTCGGTCTATCGCATTCCCGGCTACCGGCTCGATGCTAACGGCCGCTCAACGTGGACGTGGTATGAAATCCCGCTGCTCCAGACCGGCCCGCGCAGCAGCATGAGCGCGCGCCAGGAGGCGATGAGCTGGGGCCTGGGGTTCTCGCAGAACAGCGCCAGGCCCTACAACCTCAATGAAATGCACAAGACCCACCAGATGGGCATCGTCTGGGTCATGTCCGGGCATCTCGAGACCACGATACAGGTCGGCGAAATGCGCCGCCGCGGGTCCGGCGAGGGCAATTTCGTGAATGGCCATTGCCTGCATCACTCGACCATGCGCAGCACCGTGCCGACGACCACGCTCAGTCTCAACCTGACACGCAAGCTGACACCCGGCTATGTCTTCAAGTAACGATATTCGTGCCACGCGGCGCGATCTTGCGCTCGGGGCGCTGGGTGCGGCGCTCGGTCTGCCGACCTTGTTAGGCTCGGCGACCGCCGCGGCGCAGCCGGCCGCGGGCGACGACCTGCCATTGCACGCGGTACGCAATGCCGCGCCTGTCAAACCGACAAGCGATTTTCACATTGTGGGCAGCACGGTCGAGCCGCTACCGCTCGCGGAGTGGGAGGCTGATGGTCCCATGGGCAAGGGCGTGCAGATCGTCTGGGGGCAGGCCGCGGTCGACACGGCGCCGGCGAGCGCGTCGCGTTATAAGCAGAAAACCTATTCGTTTCCGAGCGGCACGATCCGTGTGCTGGAATTTCCAGCGTCGGGCAGCGGCATGATCCACGCCATCACGTCGGAGACCGCAATTTTCATGCTGCACGGTTCGGGCAGCGTCGAGATTGCAGGGGCGACGGTAAACCTGGATGCGGGCGATGTTGTTAGCTACCCGAGCGGAGTGCTGCGCGGCAGCGGCCCCGCGACCGTGATCGCGTGGACGGTCACGGGCACTCTCAACAATGAAGCGTCGCGCGCCCGGGCCATGCGCCGCGCTGACGCAGTGGTCATGGATAGCGCCGAGTGGGACCAGGGTGGCAAGCGAGTGACGGCGCGCAATCCCGCGGAACTTGCGGCTGCGCCGGCAGACGCGATCCGGCTGTCGGTGTCGCGCTATGAATTTCCCGGCAACTCGGTGCGCGTCGCGCGCAATTTCCGGGGCGGACCCACCAGCCCGAAGAGCGGCGACCTCGATGCGCTCATCTACATCACCGCGGGGCGCATGAAATTCACGCAGCACGGCCGCGAAGTCGAGGTCGTGCCAGGCGATGCGATCCGCGAAATCGCCGGCGCTGCGCATTTCTGGTACCGGCTCGAGGATTCGTCGTTCGTGGCCACCAGCAGCCTGCCCGTGGTGCCGCTGGCGCGGGCACGCAAGTGACCGACGGCGCAGGCCCGGCCGCCGCGGAGTTTCGCAGGCGCGCTGGGAACGAGTCCGTCAGGCCGAAAAGCCTGACAGCGACAAGGGCAAGTCGCGCACCCGGATGCCCGTGGCCGCAAAAATAGCGTTGCACAGCGCCGGCGCCAGCGGCGGCAACGCGGGTTCACCGACGCCGGTGGGCGAGTAACCACTGTCGACCCAGTGCACGCTGACCGGCGGCGCCGCCGGCATGCGCAGCAACGGGTATTCGTGGAAATTGCTTTGTTGCACGGCGCCGTTCTCGATGGTGATGCGTTGCCCGAGCGCGGCACTGAGTCCATCGGTCACTGATCCTGCGACCTGATGCTCGGCATTGAGCGGATTCACGACCAGCCCGATATCGCCGGCAACGGTCACGCGATTGACCTTGAGATTCCTGCGCTTGTCGACCGTTACGTCGACCACCTCGGCGAAATGTCCGCCGTGGGAATAATAAAAAGCCAGCCCCAGGCCGCGGCCACCACGGAATTTCCGGCCCCAGCCGGCTTTTTCGGCTGCGAGCCTGATGACGCGGATAGCGCGCTCGGGATTCAGTCCAGGCTGGTTGGCCGCGGGTTTCTCCATTTTCGCAAACAGTTCAACCAGCAGTTCGACGTGGTCGCGTTTCGCAGCCACCGCGACTTCGTGCAGAAAACTCTGCGCGGCGAAGGCGACGCCATTGGAGCGCGGCGCGCGCCACGGCCCGGTGCGGGTCGCGAGCGGCAGCAGGGTCTGACTGACAGAGGCGTTAGCCACGACATTCAAGGGAAAATCGGCAGGATCGAGATTGCCGCCCGAAACCGGGGCCTTGCCGTCCCCGGTAAAACTGACGAAATGCTGTTGCCAGGCGCTCAGCTGGCCCTGCTTGTCGATGGCGGCCTTGAAACCATGGAAGCCGCCAACACGATAGTAGTCATATTGCAGGTCGTCTTCACGCGTCCACACCAGCTTCACCGGACTGTCGACCTTGCGCGCGATCAGCGCCGCTTCGGTCATGAAGTCGTACATCAGCCGCCGTCCGAAGCCGCCACCGAGGCGCGGCAGGTGCACGGCCACCTTGTCCAGCGGCAGACCTAACAGACGGGAAATAGACGGCCGCGATGAGTCCACGGTCTGCGCCGGCGCCCACAGATCGATCTGGCCGTCGCGATACCAGGCGGTCGTGACCTGCGGCTCCATGGTGGCATGCGCCAGGAACGGGTAGGAATAAAACGCCTCGACCGTTTTGTTAGCTGCGGCAAACGCGGCTTGCGTGTCGCCGGTCTCCCGCACGGACTGGGCGCCCGGCTGCGCGGCGATTTTTTTCGCCTCGGCCAATGCCCCGGACCAGCTGTCGCGCGACGCACTGCTGGTATCCCAGTCAATTTTCAGCGCGCGCCTGGCGCGAAACGCGGCCCAGGTTGAGGACGCGATGACGGCCACGAATGGCACCGCCTCTGCGGGCCCGGCTCCCTGTCCGCCGATCGTGAACACATCCAGCACGCCCGGCATGCGGCGTACCTCATCGAAGTTACCGCTCGCCGGTTTGGAGCGCAGCGCCGGACCGCGGGCAAGCGCCGCATATTTCATGCCCGGCAGGCGCACATCCATCGCGTAAAGCGGCTCGCCGCTGACGATCTTCGGCACATCGACGCTGCGGGTTGGCTGACCGACAATGCGGTAGTCGCTGCGGGATTTGAGTTTGACGCTGGTGGCATCCGGCACCGGCAGCGTTGCCGCACGCGCCGCCAGTTCGCCGTAGCTCAGGCGCCGCATCGATGTGGTGTGTACGACGGTACCAGCCGAGGTACGGCACTCGGCGGCAGGCACGTTCCAGCTGTTAGCCGCGGCCGTGACTAACATCGCGCGCGCCGTCGCACCGCAGAGTCGCAGCGCGTCCCAGCTGGTGGGCGTCGAGCGCGAGCCGCCGACGGTCTGCGAGCCGTAGATGGCTGAGTTGGCGGGCGCCTGCTCCACCGTGACGCGCGACCAGTCGGCGTCCAGCTCATCGGCAATGGTCATCGCCGCCGAGGTCTTGATGCCCTGTCCCATGTCGGGCCGCGCGGCGAGGATGCGAATCGATCCGTCGGGATCGATGCGAATGAATACCGTGGGCGCGAGCACCGTCGCCGGCGGCGGATTGCCAGGCACGGTCTGCGCGCGTGCTGCTTCGCCCGGGATACCGAAGGTCGCAACCAGCAGATAACCGCCTGCGGTTGAGGCGGTCGTCCGAAGAAAATCCCGACGCGTACCAGACATCTTGCGCCAGTATAAAGTAAGCCGCTTATGGCAGCACACCCGGCTGGTCGCGCAGGACCGCTCGCGACCCTGACGATCGCGACTAATTCCCTGGCGCCGCTGCGCCTGTTCCTGGAAACCGGCCACGGTCTGCAGTGCCTCGGCCCCGTAGCCGTAGACGACGCAAGCCGTCGCGCGCGCGCCGCGCTGTGGCAGCTGCCGGAGGATTTCGCGTATCTCGAGTATCACTTTGTCCGCGCCGGGATCCGGGACGCCGCCTGCATCCGCGTATTGGTGTTAGATCGGCACAGCGAACCCTGGCGCGGGAGCTGGGAACCCGCCGTGTATGGACCCTATACCATCGGTTTTCCTAACACCGTGCAGGAAGCGCTCGATACCAGGTTGCGTTTGTTAGGATTCGGGGCGCGAAATCCACTCGAACGGACGCTGTTCCGGCATCCGGACGGACGCAGCTGGGAAATCCTGGAATCTCTGGCAGCCGCGCCGGACTTCGTAGCGGCCGTTGGTATCGCGCGCGGTGCCGGCAATCCGCCGATCTCGCCTGTGGACGCGCAGGGTTTGGGTGGTCCTGCCTATTCCATGTGTATTGTCGACGACACCGACCGCATGGCCGGGTTCATGCGGGATGCGCTCGGCTTCGAAATCCGCAATCGCCGCTGCCAGACCTCTGCGGGCCGCCAGGGTGCGATGAACACGCCGGATGGCACGCAGTTTGAAATTGCGCAGGCTTACCCGCCGCATGGCGCGCACGGATTCCTGATCCTGCTGCAGTTCATCAATCTGCCGGTGGCAGAGCCGTTGCGGCCGCCGCGGCTGCCGGCGACCGGCCTTGTGATGTACAGCTTTCCGGTCGATGACATCCAAGCCGTACTGCGCCAGGCGGCGACTGCAGGCGCGCGCGACATTCATGGACCGATATTGCTCGCAGATCCGCGCCACGGCGCGACGCTGCATGCCAGTTTTCTGGCGCCAGGCGGCATTGCGTTCGAATTGTTTCAGCCTCAACATTGACTGCATGCTGATCAATAACTGGTATGTGGCGGCCTACGCCCATGAAGTCACCGCTGGCAAGGTGTTAGGCGTGCGGATGCTGGGTTGCGACTTCGTACTATATCGGGACGCGGCCGGCAAGGCCGTCTGCATGTCGAGTGTCTGTGTGCATCGGGGCGCCGCGCTGGCCAGTGGTCAGATCGTTGCTGGCAACGTCGAATGCCCGTATCACGGCTGGCAGTTCGGCAGCAATGGCCGCTGCGCGAAAATCCCCGCCATGGGTGACGAGGCCGTCATCCCCAAGCGCGCGCGCATCGACAGCTACCCGACGATGGAAAAATATGGGTGGGTGTGGACATTTCTTGGCGATCTGCCCGACGCCGATCGGCCGCAGGTGCCGGATCTGTTTTCCGAGTATGTGATGCCGGACCAGTGGCGGCTGATTCACTACCAGGGCGAAGGCAACGTCAACTGGGCGCGCTTCGAGGAAAACTCGCTGGACACCGCGCACATCAATTTCGTTCATCCGACGTTTGGTACGCGCCGCGCGCCGCGCGTGCACGTGGTGCCGATCACGCCGACCGAATATGGCGCCAGGGTGCAGCGCGTCAGGCCGGCACCGAAGGTGGCACAGAAAACCGGTGAGATGGCCAGGATCCTGAATCCGGATCGCGGCTTCACGGCGGTGTCGGTCGAGTTCAGCCTGGTCGGCGTCTGCCATCGAATCCAGCCGGTTTTCCAGGAAGGCATGTCGATCATCACCTTCTCGGTGAAGGTGCCGATCGATGCGACTAACACCCGCACCTTCGGCATCCAGGCGCGCAATTTTCTGTTAGATTCCGCCGCGGACAAGGACCGCCATGCCATGATCCTCCAGGCATTGAATGAAGACCTCGCGGTCGTCACCCGGATCGAACCCAAGTTGCCACCGCGCACCGCTGCCGAAGAGTTCCTGACTGAAACCGACGGCATGGAATTCCAGTTCCGGCAGCGCGTGCGCGACTGGGCGCGGCGCGGCCATGAAATCGACGTCGAAAAAATGCAGGCCGAACGCCTGCGCCGGGTACTGGTCATTCCTTCGCCGCAGCGGCGCTCCGATCCGGGCAATTGGGTTCACCGGACCGTGCCCCTGGTGCCACCAGGCGATCTTGAGGCGCCGGTTGCCAGCCTTTCGCGGACCTAGCGCGCCTGTGAGTCTCAAAGTCTCGGGTTGTGTCATTGCCTGTAACGAGGAGGACTGCATCCAGTCCTGCCTGCGTTCACTCGCGCTGGTTACGGATGAATTGCTGGTTGTCGATTCGCATTCCACGGATCGCACGCGGGAGCTGGCGGCTGAGTGCGGGGCGCGGGTGATTGAGCGGGACTGGCCCGGTTACCGCTCGCAGCGCCAGTTTGCGCACCAGGCCGCGAGCCATGACTGGATCATCATGCTGGACGCGGATGAGCAATTGTCACTGGAGCTCGCGGAGGAAATTCAGCATCTGAAACAACAGGACGCAGCTACCACTGCGGCCTACACAATTCCATTTGCATCGCGTTACTTCGGAAAATATCTGCGCTTCGGCGATGCCGGCCGCGAGCACCACGTGCGCCTGTTCGACCGCCGCCGGGTTGCCGTGGGAGGCTTTGAAATCCACGAAAAGATCGTGGCTAACGGCTCTGTCGGCCGCTTGCGCGGCCGGATCCTGCATGACTCCTATCGCAGTCTCGATGACCAGACGGAAAAGCTAACACAATATGCGGCCTTGATGGCGCAGCAGATGCACGCGGCGGGCAGGCGCGGACGGGTCGCGCAGATCCTTTTCAATCCGGCCTGGCGCTTCCTGCGCGCGTACTGCCTGCGGTTCGGTTTCCTCGACGGCTGGCGCGGTTTCGCGATGGCTTTGCAGGACGCCAACTACGTCCGGCAGAAATATCTACGGCTATACGTCCTGTCGCGGTCGCGCGATTAGAGATATTGATCCAGCCGCCGGAACAGGTCGGCGCGGTCCACCAGGTCTGTCAGCCAGTCGAGCTGATGTGTTTCCAGCGTCACGACCGGCGACAGTCGGTAGCTCTCGAACCAGGCGTTGTAGAGGCGATTGAGCCGCGTCAGGTAATTGACCGGGATGTCCTGCTCCATCGCCCGGCCGCGCGCGCGAATGCGCTTGCGCAGCGTGCGCACCGGACAGCGCAGTTGAATCATCAGATCGGGCGGGCGCACACTCGCGGCAATTGACTGGTACAGCTCCCAGTAGACGCGAAAATCGCGACTATCGATAAAGCGCTGTAGACGCAGGTTGCGGGCGAAAATCTCCGCATCTTCATACAGGGTGCGATCCTGGATCACGGGTTGCGGGTGGTCCTGCAGCTCAAGGTGCAGGCGGAACTTGCGGGTCAGGAAGAACATCTGCGACCGATAGGCCCAGCGTTTCATGTCCTTGTAGAAGTCCGCCAGATATGGATTGGCGTTGTTAGGCTCGAAGAACGGCTGCAAACCGTAGCGCCGGCACAGGAATTCTGTTAGCTCGGTCTTGCCGGCGCCGATGTTGCCGGCGACCGCGATGAATTTAGGGGTGGACACTGTGGCGACACTAACAGCAGCGGCCGGAGGCCGCAAATGGACGGCGCCGGGCTTTCGCCAGGGCCCGTGGCGCGGTATTGTCCACGCCTCCGCCCAGCGCTTCGAGGATCAACGAACCGTCATGATCAAGACACTGATTGGATATACGCTGGTACCCGGTATCACACCACAGGAATACGACGAGTGGCTGTGGAAAATACACACCCCTGATTTGTTAGCGAACCCACACCTTGACAAGATCGTCTACAACACGGTGCTAAAGCCCGTGGAATCGGCCAGTGGCAACACCATGCGCCTGCCGCAGAGCCTGCCGCTGTACCGCATCGCCGAAATGCATTTTCGCGACATGGCGGCTTATGAAGCCTATCGCGCCTGGTTCCAGCAGCATCCGCTGCCGCCGGAACGCGGCCCGGCCGGGCGCACCGATTTCAAGTTCTATCTGCTGGCTGAAGTGGCCGAGGCGACGCGTTAGCTCTGGGCCGCGCTGCGGTCGCGCAGCATGCGCCGCAGGATCTTGCCGGATGGGGATTTCGGAATCGCATCCAGAAATTCCACCTGGTGAATCTGTTTGTAGGTCGCGACATGCCCGGCAACAAAGCTGCGCAATGCATCCGCGGGTACTGTAGTGCCGGCTTTGCGGACGATGAAGGCCTTGGGTAGTTCGCCGGCCTCGGCGTCCAGCATGCCGATGACGGCAGCGTCGGCAACATCGGGGTGCGTCAGCAGCAGCGCTTCCAGTTCCGCAGGCGCAACCTGGAAGCCCTTGTATTTGATCAGCTCCTTGAGCCGGTCGACGATATAGAAATTGCCGCCAGCATCGACGCGTGCGACATCGCCGGTATGCAGCCAGCCGTCGGCATCGATGGTTGCCGCGGTCGCTGCAGGGTTATTGAGATATCCCTTCATGACCATGGGGCCGCGCACCCAGAGTTCGCCGCTGGCGCCGGATGGCGCGTCGCACCCTGATTCGGGATCGACCAGGCGTGCCTCGCTATTGGGCGTCAGCTGACCCACGGAGCCCGCCGGTGTAACGCCGACAACCGACAGGTGCGATACCGGGCTCAGCTCGGTCATGCCATAGCCCTGAAAAACCGGCACTTTGATGCGCGCCTGCGCTACCGCGGCCACGTCGGCACCCAGCGGCGCGGCGCCGGACATCATCGATCGCAGCGACGACAGATCGAAATTGCCGACCATCGGGTGTTGCGCCAGTGCTAACACGATTGGGGGGACGACAAACGCAACCGTGACACGGTAGCGCTGGATGGCATCGAGAAACGCTGCGAGATCAAAGCGCGGCATTGTTACCAGGGTTGCACCGATGCGCAGGCCCATGTTCATGATCACCTGCATGCCGTAGATATGAAAAAAAGGTAACACCGCGATAAAAACGTCCTGCGACTGCAGTGGCATGCAGGCTTCGAACTGCGCGATATTGCCTGCGCAATTGCCGTGTGTTAGCACCACGCCCTTGGACAGCCCTGTGGTGCCGCTGGAATAGGGCAGGACCACCATGTCGTCGGGCATGACCGGGACCTGGGCCAGGGGCCCGCCGGAGAGCGCAGCAAAGGACTCGTCGCCCTGCCCGTCGAAACAGAACACCGGGCAATGGCCGATCTGCCGTGCCGCGGCGCGAGCGACCTCGATAGCCGCACGATCGCAGATCAGCCAGCGCGCTCCGGAATCACGCAGTTGGTGCGCGACTTCTTCGATCTTGTAGGCCGGGTTGATGGTCGTTGCCGCACCGCCTGCGAGCGCCGCAGCATGAAAGGCAATGCCGTAGTCAGCGCAGTTGGCAGCCAGAATGCCGAGCACCGAGCCATGCCTGAAACCGCGCTCGGCGAGGCCACCCGCCGTGCGTTCCACCGCCGCCCAGGTGGCGCCGTAACTCAGCGTCTTGCCGGTCAGAGGCTCGATAAATGCCGGCCGGTTCGCATGCCGTGCCCGGTGTTCAAAGACATAACGTGTTAGCGGCCCCGCAGGCAGGCTTATTTGCGGTCGTGGCGACTTAAAAATCATGTGTGGACACGATCCAGTGTTGGCATTTGGCCATGCAGATACTAGTATCGGATTCGAGGCGCAGACGCAATCGTTGCGCCCCAACAACAATAGTATCGGGATAGGGGACAGACAATGCACATTCGTCGTTCGAGCGTCATTCGCGCCAGCGTTCTGTTATTGACTGGCGCCGTTCTAACAACCAGCGTTTTTGCAGCCGAGATTGAGGAGGTCGTGGTCACCGCCCGCAAGCGCTCCGAAAACCTGCAGGACATCCCGATGGTGATTACGGCGATTTCGGCCGAAGCCATAGAGCGCAAGGGCATCAGCGATCTGGCGGATGTCGCCAAGTACTCCTCGGGCGTGATGCTGGACGAAGGCTTCAACAAGCAGGACACGCGCGTGGTTATTCGCGGTTTGTCGCCGACGCGCGGCCGCCAGAATGTCGCGATCCTGCTGGACGACGTCGACATCTCCTCGCTCGCGCAGGCGACCGCCGGCGGCTCATTCGTCATTAACCCGCGACTGATGGACGTCGAACGCATCGAAATCATCAAGGGCCCGCATTCGGCCCTGTTCGGTCGTTCGGCGTTTAACGGCGCAATCCATTACATCACCAAGAAACCTGGTGAAGAGTTCGCTGCCAATGCGCAGCTGGACGTCGGAACCTTCAGCAAGTTCGAAGGCCGCGGCAGCATTGGCGGGTCTTTGATCCAGGACAAGCTAACAGGTGGCCTGAATGTGGCGGCCTGGGGTAGCGACGGTTTCTATCGAAGTGCAGTGACCGGCCACAGTCTCGGTGGCGGCAGCGGCTGGGGCGCCGCGGCGGCACTTCGCTTCACGCCGACTGACAATCTCACTTTCACTTTCCGTACTGAAGTGTCCGAAGATCGCTACGAACCGGAAGCAGCGACGGTGAAGAAGCCGTCGCTGGTTGCGTTGCCAGGCTCGGTGCTGGTGGCCGCAAACGGATTGGCGGCGGTTGTTGGCGCCGCGGTGGCGGCCAATCCTGCCAATGCCTTTTTCCCACAGACCGTCGGTAGCCTGGGCAGCGCGCGCAATTTCCCGAAACCTGCGCCGAGCCGCAATCCGCGCACCGGCACGGACTACCCTGGCTCCAACCGCGATATATCCCGCACCATTCTGCGCGGCGATTGGGATTTTGGACCGCTGATGCTGTCGTCGATCTCCGGCTATGGTGATAACAAGACCTTCCAGTTCAACGACGCGCTGGCCGTGGGCGACTTCGCCGATCCGCTGGTCAATGGCGGCCAGGAAACCTATTTCGACACCCAGATCACGACCATCAGTGAGGAAATCCGCTTGCAGTCCAAGTCCGGGAGCCGGTTCTCGTGGACGTTAGGCGGTTTGTACTGGACTGAGGAGCTGGAGCAGGTCAGTCGCGCGCTGCGTTGCGCTTCCGCGAGCGGCGATTGCGCCCGGGTCTTCCAGGCTGTTGGCGCCGCGGCCCGCACGCCCGAGGACTTTACGCGCCGCAACACCTACCATTCATCGGTCTACGGCCTGGCCGACTTCAAGATCACAGACAAACTGTCGATTGGCGCCGAATTGCGCTCGACCAAGGAAAAGGAAAATACCCAGGCGCAGGGTGTCGTGGGCCCGCCGGCGCCGATCGGTTGCCCGAGTGTCACGACCAATGGACGTATTTTTGGCGCCAACGGCGTGGTCTCGTGTGCTTTCAATTCGACCGGCGCGGTGAATCCGCTGACCGGCTCAGCCACCGTCGCGCCTCAGACGGCTGCTGCGTTGAATGCGCTGCTAACAACATCGACACCACGGTACGCCCAGGTTGAGTCCAGCTTCACGACTCCGCGCGTCTCGCTCGACTACAAATTTTCGCCTGGCAAAATGGCGTATGTTTCGTACTCGGAGGGCAAGAAGCCGGGTGGTCTGAGCCCCCTGACCGGCATCGCCAACCTCACGGCTAACACCTATCTGCCGGAAGAACTGGCGGCTTATGAAATAGGCGCCAAGACCAGCTGGCTGGAAAACCGTCTGCAGTTGAACGCGGCGATCTACTACCAGGACTACTCCAAGAAGCAGGTCTCGATCACCTTTGTAGATCCGGCCACGGGCCAGTTGACAACCCAGGTCGTCAACGCGGCCTCGGCGTCAGTCAAAGGCTTTGAGCTTGAGCTCAATGCGGCGCCGACCGACAACTGGACCCTGACGGCCGGCTACACCTACAACGACGGCAAGTATGAGGACTTCACGGACATCCAGACCGGCGTGTCGGCGATCTCGCGCGCAGCCGTCAACAATCCTAACGCCTGCACCGTCATTGTGGTTGGCACTCCGGCGACGAATCGTTGCGCGATCAACTATTCCGGCAACCGTCTCGAGGGGGCGCCGAGGAGCAGCCTGGTCATGGGCACCGAAGTGCGTGGCAACTGGCGCGATGACATGGACTGGTTTTTCAACCTGGACACACGCTATCAGTCGAGCCGTTTCACCAGCTTTGAAAACAGCCTGGAAATGGACCCCTACTGGATGGCGGATATGCGCCTGGGCCTCAAGTCCGGCAGGAAATGGACGCTGACGGCCTACATCAACAACCTGTTTGATGACGACACGTTGAAAGCCAGCGCGGTCTACATCCAGGACTGGAACATTGCCTACGCTGCTGGCGCCGCAGGCACCGTGCGTACACCGCTTGCCGCACAGGCCCCGAGCGGCGCGCGTGGGGTGCTGCCGGATCGGCGCCAGCTGGGCCTGCGCGCGAGCTTCAACTTCGGCGGCGAGGATCGCGCACCGGTTGTTAGCAAGCCAGTCGACTCTGACGGCGACGGTGTGACGGACGACATTGACCGTTGCCCCGGGACGCCGGCGGGCACTGCGGTGGATGCGTCTGGTTGCCCGCTGCCGAAAGACAGCGACGGCGATGGCGTGCTGGATCCTAACGACAAGTGCCCGAACACGCCGGCCGGCCAGAAGGTCGATGCCAGTGGTTGCGAGCTCGATGATGATGGCGACGGCGTTGTCAATCGCCTGGATCAGTGCCCGATGACCCCCGCGGGCGCCAAGGTGGATGCGAACGGTTGCGAGCTTGACGATGACGGCGACGGCGTTGTCAACAGCAAGGATCAGTGCGCGGATACGCCCAAGGGCGACCGGGTCGATTCCTACGGCTGCTCGTTCAAGACCGAGCTGAAACTGCCGGGCGTGGTGTTCGAGACCAACAAGGCGGATCTGCTGCCGGAGAGTGTGCCGATCCTCGATGGCGCGGTGGCGACGCTGAAGCGTTATCCCGAGTTGATC
>JANMYM010000036.1:0-177259 GCA_031382085.1 Gammaproteobacteria bacterium
GCGTAATTATACGTCCCCAGGGCAGCACTGCTGGCATTGGTCAGGTTGTTGACGTAGATCGTCTCGCCCGCGTTGGCGCCGACCTGGAACACCGAGCTCGTGAACGAGCCGTCCAGCAACTTGACACCGTTGAACGCGGCCGATCCGGCAACGCGGTCGATTTCTGATTTCAGCTGCTGAACTTCATTATCGAGCGCGGCACGGTCCGTAGCGCTGTTGGTGCCGTTGCGGGCCTGCACCGACAATTCGCGAATGCGCTGCAGGTTGTTAGCAACTTCCGCCAATGAGCCTTCCGCGGTCTGCGACAACGAAATACCATCGCTGGCATTGCGCTGGGCGACACTGGAGCCGCGGATCTGCGTGTTGAAGCGTTCGGCAATGGCGAGGCCGGCGGCGTCGTCCTTGGCGCTGTTGATGCGCAGGCCGGACGACAGTCGCTGCAACGCGGTGGCAAGCTGCAGGCCGCTGCCGGTCAGGTTGCGCTGCGCGTTCATCGAAGCAACGTTGGTATTGATTGCAAGCATGAAGTTCTCTCCTCAGGACTGTCAGGACCCCGGCTGGGGCCCGGGCGTAAAATTAGGGAGCTGGGTTGAAGGCAACCTCGCTCTCCGTCAGCTTTATCGACCGGGGTCTGGTGGCACTTGAGGCCGGCTAACGGGCGCCGCGGAAATTGCGACGCAGGTCACAATCTGCCTGTTAGAGATAATTGAACAGCGACAGCTGCGCCAGCCGGCTGTAGGAGGACTGCGCCGCCTGCAAGGACAGCAACTGCCGATTCATCCGGGTCACGGCTTCGGCGTAATCGACGTCCTGCAACTCGGAAAGGAGACGTTGATTCTCGAGACCGAAGGCATCGCGGGCTTCATCGGCCACATCAATGGCCGACAGCCGCGAGCCGACTTGCGCACGCACGCTGCTCAGGTGATCGATGCCCTGGCTCAGTTGCTGCAGAACCGCGGTCAGATCACTGTTGAGTTTTGCCTGATCGGCCACATTGGCAGTGGGCGTTGACGTCAGACTGACAAGTTTATCGAGAGTCGCGAAAATACTCTCGCTGGCCGCGGCACGGACCGTGAACCGATCGCCAGTTGCAGGCGCACCGCTCAGCGAAAAACTGATGCCACGAAACGCGATTGCAGCTCCGCTCTGGTAGGCGCCACTGGTGACCAGGGTGTTGGTGGAATCGCGCACCTCGTAACTGCCGGGTGCGGTGAAACTCACTGAATAGCTGCCGCGATCCCAAATGGAACGGTCGATAACCGTCCCGACGCCTAACACACCGGTACCGGTGTTAGTTGCCTGATAGGTCGCGACAAAGGCTCCATTGCCTTCAGGAACCTTGACGAAGACTTGATCCCCGGAATGTCCGTCCGCGACTTTCTGGCCCGGCGCAATAACCTGCTGGCGTTCTCCGGAATCAGCCAGATACTGGACCACACCATTCGCGGGCCGTGCAAAGGGTTGCGTGCCCGATGCGTAGCCGGAAAAAAGATAGTCGCCATTGACGTCCTGGCGATTTGCCATGGACATGAATTCATCCAGTCTGGAGCGAATTTCCGCAGACAGCAGACTGCGGGTTGCGCTGTCCACAATGCCCGAGTTGGCACGCAGTGCCAGCTCGCGAACGCGCTGCAACACGTTGGTTGCGTCGGCCAGCGTCGTTTCTTCGAGATTGATGCGATTCTTTGCGTTGATGGCGTTGCTTTTGTGCTGCTCAGCCGCCGCCAGCGCGCGCTGCAGTTCCAGCACATGCACAGCTGCTGCGGGATCATCCGCCGCCGTCTGGATCCGTCGCCCGGTCGAGATCTGGTTCTGGGTACGTGACAGCGATGCCTGCTGGGCCAGCATGGCGTCCAGCGCGGCCTGATGCATCGTGAAAGTTGAGACGCGCATGTCGGCTCCTAACGTGCCGCGGCCAGCAATGCATCGAACATTGCGCTCGCGGTCTTGATGACCTGGGTTAACGCCTGATACGCCTGCTGGTAACGCAGCAGCTGGGCCGCTTCCTCATCCAGATTGACGCCCGAGATATTGTTCTTGGCCTGAACGTTTTCCGAGTGCAAAGCCTGTTGAATGTCGCGGCTGGTCACGGCCTGGTTGGTGGCCACGCCAATCTCACCTACCAGGGCGCCGACCGAACTATTCACCGACGCCGAACTCTGTGCCAGTGTCTTGCGGCCGAGCGCTTCGGCCATCAATTGCCCATTGCGATTGTCGCCAAGGCCATTGATATTGTCTCGGACCGTGAATTGATCGCCGGTAGCCGGCGCGCCGCTGATTTGCAGCTGCCAGCCATTCAGCGAAATCGTCGCACCAGGTGTATAGGCGAAGCTGCCGGCGCCGTTCACGCTGTAGGTGTTAGGCGATGTGAACTGGATATTGACGGAGCTGCGCAGTTGCGGATTGCCTGGATCCGTAACCAGTCCGGACGAAATGGCGCCACTGCCTGTGTTAGCAGCCGCTGCCCCGGTACGAACCGGGCTGGCGATTGCGAGGTTGGCGGGATCCTGGATCAAAACACCGAGGCCAACAGCGGCCTCGCGCGTCGGCCTGATCGCAAACCGGTCGCCGGCCACCATGGTGCCGCTGGTCGAGAGGCTGAGTCCCTGTGCCCGGAACGGATCGCCTACCGTGCCGGTTCCCGTCATCGGAACGGCCGTATTGTTAGACAGATCGCGCAACTGATAGGCGCTGCCCGTAAACTCGAATATGTAGTCTGCACCGGTGAGCGCATTGGTATCAGTGCGCGTCACGGTCATGGCGGCATTGCCGTTATTGCTGCTTGCGGTCTGCGCGATTGCGCCGCCGACCGAAAACCAGTCTGTGCCCAGCGCGCCGCGCAAATCCATGCCGGCGCGATGCTGAGTATTCACCGCATCGGCCAGACCCACTGCGATGCGGCCAAGTTTGGCGCGCGCTGGGTCCAGCAACTGGCTGCGGAATTCGAGCAGCCCGCCGATGGTGCCGCCCGACAGGGAATTGGTAATATCCACAGTGTTCTGGGCGTTGCGCAAAGCAACGACCGGCCGGCCATTGTCAAAAGTATCAGTCGCGGTGACAAGCTGGTTGGCCGTGCCACCGAGCACCAGCGCCTGGCCCTTGCCGACGAAAACATTGATAGCACCGCCATCCTGCGGGACCACCTGCACACTGAGCTTGCCAGACAGCTCCTCGAGCAGCTTGTCACGCTGGTCCAGCAGGTCGTTAGGTGACTGGCCGGTTCCCGCGGTACCTCGAACAATTTCATCGTTAAGGCGTGCGATCCCGCTGGCCAATGCACCGACTTCGCTGATTTCAGCGCTCAGCCGGCTGTTATTGTCGTTCTCGAAACCTCGCAGCTGGGAGTCATAGTATTTCAACCGGTCAGTCAGTGACCGGCTCTCGCCTAACAAGACCTGCCGGGCTGCCAGAGAACTTGGGTTGGACGCTGCGCCCTCGATCGCGTTGCTGAACCTTTGCATGCTGGCGGCCAGCCCGTTCGCGCCATCCGCAAACAGATTGTTGATTCGTTCAGCCTGGGATGCAAATGCCTGCAGTCGCTCGAGGCCGCTCGCAGAGCCTCGCGCCTGCGTGGTCAGAAATTCATCGACGCTGCGGCGTACCGTCAGCACCTTGACGCCGTTGCCGACGAAGCCGCTGCCAAGTTGCGTCGCCTCGCGGGTTCCAAACTCGACCCGCTGACGGCTGTAGCCATCCGTGTTGGCGTTGGCTATGTTATGTCCGGTCGTATCGAGAGCGCGCCTGAAAGCCAGCAATCCCGATAAACCGGTGGACATCATGTCGCCCATTTGTCATATACCTTTCGAAAACTGCAACTAGAGTGAACCAGTCGAGGGTGTTATCGGCGTTTCCTGGCCGCCCTTGATGGTTGTCGGAAATACGCCATCGACTGCCTGGACGACCGCCCGCAACTTGGCCGCGTAGTCAGGGTCGGTGGCATAGCCCGCGTCCTGTATCGCCCGCGTGAAAGCAGCGGTATCAGAACCCGTGCCGCGCACAGCTGCGTATCGTGGGTCATTACCTAACAAGCGGATATAATCAGTAACGCTCGCGTCAACATCTCTATAGGCGCGAAACGGCGCTGCGACCGCTACCGCCGCACCATTGACAAATTCTTGAGTCTGGTTTTCCAGCGCCGCACCGCGCCAGCCAGAGCCAGCCTTGATCCCGAAATAGTTGTTGCCGGCTGCCGCCTGGCCCCAGCCGGATTCGAGCGCAGCCTGCGCAACGACGTGACGCGGGTCAACGCCCAGCCGCTTGCCGGCCTCGACTGCGAGCGGCCACATTTTCTGCACAAAGTCACTCTGCGCCGGCGCAGCGGTGGCCTTTGCTTCCGGCTCGACACGGCCTGGAACATACTTCGAGAGCTGCTTGACCAGCAGGTCCGCGAGACCCATGCCACCCTTGTCACTCATGTCGACCGCGACCTGGTCGTCAAACATGTCGCGGTACATACCACCTTCATTGCTGTCGAAATACGGATCGCCGCTGCTGGCTTCGCGCATGCTCTTGAGCATCATGCGCAGGAACAGGCTTTCAAACTGATGCGCAA
The DNA here is from genome assembly GCA_031382085.1 of Gammaproteobacteria bacterium. Lineage (GTDB taxonomy): Bacteria > Pseudomonadota > Gammaproteobacteria > Steroidobacterales > Steroidobacteraceae > UBA964. Next base: position 4,553 of record JANMYM010000036.1, read on the forward strand.
CCTCGCGCAAACCCGCGGCATCGCCCTTGCGGGCGTCCTGGCGCACGCTGGCCAGCGCCGTCGGATCGCTCCATGCCACCGGCGCGGTCATATGACGATCAACTCCGCGCGCAACGCACCGGCTTCGCGCAGCGCTTCGAGTATGGCGACCAGGTCGCCCGGCGCAGCGCCCACTTTGTTGACCGCACGGACAATATCGTTGAGGTCAACGCCGGGCTTGAACAGAAACATGCGCGCCTCGGGCTGTCCAACCGTTAGCTCACTGCGTTGTACAACGGCGGTATCGCCGCCGGCCAGCGCGTTGGGCTGGCTTACATCCTGGCGCTCGGTAATGGTCACGGCAAGCGACCCATGACTGACCGCCGCCGGCAGCACGCGAACGCGGCTGCTGATGACCACGGTGCCGGTTCGTGAGTTGATAATGACTCGCGCCGGAGCGTCGCCCGGTTCAACGTTCATTTCTTCGAGCGATGCGACATAGGCAATCCGCTGGTTCACATCCGCTGGTGCGGCAACTCGCACCGATACCGCATCGTCTGCGGCTGCCGTGCCGGCGCCGTACCTGGTATTGATGGCCTCAGCCAGTCGACTTGCGGTCGTGAAATCCGGTGTGTGCAGGTTCAGCGTTACATGATCCAGGGTCGCGAAATCGCTCGGCACCGCCCGTTCGACGGTTGCGCCGCCAGGGATTCGGCCGCCACTCGGCACATTGAGCGCGATTCGCGATCCGTCCTTGCCGGCCACGCCGAAGCCACTGACGACCATGCTTCCTTGCGCGATCGCATAGACCTCGCCGTTCGCGCCGCGCAGCGGCGTCATCAACAGGCTACCGCCGCGCAGACTGCCGGCATTGCCGATCGACGAGACCGTCACATCAATACGCTGACCCGGCTTGATGAACGGTGGCAACTCGGCGTGCACGCTGACGGCAGCGACATTTTTCAGCTGTGGATTGACGTTAGGTGGAATCGTGACGCCAAAGCGCGCCAGCATGTTCTTGAGACTCTGGACGGTAAAAGGCGCCTGGCTGGTCTGGTCCCCCGTGCCATCAAGACCTACCACCAGTCCGTAGCCGACCAGCTGGTTGCTGCGAACACCCTGCACCGCCGCCAGGTCGCGGACAGTTTCGGCAGTCGCGCGGTCCATCGTGGCCAGGCCGAGCGCTAGCAGGGCAAGCGTTAGCAGCTTCGACGACGGCATCAGAATGGCGTCCGTGGAGAATTGAAGAATCGCGCCAGCAAGCCAGGAGCGGACGCATTGGCAACGGCACCTTTGCCGCTATACGTGATCAAGGCGTTGGCAACCTTGGTCGACAGGATCGTGTTGTCGGGCAAAATGTCGATGCTCCTGACAATTCCCTGCAGCTGCAGGAACTCACGGCCCTGATTGATCGTGATCAGCTTTTCACCGCGAATCAGCAGGTTGCCGTTAGGTAGCCGGCGCACGACGCTGACCGTAACCTGACCGTCCAGGCTGTTGCTCTGGCGGCTTGCGCCTTCACCGTTAAAGGATGTTTCATTCCCCATCCCGGCTGACAAAATCGCGGTGCCGTTGACGGTGACCGGACGGCCGGCAATGGTCGGACCCGGTAAATCAGCTTTCGACGCCTTTTTGGTCGTCGTACTGGAACTCTTCGAAGCGTCTGTTGATTCGAACAGCACAATGGTCAAAATGTCACCGACGTTGCGCGCAACCGCGTTTTCAAACAGCGGTATGTCGTGGCCGTCGTGCCAGATTGCGCCGTCCATCGCGGGCTGCAACTCTGCTGCCAGGGGCAGCACCGGGCCATAGCGAGTATCTTCGCCACGCGCCAGTATTCCGCACGCGGTCAACAACAGCACGGATGCGATTGAGCCACCCGCTAACAGAAGTCTTTCGGAATTAAACATTGTCAGATCCGGCTGGTCAGATACTCAAGCATCTGATCGGTGGTGGAAATGGCCTTGGAGTTCATTTCGTAGGCGCGTTGGGTTTCGATCATCGCGACCAATTCTTCGACCACGTTGACATTGGAAGACTCGATCGCGCCCTGCTGCACAAACCCGACACCATTAAGGCCCGGCGTTCCGGTCTGCGGTGTGCCGCTCGCTGCCGACTCGGTCAACATGTTCTCGCCGCGCGGCTGCAAACCCGCTGGATTTATGAAATCCGCCAACTGTATCGTGCCTACCTGCACGGGAGCCGGCTGCCCCGAGATCGTCGCTGAGACGATGCCATCCCTGGAAATGCTGATGGACTGCGCACCATCCGGAATACTGATCGCCGGCTGCACCACATAGCCGCTGTTAGTGACCAGCTGGCCCTGTGCGCTCAGTTGGAATCCACCATCGCGAGTGTAGCCGGTGGTTCCATCAGGCAGCGCAACCTGAAAAAAACCACGGCCGTTGATCGCCAGATCAAGTCCATTGTCGGTGGTGTTGATATTGCCCTGGGTATACATCTGCTCGGTCGCTACAATGCGTGCACCGGTGCCAAGATTAAGGCCTGTGGGCGCCGTCGTGTCCTGGGAAGTTGGCGCGCCTACCTGCCGCACGTTCTGATACAACAAGTCTTCGAAGATCGCGCGACCTTTCTTGTAGCCGTTGGTACTGACGTTAGCCAGGTTGTGCGCGGTGACAGTCATGCGCGTTTGCTGCGCATCCAGACCTGTCTTCGCTGCCCATAGTGCCGGTTCCATGATTGACTCCTGTGTTAGCTCATGCGCAGCAGCGTTTCTGAGCTGCGGGCGTTTTCTTCAGCAGTTCGAATCGACTTGATCTGCAGTTCAAAGCGGCGCGATAGCTCGATCATGTTCACGAGTGCCGACGCGCCATTGACATTGCTGGACTCGAGCGCACCGCTGGCAAGCCGCACGCTGGCATCGGCAGGTGCGACACTGCCATCGCGCAGGCGAAATAGTCCGTCTTCACCGCGCTCGAGCTGAGCGGCATCAGGATTCACGAGCTTTATGCGTGCGACGGTGCTGACCGAGCTTGCGGCCTGGCCCACGGGCACGACAGATATCGATCCGTCGCCCGCAACCAGCGTGGCGGTACCCTGCGGCATGCTGATCGGGCCGCCGTCACCGAGGACGGCCCGGCCTGCGCCGTTGCGTAGCTGACCATTGACATCGACCTTGAGATCGCCGGCGCGGGTGTAGGCCTCGTTGCCGTCAGCATCCTGGACCGCGATCCAGCCCTGTCCGTTGACGGCGACGTCCAGGTCGCGACCCGTTGACGACAGGGCTCCGGAGGTGCGATCCCAGCCAAGTGTGGTGGCCGACGCATAGACGCGCGACTCGAATCCCGGTCCAGCGACCGAACGACTCATGAAGGCCGTCAAATCCGCGCGAAATCCAGTTGTAGACGCGTTCGCGAGGTTGTGACTGTTAGCCGTCTGGGCGCGCAAGGTTTCCCTGGCGCCCGACATTGCGACATACAACATTTTATCCACGGGTCTGCTCCTGGTCTGTCAGAGCTAACGGATGTTGATGATCGTCTGCGTTACCGCATCGGCGGTTGAAATCATCTGTGCGTTAGCCTGGAAATTGCGCTGCGCCGTAATCATGTTGACCAGCTGCTCGGTGATGTCGACGTTCGAAGCTTCGAGCGCGCCGGACTGGATAAGTCCCAGGCCCGCATTACCAGCCTGGCCTTTCAAAGCCTGCCCGGAACCGAATGTCTCCGCCCAGTTGGTGTCGCCAAGCTGCTGCAAGCCGTTAGGATTGGAGAAATTGGCCATCGCAATCTGGCCCAGCGGCTCGGATCGCCCGTTGGTAAAACGCGCCTGCACAATGCCGGTGCTGCCGGTATCGATGCCGATCAAGCGGCCCGTCGTATAGCCATCCTGGGTAATCGCATTGACCGTGAATGCGCCGCCATACTGGGTGGTCTTGCTGAAGTCGTACGTGACATTCATGGCCGCCGCGCCGGTCGTGGGCGTGAATGGCGGAAACGTGATTCGTCCGGTGGGCGGCGTGATCAAACCGCCAGTGTTGTTATAGACCATGCTCTGCGGCACGCCGACCAGCGAGCCGTCGATCGACAACCGTTGCGACCAGGTATTTGGAACTGCGGTCTTGATGAAGTAGACCGACGCGGTATGCGCCGCACCTAACGAATCGTAGACCGTCATGGACGACGAGTGATTGAAGCTGTCCGGATCCGCAGGGTCGAACACGGCCGACGGCGGCGGTGCCGCATTCGCGGGCAAATTCATCACCATTTCGACCGTGCCCGTTGCCGCAGGCGCGCTTTCGCTGGTTACGAGGCGCAGGTCAGCCAGCGATCCGGTATTGAAAACGCCTTGCGGCGTGGGCGGAAACACCTGCAGGCGCTGATTATTGCTGTTGACCACAAACCCATCGCGATCGACCAGGAATGCGCCGGAACGCGTGTAGGCCTGGGCACCGTTATCGCTGAGAATGAAGAATCCCTGGCCGCTGATGGCCATGTCGAGACTGTTGTCAGTAAAATCGATATTGCCCTGGTTGAATTGCTGCGCCACGCTGGAAACCCGGACACCGTTACCGGTCGCGGTGCTACTGACACCAGTCGATGAAACGGAAAACAATTCGGAAAACTGCGCCCGCGATCCTTTGAATCCAGTGGTGCCGGTATTCGCGATATTGTTAGCAGTCACCGACAGATCGGCCGAAGCCGCGTTGAGACCTGAAAGCGCTAGACGAAATGCCATGGAAGACTCCTGTTGCCTAAACTGTTAGATATCGAGTTACATGATGCGGCGAACATCGCCCAGTGCGACGGCGCCGGCCGCGGTATTGAGCCGCAGGGAACCGCCAGCAGGATCGATCGTGACGCTGTCAACCCGTTGCCGCAGCAGCATCTCGACGGACTCCTGGCGACCGCCAAAGGACGCGACCGCCTCCAGTGCGTACCGGCCTGCAGGCATGCGGGCACCGACACTGTCGCGGCCATCCCAGGAAAACTCGCTGAGTTCGCCGTCCGCCGGAACACTGAACGTTCGTACCAGGCCACCGCCGGCGTCGATCACTCTGACCTGAACGTTGCTGGCGCCCGCGGGCACACCCAGCGCGCCGGATATGGTTCCACTGTCCGATAATTGGGCAACCTGCCCAGCCGCGAACACCGAACGGCCAACGAGATTTGCACCCTGCAGGACCTGCGAACCTTGTAATGATGCGCTCAGCCCGGACAGGGAATTGCGCATGGACTCGATGCCGTTGACGGTGGAAAACTGCGCCAGCTGGCCGAGAAACTGCTCGGGCTCGAGCGGTTTGAAGGGGTCCTGGTTCTTGAGCTGCATGACCATCAGGTGCATGAACTCTTCCTGCCCCAGTTCCTGCTTGCCGCGCTTCGACGCTGCAGCTATTGCGCGCGGCGACAGAATTTCACTGATCGAAGGCGCAATTGCGGTTTCCATTGCTTAGCTCCCGAGCCGTAGAGTCGCCAGCAGCAACTCCTTGGATGTATTGATGACTTCAACATTGCTGGCGTACGAACGCGCGGCAGAGATCATGTCGACCATCTCTTCGACCACGCTGACGTTGGGTGAGTACACGTAGCCATTGGCGTCTGCCAGCGGATTGCCAGGCTCGTAGCGCGTTAGCGGCGGCGCCTGCGACTCTGTGATGCCTAACACCTGTACCGAAGCCCCGTCTTGGTTGCCGGCGCCGGACCGCATCGCCTGGAAAACCGGGTGCCGTGCCTTGTAAACCTGGGATGGATCGCCGCTGACACTGTTGGCGTTGGCAAGATTGCTCGCGACCGTATTGAGCCGCACAGTTTGCGCGGACATGCCGGATCCGGCGATGTCAAACACTTTTAAAGATGACATGATGATTCCTATTGACCCGTAATAGCGGTCATGAGGCCGCGAAAACGTGAGTTGAGAAAGCTGAGGGTTGCCTGATAGCGCACGGCGTTCTCCGCGAATGCGGCCTGCTCGACCTGCGCATCAACCGTGTTGCCGTCCAGTGCTGGCGCCATGGGCACGCGGTACTGAACCACACCGGCGCCGTCGGGCAGCGCGGCGTTAGCACCGTGACCGAGATGGCGCGCACTGGTCGTGCTGAGGCTCAGCGCTCCGCCCGGCTGCCTGGCATCTGCAAGCGCTTTGCGAAAGTCGACGTCCCGCGCCTTGAAGCCGGGCGTGTCCGCATTGGCAAGATTATTGGCGATCAACTCACCGCGCCGGGCCCGAAGCCGCAACGCGTCCGCGTGAACTCCAATTTGCGCATCGAGGTCAAACACTGGGTAACTCCGACGGAGAACTGACTCCAGTCGGGTACTAGCAAGCGACGTGCCAGCGGGCGTTATTGGGGACTGGGAGCCTGAAATGTGACCGGCATCATGGTAGCTGCGGACACGGCGCACAGCGCATGGCTGGCACTTGCCGCTGCTGCGGCAAGACCCCGCTGGTGGCAGCGTTTTCCGGCGCCTGCTAACACGCTAACGGCACCGCAGAACAAAAATTTAGGCGTTCGTGCCGACTGGCATGAAGCTTGCTCAATATCAGCCATGCATCAACCATGGTCAATTTTCCGACACCTGCGCTTGAGCGGGCTGGTTGCCTGCGTGGCAGTGGCCTGCAGTGCTTCGGCCATTGCCGATACCGTGCCTGTCCAGTCGCTGGCAAAACTGGTCGAGGTGGCGAAATCCGCAGTGCTGGCGATCGTACAGAAGACGGTCGATCCCGGTTCGCAAGCTAACATCGAAGCGACCGCACCGGATTCCCGCCTGCGCCTGCCGGCCTGCGCGAGTCCTCTGCGTGCCATCGTGCCCGTCAGCCAGTCCGGCCAGGAACGTCAATGGGTGGAGGTCGCCTGCGACAGCGGCGCGCGCTGGCGTGTGAACATCCCTACCCGTGTGTCGGTGGAACGAGTCGTCATGATTGCACGCCGGCCGCTGGCACGCGGCGCAGCTTTCAAAGCCGACGATTTCAGTTTAGTACGGCAAATACTGAGCGGGACGGCAACAGACCGGGTCCGATCGGCCGATAACATGGGTGAGCGGCGTCTGCGCCGCGCGATCACGGCAGGTACCGTATTGACCTACGAAATGCTGGAGCCCGAACTGGTTATTCGTCGCGGCCAGGAGGTCGTCCTGATGGCGCGAACGGGCGCGTTAGAAATCCGCTCAGGGGGTCTGGCCATGCAGGATGCCCGCTCCGGCGATCGGGTGCGGGTGCAAAACCTGTCGTCGCGGCGTGTGGTGGAAGGTATCGCAGCGACGGATGCCACTGTGACTGTGCAACCATGACACAGGTCACACAATTGGGATTATGTCGCCCGGTAAATATATTAAAGTTTTTGTCCCCGCGGCCGAAAAAGCTCGTGACGAGCAGGAGAACGATTCATGACCCACAAAATTGAAGGACTCGACGGACGACCCGTCGGTGTGACTGGCGGCGCCAGCGTCGCACGTCCGCGCGATGTGGGCCAGGAGAACCGTGCCGAACACAAAGCGGCCAATCCGGCTCGGTCTGCCATCGAAATCACTCCGGCCGCGCGGCAGCTCGCCGCGCTGGAGAAAGTGCTGGCTGGGATTCCCGTGATCGACGAAGTCCGCGTCAAGACCATCAGCTCCGCTATTGCCGACGGCCGCTACCAAGTGGATGCCGGCAAGGTCGCAGACCGGCTGATTCGTTCCGACGCCGAATTGACCGAAGCCAAGCGCCGCGAGCGTTAGGCACAACGCACCGTGGATGCAACACTCTATCGCGGCCAGATCGCGACTCTGCTGCGCGATGAGGAATTGCAGCTGGAAAAACTGGTCCAGTTGCTGGAAACCGAGTACGCGGCAATTGTCGCCAACAATCTCGATGCGCTGGATGAACGCGGCAACGCCCGCGCGCGCGCCATGGGTGCCTTGCTCAAGATCCAGGACGAAAGGCGCAGCATTCTGACGCTGCTGAATTACCCGGACAGTCACGCAGGCCTAGAGAAAATGCTGCGCTGGTGCGATCCCGGCAAGGGCTTGACTGCCAACTGGCGGCGCTGCGCCGAGCTCGCCACGCGCTGTCGCGAATTGAACGAGCGCAACGGACTCATGGTCAATGCGCGCTTGCGACGGGTCGAGGGAATGCTTGAGGTCATTACCGCGCGTCCACCTGCAACCACCTATGACCGCGATGCCGGTCTCGGCAGCAACGCCGCCGGCCGGCTGCTAACGATCGAAGCCTAACGCTCCCGGGTTCATCAAACCCAGCGGATCCACCGATCGCTTCAGACTATCCAGCAGATTGCGTGTCTCAGCGCGCAACCCGTCGCGATATTGATAGGTTTTGCCAATCTGATTGGATGCAGCGCCGTGTTCGCGGAACAGCCGGGTCATCGCGCAACGCAATTCCTCCACCAGCTGCCGCGCAGCCGGATTCGGCGCCGGGTTCTTGAGATCCGCGAGAAATTCGGGTTGCGGGGTTCGCTGATGCATTGGCAGCCATTCATCGAACCAGTGAAAGACAGGTTCGAAACTGAAGGCATGATTGCCGACGGCTATATAGAGATAACTCATCCAGACACCGAGCTCCTGCATGCGTGCCTCATGCGGCGCCAGCAGCCTGGCGGACGCATCGATCAGCGCCATGGCACCGGAGTGCGGAACTTTGGCATTCAGCGCCGCCCAGCGATCGCCCTGGGGGCCTAACACGCCGTTGGGATGCGGAAACAGACCGGCGCGTACAGCCTTGGGTATGGAATTGATGATTTCCGCGCCGCTTACCTTGAGCGCGGCCTCGCGGCAGGCTTCCAGATCGGCCTCTACCGCCGCCGCCGTCCTGCCCGTGGCGACCACATGCAGGGAAAAGGCGTCTGGAGCGACAAAATCCTTGCCGCCTAACGCGAGCTGCATGCCGGATCTGATCCCTTTCAGCAGCGAACGCTCATTGCGTACCACCTGGGCCAGGGTTTTCAGGTCTTCCTTGATGCCATTGGCCTGCAGATTCTTGCGCGTCGACGCGGGATCAAAAACGTACGCTTCCTCAGCGGCGCCGGTACGGGCGACAGCCGACAGAGCCGCGGCCGTTGGTGCCGGACCTTCAAAAACAAAAGAGGCGTAGCCGGAGTGGACCGGCGCCTCGATCAGCCGGAAGGTCGCCGCAATCTTGACACCCAGCGTACCGCAGTCATGCGTGAACAACCCGGCGAGGTCCGGGCCATAGGTGCGATAGAAGCAATGCGCGACATGCTCGAACCCGGACTGCCCGGTGCGTACACGCGTCCCGTCCGCCAGTATGACCTCCAGACCTAACATGCAATCGGTGGCCGTGCCGTAGCGAGCAGTGCCCAAGAACAGCGCGCCGTTGGACAGGCCACCGCCGACGGTTGCTTTGGCGCCGGAAAAGGTGCCAAAAAAAGGCAGGCGCAGCCCCAGCGGTTTCAACGCCTCGTGAATAGTCTTCCAGGTAACGCCCGCTTCGACGGTGATCAGCATGTTCTCGGGGCTGATCTCGATAATGCGATTCATCGCGCTGGTGTCAATAATGACGCTACGTGCGCGCGCCGGCACATAACCGCCGGTATAGGACATGCCGCCGCCGCGTGGGACCATGGCAATGCGTTCGCGGTGCAGGATGGCCATCGCTCTGGACAGGGTGTCGGCGCTGCGGCAACGCAGCGCGCCCAGGGCAGTGCCAGCGATATAGACATCGCTCGCCAGAGCAGCCGCTTCGGCGGGATCGTCGATCAGCTCATCGGCGCCGACATTGTTCCCGAGCAGACCTCGTAACTCCGACTGCATGGCGGATTCCTTTCAATGATCCGAGTTAATGACCCGAGGCGTAACATTGCCACAATGTGGCTCGCGCGCGTACAGGACCTCACGGTCTATCCACTCAAGTCGGCACGCGGTATCGGCAGGCAGGCAGTCGCCATCGACCCGCGCGGCCTGCGCTTCGACCGCCATTGGCTGCTGGTCGACGCGCGCGGTCGATTCATCACCCAGCGCACCCAACCTCGACTGGCCCTGCTCCCGGCGATCCCGGTTGAGGGCGGTGTCACTCTTGGCCCAATCGGCTCGCTGCCAGCGCTAACAGTGCCACTCCCGGCCGAGCCGGTTCTCAGGCTTGTTGATATCTGGTCGCATCGAGGCAACGCTGAAGATTGCGGCGGCGACGCCGCCCGCTGGTGTAGTGAATTTCTCGGCGAGCCAGTCAGGCTGGTGCACGCGGGGCCCGACCTGGCGCGGCGCGCGAATCCGGCCATGACTCCTGGTGAGGTCGTACCGGTCGCATTCGCCGACGGCTATCCGGTTCTGGTTACCAACCAGGCGTCGCTCGATGACCTCAGCCTCAAGATGGGCGCCACGCTGGCCATGAACGCCTTCCGGCCTAACATCGTTGTGTCGGGATTGCCGCCCTGGACAGAGGATCAGGTCGATCGAGTCGAAATCGGTCCGGTCGTGCTGCGGCTCTGCAAGCCCTGCACGCGCTGCGTCATTCCGTCCATCGATCAGAACACCGGCCGGCCCGGGCCGGATCCGACAGCGACGCTGAAGAAGTACCGCTGGAACAAGGCCCTGCTCGGTGTGACCTTTGGCGAGAACGCCTACCTGCAAAGCGGCGCAGGCGCGACCCTGCGCGTCGGCATGGAAGCCCGCTGTTATCCGCGCTCAGCCGACGACCCTGGCCGCGCGTAGTGCCGCAATATCGCTGCCCGAAATACCTAACATCTCCAGCACTTCGTCGGTCTGCTGACCCGGTTTCGCGAGACTGCCAGCCTGCTGTGGCCGCAGGCCGCCCATTTCTATGGGCAAAATCGGTAAACGTGTCTCGCGGCCGTCTGGCAAGGTCGTCAATCCGAGTCCGCCGCTGGCCAGCAGATGCGGATCGTCGAACAATTCCTCGGGCTTGCTGATCGGTGCAAACGGCAGGCCCGTGCGTTCCAGTTTTTCAACCAGATCCGCCTTGCTGAAGGTCCTGAACAATTCACGTATGCGCGGCAACAGACTGTCACGCGCCAGCACCCGCTGGGCATTGGTCTTGTAGTCAGGACTTGCAGCCAAATCCCGCTGGTTGAATGCCACGCAGAATTTTTCCCACAGACTGTCCGACACAATGCCGACGAACACATGGTCGTTGTCCGACGTTTCAAAAACGTTGTAGATCGCCCAGGCTGAAATCCGCACCGGCATGGGTCGCGCCGCCTGCCCGGTCACCGCTTTCTGCGCCATGTGCTGACCGACCAGATAGACCGTGGTCTCGAACAGCGAGCTCGACACCTGTTGCCCACGACCGGTGCGATGCCGCTCTTCGATAGCGGCCATGATGGCGATGACACCAAACATGCCCCCGGTTACATCGATGACCGAAGTGCCGGCCCGCAGCGGCGTACCCGGCGGGCCCGTCATGTAGGCCAGCCCGCCCATCATCTGCGCCACTTCGTCGAGGGCTGTACGGTTTTCATACGGACCTTTGAGAAAACCTTTCTCTGAACAATAGATGAGGCGCGGATTGCGCCCGGACAAGGCTTCGTAACTGAGTCCGAGCTTTTCCATGGTGCCACTGCGGAAATTTTCCACGACCACATCGGCCTTGTTGCACAACTGGCGTGCGATTTCCAGTCCGCGCGCGCTCTTGAGATCGAGGCATATGCTCTTTTTGCCGCGGTTGTACATCGGAAAGTATCCGGCGCCGGAGCCTAACAAGACACGAGTCGCGTCGCCGCCAACCGGTTCGACGCGGATCACTTCGGCGCCGAGCTCCGACATGATGGCACCGACCGCCGGACCCATCACCATGTGCGTGAATTCAACAATGCGGATGCCGGCCAGCGGCGCCGGCCGCGTTAGTGTAGTCATGCCCGAGATCCCCCGCCAGCCGCAACAAAACCCAGCGGCAGTCCCGCATTCGGCGTAAATCCATACAACTCATCAGTCGGCAGCGCCGCGCGCAGAATATCGCGTACCGCGAGCAGCTTCGGCAGGTCGATGCCGGTCTTCAGTCCCATGGCCTCCAGCATGAAGACCAGATCTTCGGTGACGATGTTGCCGGAGGCGCCGGGCGCAAACGGGCAGCCCCCCAGGCCACCTAACGAACTGTCGAAGGTCGTGATGCCGACCTCGAGGCCGGCGATCACGTTTGCCAGCCCAAGTCCGCGGGTGTTGTGCAGATGCAGGCCCGATAGCGCGCGATCACCGACTGCAGCCTTGACCCGTCGCACCAGATCGCGCACCTGGGCGGGATTTGCATAGCCAGTGGTATCCGACAGCCCTACCTCGTCGCAACCTGCCGCCATCAGCTGCTCGGCCAGCATCACGACCTTTTCCGGATTGACGATGCCTTCGATCGTGCAACCGAATGCCGTGGACAGGCCGCCCTCGAATTTCGGACGCCGCTGCGCGGGGAGCGCGCGCAGCAAGCTGACGATGCCGCGCACTTCATCCAGCATCTGCGCATGGGTACGGCGCACGTTCCTGAGGCTGTGAGTTTCCGACGCCGACAATGGAATCGTTATCTTGTGCACGCCCGCAGCGACCGCCGCCTCGGCGCCTTTCAGGTTCGGAACCAGCGCCGCCACGGTGAGCCCCGGGATGCCGCGTGCGAACGCAACGACCTCGGCCGTGTCGGCAAGTTGCGGCAGAATTTTCGCCGGCACGAAACTGCCGACTTCAATTTCCGTGACGCCTGCAGCCGCCTCAGCCGTGATCCAGGCCTTTTTGGCGGCCAACGGCATTATATTGCCGATGCTCTGCAGACCGTCGCGCGGGCCAACCTCACTGATCAGGATCCTGTCACTCACATTATTTACCTAACAGAATTATCCAGGTAGATCCACGGCCGCGCCTTGCGGTCTGCAGCCAGAAAGTTCTCGATCGGTACTCGCCATTTCCAGGTCAGATCAATCGCGTCCAGGCCTTCGAGCAGCATCTCGCGTTGCTCGTCGCCCATCGCGAAGGACCAATGCTGGCCGTCCGCCAGGCTAACGCGCATCGATCGCAAGTCGACCGTGAGCTGATTGCCCGCTGGGTTTCTCGCCACGTTACCGGCAATCCCGGCGATGACGTCGGCGGGCAATTTGACCGGCGCAATGCCATTGCGAACGCAATTGCCCTGAAAGATCGGTGCAAAACTCGGCGCCAGCACCGCGCGGATGCCAAATTCGGCCAGCGCCCACACGGCGTGTTCGCGACTGGAGCCACACCCGAAATTGCCACCACCTAACAGAATCGCGGTGCCGGCATAGGCGGGCTGGTTCAACACGAACTCCGGATTCGGGTCGCGACCACCGATTTCCCGATACCGCCAGCCGGCGAACAAGCCATCCGCAAGCCCCGTCTTCGACACCGACTTCATTTCGCGCGACGGAATAATGATATCGGTATCAATATTGTCGCGCAGCAGCGGGGCGGCGACGGCGGTAATAGAGGTAAATGCCTGCATGATTGTCAGCCCCGCCCCGGCCGCATGGGCGCCAACAAGCGGACGTCTGCCAGATGACCGGCAATAGCGCTCGCTGCGACGGTCTCGGGACTCGCGATGTGCGTGCGCGTCTCGGGGCCCTGGCGGCTTTCAAAGTTGCGATTGGTGGACGACACCACGCGCTCGCGCTTGCCAAAGCTTTCGCCGCCTGAGAAAAAACACATCGAACAGCCGGACTCGCGCCACTCAAAGCCGGCATCGCGAAATACCTGGTCCAGGCCTTCCGCTTCCGCCTGGCGCTTGACCGTCATCGATCCGGGCACGCAGATCGCGCGAACGCCCGGTGCAACCTGTCGCCCCCGCAGAATCGACGCCGCACGGCGCAGATCAGACACCCGGCTGTTAGTACAGGAGCCAATAAAGGCCGCATCAATTGGCAAATCCTGCAGCACTGTTCCTGCCGTCACGCCCATATACTCCAGCGCCCGCTGGTAGGACTGCAGCGTCGTGCCACTGTTAGCCTCATCCGGTACCGAGGCGGTCACCTGCACCGCATGCTGGGGGCTGGTGCCCCAAGTCACCATCGGAGCAAGTCCCGTGACGTCGATTTCGATCTCGGCATCGAAGCGCGCACCCAGATCACTTTTCAGGTCGCGCCATGCCGCGGCAGCGGCATCGAATGCCACTGCTTGCGGTGCGTAGCGGCGGCCGCGCAGGTAGTCGATCGTGACTTCGTCCACGGCGACAAAGCCGGTCATGGCTGAAAACTCGGTGGCCATGTTGCAGAGGGTCAGACGCGCCTCCATGTCCAGCGCGCGCACCGCCGCGCCGGCAAACTCGACCGCAAATCCATTGCCGCCAACCGAGCCATGCCTGGCGATCAGCGCCAGGCTCAGGTCCTTGGAACTGACCCCCGGACCTAACACGCCGGTGAAACTAACGCGCATGCTGTTCGGTTTCTGGACGCGCAGCGTCCCGGTCGCCAGAGCATGTTCCGCCTCGGTCGAACCAATGCCCCAGGCAAACGCACCTAACGCGCCTTGCGTACAGGTATGGCTGTCCGGGCAAACGATGGTCGCGCCGGGCAGCGCGATGCCCAGCTCCGGCGAAATCACGTGCACGATGCCCTGGTCCGGGTCCTGGACATCGAACAGGCGAATCCCGGCAGCTAACGCAGCAGAACGGGTCTCGGTGATGAAGGCCTTGCCTCCCGGCATGCGCGTGTCATCGCCACGCCCGGGTATCGTGTCGACGATATGATCCATGGTGCAAAATACGCGCGCCGGATCGCGAACCGATCTGGCGGACTCATGCAGGCTCTTGAGCGCTATGGATCCGGTACGCTCGTGCAGGAAAATCCGGTCTATGGCCAGCAATCCGACGCCGCCGGCCAGCTCAGCAATCAGGTGCTGCCGCCAAAGTTTTTCGAACAGCGTCAGGGGCGCGGCCGGGATGGTCATCAGGACTCTATTTTAGACGTTCGCCACCCTGTCCGGGCGCTCTTCTGGATACTGTCCAAAAGCCGCACCGGCGTACAATAGTTGTCTATCCGGCTAACGACTGAGAGTTTGCACATGAAAATTGGCGTCCCCCGGGAAATCAAAGTTCGCGAGTATCGCGTTGGCCTGGTGCCGGCGAGTGTGCGCGAGGTGGTCGAGCACGGTCACCAGGTCATGGTCGAAGCCGGCGCCGGCATGGGCATCGGCGTTACCGATGCCGAATACCAGGCGGCAGGGGCACGCATTTTGTCGACCGCAGACGCCGTGTTTGCCGACGCCGACATGATCATCAAGGTCAAGGAACCGCAGGCCGTTGAACGCAAGCGACTGCGCAAGGGCCAGGTCCTGTTCACCTATCTGCATCTCGCGCCTGATCCGGAACAGGCCCAGGAACTGATCGCCAGCGGCGCGACCTGCATTGCCTACGAAACCGTCACCGCGGCGACCGGAGGCCTGCCCTTGTTAGCACCGATGTCCGAAGTAGCCGGCCGAATGTCGATCCAGGCCGGCGCCTACTTCCTGGAAAAAGCTCATGGCGGACTCGGTGTTTTGTTAGGTGGAGTACCGGGCGTCGACCCGGCGAAAGTTGTGGTACTGGGCGGCGGCGTGGTTGGCACGCATGCCATCGATATTGCGCTCGGCATGGGCGCCGATGTCTGGGTGCTGGATCGCAACGTCGATGTGCTGCGGCGCCTCTGGATGCAGTTTGGCAGGCCGCTCAACACGGTATTTTCCACCCGCGCTGCGATCGAACACCATTGCGTTGCCGCGGACCTGGTCATCGGTGGTGTGCTGATTGCAGGCGCAGCCGCCCCCAAACTGGTTACTCGCGACATTGTGCGCAAGATGAAACCGGGATCTGTCGTGGTCGATGTGGCTGTCGATCAGGGCGGGTGCTTCGAGACCACGCGGCCTACCACTCACGACGAACCCACCTACGTGGTCGACGGCGTCATTCACTATTGTGTTGCCAACATGCCGGGCGGCGTACCACGCACGTCGACGTTTGCGCTGAACAATGCCACGCTGCCCTATGTGCTCGATATCGCCGGCAAAGGTGCACGCACGGCCTTGATCGCGAATCCACACCTACGCAACGGTCTCAACGTGCACAACGGACTGGTCACGCACAAAGAAGTTGCCCAGGCGCTGGGCCTGCGGTACGTCGACGCGCTGGAGGCCCTGCAGTAGCGGGGCCCGGCCACTGCTTCAGGCCGGATCTAGGCGCAACAGCACTGCCCCGTCCTGCACGCGCTGCCCAGGCTGGCAGTCGATCGTACTGACAGTCGCGGCGCTGGCAGCTGTCAGGGTGTGCTCCATTTTCATCGCTTCCAGCGTGACCAGCCGCGCCCCGCGCTCAAGCTTTTCACCCTGCCTGACATGCACGGCAAGGATCTGCCCCGGCATCGGTGCGATAACCGTTTTGTTAGCGCTGCCGTCAGCGCCGGCGCTGTCGCCGGCGCTGGCGCGATAAAGCTGCAGCGAAAAGCTGCCTTCAGCGCCTACCCAGGTACAGCTTTGCGGAGCACGCAGCAGTTTCGCCGACCAGCGCTGCCCGTCGATCAGGCCCGATATCGTGCCAGCGCCGATCTGCAGGCCGTCGATCGCGACTGCCGATCCGTCGGTCCAGCAGACGCGCCACCCGGCTTCGCGCAGGTATTCCAGGCGCACCATCCCCGCATCCTGAATCCACAGACGCACCAGGCGCGGCAGGTTGGGACTGAAGCCGTCACGCTTGTCCCAGGGACTTTGGGCAGCGCCGGCTTGTGCGGGCGGATCCAGCAGCGCGATAGCTAACAAGGCGCGCACCTCGGCGGGCATGGCGGCGGCGGCGTCTGCGGCTGCGACTGCCAGAATCCGCTCCTGTTCCCGGCTGATCAGGTTGGTATCAAAGCGCTCCTGCAGCCACTCGGGTTGCCGCAATAACGCGTCGAGGAAACTGCGATTGGTCGCAACGCCCGCGACGCGCAGCGTACGCAGCGACCGGCGTGCGCGCTCAATGGCACTGGCGCGATCCGGACCGTGCACAATCAATTTCGCGAGCATGGAGTCGTAATGCGGGGTGACGGTGTCGCCAGTCGCGAAGCCGGTATCGAATCGGACCCAGGGCGCGGATGCGCCTTCCAGCTCAAAGCATGTTAGCTTACCGATCGACGGCAACAAGCCCTGACGCGGATCCTCGGCACAGATACGCAGCTCCACCGCATGCCCCTGAGCGAGAATATCGGACTGCGCCAGCGGCAGCGGTTCGCCACTGGCGACGCGAAACTGCCATTCGACCAGGTCGAGGCCCGTGATCATCTCCGTAACCGGGTGCTCCACCTGCAGCCTCGTGTTCATTTCGATGAACCAGGTCTCGCCATGCTCAACCAGAAACTCGACCGTTCCCCCGCCCACGTAGCTAACAGCATGCGCCGCTGCGAGCGCCTGGGCGCGTAGCGTCTCGAGCAGCATCGCCGACAGGCCCGGCGCCGGCGCTTCCTCGATGACTTTCTGGTGCCGGCGCTGCAGCGAACAGTCGCGCTCGAACAAGTGCAGCAGATTCCCGTGGCGATCGCCAAAGACCTGGACTTCCACGTGGCGCGGCCGTTCCAGGAAGCGCTCCAACAGCACTCCATCATCGCCAAAGGCCGCCCTGGCCTCGCGGCGTGCGCCTGACAGGGCGTCACCTAACGCGCTGGCGTCACGCACGATGCGCATGCCTTTGCCGCCACCGCCAGCGATAGCCTTGACCAACAGCGGATAGCCAATTCGATCCGCCTCACGCGCCAGCGTCGCGTCGTCCTGCTGCGCGCCCAGATACCCTGGTATGGTCCTGACACCTGCGGCCGCCACCGCTTCCTTGGCCGCTGACTTGGAACCCATGACGCGTAGTGCGCAGTCGTCTGGCCCGATAAACTCGATGCCCACAGCCCGGCAGGCCGCGGCAAAATCGGCATTTTCCGCCAGAAACCCATAGCCCGGATGAATGGCTGCTACCCTGGTGCTGTGCGCGGCCGCGAGCACGCGCTCGAAGTGCAAATAGCTTTCAGCAGCAGCAGCCGGCCCCAGGTATACCGCCTCGTCAGCCAGCGCCACGTGCTGCGCCGCGCGATCCGCATCGGAGAACACCGCAACCGTGCGGATGCCCAGGCGGCGTGCGCTGCGAATAATGCGCACCGCGATTTCACCGCGGTTGGCAATCAGAACACTCGGGATCATGCCCATCGGGTTGCCACCGCTACATCCGGAACACGCCGAAGCGTGTCGGTTCAATGGGCGCGTTTAGACAGGCGTGCAGCCCGAGGCCTAACACGCGGCGTGAATCGGCAGGATCGATGATGCCATCGTCCCAAAGGCGTGCGGACGCATAGTAAGGATGGCCCTGGCGCTCGTACTGATCGCGGATAGGTTGCTTGAACTGCGCTTCTTCGTCGGCACCTGGCGTCTTGCCGCTGGCGGCCATCGCATCGATGCGCACCTGCCACAGCACACTGGCGGCCTGCTCGCCGCCCATGACACTGATGCGCGCATTGGGCCAGAGCCACAGGAACCGCGGGCTGTAGGCACGGCCGCACATGCCATAGTTGCCGGCGCCGAACGAGCCGCCAATGACCATGGTCAGTTTCGGCACTCGCGCGCAGGCCACCGCGGTCACCAGCTTGGCGCCGTCGCGGGCGATGCCGCTGTTTTCGTATTTACGCCCCACCATGAAGCCAGTGATGTTTTGCAAAAATACCAGGGGCGTGTTGCGCTGGCAGCATAGCTCAATGAAATGTGCGCCCTTCAGTGCCGATTCGCTGAACAGTATCCCGTTGTTAGCAATGATGCCGACTGGCACGCCTTCAATCCGGGCGAATCCGCACACCAGGGTCGTGCCGTAGCGAGCCTTGAATTCGTCAAACGCGCTGTCATCCACCAGCCGCGCAATGACCGCGCGGACATCAAAGCCGTGACGTGCATCCAGCGGCACGATGCCGCGCAATTCGCCGGCTGCAAACCGCGGCGCGACCGGGGTTGCGAGCCGCACGTTAGCCCGTTGCGGCGGCCCGAGCCGCGCAACGATCTCGCGGGTTCGCGCCAGCGCGTGCAGATCGTCTGCGGCCATGTGATCAGCGACACCGGAGATGCGCGTATGCACATCCGCGCCGCCGAGATCTTCCGCCGTCACTTCTTCACCGGTCGCGGCCTTGACCAGCGGCGGTCCGCCGAGAAAAATCGTGCCCTGTTCGCGTACGATGACCGCCTCATCGCTCATCGCCGGAACATACGCGCCGCCCGCAGTGCAACTGCCCATGACAACGGCGATCTGCGCGATGCCATGCGCCGACAGGTTCGCCTGATTAAAGAAGATCCGGCCAAAATGATCGCGATCCGGAAATACTTCATCCTGCCGGGGCAGAAACGCCCCGCCGCTGTCGACCAGGTAGATGCACGGCAAACAGTTTTCGGCCGCGATCTCCTGCGCACGCAAATGCTTTTTCACGGTCAGCGGGTAATACGTGCCGCCCTTCACCGTGGCGTCGTTGGCGACGATTACACACTCACGACCCGCGATCCGGCCGATCCCCGTGATCAGGCCGGCGGCCGGAACCGGCTCCTCATAGACCTCGAAGGCGGCGAGTTGCGAAAACTCCAGGAACGGCGAGCCGGGATCCAGTAGCGCCGCAATCCGCTCGCGCACGGGCAATTTGCCGCGCTCGCGATGCCGCGCCATCGCCGCCAGCGATCCGCCCGCGGCAATGGCGGCCGTTTTGGCGTTCAGGTCCGCGACCAGGGCCAGCATCCCGGCCTCGCGCTGGCGAAATTCCGCCGACTGCGGCTCAATTTGGCTCGGCAACTGCGACATCGCTATTGCTCCGATTATCGGATTGTCCGACAATACTACCATGAAATCCCAGCCGCGAATTGAACTGGGTCCCGACTTTGCATTGGGCGAGGACCTGGACAGCCTGCGGGACAGCGTCGCGAGGTTCGCCAGCGAGCGTATCGCGCCGCGCGCCGCGGACATTGACCGCGAAAACGTCCTGCCACGGGACCTCTGGCCGCTGCTCGGTGAGCAAGGCCTGCTAGGCATCACCGTGCCGGAGCGCTGGGGCGGCGCGGGCCTGGGCTACCTTGCACACATCATCGCGGTCGAGGAAGTCTCGCGTGCCAGCGGCGCTGTGGGCCTGTCCTACGGCGCGCATTCCAATCTCTGCGTCAATCAGCTGGTCCTGAATGGCAACGATGCGCAACGCGATCGTTACCTGCCGCGGCTGGTCAGTGGCGAGCATGTCGGCGCGTTAGCCATGTCCGAATCCGGCGCTGGTTCCGACGTCGTCAGCATGCGCCTCGCCGCCCAAGTGGACGGCGGCTCCTATGTGCTCAATGGCCAGAAGATGTGGATCACCAACGGCCCGATCGCCGATGTCGTCATTGTCTACGCAAAAACAGATCCAGCGGCAGGCACGCATGGTATTTCAGCATTCATTGTGGAGCGCGGCACACCGGGGTTCACCGCCCACCCCGGTCTCGACAAGCTCGGCATGCGGGGTTCCCCCACGGGGGAACTCACATTCGACAACTGCCGCATACCGGCGACCAACCTGTTAGGTGAACTGCACGGCGGAGTCAGGGTCCTTATGAGTGGTCTCGACTATGAGCGGCTGGTATTGGCCGGCGGCCCAATCGGCCTGCTCGCCGCCTGCATCGACCTCGCCCTGCCCTATGCGCGCGAGCGCCAGCAATTCGGCCGGTCGATCGGCGAGTTTCAGCTGATCCAGCAGAAGCTGTCACGCATGTACACCGAGCTCGCCGCCGCGCGCGCGCTGGTTTATGGCATCGCCCGCGCCTGTGACCAGCGCCGGCCTCAGCGTCGCGATGCCGCAGCTGCAATCTGGTTCGCTGCCGACTGCGCAACACGTGCCGCACTCGAAACCATCCAGATCCTGGGCGGCAACGGCTACACCAATGACTTTGCAGCCGGCCGACTGCTGCGCGACGCGAAACTCTATGAGATCGGCGCCGGCACGCAAGAAATTCGCCAGATCCTGATTGCACGCGAACTGATGGAGGCCGCCGATTGAGCGCCACATTCGAACGGATCAACACCGGCCCGATCTATCGCCGCGTCGCAGAATCCATTGCCGCGCGCATCACCACCCGCGATCTGACGCCGGGCGAAGCGTTGCCGACCGAGACCGCGCTCGCCACCAGTCTTGGCGTGAATCGCTCGACGGTGCGCGAGGCGCTGCGGGAACTGGAAAGCCGCCGGCTCGTCGGCCGGCGCGCCGGCAGCAAGCGCATGTTCGTGATCCGGCCCGGTAATGAAATTCTGGGGGCACAGCTCAGCGATGCGCTACTGCTACACGATGTAACTGTTCACGACGTATGGGAATTGCTGATGCTTTTGGAGCCGGCTGCGGCAGAACTGGCCGCAAAACGCTGGCGCAAACCGCAGCTCAGGGCGCTCCGGTCCCTGGTCGGGCTGACTGCGATGCAGGGGTCCACCGCGGTCGCCATCGCGCATGTCCAGGCTTTTTTTCGCACGCTGGTCGCGGCGAACCAGAACCATGCGCTGGCGCTCGCCCATGAACCCGCGATTCAATTGTTAGGCTCGTCGCTGGCACTGATGATCGACCGCGTGCCGCAGGCGCGGCAACGCATCGTGACTGCGCAGCTGCGGATCGTCGATGCGATCGCGCGGCGCGCCCCGCAGGAAGCCAGTGAATGGATGACGCGGCATATTCGCGATTTCCGCCGCGGTTTTGACATCGCCGGCATCGACATTGAACAGCGGGTCAGCCCGCTGCGCTGATGCGCTGCGCTGTGGTCACTGCGCGTGCCGGAGTCTTGTATAGAGTCGTGCGCTGCTGCGGAAGCCGCCCGATGCTGCGGATTGCGTCGCCGAGCGTGGCGGCATCCTGTTGCTGGCCATGCACACCACCGGCCGCGCGCGTGATCGATTCATTCATCAGCGTACCCCCGAGGTCGTTGGCGCCGGCCTGCAGCGCTGATAAAGCGCCTTGAACCCCCATCTTGACCCAGGATGTCTGGATGTTGGGTATCACCGGGTGCAGCACCAGGCGTGCGATCGCATGCATCAGCAGAGCTTCGCGGAACGAC
Source organism: Gammaproteobacteria bacterium (assembly GCA_031382085.1). Lineage (GTDB taxonomy): Bacteria > Pseudomonadota > Gammaproteobacteria > Steroidobacterales > Steroidobacteraceae > UBA964. The sequence goes on from JANMYM010000036.1 coordinate 26,455, forward strand.
GGCCCGGAACGAGCCCGGCCCTTGCGCCACAGCGGCGACTCCATGTGCACGAATGGCAGGGGTACGAATTCCGTAAAGCCGCCGGTTTCAATCTGCAGCGCCCTGACTCCTAACAAATGGCGGGCCCAATGGCGCGGCTCATCGACATGGCCGAACATGATCGTCGCCGTGCTGCGAATGCCGATCGCATGTGCGGTGCGCATGACTTCGTACCATTGCGAAGTCGTCACCTTGTCGGGACAGATCACCGCCCGCACTTCATCATCGAGAATCTCTGCTGCCGTGCCGGGCAGACTTGCGAGCCCCGCATGCTTGAGCCGCAGTAAATAGTCGCGCAATGGCAAACCCAGGCTGGTGGCGCCGTGCCAGATTTCCAGTGGCGAAAACGCGTGCAGGTGGATCTCCGGCACCGCATCCTTCACGGTACGCGCAATATCGAGGTAGGTGTCGCCCGTGTAGCGTGGATGAATGCCTCCCTGCAGGCAGACTTCGGTCGCGCCGCGATTCGCGGCTTCGATGGTGCGCACCGCGATTTCAGACAGATCGAGATCGTAGGCCGGTCCGCGCAGCGAATGCGCTGATCGGCCCTTCGCAAATGCACAGAAGCCGCAGCTGTGCTGACAGACATTGGTGTAATTGATGTTGCGATTGACGACAAAGGTGGTGGCATCACCCACCGTCTCGGCGCGCAGTCGGTCGGCGGCCTGCAAAATCGTTGTTAGCCCGCGGCCCTCGGCCGCAAACAGGGCTGCGATCTCGTTTTCGCTGAAGCTCTCGGCCAGCGCCGCTCGCTGTATCAGCTGGTCACGCGCTTTTTGAGTTCCTGGCCCGGGTCTGCCCAAAGCCGCCACGATCTTCGCGGGCGCAGCGAGCCCCGCGCCGGCGCGCCAGGCATCGGACTGCGCATAGCCGAGGGAGTCCGCGCGCCGCCGGGCTGCGGTTGCCATGACCGGGTCGCACCAGCGATCCGCCTGGCGTGCAAAAGACGGCACCAATGCGAGTCGTTCGGTCAGCACCCGGCCCTGCGCCGCGGTCTCGGCCGCCAGCTGTTCCAGATGCGGCCACGGCGCTTCCGGATTCACATGATCCGGAGTCACCGGCGAAATGCCGCCCCAGTCATTGAGTCCGGCAGCTAACAGAGGCGCCAGCATTCCCGGGCTCAGGTTCGGCGGCACCTGGATCGACATCTTCGGGCCTAACACCAGGCGCGCGGCAGCAATGCTCCACAGCAGCTCGTCCAGTGGCGCATCAGGCGCACGCCGCATGCGCGTGCCGGGCTTCGCCCTGAAGTTCTGGATGATAACTTCCTGGATATGGCCATAGCGTTCATGCTGCGCGCGAATCGCAAGCAGCGCCTCAAGACGCTCGCGCCGTGATTCGCCGATGCCGATCAGCAGCCCGGTCGTCATCGCGACCTGCGCTTCACCGGCGGCGCTCAGAGTGGCGAGCCGCAGCGCCGGGTCCTTGTCCGGCGCCCGCCAATGCGCCTGTCCCTTGGCTAACAAACGACTGCTGGCCGACTCCAGCATCAGACCCATCGAGACCGCATGCGGTCGCAGCTTGTCAATGTCCGCAGGCGTCAGCAGACCCGGATTGAGATGCGGCAGCAGGCCGGTTTCGCGAAACACGGCGGCAGCGGCATCCTGCAGGTAGTCGAGCGTGCGGGCGTGCCCCATGGCTGCCAGTTCCTCCCGCGCCTGCGAAAAACGCAGCTCGGGCTTGTCGCCCAGCGTGAACAGAGCTTCCTGGCAGCCGGCCCGCGACCCGGCGCGCGCGATTTCCAGCACCTGATCCAGTGTCAGGTAGGCGCGCTGCCCAGGTCGCGGTGCCTGCGCGAAGGTGCAATAGCCGCATACATCGCGGCACAGCTGCGTCAGCGGGATAAAAACTTTGCGCGAATAGCTGACACGACGGCCAAATCCCTGTTCCGCCAGGCGATTTGCGCCCAGCAACATCGGCGTCAGGTCGGCGATATCGGCCAGACCGTCCAGCGACGGCGCTACGGGTGCGCGGCCCGCAACCCATCCCCGCTCAATCGATTGGACCAACGCTTGCATGATCCGTGCAATTGTAGCGCCCCGGCCCATGGCAGACCGCGCCGAGTTGCAGTAAATTCGGTCTGATGAACAAATTAACTCGCCTTGCGCGACGGGATCTGCTGCAGGGCGCCCTGGCAACGTTTACCACAGCGGCGTTGCGTCCATCCCTCTCCTGGGCTGCTAACAACGCAGCAACCGTTACCAAGCCGGTAGGCACGCACGCGGAGCACGTGGCGGTCATAGGTCTTGGCACCAACCGCTTCCGCCTGGATAAGCGCGAACAGATTCGCCAGGTCCTGCAGCGCATGGCTGAGCTTGGGGGCCAGGTCATCGATACAGCGCCTGCTTATGGCGAGAGCGAGGAAACACTGGGTGGCGTCATCGCGGAACTTGGCCTGCGCGACAAATTCTTCCTGGCCACCAAGCTAACAGCCGCGGATGCTGGTGCCGCCAACGCCCTGAGCCCGGCCGCCAGCCTGGAGCGCTCGCTAACCCGGCTCAGGACTGAAAGAATTGACCTGTTGCAAGTCCATAACCTGCAGGGCACGGCGCAATTGATGCCTGAGCTGCTGGAGTGGCGTCGCGCCGGCAGGATCCGTTACATCGGACTGACGACATCCCGGACTGCGCAGCACGCGCAGCTGCTGAGCGAAATGGATCAATACCCGGTCGATTTCATCCAGGTGGATTATTCACTGGGAAACCGCGCGGCAGCCGAGGCGATCTTGCCAGCCGCGGCTGCCAAGAAGATCGCAGTGCTGGTCAACCTGCCGTTAGGCGGCGGCCGTGGCGCGAATGTTGTCAACCTCGCGGGTACGAGACCGCTGCCGGCATGGGCAAAAAAGGCCGGCATTGAAACCTGGAGCCAATTTGGCCTGGTCTACGTGACCTCGCATCCGGCCGTGACCTGCGCGATACCTGGCACGACGCAGGCACAGCATCTGGCAGACAACATGATGGCGGCACGAGTACCGCCCCTGCGCGCGGAAATGCGCAAGCAGATGCAAGAGTTCTGGGACCGCGAAATAGACGGCGGCACTACGGCAACGCCGCGCGCCATCTAACAAATCGGGATCAGGCCGTCAGAATTGCGGTCACTGCCCGTTCTGCCGTTTCCATCGCCGATTCCATGCCAAATTCCATGCGCCGCAGGTGTTCGCCCGCGAAATGCACGCACCGCCAGGGTTGATCCATGTTGCGTGCGAATCGGGTCACCTGCCCCGGCGCAAATACATGCTTGTGACCCGCGATAAACGGCTGCCGGGCCCACGAAAACTGCAAACGTGGCCGCAACTTGCCGCGCGCCGCCGGCCGCATGCGCTCAATTTCCGCGATCACATATTTTGTTAGCTGATCGGGCGGCAGCTGATCGATACGGTCCGCACCGGTACCGTTGGCCCACACGCGCAGGAATCGAATCGACTTGTCCGGATTCTGTATCGAGAACATCCGTTCCAGCGGACCGTCGGTAAACATCGATGGCCCGAAGCCGTCCGCTTCCCAGAATTGCGCGCTGGTCTCCAGGATCACGTGAGTTGTACCGCCGTAGCGCGCAGCATTGATGGCTTCCGCCTGTGCCGCGGGCAGCTGCGGATAAAACTGCACTCTTTGCAGAGTACTGAACGGCAAGGTGCAGAGCACAAATGGCGCGCTGTAGCGGCTGCCATCAAGACAGCTGACTTCGGCGCGGCTGTCGCTGCTGTCAATGCGCGTGACAATTTTTCCGGTCCGGACCCGCTCGCCGAGCTGCGTGGCGAGCGCGCGCGGCAGCGACTCGGCACCGTCGCGAAATGCATAGACAAAGCTGTTGCCACCGTATTGCGATTGTTTCGAGTCCGGCTTGAATCCCCCTAACACGGAGCGCGCGAGATCGCGCAGCAACGCCAGCGCCGAGGTTGACTCCAGATCGGTGTAGTCGGTTGCCACGCTCATCAATTCGATAGCGGCAGGCGAAACCTGTTTGCTGCGCAGAAAATCCGCCGCGGAAATATCGAGACCGGCGTTGCGGTCGTCGAGCCAGGCCGCGACATCGTCGCCGAACGGATTCAGGCGGCCGAAAATCCGCGATTCAAGCAGGTGCGCAGGAATCTCCCTCTCAGCGCCGACGGTCCTGTTTTCCGGTGCTGCCGGCCAGTCGCTCGCCTTGAGAGTGCGCCCACCGATGTGATAGCTGAAATCACCGTAGCCGGTTTGCCGCGGACCGAACTTCACCCCGACCCGGTTGGCCAGATCGATGACGCGGCCGTAATTGCTGCCGAGTTCCGAGGCGCCCAGTTCAAAAATCTGCCCGTCGAGCTTCTCACTGCGCATGCGACCGCCGACCCGCTGACTCGCTTCCAGCACCAGGACTTTCATCCCCTGATCTGCGAGCAGATAGGCGCCGCCGAGCCCGGCTAGTCCGGCACCTAATACGATGACGTCGGCAGCGTAATCTGCGGCCCAGACCGGCCGCGCTCGAGCCGCGGCCCCCGTTGCGATTACTGCCGCGGCACCACGCATCGCGCTGCGCCGCGACCAGCCGGCGCTGCTCATTGGGTGGCGGCCTTCAGCGCGGCGACAATCTGCAGCCGCTCGGCCGGGTCGGTAATCGGCTTGTAGCGCATGCGATGCTGGCCATCGAGAAATCTGGCAGGATCGGAAATCAGCTCGGCCACCTTGGCGTCATCCCAGGTCAGGCCTTGCTTGCCCGCAGTCACCACCGCAGCTGAATAATAGAATCCCTTGGCACTGCCGGCGCAGCGGCCAAACACGCGGTGCAGGTTGGGACCGACGCCGTGCGGACCGCCCGCTTCGAAGCTGTGACAAAAGCGGCACCACATGAAGTCCTTCTGCGCGTCGCCGGACAGCTGCGGCATTGCCCCAACGTCGGCGTACTGGTCGACCGTTGCGGTTACACAGTTGTCGACCATCTGGGTCGTGGTCGTGAACGGCACCACACCGAATGTCCGATACGGCGAATACAATGCTGCCGCGCCTAACACCAGGAACACCAGCGTGTGCAGAATCTGATCTTTCATGGTAGTCGCCCCCACGCCATCGCCGGCAGCATTCGCAACAGCGGCGCGTGGTAGCGCAACCGCTGATAGATCGCGAGTCCGACTGCGAAAGCCGCCAGGTAGAAAATCCAGAAGCCGCAGGCGCTGTGAAAGTAACCGAAGGTCACGGACAACTGATAGGTCGATTTGATCAATGCAGGCACCGTGATAAGTCCGAACAGCGAGACCACATGGCCTTCCGACCACGCAAAAAGCGGTCCCGAGACTACGAAAAAGAGCACCGTCAGGTAAAAAGCCAGATTCACCTTGCGTGCCAGATTGTCTGCGCCGGCAGGCACGCCCGCAGGAACCGCGGGCCGCGGCAGCACCCGCCACAGCCAAAGCCTCGGAATCACCAGGATCAATGCGACCAGGCCGGTCGAGACATGCGCATACTGCAACGCGTCCCGGGCCGCGGTGCCGCGCGGCGTCACACCAACTTTTGAGCTCAGATAGAGCTGGTACACGACCAGAACAAAAATGACCACCGACAGCAAACTGCTCCAGCGTTGCCTACTCATTCTGCGCACCCTTGTTAGCATCTGAACTTGCCTTGGGACCCTGCTGCGGATGCAGTCCACGCAAAATTGCATTCGGAATCACGGCATCATCCCACGTTGTCTGCGCCCTGCCGGTTCTGATGATGATCAGTTGCTGCGACGGCACGATGTAAACCCTCTGACCACCGAATCCATCGATGTAAATCATGTCGGTAGCCGCAAACGGCTCGGAATGATAGGCCTTGATGGTCTTGTCATTGTATTTGCGCCCGGTTCCGGGCGGCGAGCCCAACCACACCTGATAGCCATAGTTGGCATTGTTAGGCGACGGCGTGGTCATCGCCGTAATCCAGGCGGCGGGAACGATTTGGTCATCACCGATTCGGCCATTACCGAGAATCAACTGGCCGACCTGGAGCCAGGCGCGCGCCGTCGTATAGATACAACAAAAGGTGCGCGGCATGCCGCCTGCATGGTCCAGCCAGACTGCCGCAGGTGGAGCGCCAATCCGACTCCACAGCCGCTGCGATAAATAGTCCGCATAGCGCTGGTGACTGGCGCGTTGAATGATGATCCCGAGCAGCTCGGCATTGACGTTGCTGTACTGGAAATACGTTGCCGGCGGTTTTTCGAGCGGCAGGCTGAGCGCCGTGCGCGCAATATCGCTGCCGGAAATGAGGCGGATCGACGTGAGCCCGGGAAAGCGTGGCACTTCGAGTCCGCTCGCCATCTGCAACAGATCGCGAATCCGAATGTCCTTGCGCGCGTCGGTGGCGAATTCCGCCAGATATTTCGCTGCCGGCTCGTCCACCGAGTTGACAAAACCGTCCGCCACCGCTGCGCCAAACAACAGTGCCATGACAGTCTTGTGGCCCGAAAAGGAATCAGTGCGGACATCCGGGCCATAACCCGGAAAATATTTCTCGTAGCGGATCGCGCCGCGGTGATAGACGAGAAACGCGATTGAATCGGTCGCCTGCGCATAAGACTCGGCCCTGGCTATCGCGGCCGGGTCGATCGTGTCCTGCTGCGCCGTCGGTACCTGCGCCAGTGAGCCGCCGGCCACAAGCTCCTGGGGTTGATTGAGCTGGGTCTGGTCGGCGCGGCCCATCGCCGGACCCTGGACCAGATTGCGCAGCGCGGTGAAATCCGCGACGCCCAGGGTTGCGACCACCAGCACCATGACGGCCATTAGAATCAGCAAGCCGCGGCCGAAGACCTTGAGAAATGTCTTCATGACTCCGCCGCAATCTTAGCGGCCAGCGCGGCGCGGATTTCAGCGTGACGTTTGCCGTCAATCGGATAACGCCACATCAGCGCGATCGGGACCAGCAACATGAGCGCGGGCAACCAGGCGCCGGCCACTCGCACGCTCTGCTCGAGGCCCGGATCCAGAACCTGCGTCATGCTGACGTAGCCAAAATAGCCGAGCACGCCCAGGCCCACAAACGCGCCCATGCCCATCCCGAACTTGAACACAAACGCCAGAAATGCCATATGGCCGCCCGCCTGCTCAACACCGGACAACAGTCGGTCGTTATCGATGGCATCGGCCGTCATCGCGGGTGGCAGCACCATCGTGCCGCCGTTGCCAAGACCCATCAGCGCCACGACCGCTAACACCACGGCGAGATTGCCATGCGGCACAAAGAACAGCGCGGCATAGGACACCGCCGTCACGATATTGGCGTAGCAGTAGGCGCGGTGCTTGCCGACGCGGCGCGCGGCGACAACCCAGAGCGGGGCGAACGCCGCGGATGCCACGGTAATCGACAACGCAATCCATAACAGGCTCGCGCCAAGCCCATAGGTCTGGACGATCAGCGCGGGCTGCACGGCGAAATAGGTACCCATCGCAAGGCGGTCGATCACATAAGCCGACAATAAACGCGCAAACGGCTTGTTGCGTTTCAGAATGCCGAACAGCTCACCCCAGCCGGGTGTCGATTCGCTTGCGTTGCGTTGCACCGGCGGCACCAATGCAAGGCACCACACCATGGCTAACGGCAATGCGCAAACGAAAAACACGCCGACGGCCTGGACAATCTGCGCAAAACTGGGTTGCCCGATACCACGGAAAAACCCCCAGTAAACGAGCGGCGCCAGCGTTGCCGCCAGATAGCCGACAAACGCGCCGGTCTCGCGGAATCCGGCGATGCGGGTACGCTCGTCGTAGCCCTGGGCGAGTTCACTGCCCCAGGTCTGGTGCGGCACATACACCATGGTCCAGCCAAGGTAAAAAATGATCAGCCAGGCTAACAAATAATACGCACTGGCGCCGCCCGGCGGATTCACCAGGAAAAAAGTCGCAATCAGCGCCACCGGTGCGCCGGCCAGCATCCAGATTCTGCGGCGCCCGAAGCGGTGTTTGGTGCGATCGGACCAGGCGCCGATCAACGGATCAGACACGGCCTCCCAGATCCGCGCCAGGCCAAACATCAGGCCGACGAGCGCCGCCGCAAGACCAACGCGGGCATCGTAATAGACCGGCGGCAGGAAGTTATACATCGGCACCAGCATCGCCTGCAGCGCCACGGTGGGCGCCGCGTATGCTAACAAACGCGGCCATGCCAGGTGCTCATCCGGTTTGCTGTTGATAGTCACGGGTCGGGTTTGCCCTAGATGACCGCGCAGACGGTCTTGGTTTCCAGGTAATTCTCAATCGCCTGCTGGCCGCTGTCTCGTCCCCAGCCGGATTGCTTCATACCACCGATCGGCAAGCTGGCATCGAACATCGAATGGCAGTTGATCCATACCGTGCCGGCCCGAATCTGCGCCGCAAGGCGGTGCGCCTTGGACAGATCGCGGGTCCAGACACTGGCCGCGAGACCATATATCGTATTGTTAGCCATAGCCGGAACGTCGGCGAGATCATCGACACGCTCCGCCACCACCACCGGGCCAAAAATCTCCTCCTGCACCACCGCCATGTCAGGCCGAGTGCCCACCAGCACTGTCGGTTCGATGAACGTGCCGGCGGGCCCGAGCTGCGCACCACCCGTGAGCACAGTCGCGCCGGCGCGCTTGCCCGATTCGATGTAGCGGGCAATCGTGTCGGCCTGCGCGCGGCTGACAACCGGGCCTAACTGGGTGGCCGGATCCAGGCCATGACCCAGCTTCAAGGCCCGCGCCTGCGCGACCACGCCTTCGAGCACGCGGTCGAACACGGCGCGCTCGACATACAGGCGCGAGCCGGCGACGCAAACCTGGCCGGAATTGAAAAAGATGGCGTTGGCCGCACCCGGAATCGCATGCTCGAGTTCCGCGTCAGCTAACACAATGGCGGGGGACTTGCCGCCCAGTTCCAGTGTCAGTTTCTTGAGATTGCCACCTGCCGCCGCAAGAATCATGCGGCCGACTTCGGTTGAACCGGTAAACGCGATCTTGTCGACATCCGGGTGTGCCGCGAGTGCGGCGCCGGCCTCACTGCCACGACCGGTCACTACATTGAACACGCCCGGCGGAAAACCCGCCTCGCGCAACAACTCGGCGAGCCGCAGCGCCGTCAACGAGGTGTCCTCGGCCGGCTTCAGCACCATGGTGCAGCCTGCGGCGAGCGCGGGCGCCATTTTCATGGCTGTTAGCACAATAGGCGAATTCCACGGCGTAATAGCGCCGACCACGCCGACCGGTTCCTTGCGGGTGTAGGCCAGGATCTGCTTACCGGGTGGCGCATAGCCAATTGAAGGCTGAATGGTCTGGCCTTCAATGCGAGTTGCCTGACCGGCGAAATAGCGGAACTGCTCAATGCCACCTGGAATCTCGGCGTACTTGCCGACCCACAGTGGTTTACCCTGGTCCAGCGTCTCGAGCTCTGCGAGTTCGTCGATGTTCTGCTCCATCAGGTCCGCCATGCGCCACAGCAGCCGCGCCCGTTGCGCTGGCAGCATCTCCGGCCAGGGTCCGCTACTGAAGGCCGCACGCGCGGCCCGCACCGCCACGTCAATGTCATCGGCATCGCCAGCCGCTATCTTCGCTAACACCTCGCCGGTGGCCGGGTTCACGGTCGGGAGGTAGCGGCCCGCCTGTGGCGCGCGCCACTCATTGGCAATGAAATGACTGCGCTCACCGACCGCCAGAAAGCGCCGCGCGCCGTCGGTCGCCGGAGCAATGGGCAGGATGTCGAGGCTCATGTCCGCACGCGATTTTTCACGGCCGCGGTCGGCATATGACTCTCGTGATTCTTTAGATACCAGCTGGCGATTTCCTCGCGCGTCGCGAACCAGACACCCTTGAGTTTTTTCGCATAGCGCAGGAATTCCCGCAGCGCGCTGATGCGGTACGCCCGGCCGCTGACATGCGGATGCAGTCCGACGTTCATGATACGGCCCGATTCCGCGCCTTCGGCGTACAGGACTTTCAACTCTTCGATCAGCACATCGCGGAAATCGCGAGTCGTGAAGCCGCGGCGTGTCAGCAGCGTGAAATCGTTGATTTCATTGGTGTACGGCGTGGAAACAATGGGACCGTGGGGCGTGTGAATCAGGTAGGGCTGGTCATCGTTCATCAGGTCGCAGTAAAAGATGAGCCCGTGTTTCGCCAGGATGTCGGCGGTTTGCAGCGTGCCACGCAGGCTCGAAGACAACCAGCCGCGCGCGGGACGGCCGATTGCCTGCTGGTACACTTTCAGCGTCCGCTCGATGACGTCGCGTTCGCGCTCAGGGTCGCCTGCAAAGTCTGTTAGCAGTTCGCCCTGCTCGTAGTTGTGCGCGACGATTTCGCAGCCGCGGCTCAACGCCGCATCGAGCATCGGCCGGCGGCGCAGTGCCGTCTCGGCGTTGATGGTGCACGAGGGTTTGACTTTCATCTCATCGAACAGCTTGAAGAGCCGGAAGCAGCCCACGCGTTGACCATATTCCCGCCAGGTGAAATTCGGGAAGTCCGGCGTGTTGCCCGGCAACACATCCGGCAGGATCGGCGGCCCACCGGCGTAGTACGGCTGGTCGGTGTCCTTCAGCAGCTGCCAGGTCTCCAGATTCAGGGTAAGTATCAGGGCCACGCGCTTGCCCCTGGGCCACCGTAGCGGCAGACGATCGGTTATCGCGGAATAGTCGTAATGCATGCGCGTCAGTGCCCCCGCTAACAAAATATCTTGCAGACACCCCAACATCGGACCGGCTGGTGTGGCGTCGATTATCGAATCTCAACCGGGCGCCCGGTTCGCGTCCAAGGTGCCGACCGTACAGTGGACATCAGCTTTTTCAGCGATTAGAATTAACCTTGGCACACCTGCCTTAACGTTTGAAAAACCACGAGAGTTCCACCACGCATGGAATCCACACGCCCTATCCGCGCGCTCATTCGCGGCCTTGACGCCCTCACCGTTCTCAACCTCCGCAACGGTGCTACCGTGTCTGAAGTGGCGCAGGAAATCAAACTGCCCCGCACCACCACCTATCGCATCCTCGAGACCCTGAGCCACGCCGGCTATGTGTATCGTGATACCACGGACGACCGCTACCGCCTAACAATCATGGTGCGTGGCCTGTCGGACGGCTTCGACGACGAGGCATGGGTTACCCAGATTGCCCGCCCTTACATTTACGAACTTGGCAAGGAAATCGTCTGGCCGGTGGCCATTGCTTCGCTGTCGGGGACCACGATGATGGTGCGCGAGTCGACCGACCATCGTAGTCCGCTGGCTGTCGAACGCTATTCCGCCGGTTTTCGCGTGCCTATCCTCATGTCATCGGTCGGCCGCGCATATCTTGCCTTCTCGCCACAGTCGCAGCGCGACAGCCTGCTGGAAATACTGGGCCGTTCGACCAAGGAAGAAGACAAGCTGGCGCGTAACCGTGCCGAAGTAACCAAGGTACTGAATGACACCCGTCTGCAGGGCTACGCCTCGGCGGTGCGACCGCGCCGTGTATCCGACGAACTCAGCATCGGCGTACCGATCATGATCGAAGACCGCGTCCTCGCCGCACTCAGCGTCCGCTTTTCGAGCTCGGCCGTGCCCATGAAACTTGCGGTCGAGCGCTTTCTGCCCAAGCTGCGGGACACGGCGCAGAAAATCCGCCAGTCCTTTGCTGATCAGCAGCGCGATCCACCACAAGCGCATCATCGCCCGGCGATTGCGCGCCCTGCCGTCTGAAAGCCGGGCTGTCGAGGCGTAGTTCCAGGGGGCTCCCATGAATGCCGAACTGTCCGTCAATTCCGACCCGGTGGTCGAGCGCCTGGTTGTTCTGTTAGGCCGCGATGCGGTGCTGACCGACGCCACCGATCGCCAGTTCTATTCCACCGACATCTTTCACGAAGGCCCGCCGGTGCGCGCGGTGGTCCGGCCGCGCAGCACCGCGGATGTCCAGGCCCTTGCGAAACTAGCGCTGGAACACAAAGTCGCGCTGGTACCGCGCGGCGGCGGTGCTTCGTACACCGATGGCTATGTGCCGCAGGACAAGGATTCGATTGCGGTCGACACCTCGCGCATGGACCAGATCGTCGAGATCAATGAGCGCGACATGTACGTGGTGGTGCAGCCGGGCGTCAGCTGGGCGACGCTCAACGAGGCACTGCAGGCCAAGGGCTTGAGGACGCCATTTTTCGGGCCATTTTCCGGACTGGTAGCCACCGTGGGCGGCTCAATGTCGCAGAACAGCGTGACCTGGGGCACGGGCGTCTTCGGTGTCTCCGGCGAAACGGCGCTGGGCGTGGAAGTCGTGTTAGGTTCCGGCGCCACCGTCCGCACCGGCAGCTGGGGCGGCGCCAATAGCGTGCCGTTCCTGCGCTCCTACGGTCCGGATCTCACCGGTCTTTTCATGGGCGACTGCGGCGCCTTCGGCATCAAGACCGCGATCTCACTGCGCCTGATGCCACGCAACAGCCATGTCATGGGGCTGTCCTTTGGTTTCAAGGATTTTGACAGCCTGGCTGCCGGCATGGAGGCCGCCGCCCGACAGGGCCTGAACCTCTGCAATTTCGGACTGGATCCAGCCTTGCAGCAGGGACAGCTCGGCAAGGCCGATACGGCGACCGCGCTGCAATCGGCGCTGGCGGTCTTCAAGACCTCGCGCAACGTGTTCGACGGCGCCCGGCAGTTGTTCAAGATGGCAGTCGCGGGTCGTGGGTTTCTGGACGGCGCGGTCTTTTCCGCCCACTGGATTGTCGATGGCCTGGATGATGCGCATTGCCGCTCGGCCGTCGCACGCTTGCGCAAAGTGTTGCAGCCGCACGGCGCGGAAGTCGCGCCAACCGTCCCCACGGTTGCCAATGCCATGCCCTTCATGCCGCTCTACAACGTCCGCAGCCCGCTGGGTGAGCGCTGGGTACCGGTGCACGGGATTCTGCCGTTCTCACGCGTCAAGGCGTTTCGCGCCGAGCTGACCGCGTACTACCAGGCCAACGAGGAGCGCCTGAAGGCCAACAAGATCCGTTATGGCGGCATGTTCATGACGGTGAGTACCAACGCTTTCCTCTATGAGCCGGTGTTTTATTGGCACGATTCGCTGAACATCACGCAAGAGCGTCTGCTGCCGGACGGCTATGCAGCGACGCTGCCTAAATTCGAGGAAAACCTGCCCGGCCGGCGCATCGTTGAAGAAATGAAACGCGGCATCGCCGATATTTTCCAAAAGCACGGCGCGAGCCACTTGCAAATTGGCAAGTTCTACCCTTACATGCGGGGCCGCGATCCGGAGACGGCGAGCTTGATTCGGCACCTGAAGGCATTGCTGGACCCGGCGGGGCGCATGAATCCCGGCTCTCTGGGCCTGTAAAAAACGTTTTGGATCAATAAGTAAGGCAGAGTATTTAATAACTCACTTCACGGTGAGCAACGGAGTCATGGATGAAGCGAATTCTGGTCGGCATTAAGCGGGTCGTCGATTACAACGTCCGCGTACGCGTCAAATCCGATGGCACCGGCGTCATGACTGACGGCGTCAAGATGAGTATCAATCCGTTTGACGAGATTGCGCTCGAAGAGGCGCTGCGCATCAAGGAAAAAGGTGGCGCCGACGAAGTGGTCGTTCTGAGCATCGGCAGCGCCGATTGCCAGCAGCAGTTGCGCACTGCCCTCGCCATGGGCGCTGACCGCGCCCTGCACGTGCTGACGGATGCGACCCTTGAGCCGCTGGTCGTTGCCAGGATTTTCACCAAGCTGCTGGAGCGCGAACAGGCGTTCCTGTGCATCGTCGGCAAGCAGGCCATCGATGATGACTGCAACCAGGTCGGCCAGATGATCGCCGCCCTTTGGGATCGCCCGCAGGCGATGTTCGCGTCCAAGGTCGAAATCAATGGCGACAAGGCAACCGTGACCCGCGAAATTGACGCGGGCCTCGAAGTGCTGGAAATCGACTTGCCGGCCGTGATCTCCTCGGATCTGCGCCTTAATGAGCCGCGCTACGTGAAGCTGCCAGACATCATGAAGGCCAAGAAGAAACCATTGGAAGCCATCGATCCTGCTGCACTGGGCGTGGAACTCAAGGTCACGGGCAGGATCACCCGGTTTGAGGCGCCACCGCAACGGAGCAAGGGCGTGATGGTCAAGTCCGCACAGGAGTTGATTGACGCGCTGAAGGCCAGGGGAGTGCTGGCATGAGCAAGATCCTGATTATCGCCGAGCACAACGGCACCACCCTGCACCCTAACACCGCGAAATGCGTCGCCTGCGCCACGGGTATCGCCGGCGCTGAGATTCATGTCGGCGTCTTTGCAGCCAACGGCGCCGCCATCGCCGCGCAGGCCGCAAGACTAGCCGGCGTCGCCAAGGTGCGCGTCGTCAATAATCCGGCCAACGCGCATGCACTGGCCGCGGTGTTAGCGCCGCAAGTCGTGGCGCTGGCAGCGGGCTACAGCCACGTATTCGGCGCGTCCTCGACTTTCGGCAAGGACCTGACCCCGCGAGTTGCCGCGCTGTTAGGTGTCGGGCAGCTGTCGGATATCATGGTGGCAATCAATGCGACCACGTTCCGCCGGCCGATTTACGCCGGCAATGCCATTGTCACCGTCGAAGTGCCTGCCAATGAGATCATGGTCGCCACCGTGCGCACCGCTTCCTTCCAGCCGGTTGCCGAAAGTGGCAATGGCGCGCTGGAGAATGTCACGCTGGACGCAAGAATTCCGACGCACACCAGATTCATTTCGGTGTCGGCGGCCAAAGCCGGTCGCCCGGATCTGGCGACCGCGGCCCGCGTCGTCTCGGGCGGCCGCGCGCTGGGCAGCGCCGAAAATTTCAACATTCTTTTCAAGCTGGCCGACAAGCTGAGCGCAGGCGTCGGCGCATCGCGCGCCGCCGTTGATGCGGGCTATGCGGCTAACGACATGCAGGTCGGCCAGACCGGCAAGATCATCGCTCCCGAGCTGTACATGGCCTTCGGCATTTCCGGCGCCATCCAGCACCTGACCGGGATCAAGGACGCGCGCACGATTGTCGCGGTCAACAAGGACAGCGAGGCGCCGATCTTTGAAATTGCGGACATCGGATTGGTGGGCGACCTGTTCCAGATTGTGCCTGAGCTCGAGAAGCTGCTGGGTTGATGGCTGACTAGCGAAGAAGTCGGGAAGCGATCGAGCGTGCCGGCCTTGCATTCAAGGGCGAAGGCACGAAAGTGGGCCCTATCAACACGCGATCAACCAAACGTTCTTTCATTCTGCTGATGGGCCTGATCGCCGGCCTGTCGGCGTTCGGCATGGCGAGCGTAGTCCCGAGCCTGCCGGCATTGGCGCGCGCATTCGGCCGGCCGCTGGGCGATGTGCAGTTCGTCGTTTCAATCTACCTGCTGGGCCTCGGCATATTCCAGCCGTTCCAGGGCATGCTCAGCGACCGGTTTGGGCGGCGGCCGGTATTGCTTGCGGGTTTCGCGACCTTTTTGTTAGGCAGCATCGGCGCGGCGCTGGCGCCAAGCCTTCTGGTCCTGGTGCTATGCCGCCTGCTGCAGGCCGCCGGTGTCAGTGTCGCCACGGTGATAACGCGCGCCATCATTCGTGACACTTACGAGCCCCATGAAGCGGCAATCACCATGGCGTTCACGTCGGCCGTCATGGGTCTCGCGCCCATCATGGCGCCGCTGCTGGGCGGCGTGGTCATCGAATATTTCGACTGGCATGGCCTGTTCGTACTGCACGCACTGATTGCCCTCGGCCTCTGGATCTGGATTGCCGTGGCTTTGCGCGAATCGCGCCCCGCAGATACGCCGGTCAGTAACTTGCGCGATTTCCTGCGTAACGCGCGTCTGTTGTGGGGCGATGCCCGGTTCGTCGGCCACAGCATGACGTACGCTTTCATGAGTGCCGCTTCCTTCGTGTTCGTCACCGTCGGCGCAACGCTTTTTAACCGCCTGTTCGGTATTCCGCCAGCGCGATTTGGCGTTATCTGGGCGATGCTGGCGTTCGCCTACATGGTGGGCTCCTACCTCGCCGCGCGGCTGGTGCGGCGCTGGGGCAGCGCGCCGACCTTGTTAGCTGGTGTGCGGCTTAACCTGGCCAGCGGCCTGCTGTTCCTCGCGGTGGCTGGCTGGCGCGATGCGCCACTGGCCGCCTATTGCGTCGTGCTCGCCGGCAACACGCTGTCTTTCGGCATGGCCTCGCCGTTGTCGCTGGCGGGCGCGGTCGCGGACCGGCCTGAGATCGCCGGCGTGGCGTCGGGACTGTCGAGCTCGACCGCCATGCTGGTGGCGACAGTGTTTGCGTTCCTGTCCGGCAACTTGTTCGACGGCACCGCTCTCAGCGTGGCCTGGCTGATGCCTGTGACTTGTGTCGGCGCCTATATTGCCGTAAACAGGGCACTCAAATCCCATGCCTAACGTTCAGGATCAAGCCGCGATTGAAAGCGCCGTTCGGGCGCTGGAACAGTACTGGGCGGCACTCGACTTCAAGGCGATCCGCGCGCTGTGGGACGATTCCGCGCCGCCGCTCTACCTGGCCGAGGAAACCATGGGACCTGCCCGCAGCTGGGACGAGCTGGAAAAGTACTGGGGCGCGACCGGGAAACTCGCCAAACGCAACCAGGTCAGGATCACCAATATTCGTTATCACGACCTCACTAGCGACGTCATTTCCACTTTCTATGACATGCACTGGGACATCGAACTCGACGACGGCAAGACGATCGGCGGTGATAATCGCGTGTGCGTCAGCTTCAAGCGCACAGCCGCCGGCTGGCGCATCGGGCAATACATCGAGGCGCCGTTAGCTCCGCTGCTCTACATGCGCCAGCTCTACGAACTGAATACGTCGCACGACTTTAAGACTCCGCGCCCATGATCCGCAAGGGCTTCGTCGATCTGCCGCACGGCCAGGTGCACTTCCGCTACGCCGGTCAGGGACAGCCGATTCTGCTGCTGCATGATTCGCCGCGATCGTCGGCCATGCATGCCGCGCTGATCGAAGAACTGGCCGATGAATTCATGGTGATCGCGCTGGACACGCCGGGCTATGGTCACTCGAGCCCGCTGCCCGCTGAGTCGCGCCCGGAAATTCCGGATTTTGCGCGCGCGCTGGCCGCAACGCAGGCTGCGCTGGGTATCGAGCGCTGCGCCATTTACGGATTCCACACCAGCTCCAAGATACTGCTGCAGTTCGCACTCGAGCATCCGCAGCGCGTGGCACTGGCAATTATCGACGGCCTCAATCTGCCGCCGGGCGGACCCGGCGACGAATTCATAACGCGCTACATGAAACCGCTGACCATCGCGGACGATGGCAGTCACCTCGCGGCCGGCTGGTCCCGGGCACGCGAGTTCATGCGTTTTTTCCCGTGGTTCGACAGCAGCCCGCGTTCGAGGCTGAATCAGGATTTTCCCGCGGACGAATACCTGCACGGCTATGCGCTCGATCTGCTGACAGCAGGACCACATTTTTCCGACGCTTACAGCGCGGCGATGCGCTATCTCGCGACGCCCCTGGTCAGCGGTGTGCGGGCACCCACGGTTTTCATGTGCCGATCCAACGATCCTTTGTTTGCGTTTCTCGACTCGCTGCCTGCGCCCTTGCCGGCAGGCTGCCGTATCGAGCGCCTCGCACCCGAGCGCGACCGGTGGCAGGCGTTTTTGCGCGAACAGTTCCGCTCAGCGCACTCCAACACCACGCCTGCGGCTTCGCCGGGCCTGGGCCGCACCCGCGCGGCGGACGTGGCAACGACGGCGGTACAGCGGCGCTACCGCGATGGCACGCACGGGCAATGGCACCTGCGTGAGGCCGGCGGCAGCAGCGGGCGTCCAATCGTGTTGCTGCCTGAATCCCCGGGATCATCCGCGGGACTGTTGCCTTTGTTAGCCGAGTGCGCCACGACCGGCCGGCCGGTGTGGGCACCCGACCTGCCCGGCCAGGGCGAGACAGCCGCGGTCGTGCGGCCAGATGGCAAGCCGCCCGTGCTGTCGGACTTCGTGGATGCGCTGCTCGGTCTGCTAGGGGCCAATACCCGGGAACCGTTGGACATCATTACGGCTTTCAGTGCCAGTCCGCTCGCGCTGGCAGCCGCGGCACGCGCGCCCGAGCGGATTCGCAGCGTGGTCTGCGACGGCATTCCCTTGTTAGGCGCCACGCTGCGCAAGCAGCTCGCGCGTCTCGATTGCCCGCCGCTCACCGTGTCACGGGACGGATCGCATCTGCTCGCCCTGTGGCACCAGTTGCGCGACCGCGAACTGTGCTGGCCCTGGTACGATCGCAGCGCCGCCGCGATCCGCCGCGTCAAACCGGATCTCGGGGCGTTGCGGATGGACCGCATGACTCTTGACCTGGCCCGCCAGCTGCCGCATTACGGCGCACTTAACCGCGCCATCTGGAGCAGCGACTACGCAAGCTTACTGGCCACGGTGCCGCAACCGGTGCTGCTGTTCAAGGATTCTGGGGATCCTCGCCTGGCAGCCAGTCTCAGGGCGCGACGACGCCTGCCGCTGGGCCAGCTGGTGCAGCGCCCGGATTCGGCGGCCAAATTGCTGGCAGCTGTTGGCAAGTTCTGGAGATCCATTGATGCAGCAAGCTGACGTCGCTGCGGCCAGGCGCGTCTTCATGCTCCTGCTGTTAGGCAGCCTGTGCGGCGATTTCAGCCAGGCCGCTGGCGATGCCGCCTGCAAAGCGCTGCTGCAACGAGATTTTGGCCAGACGCTCGACGCACCGACCCGGTTGACCGCCGCGGCGCTGGTCGAACCCAGCGCTGGCGTTCCGGCGCATTGCAAACTGGAAGGCCATGTCGCGCCGCAGGTGGGCCTCGAACTGCGGCTGCCGGCGTCCAACTGGAACGGCAAGCTGCTGACCCAGGGCTGCGGCGCCATGTGCGGCATGATGTTAGGTTCGGAAGCCTGCGCCGAAGCGGTGTCGCGCGGCTATGCCTGCGTCACCACGGACATGGGACATCGCAGCCTGCCATACGATGGCAAGTGGGCCTATAACAACCCGGTCGCCGAAATCGATCTGGGGCATCGCGCAACCCACGTGGCGACGCTGGCCGCCAGGGCGGTCGTCGGGGCCTATTACTCGGCGGCGCCCAAACGCTCCTACTATCGCGGCTGCTCGACCGGTGGCCGGCAGGCGCTGGTGGCCGCGCAGCGCTATCCCTACGACTACGACGGCATAATCGGTGGCGCCATCGTGTTCTATCAATTGATGGGTCCGCCGCTGCAATTGTTCTGGGGCTCCACGGTGAACCTCGACCGCCAGGGCAAGCCGCTACTCGATGTGGCCAAACTCCCCATGCTGGCGAAAGCCGTTTTGGCAGCCTGCGATGCTAACGACGGCGTCAAGGACGGCGTCATCGACAATCCTTTGCAATGCCAGTTCAAACCCGAGAGTCTGCGCTGTGGCGCGCAGGTTGGCGCCGAGTGCCTGACCGATGCCGAGGTTACTGTGGTCCAGAAGATGTACGCCGGACCAATGACGTCGCAGGGCGTGAAGATAATGCCGAGCGGCCAGCTGCCGGGTTCCGAGCTCGCCTGGGACAGTTATTTTCGCGGCGGCAAGGCCTCGCCGAATTATGGTTTCGGCGTGGAGATCCTGCGCTACCTGGCATTCCCGACCGACCCGGGTCCGACCTACGACCTGACCGACTTTAACTGGGATCGCGATCCGCAGCGCATGAGCCTGTCGATGTTTTCGGCCGGCAATCCCGACCTGACATTGTTCCGCAATGCTGGCGGCAAGCTGCTGATGTTTCACGGCCTCGCGGACCCGGCGATTTTCGCCACCTCGACGATCGCCTACTACGAACTCGCGACGCGCACGATGGGCGGCCGCAAGGACATGGACGCATTTGCGCGCCTGTTTCTACTTCCCGGCCTGTACCACTGCCGCGGCGGGCCGGGCACCAACTATGCCGATATGTTAGGCGCGCTGGAACAGTGGGTGGAGCATGATGCGGCGCCGGACATGATCATGGGCTATCACCAGAACAACGATGCACGCGGCCCAGTAGACCCACCCATAGGCTTTGAGCCGAAATCCGCTGATTTCAGCCGTCCAATTTTTCCTTATCCAGATCGTGCCGTATACAAAGGTACGGGTGACTGGAAGGATCCTGGCAATTATCGGCGCCGCCCAGCCAGCGGTCATTTCCCGTAGAATTCGCGCCATGCAAATTCAAAGAATTGGCTCCGGAATCCGGATGTCACAGGGTGTGGTCGCGGGCAGCGTGGTCTATATTGCCGGACAGGTCGCTGACGACACCAGCGCCGATGTCAAAGGCCAGACTGCGCAGGTGCTTGCAAAAATTGATGCAGTGTTAGCCAAGGCGGGTAGCAGCAAGTCACAATTGCTGTCGGCCACCATCTATCTCAAGGACATGGCGGATTTCGCGGCCATGAACCAGATCTGGGACGCCTGGGTCGCGGTTGACGGCAAGCCGGCACGGGCGACGGTCCAGGCGGCACTGGCAACACCGCACTATCTGGTGGAAATCCAGGCGGTTGCCGCGCTGTAGATCGCGCTGCCGGCCAAGCCGTGACCTGATAAATTCCGCCGTGCCGAGGAACGTGGTGACTAACTGCGCTCGGGCCCGATGCGCACCAGCGCCTTGCCGAAATTGCCGCCACGCATGAGCCGGCAAAAGGCCTCGGGCGCCGCCGCCAGCGGTTCGGCAATATCCTCGCGATAGTGGAACTTGCCTTCACGAATCCACCCGGAAATCACGCGGCTCATCTCCGCCATGCGTTGCAGGTGGTCATAAACGACGAGACCCTTCAGGGTCGCACGGGCGCCGACCACCGGCCCCAGCCACGGCCCCGGCGGCGGCGTATCCATGCTGTAGGCTTCGATCATGCCGCAGAGCACGATCCGCGCACCTAACGCCAGATTGCGAATCACGGCCTGCAGCGTGTCGCCGGCGACGTTGTCGAAGTAAACGTTTATGCCGTCAGGACACGCCGCTTTCAGCGACTTTGTGAGGTCGCCCCGCTTGTAATTGACGCAATCTGCAAACCCCAACTCCTTGATTGCATACGCGCACTTTTCATCGCTGCCCGCAATTCCGACCACGCGCGCACCCATGTGCCGCGCAATTTGCCCCGCAGTTGAACCGACCGGGCCCGTGCACGCTGACACTACAAAAGTTTCGCCGGGCTTCGGCTCGCCTAACACGACCGTGCCAGCCCAGCCAGTCAGGCCGGGCATGCCCAGCACGCCCAGCGCCGAACCTAACGGCGCCTGCGCAGTATCAAGCTTGCGCACGCCCTGCCCCGACGACAGCGCATATTGCTGCCAGCCGTTACGCACCGCGACATAGTCCCCGGCGCGAAACTCCGGGTTGCGTGAGTCCATGACCTGCGCAACTGTTTCCCCCACCATCACATCGCCAGGCGCCAGCCGGTCTGCGTAGACCTGGCTGTTTTTCATCACATTGCGATAGTAGGGATCCAATGACAGGTAAATACTCCGGGACAGGAACTGTCCCGGGCCCGGCGTTGGGATTGCGGTTTCATCGGCGCCGAAATCCTCAAGCACGGGCAGCCCACGAGGGACCCGTGCCATCAGAATGCGCCGATTGCGATCCGGCATGTGTGCCGCGCCGTTTATAGCTGCTTCAACAGGTATTCAGCCGCGGACACTTCGAACTTGCCCGGCGCTTCGATATTCACGTGCCTGGCAACGCCGTTGTCGACCACGATCGCAAAACGTTGACCACGCATGCCCATGCCGAAGCCACGGCCGTCCATTTCCAGGCCTAACGCGCGGGAGTAGTCACCGTTGCCATCTGCCAGCATCATGACTTTGTCGCCGGTATTCGAGGCCTTGCCCCAGGCGCCCATGACGAAGGCATCGTTGACCGCCATGCAGGCAACGCTGTAGCCCTTGGCCTTGAATTCGGTGGCGTGATTCACGAATCCCGGCAGATGCTTGGCATCGCAGGTCGGCGTGAATGCGCCCGGCACTGAAAACAGCACCACTTTCTTGTCCTTGAACAGCTCGTCGGACGTCACCGTCGCCATGCCGTCCTTGCCGATCATCTTGAAACTGCCCGTAGGCATGGTCTCGCCCGCTTTGATAGTCATAGTCGTCTCTCTCTGTGGTTATCGATCAGGTTGGTGGCTGGATCATCCGGAATACGGACGATGCAGGTACTGGCCGCGCGCCGGTCCCACCGACTTGCCATTGTTCCATATCAACTGGCCCCGCAGGTAGGTACTGTCGATAGTCGCCGACATTTCCATGCCTTCGAAGACCGAAAAGCCCTGCGATGACTTCGATAATTTACCGCTGGCGACAAAGCTCTTTTTTGGGTCGACGAGCACGACGTCGGCATCCAAGCCGGGCGCCAGATCGCCTTTGGAATGCAGTCCAAAACGTCGTGCAGGCGCCCAGGACGTAAGCTCAGCCATGCGGTTGTAGCTCAGGCCCCGCGGCTTGCCTTCGGTGATCAGGGCCGGGAGCATGAACTCCGTGCCACCGAAGCCAGATTTCGCCATGAATACGTTGTCCTGCAGGCCGTGCTTGGATTCTTCCTTGCAGCAGGCGTGATCCGAACAGACCCAATCGAGTTCGCGATCTAACAAGGACTGCCAAAGGTACTCAACATCGGCACGCGAGCGAATCGGCGGGTTGACCTTCGCCTGATTGCCGATCTTGCTGTTGTAATCCAGGCACAGGTGCCCGATGGTCACTTCGCGACGGAAGTTCACGTGCGGGAACGCCTTCTTCATGGCCTTGGCGGCTTCGACCGCCTTGCGCGATGTCAGGTGCAGCAGGTTGATGTTCGGGCAGTTGGTTTCGTTGGCGAGATAACTCGCGATCGAAATCGCCAGACCTTCTGAATGTGGCGGCCGCGCGGCACTGTAGGCGCGCAGTCCTGTCAGCGGCTCGCAGTCGACACAGCTCGGATCCATCGTATGACCATAGAGGTAGGTGTCAAGATCAGTGACCTTCGCGCCGGCTTCGACCATCCTGGTGTAGGCGCTGAGGATTTCCGCAAGTTCGCAGTGCAGCGACAGCGAGATTGAGTCCTTGATCCTGGGATTCATCGCCATCGCACGCTGCACACCACGCATGACAAATTCGAAATGCGCGATGTCGTATTTCTCGTTCTTGTCGATCATCAGAAATTCGTGCTGTGAGTTAGACGCGCCGTGCAGGCCATAACCGCCATAAAACATGAAAATCTTGAATGATGTGACGCCGTACTTGTTGATCAGCATGTCGATCTCGCCGATATGGCGGCGATCGAGGGGCGCGAGATGATACGCGTAATCCACATGAAACTTGCCGCGCGAGATTTCGAGTACTTCCGGGTACACATCCGCGTAAGGACCGCCCTTCTGCATGTAGTAGCCGCCGGTGCGCATGTAGTTGAGACTGGAGGTAACACCGCCCTGCGCGGCCGCCAGGCTCTCGGTGACTGCGTCCTCAGCTAACGGCGCGTAAATGCCGCAATGCATGTGCGGATCGACCAGACCCGGGAATGCGAGCCGTCCTTTGCCGTCCACGACTTCACGCGCATCGGCAGTCTTGAGGCCCACAGCAATTTTCTTGATCTTGCCGCCGACGATCGCGATGTCGGCTTTCGGGGTCGCGGACTTGCGCGGCCTCACGAGCTTTACGTTTTTGATCAGGAGATCATATTTCTTGGTGTCGCCCATAAATTCATCCAATCAGGAATAAAGACAGTCTTGGCCAGAATGACACGACAATCAGCCCAACCATCATCAGCAGTATGAAGGGCAGGACCGCGCGACAAATAAATCCGAAACTCTCGCGAAACGCGGTCATCGCGACAATCAGGTTGAGACCCATCGGCGGAGTCAGATAACCAATTTCGAGATTGACCGTCATCATTATGCCGAAATGCACAGGATGCAGGCCCTGTGACTCGGCCACTGGCTGCAGAATGGGCGCTAGCAGCAGGATTGCCGAGCCGATGTCCATCAGGCACCCGACCACCAGCAGCAGTGCGTTGCTGACCAGCAGGAACCCCGTTGGCCCGGAAATCAGCGACTCAAGTTGGCCAACCACCATTTGCGGCACTTGTTGATAGACCAGCAGCTTGTTTATTGACAGCGCCATCATCAGGACGGGAAACAAGCCGCCCATGAGCCGCGATGTGTCCAGGACGACGCCCTTCAGGGCGCGCCAGTTCAAGTGACGGTAAACAACCAATTCGACAAACAGCGCATACACCGATGCGACCGCCGCCGACTCCGTGGCGGTGAATTTGCCGGAGTAGATGCCACCCAGGATGATGATCGGCATCAGCAGCGCCCAGGTGCCCTCGCGCAGCGCCACGCGGATTTCCACGCCGTCCCAGCGCTTGTCGCGCAGCTGCCACTGGGTCGCCAGCGAATACGCCGTCAGCAATGCGAGCAGCAGCAATCCTGGACCAACGCCCGCGAGAAACAACTCCGCGATCGAGGTCCCGGTCATGACGCCATACAGAATCAGCGGGATCGACGGCGGGATGATGATCCCCAGCGTCGCGCCGGCGCATAGCAGGCCTAACGAAAAAGACTTGCTATACCCGCCCGCCAGTAGCGCCGGATACATGATGCTGCCAACAGCTAACAGCGTGACCGCGCTGGAGCCGACGATGGCCGCAAACACGCCGCAGGACAGACAGGTTGCGACCGCGAGTCCCGCCGGCACCGCTGCGGTCAGCGCGCGCATTATGCGCACCAGGCGCCGCGCCATCGCGCCCTCGGCCATCAATTGCCCGGCCAGCATGTAGAGCGGTATCGCGATCAACACGTCTTTCTGCAGCTCGTCCCAGCCGTCCAGAATGACGTTGCTGACTTGACCGCCACCCACTGTGAGGTACAGGTAGATTGCGGCTGCGGCCAGCACGACAACCAGGTATTGCCGCAGCCACAGCAGCACAAACACCAGCGCAATCAGGCCGAGGGCCATCATGCGCGCGGTGCCTCGCTGGTCTCGTCGCGTTCCTGCGGCCGAAGCACCGGATACAGCGCGAACAGGGCATGCTTGAATGTCGCAAATCCAAGCGCGACCGGCATGCACAGCTGAAAGATCCAGATCGGCCAGCGCAGCACACTGTTGCTGTCGCCAAGCTGGCGCGTGTCGGCAACGACCCGCGTGGCGATTACCGCCAGCAGCAGAAATCCGGCTGCTGTCAGCAGCTCCTGCACGCGCGGCAGCCATGAATTCCAGCTTGCCCGGACCCACGAGTCCATGAACCTGGGCCGCAGGTGCGATCCCTGGCTCGATGCAATGCCGATGCCTAACATCGACAGCCAGATGTTGGCGTAGATGCCGACATCACGAGACCACAGCAGCCCGCTGCCGGTAATCGTGCGCAGTGCAACGTCGGCAAATGTCACCAGAATCAGGGTCGCGAACGCTGTCAGCAACACTGCGGTTTCCAACGCCAGCATTTTTTGCAGGCATCGTCGGGCCCAGGCGGCGTCAGCGGATTTCAAGCGGCTTCCGATTACTTGCGGCGGCGCCAGGACTTGATTTCAGACGCCGACAGGTCGCGCGCGACCCGGAAGCCGAAATAACTGTAATGCGCATCGTTAGGATCCCGCCCGCGAAAACTCAGGCGCTGGCGGCTCGGCCGCGTCATCCAGCCACCGCCGCGTACCGACCAGTTGTCGCAGTCGGACGCGGCGGGTTCCGGCCTGCCGTCGGTCGGCGAGGTGTCGTAAGTCGCGCGATAACAGTCGGCGGTCCACTCCCAGACGTTGCCGATCATGTCGTGCAAACCGAAGTTGTTAGGCCTGAATTTCCCGACCGGGGCAAGCTCCGCGAAACCGTCATCGCAATCTACATAACCCCAGCCAAAATCGTTGGTCTTGTGGCCCGCACGATCGTAGAGATTGCCGTACTCACAGGCCAGATCCTGGTTGTTGCCCCAGCTGTAGGCGCCGCGTGTACCGGCTGCCGCTGCGTATTCCCATTCGGACTCCGACGGCAGGCGATAGGACTTGCCAGTAGCCTGCCCGAGCCACGCGACGTATGCCAGCGCATCGATCCGTCCTACGCAGACTACCGGTGAATCGTCGGCCTGCGGCTCTCTGAATGCCGGCGCCAGCCAGCCCGCGGACCTGTCGGTGCTCCACTCGACGCGCCCGGTGTCGGCAGACAGCCCGTGCGCCTGCACGCGGCAGCCCGCGCTGACAACATGGCCGGTGGCGACCACAAACCGCCGGAACTCCGCCAACGTGACTTCGAACTGACCTAACGCGAATGGCCTGGCGAATCGGACTGCATGGATCGGTCCTTCGGGGCGGTTTTTTTCGCCATCGTCCGAGCCCATCATAAAAAGACCCGGCGGCACGACCACCACCGGGCTGCAATCGGCGCAGTCAACTAGAGTCTGCGTGTTCGCGGCTGTGGCAATACCCAGACGCATCGCCGGCAGCAAGGCGCAAACTAACATTGCGACGAAAGTGATTCGATGACTCACACGGCCGCCTCGAAACGCAGTGGCTCGACCTTGCGGATGAACAGCGAGATCATCATCGCCTGGCCTATGCATAACAAAGAGGCCAGAATAAAGGCGATTTCATAGCCCTGGCGGTCGATCAGCGAGCCGATGCCGAGTTGAAACAAAGCCGCGCCAAAAGACCCTGCAGCGCCGGACATGCCCCAGACCGTCGCGACATCGCGCGCCGGGAAAATATCCGTAGCCAATGGAAACAGCGACGCCGTCTTGACCTGGATGAAAAACACCGCCAGCGACGCTAACAAAACGGCCAACCACGCAGAATCGACGATCGCCACGGGCCACGCCACCAGCGAGCCTATGCAGCCGATCCAGATCAGGGTCTTGCGCGAACGATCCACCGACCAGCCGCTCTTGATGAGTCTCTGGCCGGCCCAACCACCACCCAGCGCCCCAAAGTCGGCAAATACAAAAGGTATGGCCGCGATAAAGGCGGTCTTCAGTATCGACATGCCGCGTTCAGTCTGCAGGTACAGCGGCAGCCAGATCGCAAAGAAGTAGAAGCAACCATCGCCAATGAAGCGCGCCAGCACCAGGCCCCAGGTCTCGCGGAATCTGAGGTAATACCTCCACAGCCTGACTCGTTGCGCAAATCCTAACGGCGTCGCACTGGCTGCGATGCGATCGGACATGGCGAGCGCTCGCTCTTCATCCGAAACCGTCGGGTGTTCTTCGGGCAGGAAGTAATTGCGATTCCAGAACCACACCCAGATCAGTCCGGCCACGCCGGGCACGATGAACGCCGCCTGCCAGCCAAATTGGTAGGCCAGCGTGCCGGCGACCGGCGGCGCCAGAATGAGTCCCAGGCTGGTACCCGCGGTGACAAGTCCGGTCGCCATGCTGCGCTCGGCGCGCGGGAAC
The DNA here is from genome assembly GCA_031382085.1 of Gammaproteobacteria bacterium. GTDB lineage: Bacteria > Pseudomonadota > Gammaproteobacteria > Steroidobacterales > Steroidobacteraceae > UBA964. The sequence goes on from JANMYM010000036.1 coordinate 53,708, forward strand.
CACTCCGCGATCGCTTTCATCGCGGCGGGCAGATTTGCGCCCTCGGTAATCCCCAGGAACGCGCGCGCCAGGAAGAACCCGCCAAAGCTGGCCGCGAACACGTGCGTGACCGCCGCAATGCTCCACCAGATCACCGCCAGCGACAGCGAGCGCCGCGTGCCGAGCTTGTCGACGAACACGCCGGCTAACAATTGTCCGATCGCGTAGGCAAACAGAAAGGCGAATCCCAGAGCGCCATATTGGGTCTTGGTCAGACCAAACTGATCCATCAGTACCTTCGCGGTCACCGACAAGGCCTGCCGGTCGATGCTGCCAACCGCGGTGACTAACAACAACAGGATGCCGATCCACCAGCGTTTCTGGGACCACCAGGACTGCTTCACTTGGGCCGCCGGGCTGCGCGCAGGCGCATCTGGTATTGATAGGCATCGGCACGGTACAGGGCGACCACACGCTCGACTGGTTTGCCGCGCACATCGCGGACCACGCGCGTCAGTCGCAACAACGGCGCGCCAACATCGATACCCAGCGCACCGGCAGCTTCCACACCGGCCAGAGTCGCGCCAATCCATTGCTCTGCCGAGTCCACCTGCACGCCGGCACGGCCTAGCAACTCGAACATAGGCTGACGTGTCATGTCGCGACGGCCAATGCGGCTGGCGATGTCGAGCGGCACATAGGTGGTAATGAGACCCAGCGGCGCGCCGCGATGCACACGCACGTGGCTGGCGCGCTGGACTCGCTCGCCCGCCGCCAGCTCCAGCGTTGCCTGGGTTTCTTCATCCGGCAAGACCTCGGCGACCTCCAGGTCACGGACCTGGGTCGAAGCCGCGATGTCGGCGACCCGATGGCGCGCCTCGCTCAGGTCAAGCGTGGCGGCCGGTTCCGCAGCACCCAGACTGACAAACGTGCCCTTTCCCTGGTGCCTGACCAGCCAGCTTTCGCTGACAAGCTCGGAAATGGCCTTGCGGATAGTGATCCGCGAAACACCGAACAATTTGCACAATTCCGGCTCGGTCGGTATCTGCGAGCCCGGCGCGTAACTGCCGTCGCGCACCCAGCTGCGCAGCCGGACGTAAACCTGGTGGTAACGCGGTGCCTGAATTTTGGATGCCGCCGCGATTCGTTCGGTCGCCGGCGGCGCCACGCGACGCGCTCTCAATCGAGCACCACGCCACCGGAAACGTTCATCACCGTGCCGGTCACATACTGTGCATCGTGGCTAACAAGGTAACCCACGGCAGCAGCGACCTCTTCCGCCCTGCCCAGGCGTTTCAGCAGCACGTTGTCCGTGATCGTCTGCAGCTGTTGCGCCGTGAACTTGCCGGTGACCATCGGCGTTGCGATCGGACCCGGCGCGAGCGCATTCACCCGCACGCCCTGCGGCGCCCACTCCCGGGCGAGATAGCGCATCAGGTTGATGATGCCCGCCTTGGCAACGGCGTACGCGGGACCCGAGAGCGCATTGCCACCATTGATCGCATTGGTGGAGGCAGTCAGGGTCAGCGTGCCACGCGCTGTCGCCAGCGGCGCAGCCACCGCCTTGGCCAACAGGAATGCCGAGGTGAGATTGACCGCCAGCAGCCGGTCCCAGGCGCTGCGGCTCACGGCGGTCAGCGGTCCATCGCCCGTCTGACCCGCGAGATGCACAACGTGATCAAGTTGGCCAAATTCGCGCAGCACACGGTCCACCGTACGCGCGACCGCGGCCTCATCGACCACGTCCAGCGTGCAACTGAGGAAGCCGGGATCGGTGCACGGCAGCTCCGCGAGCCGCAGATCCGCAGCCGCAACGCGCATGCCCCGCGCCCGCAGCATGCTGACCGTGGCCTTGCCGATGCCGCCGGCGGCACCGGTGACGAGTACAACTTCGGCCATCAGGCGGCGTTCTTCTGCACCACGCGGTGGTAGATGCCATCCAGCATCGAGTAGCGCAATTCGGCGGAACCTTGCACCGCCGCGAGCGCGCGGGCCTGCATTTCAGCCGAGACTGCATATCGATCGGTCAGCTCCAGGCCGACATGCGCATGCTCGCTGTCGCCTTCGATGTGCACATGGAAAAATTCCATGTCATCTTCCGAAAAACCCATCTTGCGCATCGCTTCGACATATTTCGGATACAAGGTCGGCAACTGGCCTTCCAACGCCACCATGATCCCGGCGCAGCTCTCGGCGATATGACGGATGCCCGCCAGCTCCCAGATCCAGGCACGCATGGCGCGCGTGGTCGGCAGCACCTCGCCATTCTGCTCGGCGCGGATGATGCGATCATCGGACACGCCGCAGGCGCGCGCAAATTTCCGCAGCAGGTCGGGATGACGCTTCTCGGGCATCTGCGGCATTTCCTCGCCTAACAGATTTTCCATCAGATGCTGGCGTGCGTCGAGATCCGGCAGCCGTGAATAAAGCAGCGCGAATTGCTGTGGTATCGGATCGATATAATAAAAGTGCTGTACCGCCCAGTCGCCGAGTTGGGCGCGACTCAGTTCACCGGCCGCCCAGGCGCGACTGAACGGATGGCCGCCACCATGTTTGGGCGCGCGCGCCGCTTCCAGTGCGGTATGAAACTCTCTTGACGGCAACAACTTCATGGCTATCTCCTTGCAGGCAATGTGGCCTCGTTAAGGCCAGCGGAAGTTTGGTATGGCACAGGGGGCAACAGGCAGACGACGCGATTTTCATGCCTTGGGCCATGACTCGCCCCTCGCAGTCGCTAACAATTCATGTGCGCGCTGAATGCTGTCGGGCGGAACCGTGGCCACCGGCGGCACCGCGCGCGGCGCACCGGGGCGCGGTGCCGGTGGCAGGGTCGCATCGATGCCCATCTTTGAAGCGGTGTTAGCTCCCTCGGACAGCGACGGATCCAGATTGGAGCCCGACAGGCCGTCGATGATCATGCTGTCCCGGGACCATTGCACGCGGGTGGCAATCGCCCACAGCACGGACTGCGGCGCGAAAATGTCCACATCTTCATCGACCGCAACCACGGTCTTGACGCGCCGATAGGCCAGGGCTGCAACCAGCGCGTCCCGCGCCTCACCGCGGGCTGGATTCTGAAACTGCAGATAGGCATGGAACCGGCGGCCCTCGGTCGGCACATGCACGTTGATCAACGAGGGCGCCACGGCCTTCACCATCTGGTAGAGCTTGCCTTCCATCGCCATGTTGTCCGGCACCAGCATGTCGGTGAGACCGGAGCCGTAGTCGTGGTAAATCGCGTCGCGCCGCAGCGTGATACAGCCGACCTCGAACAACGGCGCCTGCACCTGCGGGCCGAGGTAACCGGTGTACTCGCCGAAGGGACCATCAGCATGAAAACTGTCGACCGGTGCAAAGCCTTCGATGACGATCTCGGCATCGGCCGGCACCATGATCTTGCCGCCATGCAGGCGTGAGGGAGTAAGCCGCAGCGGCTCGCCTAACACGCCGCCCGTGGCGCGCCAGTGACTTTCCGGGTACTTCAGTTTTGACTGGCTACCTAACAGGACCGCCGGATGATGGCCGATCCAGAACGCTACCGGACAGGGTTCGCCGCGCGCCCAGAACTTGCGCAGGTTGCGCATGTTGTGCGTGGTGGGATACGGAAACCAGGTCATGCGCCGCTCGCCTAACACCCAGCAGCGCTGGATGGCGGTGTTATCGACGCCGGTATCCGGGTCATAAGTGCTCGCGTGCGCAGCCGTCAGGTACGGCCCGGGCTCCAGCTGGTGCTGGGTCAGCACTGGTAGTCTCTGCAGGCTCGCCTGCTCACCCTCCCAGACGATCTGCTGCACGGGAGCGTCAGCCGCTTTCACGACCAGCGGATCGATACCGCTCGCCGAGCGATTGGCAAACCAGGACGCGGTTTGGCGATGATCAGGGATCCCGAGCGCGGCGGCAGTCAGCGCGCGGCTGGCCGTCAGATTCGTCACGATCGCGATGCCGAGCGGGCTGCCATCGGCTGGCTGGGGCCGCTTGGCCAGGATAATAGGAAAGCGTCCCGCGTTGTCGAGTTCATGCTGCAAAGCAGTCAGGGTGTGGCGCAGCCCGATGGGCTGGTCAATCTCCCAAACGGCGGCGCGATGATCGGCCAGAAAACTGCGCAAGTCCCGAATCGGCATGTCGTTATGTTCGCATGATGACTGGTTCGACACAAATACCAGGGTTGTAAGCTTGACACCAGCGGCTACAGTCACCGATTCTAGGCCCACTATGGTACGCAGCGTTCAACACCCACTTCTGGCCGAGGTGACGCACGATGAGGCCTCGCGGCAGCAGTTCAATGTCGCATTCAAGCAGTCGCTGACCCGCAACCTGCGCTCCTCCCAACAACGACTCTTTAACGAAGTCGTTGCGCCGGAAGTCGAACATCGCACCGGCTACCGCCCCGAGACCCGTAGCGAAATTCACGAGGCGATGATCCGGCACCCGGCCTGGCGCAGCTGGTCGTCGCTGGCGCGCAGTGCGCAGGAGCAGATGTGGCAGGCCGTGGGCGAAAGCATCTTCCGCGAGCGCAAACGCCTGGCTGAGACCGCCGCTGCGCTGACCGCCAAACCCCGGTGCGGCGGCACGCTCGAACTCGATCCCGATCTAACACCGCCGCGCGGCATGGCAGCCGTCGATGTCCACCTGCAGACCGGTGGCTACCTGATGGACCTCGGCGGTGGCGACGTTTGCGCCGGCGCGATGTACGAAATGGGTGGCAACATCTATGCCTTCGGCAATGGCATCAGCCGCACCGACAGCAAGGCCGGGCAGGTCCAAGCCTACATTCACGAGCGCTTCCCGCAGCTCAAGCCGCGCCGCATCCTCGACATGGGCTGCAGCGCAGGTTCCGCCAGTGTGCCGTATGCGCTGGCTTTCCCGGACGCCGAAGTTCATGCGATCGATGTCGGCTCAGGCATGCTGCGCTACGCCCATGCCCGCGCTGAAGCCCTCGGCGCAGCGGTGCATTTTCACCAGATGGATTGCGCCGCCATGCGCTTTCCGGACGGTCATTTCGACCTGATTGTCTCGCACAACCTGATGCATGAAAGCTCCGACGCCACGCGCCGCGGGATGTTGCGCGAATCATGGCGCCTGTTAGCTCCGGGCGGCGTCATGGTGCACCAGGATGTGCCGCTGCGCTTTGCCGATCTGAACCCGGTCCAGCAATTCGATTTCTCGTGGGACACGCTCAACAACAATGAGCCGTACTGGGAGGTCTATGCCACTGCGGATCTTGCGGACGATATGGCAGGCGCCGGCATCCCTGTCGATCACACTCACGTCGGCAGCCTGCCCAGGAAGGAAGGCTCCCTGCCCTGGTTTGTCGCGACCGCCTGGAAATAACCGGAACCCATTGCATGGACGCTGTTACCCAGAGCCGCGGCTTCGCGGTCAATCCGCATGTCACCAGCATTATCGACGGAAAAGCCGTAGCCCCTAAATCGGGTGGCGAAGACTTTGTAGTACTCAATCCGACCACGGAAGAACCACTAACAAAGCTTCGTGAAGCCGACGCCTCAGAGGTCGATGCCGCGGTGCTGTCGGCGCGCCGCGCGTTCGATCAGGGCCCCTGGCCGCGCATGGACATCAACGATCGCAAGGACATTCTCTATTCGATTCGCGATCACCTGCGCAAGAACGCCGACGAACTCATGTATCTCGAGTCCTTGAATGTCGGCCTGCCAACCGCCAGCGTGCACATGCAGGTCTCGCGCATGGCGCGGAACTTCGAGTTTTTCGCCGAAGTCGCCAGTACGGTTCATGGCGAAACCTACACGCAGACCAAGGGTTACCTTACCTACGTCACCCGCGAGCCAAAAGGCGTGGCTGGATGCATCGCGCCCTGGAACGCGCCGCTGGCCCTCGCCTCCATGCGCGTCGCCACCTGCATCCCCTGGGGCAATACCTGCGTCCTTAAACCGTCCGAATACACGCCGCTGTCGATGCGTCGCATGGTCGAGATTTTCCATGAAGCGGGACTGCCGCCGGGCGTGGTCAACCTGGTCAATGGGCGCGGCGCTGTCACCGGCAATGCACTTGTCAGCCACCCGGGCATTGACATGATTGGTTTCACCGGCGGTACGGTCACCGGCCGCGCGATCGCGGCAACGGCCGGACGCAATCTCAAGCCCATTGCACTCGAGCTCGGCGGCAAGTCGGCCAACATCATCCTCGAAACGGCAAACCTGGATCGCGCGCTCGATGGTGCGCTGGCGAGCATTTTCGGCAATAACGGACAACAATGCCTCGCCGGCTCGCGCATCCTGGTCCAGCGCAGCATGGCGGGCCAGTTCATCGAAAAATTTGTCGAACGAGCGCGCAAGATCCGGATTGGTGATCCCCTTGATCCCAGCACCGAAGTCGGACCGCTGGCGTTCAAGGCGCACCTGGATCGCGTGTTGTCGTATGTCGATGTCGCCAAAGCCGACGGCGGCAAGCTGCTGACGGGCGGGCGCCGTGCACCTGGCTTTGCACGCGGCTTTTTCATGGAACCAACGGCGGTACTGGCTTCCAACAACAATGCGCGGGTTTGCCAGGAGGAGATTTTCGGACCATTCGCGACCTTCCTCGAATTCGACACGCTGGACGAGGCGATTGCGATCGCGAATCGCTCCAATTTCGGTCTCGTTAGCTATGTATGGTCCGACGACCTGACAACGGCGATGCGCTGCTCGCGCGAAATCCGCGCCGGCACTGTGTGGATCAACACGCCGCTGATGCGCGAATTGCGCGCGCCGTTCGGCGGCTACAAGGAATCCGGTATCGGGCGCGACGGCCCCTACTCCAGCCTCGACTTCTTTACCGAACTCAAGGCGACGATCATTCCGATCGATCTCGCACCGTTGCCCCGGTTCGGAGTGCCCAAGTAGTTCGGAGTTTCTAAGCGGCCCGGCGCTTCCTGACCGCTCCCTTGATTCCGGGGAAACGGTTCGACAATCCGATCGAACCGCCCTTCATATTCTGGATGAAATTGACCATGACGCCGTTAGGGTCGCGCAGGGTCATTTCGCGTGACTCGACACCGTGCTGAGCTAACGCCAGGGTCGTTGGCGCACACAGGACCTTCAGCCTGAGGCGCCGCGCTCCCCGGTGCACTTTGTCGATGTCGGGGGTGTGGAACACAAGGCAGGCCTCGCCTGCGTTGGCGCGCGCCGGCCGCGACAAGCGGCTGCTTCCCTGCCGGGTCCTGGATAACTCGAACAGCCCCACCATGCCCCAGGCGACATCCTCGGACTGCAGGATCACCCAGCGCAGCCGTCCGGGCCGCACGCCCAGCAGCTTGAAAATCGCAGGCAATTCGCCGCCCGCCTGGCCTTGCACCCAGATATTCATGCCAAGAACACCCTTATAGAAATCCAGCGAACGCCTGAGGTTGCGCACAAAGATCGCGGTACGTTTAAGGGGCGTAGCAACAGGTGCTGGATTTTTCATGAACCGGCCTCTTGATTGAAAAATTACTGCAAGTGCGGGCGACTTCCGCAATTTCGGGCTGACGATGTTTTTCGCCGACGTCGAAGTGCTGCGACCTAACAAATATTAGCCCAGTGGCAATTCGCCACTCGACAGGAATTCCAGCAACATGGCAATCTTGTCAGCCTGACCACGCGCGCTGGCGCTGTCGTTGACGATCGCCGAACGGCAGCCCGGCAGTAACCGTGACGCCTCGCTGACACCGACCCGCAACGGATCGGTGTCGTCAGCCATGATCAGCGTCGGTATCCGCACCAGCGGCAGTCGCTCGCGATCGGCGTGGGCAAAGGCCGCACGGTATGCGAGGTGATAGGTCCGGATCGATTTCAGGACTTCTACGGTCACGTCATGCAGCGCCTGGGTGGACGGCGGGTCGATGCCACGCAAGTGCGCCGTGTCACGCCTGAAATATGGGAAAAACCAGCCCTGATCGCGGACGAAATGCCAGGCCCAGTGCAGCTGGCTGCCGAAAAAATCCGGTTCCACGGCTGGCGCATAGTTCGCGAGCATGTCCGCTTTTTCGTCGGGCGTGAACATGCCAATACCATCCAGCACCATCCGTCCGAACCGGTGCGGCTGCTGTAGCGCCATTTCCATGACGATATGCGCGCCGGTATGGCTGCCATAGAGGTCCGCATGTGATATGCCCATCGCGTCCATGACCCGTAGTGACGACTCGGCGTACCAGGCGATATCCGGCGCCGGCACCGATGGCGGCGCGGAATCACCGTTGCCTAACGTGTCGGGTGCGACGCAACTGCGATGATCGCCAAGCGCCCGCATCAGCGGCACCAGGTTGAGCGAGGATGCGGGGGACGCATGCACCATCCAGATGATCCGGCCGTCCTGACGCGGACCCGTGCGCCGGTAATGCGCCTGGCCGTCCCGAATGGCAACGAAGCCGCGTTCAATTTGTACCATAGCCCTGTCCTGCCGCATGATCCGCGGCCGACACTTTAGCGCAGGAGCCAGGCCCGTGATTGAACTGCATACCGTACCAACCGCAAACGGCTACAAGGTCTCGATCATGTTGGAGGAACTGCACTCTCCTTACGAGGTCGTGCCGTACAACCTGCAGAAGGGTGAGCACCTCGCGCCGGGCTACCTGAGCCGCAATCCGGTCGGCCGCCTGCCAATGATTGTCGACAAGGACCCGGCACAGCTCGAACCCCTGAGCCTCTACGGGACGATGGCGATTCTGGTCTACCTCGCGGAAAAGTCGCAGCGTTTTCTGCCTGCGACACAACCGGGCCGGGCGCGCGCATTCGAATGGCTGGGCATCGTCTCCAGCGACATCGCCCCCGCATTCACCGGGCAGTTCGTGTTCAACACGCTGATGCCCGAGAAAATTCCGGCCGCCATCGCATTCTACGACAAGCTCGTGACCCGACTGTTAGGTCCGATGGACCTGGCGCTGGGCCGCACGGAATATCTGGCCGGGCCGGAATACACGATCGCCGACATCATCGCGTTTCCGGTGGCGGCGATCTCCATGCAGCGCTTCCCGGGGAACTTCGAGCGGCACCCGAACATCGGCCGCTGGGCGGCGCTGGTTGGCGCGCGGCCCGCCGTACAGGCCGGAATGCGCGTGCCCTAGCCCGGCTTGGCGATGCCGAGGAACGCGGCCGTGACTAACAAGGCCCAGATAGTCAGCACCATCGGGCGTGTTTTTGCCTGCGTCCTGACAACCAGGTCCTCAAGTTCGGGAGTTGAGCCCGTCGTGAAAATCTGCCGCAACGCCGGCACCATGGGCCTGCCGAAAACCCGGATGCCGATGCCGCAGACGATACACAGCGAATAGGCCAGGACTTTGCCGCTGAGCCACGGGGTCAGCAGGTGCCCGGTGCCACGAAAACCCTGGACGGCATCCCAGATCAGGCCCGGCACCAGGAAGAAACGCCAGACAAGATCCACCTTGCGCAGCCGCTCGCCTAACAAAGTGCCCTGGAAACGGTGCACCGACACGACCAGCGACAGCCAGCTGAGTGCCACCAGCCAGGTGATCGCGATCCAGCCCGGCCGCAGATTCACGGCGCCGACTTGGTCCGCGAGCATGTAGCCAACCGGCAGCATCAAGACCAGGCAGTAGCGCGGAATCATGTCGATCCAGGCCAGAATGCGCAGCGCTGTTTGTCGCGCCTCGATGCCGAGCTCGCGCTTGCGCAAGAACGTCGCCGAGTAAAAAACGCCGATGTCGCCGCCCAGCCAATAGGCAAACAACAGCAGATGCGCCAGCTTCACGAACACATAGCTATCCATGGGCGACACCCTACCGGAAGTGCTTGATCGGCTACAATCCAATCGCTTCGGCAATCACGGTATGGGCGCGGCCGCCCCGGGGGTCCTGACGATGGCTATGGCAAGAATCAATGATCACAACATGTATTACGAGGTGCTGGGCCAGGGTGATCCGATCCTCTGCATGGGCGGCTGGGGCACGTTCTGCCATGACAACCATCATCACCTCGCGCGCGGCCTGACCGACCGTTACCAGGTCATCTGTTTTGACTACCGCGGCATTTGTGATTCGGATGACAACCTGAGCCTGCCGTCCAACATGAAATTGCACGCCGGCGATGCAATCGGCCTGCTGGATCATCTCGGGCTCAGAAACGTGCATCTCATGGGCCTGGTGGGCATGGGCGCCTGCGTGTGCCAGGAAATCGCGATTCAGCGGCCGGATCTGGCGCGCAGCATGCTGAACATGGGGGCCTGGTGCGGCATGGATGATTTTCTGCGCGATCAGCTGGAGATGTTCCGCTGGATCCATCGCGACTGCGGTTTCATCGCGTTCCAGAAAGCCGTCACACTCTTGTCGTTCACGCCGGAGTACTACAACGAAAACAAAAGCAAATTGTTGGGCGAGAAAGGCGGCTGGAAGGAACTGAATGGCCGGTTGACTGCCCATGAGCGCCTGATCGATGCCTGCGTGGGTTTCGATTCCACCGACCGGCTGGCGCGGATCCGTTGCCCCAGCCTGATCATCCACGCGGGGCTCGATACCGTCACCAGCCCGCGCACCACCCTGCCGATCGAGAAAGGCATCCCGGGCGCCAGGGGAATTCTCTGGGAAGACGTTGCCCACGTGGTCGCCGGCAAGGAACAGAAAATCCGCTTTGCTAACACGCTGTTCGACTGGTTGAAGACCCACTGATGCCGCCGGTCGAGTTCCTGCTGTTTGGCGCCACGCTGGTCGGCGTTGCGCTGTTCCACCGGCAGGTGCTGGCCATCGCCGTTTGCGGCCTGATCGTCATCACGGCTTACAAGCTCGTGGCCACGGATTTTGCGGGTGTTCCCGGCATCGGCGGCCTGTTAGCTCACCTGCAGCACGAGTGGGTAATCCTTGCAAACCTGTTCGGCCTGCTGGTCGGTTTTGCCTTGCTCGCCGACCATTTTGAACTGTCGAAGGTACCGAAGGTGCTGCCCAGTTATCTGCCGGATGACTGGCATGGCGGTGTCGCCTTGCTCGCGATCATCTTCGTGCTCTCCGCCTTCCTCGACAACATCGCGGCTGCGCTGATCGGTGCGACGATGGCGGCCGGCGTGTTCCGCAACCGCGTGCACATTGGTTACCTGGCCGCCATTGTCGCCGCATCGAATGCCGGCGGCGCCGGCAGCGTGCTGGGTGATACCACGACGACCATGATGTGGATCGATGGCGTGGCGGCCATCGACGTACTGCACGCCTATGCAGCCGCCGGCGCAGCGTTTTTCGTATTCGCGATTCCGGCAGCGCTGCAGCAGCACCGCTACTCGCCGATCGTCAAGGAAGGCATCGACGCGCATCGGGTCGATTGGGCGCGGATTGCCATCGTCGCGATGATGCTCCTGGCGGCCATCGCGGCTAACGTCGCCGTCAATCGGCTGCCGGACGCCATCGGCGAGAGCCTGCCGTTTCTGGGTATCGCCGTCTGGCTGGTGTTGCTGTCAACCGCCGGCTGGCGCAAACCCACGTGGGACGTGCTGCCGGGCGCCGTCACCGGCAGTCTCTTTCTGTTAGCGCTGGTGCTGTGTGCCTCGCTGATGCCGGTCGAAAAGCTGCCGGCTGCGTCGCCCGCAACGACCTTCGGCCTTGGCTTCCTGTCAGCCGTGTTCGACAACATTCCGTTGACCAAGCTGGCTCTCGATGCGGGTGGCTACGACTGGGGATTCCTGGCGTACGCGGTCGGCTTTGGCGGCTCCATGATCTGGTTTGGCTCGTCGGCCGGTGTCGCGGTGTCCAACCGCTTCCCAGAGGCAAAATCGGTAGGCGCCTGGGTGCGCGGCGGCTGGCATGTGGCGCTTGCCTACGTGGTTGGCTTTGTCGCCATTTATTATTTGTTAGGCTGGCAACCGCACACGCCGCACCGCTAACGTCGACCCCCAAGGTTACTAATTGAGCCGGATTTGGCCCCAGGGGCCGAGTCGCCAGCGCAACAACATGCTGCTACCTAACAAGACTGCATAGGCTGCCAGCGCCAGCCAGCCACCGGCTGCCCCCATGCCGGCGTGCGGCAGCGAGGCGGCCCAGGCCTGCTGCTCCGTAAAAACCAGCGAATGCGCGAGTGGCACGAACAGCAGCCACGACAGCAGCAGCGCGGTCAGTGCCGGGACACGGGTGTCACCGGCGGCACGCAGCACAAATGCGCAACCAAAATAAAGTCCATCGAAAGCCTGGTAGGTCGCGGCGATCCATATTACGGTCAGCGCGATCTTGAGCGCCGCGCGTGATCCGGCGTCGGCCGCGCCCAGGAAGAACGGCATCACCCAGCTGGAACTCGTTACCAAAATCGTGGCAACAATAATCATCCAGAGAACACACAGCTGGATCGTGCGATTGCCGATACGCCGCGCGTAATCCGGGTCGCGTGCGCCAATCGCCTGCCCCACGAGGATCGAGCCTGCGGATGCCAGACCCAGCGTCGGCTGGTAGGCCAACGACGTCAACGACATCACCACCTGCGTGGCAGCCGCGCCCGGTACACTGGCCTGCGCCACCATGATCTGGAACAACGCGACACCTACCAGGTCGGCGCCATACATGATGCCCACCGGCATCCCGGACTTGAACATGCGCCATGTCCTGGCGCGTTTGAATCTCCAGGTCAGGTGTGAAGCGAATTTACCTCGCTGCTCACTCTGCAGAAAGAAAAACAGCCCGACAAGCAATGACACCGCCTGCGCCAGGTTCGTTGCCCAGGCTGAGCCCGCCATGCCCCAACCCAGATCAAATATGAACCATTGATTGAATGGCACGTTGACGATCACCGCCGCCAACGCGATCAGCAGCGTCTTACGCGTATCGCCGCTACCGTTGAAATAGCTCATCAGCGCCCAGCTCGCCATGCCTAACGGCAGCCCCAGCAAGCGAGGTTGCCAGAACGCCAGGGCGGCGCCCGCGATCGCCGGCTCCAGACCCAGTCGATACATCATCCAGGGTCCCAGCGCAGCCGCGAGCCATGCGATCGGCAATATCCCGAACGACGCCCACAGGCCGGTCCAGGCCGCGGCACTGGCCGCACGATAGCGCCGCGCACCGACTGCCTGGCTGACATAGGACTGCACCATCAAGGCAACGCCCGCGAGCAACATGGTGATGCACGAGATAATCCAGTAAATCGCCGACATCGCGGCGACCGCGTCGGTCGCAAGACGGCCGAGGAACCAGGTATCGGTAACGTTCAGGACGGCCTGGATGGCGTTGGTTGCGAGCAAGGGTCCCGCAAGATGCAGGATATCGGCGCTCCGCGCAGGCTTCACGGCGACTGACCGGATCGGTCTGCCGTTTCCGAGCGGCTAAACTGCGAGCCCACCCACAGCGCGACGCCTAACATCAGAACTGAAAATACCGTGCAGATCCAAGCATTGATGGCGAGACCAAACGCGGCGACGAATCCATACAGTCCCTGTCCGAGACTGTCGCCGCCACGCTGCAGCAGCGTATCCAGCAAACTCTTGCTCTTGAACTTGGATTCCGGATTCAGGACTGTGAAAAGCATTTCGCGGGTTGGCTTGAAGAGGCCATAGTCCGCGGCGCGTCGCACGACCTGTGTCACCAGCAGCACCGACCCGACCGGAAACAGCGCCAGAGTCACCAGCGACGCAATCAGAACCAGTGGCACCGCGGACAGGCTCCAGCGCACGCCGCCGCGCGCGACCAGCCAGCCAACGACGACAACCTGCACAAACAAAGCTAACAGATTAACCGCCAGATCGATTTGTGCGAACAGGCCGGCACGCGATTCTATCGAGACATAATGTTCCGCAACGTAACGGGCCTGCTCCTGGTACATGAACGCGCCCAATATCTGGCCAGCCACAATCAACCCGCCGATCGCCAACAGATATGGAGAATGTTCGAGTCGCTTCAGATCATCGATGACGCGGCCGCCTACGATGGTGTCCGGTCGTGCCGCTGCCGACTCGGTCGCGCCGGCCCATTGCTGGGCAAAATGCCCGCAAATAACCGCTGCGAGCAGCATGCCACAGGCCACGAAGATGACATTTGAGGTGCCAACGGTTTCAACAAACAGCGCATTGAAGGACGGGCCAACGATGGCGCCGACACTGCCGCCAGCGGCGATGACGCCGAACAGGCGTTTGGCCGCGCCGCTGCGCCACATATCGACCATGATGCTCCAGAACACCGTCACCATGAAAAGATTCATCGATGTCACGGCAACAAAGAAGCAGCCGGCAAGTATTTTCGAATCGGGCGCAGCCCGCAACGCCAGACCTAACAGCAGGAACAAGCCAGTGATTCCCGCGATGACTCCTGCGTAAAGGCGGCTGCGCGTGACCCTCGCCACCAGCCACCAGTATGCCGGCAACACCGGCAACATTATCAGGAACGTCAGGTAAAAAAGCACATCGATATTGTCGCGCCCGACCTGCAACGCATAGGCTTCGCGCAGACTGCGCAGCATGTAGTAGCCACCTAACAGAAAAAAGTAGGCGGCGGCGGAAGCCAGCAGTGGGCGCCATTCAGAGGCCTGGATCTCGAAGCGGCCGCGCTGCGCCGCATTGCTCTCAGTCATCGCAGCGGCCGCAGGGTGCCGGTCAGGTGCGGTTTTTCCCCTTCGTTGTCGCGCAGACAAAACCCGGTGGCATCTGGCTGCGGCCACTGCTCGAAAAGCAGCCAGGCGGGCAGAAACACCGGCAACTTGAAACTGACCGTCAGTTCGCAGGGATTCTGCAATGCGTTCGCGTCAAGATCCGAGGCGCAACGCGCCAGCGACCACATGCCGTGCGCAATTGCCGACTTGAAGCCGAAAATCCTGGCGCTCAGATCCGTGAGGTGAATCGGATTCAGGTCGCCACCCAGCACGCCATAACTGCGGCCCAACCCAACCGGCGCATGAAAGCTTGTGGTCCGCACGCCGGTCGGCCGCGCCTCAGTCTCTGCGCGCGATTCGCTATCCGCGCTGCGGCTGCCAGCCGCTGCGCGTCGCTTGCGCCGCGCAAGGAAAACGCAGTCTTCATCCCAGGTCAATTCACCGTTCGCGGCGCGCCATTCCGTGCGCATCGTGAATTCCTGGCCACGATCGGTCTCAACGGGCCCGTCGATCCCAACCAGCAATGCCCCGCCCTCATCCGCGCTCAACGCACGATGCTGGCGAATCACATTGCGCACATGCACCAAACCTAACAACTTGACCGGAAATGCAGCATTTGACAGCACCGCGAGATGCAGACCGCTCGCGAGAACGTGCGGATAGGCAATGGGCAGCATAACGGTATCCGCCGCGCCACAGCACTCACGATAGGCCCGCAGATGGGAGGCATCGATGCGCACCGCCTGAAGTTCGGCTTCGATTCGTGGCACCGCCGCGCCCTCGCGCACCAGTGCCGGTTTGCGCGCGGCAATGGCTCGAGGATAGAGCGACCAAAGCGAAGGACTGTGGCGGAATTGCATTTTCATGCGAGCCTGCCCTAACGAGCCGGCGCTATTTGATCGATGGTGATGCCAACGCGCGCATCCTTGCCGACAGCGTACCTAATCATGCCAAATGGGTCCCCTGCTGACGCGGTAGGCGCACCGCTGCGGGAGAGTCTCGCCACGACCTCGACGGTATCGCCCGCGACCAGTTCCCGGCCCGGCAGCATCGCATCGGCCGTGGTCAATTCGACGTCCTGAGGAAAACGCGCTGGCAATCGCTTGACCGCCAACGGCGGCCCCGGCTCACCGGGACGACGGGCCAGGACAAAGAGTGGCGCCGACTCGAAATCGGCGCTCTTCAGTCCGGCACCCAGCCGGACAGTAACGCGCACTTGCGCCGCCGAGCTGGCATGGGTCGATTCCGGTGCAGCTGCCTCGCGCGCGGTCAGCGGCCCGCCCGCGATCAGACCGTCCAATTGCGTGATTTGCGCTTCGATGGCGCTGCGCAAATCCGCCGGCGGCCCGGATTCCATGACCCGGATGAATCGCTCGCGCGCCAATGGCAGTTCGCCGCGTCGTTGTGCGGCAATCGCGGCAAATAACTGCGCCTTGCCGGAGAGCGGATCCAGCGCCAGAGCTCGTTCAAACAGGCGTCCCGCCCGCCCTTCAATTTCCTTTTCATCACTGCGAAACAGGGCCTCGGCCCAACCTAACACCGCAGTTGCATCCGTGCCGGCCGCCAGCCGATCGGCGCGCTCGTAGGCCCTCGCGGCCATCGGAAACTGCCCTAACACCAGATAGGATTGGCCGAGCTGCAGCCAGCCCGGCTTGTCGTCCGGCTCGCGCTCAAGGCGGCGCGCCAGGCGCGCCACCATGGCAGCCGGACTGTCGGCGACCGCGGGTTCCGCCCAGTCGTGATTGCTCCACACCTTGTACAACAGCACGGCCGCCAGCGGTATTGCTCCGGCGAGTGCCAACGCCGCTACCGTTGACCGCGGCGACGATCCCTTACGCCATAGTGGCCAGACCACCAAGGCCACCGCCACCAACAACATCAGGACTGCCAGCGACACAAACCCCGAACTCAAGTCGAATCCTCCGGAGTGTCGCTATCGAGCGGCTCGAGCGCTTGCCGTTGCCGCAGGATCCGCCAACCGATCAGTCCGCCGCCCAGCAACAGGACACCCGGCAACAGCCACAACCACGCATTGCGCGGGCTGAACTCGGGTCGAAACAGGATGAAAGCGCCATAGCGCTCGCGCATCCAGCCGCGAATCTCATCGTCGGTCTTGCCTTGCTGCAGCAGCTCGCGCACCTCGCGCCGCAAGTCGCCGGCGAGGCCGACCGGCGAGTCGGCGATCGACTGGTTCTGACACTGCATGCAACGCAGCTCGTGAGTCAGCGCTCGATAGCGCGCCTGCAACGCGGGGTCGGCCATTTCCTCCGGATCCACCGCACCAACGACAGCTGATCCCAGGGCTAACAGAATCAGCAGCAATGACCGCAAGTTACTCAAGGTGATGGCCGTGCTCCCGTGGGCTCGATGCGGGCCAGAAATTTTTGCGCCCAGATCTCATCTGTCATGGCGCCGACGTGCTTGTAGGCGATGATACCCTGCGGATCGACCAGGAACGTTTCCGGCGCGCCGTAAACGCCGTAGTTGATGGCTATCCGCCCGTCGCGGTCCTCCGCCACGATTTCGTAAGGGTTGCCCAACTGCCGCAACCACGACAGAGCATCCTGCGGCTGATCCTTCCAGTCGAGGCCGACAATCGGTGCCTTGCCAGTGGCCTTGATCTGCAACAGAGTCGCGTGCTCGTTGCGACATTCGGCGCACCAGGTGCCCCAGACATTGAGCAGGTACCAGCGACCGCGCAAGGAGTTTGCTTCGAAGCGCGCGCCGTCCGGACTGCCAAGCACCGGCGCCACGAAATCCGGCGCCGACTTGCCTAACAAAACAGACTGGATCACGGATTTTTCCGGCGCGCGCCGGACGCCGATCGCGAGCACAAGCACCAGCGCTGCGAATAACCCAAGCGGCAGCAAAAAACGGTTCATGACGGCGCCAACACCCCAGGCCGGGTGGACGCCGCGGCTTCGCGCCGCTGATAACGGCGGTCGCTGGCAGCGAGGCCACCACCGATTGCCATCAGGAACGCCGCCAGCCACACATAGCTGATAAACGGCCTGACCTGCGCACGAATGCTCCATTTGCCCTCGCCCAGGTCATCTCCGATGGCGGCAAAAATGTTGCGCGTAATGTCATTCTCAATGCCGGCCTCCGTCATGACCGACCGTTGCACCCAGTACTGGCGCTTTTCCGGATGGAGTCGCGCCAATTCCCGGCCGTCGCGGCTGACAACAACGATGCCGCGTACGCCATCGTAATTGGGGCCCTCCATCGGGCCCATCGATTCCAGCCGGTATTCGAACGACCCTACCGTCGCGGTCTCACCGACACGCAGGGCCACGTCTCGTTCCACCGTATAAGTTTCGACCGCGGCGACTGCCAGCACGAATACCCCAAGGCCAACATGCGCAAGCGACATGCCCAGCACCGAACGCGACAGGCTGAGACCGCGGCGCAGCCGCATCAGTGGCTCGACCAGCGAGGACAGGATGATCCACGCGCCGAGCGCAATCGCCACCGGTGTCAACCAGGGGATACCGCCCTCGACACCTAACACAATGGCCAGCGCAAAGGCGGCCGCGAGCGCCGCGGTAGCCAGCAAAGTCCGGCGCTTTTCAGACAGCCGGCCTTTTTTCCAGCCGGCGTGCATGCCCACCGCAACCAACGCCAGCAGCGGGACCACCGGCAACATGAACACCGGATTGAAATACTGCGCACCGACTGACACCGTGCCGAGACCGGCGGCGTCAGAAATCAGTGGCGCGAGCGTCCCCGCGAATACGGAGGTGCAGGCAACGACCAGCAGGATGTTATTGAACAGCAGGAACGCTTCACGCGCGGTCAGCTCGAAGCCCGCAGTCGACTTCAGCAGCGGCGCGCGCCACGCATACAGCGTCAGCGCACCGCCGATGGTGATGATCAGGAAGATCAGAATGAAGATGCCGCGGGTCGGGTCGGCTGCAAATGAATGCACCGACACCAGCACGCCCGAGCGAACCAGGAACGTACCTAACAAACTGAGGCTGAAGGTCAGAATTGCAAGCAGCAGCGTCCAGCTCTTGAACAAGCCGCGTTTGTCGGTAACCGCCAGCGAATGGATCAGCGCCGTCCCCATGAGCCAGGGCATGAACGAGGCATTCTCGACCGGATCCCAGAACCAGTAGCCGCCCCAGCCCAATTCGTAGTAGGCCCACCACGATCCGAGTGCGATACCTATGGACAGGAAGGCCCAGGCCGCAGTCGTCCACGGCCGCGTCCAGCGCGCCCAGGCCTGATCCAGCTTGCCTTCGAGCATCGCTGCGCAGGCAAAGGCGAACGCAACGCTAAATCCGACGTAGCCGAGATACAGCATCGGCGGGTGCGCCGCCAGCGCTGGATCCTGCAACAGCGGATTTAGATCGCGACCATCCGGCGCGGCTGGTGACAGTCGCTCGAATGGATTCGACGTCGCTAACAAAAACAGCAGAAATCCTGCCGCAACAAGACCTAACACCCCGAGCACACGGGCCGCAAAGGTCGGCGGCAGGCCGCGCGACTTGAGCGCCACGGCCACCGTCCAGAAGCCCAGGATGCAGGTCCACAACAACATCGAGCCTTCATGAGCACCCCAGACCGCGGCAATGCGATATATCAGCGGCAACGCGCTGTTGGAGTTTTCCGCGACGTAGCGCACCGAAAAGTCGTGCTGCACGAAGGCGTCGGCCAGCGCCAGCAGTGCCAGCAACGACAGCGCGGTCTGGCCTAACGCTGCCGGCCTGGCTACGGCGCTCCAGCGATCCTTGCCAAGGGCGGGGCCGGCAATACCGAAAAAAGCCTGCGCCAGGGCCAGTAGCAGGGCCAGCACCAGCGCGAAAGTGCCAAGCTCCGGAATCATGTTGCCCCCTTCGGCTGCACCGGCATGATGCCTTTGTGCTCTTTCTTGATCGCGGCGGCCACTTCAGGTGGCATGTAGTTCTCGTCATGCTTGGCGAGAATTTCATCCGCGACGAATTGCCCTTGTGAATTCAGCACACCGTGCGCAACCACGCCCTGATTCTCGCGAAACAGGTCCGGCAGCACACCCGAGTAGTGCAGCGGCACGTCGTGCTTGAAATCGGTCACGATGAAATCGATGTCCAGCGAGCCTGGCTTGCGCTGCACACTGCCGGGCTTGACCATGCCACCGAGGCGAAAGCGCTGCGCGACCGGGGCTTTGCCAGCCACAATGTCTGCGGGGGCAAAAAAGAACATGACGTTTTCGCGCAACGCCACCAGTGCGAGCCCGCCCGCAACCGCGACGCCCGCAAGCACACCTAACACCAGGACCAGTCGTCGCCGCCGCGGCGTCATGCGTCCTCCGATCCGTCGACAGCTGCACGGCGGGCCTCAGACAACGCGGCGCGCAGCACGCGCAGCGCGGACCACGTAGTAAGCGCAATCGCGCCAAGTGCAACCACATAAGACGGCCACACGAATTGTGCATAGCCCCCCATGGCGAAAAAAGCGGATATTGAATCAGGCATTGGCAACCATCTCCCGCACCCAGGCGGAGTGCTTTTCGCGCCGCAGTATTTCCGCGCGCAAACGCACGCTCAGGAACGCCAGAAAAAACACGGTAAAACCTGCGAACATCAATAATAAAGGCACCAGCATGGACGCGGGCATTGATGCGCGAGCCAGCTTCATCACCGACGGCGCTTGATGCAAAGAGTTCCACCACTCAACGGAAAATTTCACGATCGGCACGTTGACGATGCCAATCACCGCAAGCCAGGCGCTCAGGCGATCTGCGCGCGAGGCGTCATCATACGAGGCCCGCAGCGCCATGTAACCGAAAAACAGGAACAGCAGTATCAACTGTGCGGTGAGTCGCGGATCCCAGACCCAATATGCGCCCCACATGGGCTTGCCCCACAGCATGCCGGTTATCAGCGACACCGCAGTAAATGCCGCACCGACGCCGGCGCAGCTCGCCGCCACCGCATGCGCCACTTTCATGCGCCAGATCAGACCGACCGCAGCTGCGGTCGCCATGCAGGAATAAATCATCAAGGACAGCCAAGCGGATGGCGCGTGCACATAGATGATGCGAAACCCGTCGCCCTGCTGGTAATCCGGCGGCGACGACACGAGACCGCCGTAGAGACCGGCAGCTATCAGCAGCGCCGTGCTCCATGTGAGCCACGGCGAGAGTCGCTCACTGAGACGGTATATATGTGGCGGCGAACCGAGCCGATGAAACCACGTGAAAACCATGCGTTACTCCACAGCAATGCGCAAAACGGCCGCCGTCGCCAGCGGCGCCAGTGTCAGTGCCAGAACCGTGACCGCCGCTAACAAATAGAACGCGCCTGCCGCGTTGGCGCCTTCGATCACGAGCTTGGTGGCGCGCGCACCGAAGATCACCACCGGGACAGCGAGTGGCAATGTTAGCAGCGTCAACAGAATCCCGCCACGGCGCGCACCCAGGGTCAGCGCCGCGGCGGCCGCGCCTAACAGACTAAGACAAACGGTGCCAAGCACCAGCGCCAGGATCACGCCGGGCATGGCGGTAACCGGGACGCCGAGGCCCGCGCCCAGCAGCGGTGCCAGAAGGGCCAGCGGCAGGCCTGTCAGCAACCAGTGCGCCGCAACCTTGGCCAGTACCAGCGACAGCAGCGACTCGCTGGCCGCGACCAGCTGCTCAAGCGTGCCGTCGGCTGCATCATCGCGCAGCAGGTGATCCAAAGACAGCAACGCAGCTAACAAAGCGCCGACCCACAACACACCGGGTGCGATGCCTCGCAGTTCCTCCAGCCGCGGCGACAAGGCAAGCGGAAACAGCGCGGTGACCATCGCAAAGAAACCTATCGGCAACAGCGTCTGGCCCGGCCTGCGAACCGCGAGTCGCAGATCCCGTGTCAGCAACAGTCCAAAGTGCCTCATGCCGCCGCCAATACCAGTTCCTGCCTGGCAGCGGGTGCAGGCGCCAGCGGCGCATGCATCGCAGCGACCGCGATGCCGCCGGCGCGCAAATGCTCCGCGACCAGCCCGGCAAACATCGCCTGGCCGTCGGCATCGAGCTGAGTGGTCGGTTCATCGAGCAGCCACAAACGCACCCGGGCTAACAGAAGTGCCGCCAGGGACACGCGCCGGCGCTGACCTGCCGAGAGCTGGCGCGTCGGACGAAGCTGTGCGGCGACCGGCAAGCCCACTTTGCTCAGAGCAGCCTCGATTTCGTGACGTTGCAGCGGGCGGCGTAGTCCGATCCAGTAGTGCAGGTTTTCGACGGCCGAGAAATCGGCCTTGAGGGGCGCATCATGCCCCAGATAGAGACTCTCGCTGCGGAACGCGGACCGGTCGGTCGCCAGCGGCGCGCCACCCCAGACAACGCCACCCGATTCGATCGGCAACAGTCCTGCGAGCGCGCGCAACAAGGTAGTTTTGCCCGAACCATTGGCGCCGCGCAGCTCCAGGTACTGGCCGACGCCCAGCCGCAAATTGATTTTTTTGAGGACCGCGCGCTCACCACGCAAAACACGCAGATCGCGCACTTCCAGGACCACATCAAGCATCCCTGCATTGTAGTCGGTACGTGCTGAATTGGCCGCTTTTTTAGCTGTCCGCCCGCCCAAGCTGTGAACTGCTAACAAGTACGCGCATTTCATTCACCTGCAGGTCCTGTCGCCGTCATGAGACAGCGGCTGCTGGCGCCTTTTCGCGAGATCGGCGCAATGCTGCGGGAAGTTGGTGCCCCGGGCCGGACTCGAACCGGCACGACCGATTAAGGTCAACGGATTTTAAGTCCGTTACGTCTACCAATTTCGCCACCGGGGCATTGCAAAAAAAACCGCGGGGCGCAGGTTGCGTGAGCCGCCCTGTCGCGTCAAGCGCCGGCCCCGCAAAACGGCCCTAGAATGGCTTGACGACGCCCAGAAACGCGATCGCAATCAGCAGCGCATAGAGCCCCAGCACGTAGCGAATCGCGCCGTCGATCGCGCCTGCAATACAGCGCTCGATGTCCGGGGTCGAACCCTCGCTGGCGAGCCGCACAAACGCCGGCGCGACCGGACGAAAGGCGAAATCGATGCCGATGGACATCGCAAAGATCACCGCCAGACCCAGCAGCTTGGCGGCGAACCAGCCGCCCGGCAGCGGCCCATGACCCAGCATTGACGACAGCGCCACAGCGCCGACCACTAACATCAGCACCGCCTGCAGACCCAGGTTGATTCGTCCGTAGGTCTCGGCGGCCGGCTTACCCTCGTTACGCCCGATCGCGAACAGCAACAGTATCCACCCCAGGGCAATCGCCCAGGACGCGGCGAGCAGCGAGGCCGGTATCGGCGCAAATCCGCCGGATGCGGTGACATGCAATCCGACCGGCAGCATCAGCGCAAAGCACAAGCGTGGAGTCAGGTCGATGGTGATGGCCATCTTGAGCGCGAAGGCGCGTTCGCCGAACGACAGGTCCGCGCGTTTAGCCGCCTGCGCCAGCAGCAGCACCCCGAGATCGGCGCCCAGCCAGTAGACCAGCAGCATGACATGCACAAAAACCCAGATACCGTGTTCAGTCATAAATGAATCCCGTTAGCATGATCGCCACAATCGCCACAGGACAGAGATAACGCAGCAACCAGACCACTACGCGACGGCTGGCGGGCGTGGTTTCGATCAACTGTTCGTCGACGATAGCGCGACTGATGCGCCACCCCACAAAGACACTGGTCAGCAGTGCGCCGGCCACGAGCAGCAGGTTGGAAGCGACGTAGTCCATCAACGTGAAGAATGTCATCTCGTGAAACACAGGAATCACAGCGAATGGGTGCCACGCAGACCAAACATTGAAAGACAGCACCGAACCGAGCCCGACGATCCAGCATGCGCCAACCGCGATAAATGACGCCTTGGGTCGACTGAAACCACCCCTTTGTTCGAGCCATGCGATGACGGGCTCGATTCCTGCCAGGGACGGCGTCAGTGCCGCGAAAACCAGCAGCAGAAAGAAGAGCCCCCCGACCAGCCGGCCGCCGGGCATTTCCGCAAAGGCCGTTGGAAGTACTCGGAACACCAGTTCCATGCCCTGGGCCGGATCGAGCCCATACGCGAACACCAATGGAAAGATCATCAAGGTGGCCAGCAACGACACCAGCAGGATAGAGCCGACGATGATGAGCGAACAGCGGACCAGCGAGGTGCCTGTCTCTACGTATGAGCCCATGGCCAGCATCATTGCCATGCCAACACCGGTGGCGAAAAACGCCTGACCCACGGCCGCCAGCACCACCTGCGGCGTGATCGCGGCGAAATTGGGCGCAAATGCAAAGCTCAGGCCGCGAACGACATCGCCTGTACTGAGCGCGTAGACCACCAGAATCAGCAGCAGGATCAGCAGCGCCGGCGCGCGGAACTTGTTAGCGGCTTCGATGCCGCCTTGCAGGCCACGCGCGGTAATGAGTGCGACACCGACCAGGAATGCAAGATGCCATGCCGTTAGTTCGAGCGGATTCGCCAGGAAAGCGTCCCACAAGGAATTCACGCCCGGCCGGTCGAGGCCAGTGAGCTGACCAGCGCTGACTTTCCACGTGTACGCGAGCACCCAGCCGGCGATCACGGTGTAGTAGGACATGATCATGAATGCCGCGACCGTGCCTATACCGCCGATCCAGGTCCAACGTTGTGACAAGCCCGAGCTCAGTGCCACGACGCCAGCAGCCCGGGGCGGACTGGTTCGCGCGCGCCTGCCAATCATGAATTCGGCGGCCAGCAGCGGTGTTGCAATCAACAGGCAACAAAGCACGAAAACGAAAATAAACGCGCTGCCACCACCGGTGCCCGCGAGATAGGGAAATCGCCAGATGCTCCCGAGGCCCACTGACCCGCCGACAGCCCCCAGGTAAAACGCGAAACTGGACGACCAACGCGTGCTGTTGCTATTCGAAGTCATGAGTGCGCTCGCTGACCGCTATAAACTACCGGATGGAGGCCTGGGTCGGAATTTAGTTAGCGAACAATTAGGCTTTTTCATAGCGTTTAGTATTTGCTCCGCTGAATACCAGCTCTACAAAGGCGGGTACGGCAGCGTTCGAGCCTGAAATGCAACCGCCATTGCTATGCGATTGCTTTTGCAAGCGCGACAAAATCCGCATCGGATGCCTCCAGCGTGGCCCGATGCAGCCGCGCGCAGGCACTGAATCACCCTTAGCCCTGACCTTACGCGCTAATTCATACGCCCGCACCCAGACTTCCCCAATGATTGGTAGCTCAGGCACTACCGCCTCGAAATCGCGTAGTACTTTGCGGTCTCGGTCACCCGAGGCGCCGTCGATGATTGTATTCACGTATCGCGGTCACAATTGCTTCTCGCTTCGTGGCTGCTCCAGCGAAACGCAATGCGTCTGCGAGATCCTGTTCTGGAATATCTACAGTGGTTTTCATAAATCCATATTGGCACAAAACGTATTCCCCCAGTTTTGACGGACGCTCGTCTCACGTAGCAACGAATGCCTTGCCAGAGTTTTCGAAACTGGCGCGAAAGTCCTCGATTGGTACTGCAGCCGCTTGTCTTAAGCCGGCTCACGCAAGGGTTCGAGGTTGTTCCAACGCTCGGGCATATAACGAACAAACACAGGTTGCAGCATGCTCGCGCCGTTTGCGGGAATGGCAAGAAAAACCTCGTTCTCGGTAAACAACCGTTGTTGTTCATTTGCTCTTGAACGGTCGCAGACGCGGCGCATTTTGTCTCTAACAATCCAAACGGTGGCCTCGTCGGTGATGCGTGCGTGAAATGCACGGGTTCGGTACAATTCTGCAACGCGCGTCTGCCGCGCCGAACTGGTCTTTGTGCCATAGGAAAACATCATGATGCATGCGCTGCGACAACCTTTGGCCGCCGCCCTGCTCTGCGTGACGCTGGCGGTTGCGGTGGCGGCGCCGGTAGCCAATGCGACCAATTCGCCGCCGGAGTTGCAAGCGGTACTTCGGGACCTGTTGGCCTGGTGGCCCGGTGAATACGACACGCTGCCGCAGGTTGAACTTGAGCGCGCGTTGGGCGCACCGCCGG
Organism: Gammaproteobacteria bacterium; assembly: GCA_031382085.1. Lineage (GTDB taxonomy): Bacteria > Pseudomonadota > Gammaproteobacteria > Steroidobacterales > Steroidobacteraceae > UBA964. The sequence continues at coordinate 79,154 of JANMYM010000036.1, forward strand.
ATGGCGAACATGATCGACAATATCGCGTGTTTGCAAAAGTTGACGTGCCACATATCGGACCGAATGTCATTTACGGTGAGGTGCGTTCGGGTGGCAATGATGGACCATTGATCAAGGGTCAACAGGTGCTCTACATTCTGAGCATCGATGCGGCGCACCAAGTCGTTAATGTGAGTGGCCGGCGCATCAAGGACGGTGACCAGTTCGAGCGCGCCTACCTGCACCCTGAGACGCTCAAGAACATTGCAGTGGATCCGGCCTACGGCGGCAACTGCGACTTTCGATTCCAGCGCTACGCCACGCTGCTGCGCGGCTGGCTGGCCAATCGGGACGCGGGCGTCGACAGCCGCACGTGCACTATGCTTTCCAAAACCTCCGGACAGACGATGACCTGGGATGCCGACTGGGCCATCGCGCCCGAGGAAATCTGGGTTTTTGATAACGGCTACATGCAAGATCCCGCACATCCCGAGAAACCCGGCCGCCTGTTCGCCGGCCGGGAGGACCGAACCTATGAGCGCATGTACAAGTCACGTAACTTCCTTTGCAAGGTCGCGCCGCTCACAGGGCCGGCCATCAAGGAGGCAACCGTACTAGACCGAGGTGGCGAACTCGTTCTCTCGGCCCGCGGTAGCGGCGCGCGCAAGGCGCGGTTGTTGCGTATGCCCCAAGCCGTCGGGACTCCGACGGTGCTCGAAGATACATTGCAGCTTGCGACATTCGCAGCGGATGGAACCGCGCCGCTAGAACAAACCCGCATGCCGGCGAGCGCCCGCACCATCGCCCTAGACTACGATGGCGGCCGTATCGACTGCCGCCTGTTGACTCAATAAGCTGGAGCACGTTATGCCACTACAAATCCGCCTGGGCCGTGTTGCGATGGTCATCGCCGTCGCACTCGGCGCTTGCACAGCGCGGGCCGCGGACCCACTGGCGCCCTGCGATACCAGTCTTGGCAAACAGGTTTTTGCGCTGTGTAGCGCCTGCCATGCCCTGCAACCGAGCGAACCTGCACGGGAGGGGCCCAATCTGTTAGGTGTCATCGGCAAAGCGGCCGGGTCGCAAGACAAGTCGTTCAAGTATTCACCCGCTCTTGTGGGCGCCAAGTGGCGCTGGGATGCGGCGACGCTCGACAAGTTTCTCACCAATCCGCGCCGCGCATTACCCGGCACAACGATGACCTTTATCGGTTTAAAGGCCGCCAATGAAAGAGCAGCCGTAGCTTGTTATCTGCAAGGCGCCGCAGTCATCGGTGAGCGCCGTCAATCACGCGCAAGAAGCACGGCCCCACCTGTTGGTTGAATGAAGGGAGAACATCATGATCAGATCGCTCGCACTCCTGGCCGCGGCCGCGCTGGGCGCGGCCGTTTCGAGCCTGGCCAGTGCCCACGACGCCTTTGCATCGATGTATGCCCCCGCCGGGTACAAGCAAGACGTCGAGATGCGTGTCTACCACGGCTGCAAGGGGAGCCCGGTGAATCAGCTGCGGATCAAAATCCCCGAGACCGTTTCTTACGTCAGTGTCGAGAACCGCCCCGATTGGACGGTCGAAATCAAGACCCGCAAGCTCGCGAAGCCCGTGTCCGATGAGGTCGGGCGCCTCATTACGGAAGTGGTCGACGAGATCATATGGTCGAAACCGAAGAGCGCGCTGCCGCCCTCCCGGATGTTCGAAGGATTCAGGTTTCGCGTAGGGGTGCCGGATACCCCGGGAGCGATCCTCTTCTTCAAGACCATTACCGGTTGTGAGCAGGGGGACGATAAATACGTCGATCTGCCGAAGGAACCGCTCGACGTCAACGCCAAGGACTTCCAGAAGAAGATCTGGGCGTTCATGACCGCGACGCCGGGACCCGCACCGTTTCTGATCCTCGAGAAGCCGGCGCGCCCCCAGTACCCTTGGGGCGATGCTGACAAAGCGCCCGCAACCTCCGCGCCCAAGCCGGCCGGCGCAGCCGCGGCGCCAGCACACTGAGGCCCAAGGTCATGAGCGGGTCTGCGGTCCGCGCGATGCTGGTGCTGTAGTGCATGTACCTCGGCCGATCGAGCTGCAATATTCTTTTGAATTAAAGCCATACTAAAGAATCAACTGCTGACACCGTGTGACCGCGATATCGACTCGCAAGGTCTGTCCATCGCAGAGCCAGGCATTAGCCGAAGTTGCCGCAACAGCGTCTACGTACCTGAATCGTACAATCTAACAAGAGCGGCATCCGCCATTGCGACTCCACCGTCGTAACATAGGCTCCCTATCGACGCGACCATCCCGTTACAGGTATTTTTCAGCGTATCTCCACCGGCCCACTGAACTCAACCTTGTCATAGTCCGTGACAAAAGCATCCACGCCCAGCGTCCACTGACCGGGAATGATCATTCCCTGAACCATCGCGTGCCACATGCCCCCTGGCTGCTTGCTGGCCTTGATGCGGATGTCCGAAATACCCGCTGTGGTTAACGAGGGCACGATTTCAAGGTCAGAAAGGTTATCTAACACTTGGCCGTCAGTGCCCTTCACGGTCACCATAATCATGTTCTCGCCTGCTTTGCCGGGCGTTAGCTCGTATTGCGCACTATAGCCGTTCGCCGTTAGCGTGCCGCGCACGCTGGCGTTGGCCGCCATGGCGGCCGCAAAACCACCCGCCGCTGATGGTCTCTGCACAATCGCACGTGGCGGCCGTGGCCTCACCCCGTTCCAACGCCGGTGTCAGCCACCATTTGTTAGCGCCCGCAACCACTAACAAGATTGCAAACAGCACGAGCTTGCGAATCAAACCCGTGCCAGAGTCATTGCCAAACAGATTGTCGATGGTTTGCAACTGCGTCCAGGAGATCACGATACCCGATGCGATACTCCGCATACATCGCCGAAAGAGTCTCCACGAACGAAAAGACCAACATGGTGCCAGCGAAACCGATCAACCCAATGAGCAGCACGCTACGCGGGCCGCGTCGATCTGCCAGCCGGCCCCATAGGGGCGCAAACAGGAAAAGCGCAAGCGTATAGACTGCAGTCAGCAAGCCGGTATGCCGTGAGACTTTTGCAGCCGTTCTGCCCGCGCCGAGGAGTTGTTCCATCAGGTAGGGCAGCAAAGGCAACGCAACGCCGTAACCAACCGACACCGTGAATACGGCGAGCATCAGAGCGAGCTAGCTAGACGCGGACACGCCGACCGGGCGTTCCGTGCCGGCCGACACAGGTATTTTCGCGGGGCACCCTGCGCTCACAACCAACCGCCCTCAAAACCCGCTCGCCGCAACCCACGCACGATGTCGGGGCAGTCCCGCATCAATCGCCACGCCAAACCGGTAAGATAATTTTCGATCATCAGGACGATAGGTCCCTGATTGAGCCCGTAATGCCACGGCGACACCCAACAACCATAAGGGTTGCCGGGCTGTCCAGGGTGGGACGGATTGAACGATGCTTTGAAACCATAGGAGTTGAACTGGGTCAACTTGGCCTGGTGCACGCAATACGCGATCGCGGGCAGCACAATTTCAGGCGCGAAGGGCAGCGACGCTACCACCGCCCACGGTGCGAGCGTGCCGTCGTCGGGACCGTACGGCACGCCGCGGCCAAGGTAATCAAAAAACCGGCGTTCGATGCCGTTAGACTTCAGCGTGGCGGGACCCGGACCCTCGCTCGCAGTAATGCCCCAGCAATGCTCACCGTAGCCGTCGAATTTTTGCGGGTTATCGATGGCATATTGCTTCTGCACGTAAGTGGCCCGGCGACTGTTTTCGAAATAGTCGATGCCTCTATCGCGCATGAAACGGTCCTGAATGCCGCGAAAGTCGATCCAGACATGCGATAACTGATGTGTGAACAGGGGACCGGCGTACAGATATTCCTGTCCATAACACCTTTCCCACCGGTAAGTGGAGGCCCAGCTCACGTAGCTCGATTCGGGCAGCGGATGGGTTGGCGATCCTAACGCCAACACATACAGCAACAGCGCTTCGTCGTATCCCTCCCATCGGTATTGGAGAAAACCGCCTTCGGGTCTCCACCCGTGCGTCACGGTGGCCCCACCGTCCTGCGCCCACGGCCAATCGGCGCGTCGATACAGTGCGTCGGCGAGGCTGCGAATTTCACGTTCGTTAGCCGTGTTAGCGTCAAAATAGCTCGCTGCCAGCAAAGCCCCGGCCAGCAGAAAAGCGCTGTCCACCGTCGACAGTTCGCATTGCCAGGCGCGACGGCCGCTCTGCATGTCGAGAAAATGATAGTAAAACCCCCGGTAACCGGTTGCGTCCGGCTCAGGGCCTTGCGGGCTATTCCAGAAAAACCGCAGCGTCGCCAGCGTTCGTTCAACGGCCGCGGTTCGCGTCATGAATCCGCGTTCGACGCCGACCGGGTAGCAGGCCAACGCAAGCCCAGTGGCGGCAATGCTCGCCGGCCAGTCCGCTGCAGTCTTGTCGACCACGAGACCGTTAGCAGGATTTGTTTCATGCAGGAAGTATTCGAATGTTTGGCGCTGCAGGTGTTCCAGCTCGGCATGACCCGTTAGTGCCGTGCCGCTCATGGATTAGACGCAGGGGCGCTGTCGCGCGTTTCGTTCCACGCGTGAATGACAGGCTCTGTCCAATCATGGTCATAGCCCAGGCGACTCAAAGACGCCGTCGTGAGCAGCAACCGGCGAGCTTCGATTGCGGCGAGACCAATCCAGCGCACCGCAATGAGTCGCAGAATTTCCCGGTGTGCGACGAGCAGCGCATCGTCGCCTCGCGCGCGAATTCCTGCGATTACGCGATCCGCGCGCGCCGCCACCGCTTCCAGCGTCTCGCCACCAGGACAACCGTCACGAAAGAGGCTCCATCCGGGTCGCTCTGCTTGGATATCGACGGTGCGTCTACCTTCGTACGCGCCGTAGTGCCATTCCATCAGATCTGCGTCGTCCACGACCAATGCCGCCGGCATCGCGAGTTCGGCCGTGCGGCGCGCGCGTTGCAGTGGACTCGAGAAAACGCAGTCGAAATTCAATTTGGAGAGACGCGGGCCAAGCTCGCGCGCGTGTCGTTCGCCTTGCTCGGTCAGCGGCAGATCGGTACGACCGGTGTGCTGCCCGGTGAGCGTCCACGCAGTTTCGGCGTGACGCACGAGGTAGACCATCGGCGATGACTGACTCACTATAATTTCACCTTAGGAATCACGTTGGCTTGCCCGGCTTGGCAACACCCCATTTCCAATCACGAATTTCAGGCATGTCCTGACCATGTTCGTTGATGTATTTCTTGTGCTCGAGCAACTTTTGCTGGAGCCTCTGCTGCAGCAGCAGGCCGTTGGCGCCTGTCTGCGGCAGGCGCTCAATCGTGTCCATCACCAGATGAAAGCGATCCAGATCATTAAGCACGGTCATGTCGAAGGGTGTGGTGATGGTGCCTTCTTCCTTATAGCCGCGGACATGGATGTTGATGTGGTTGGTGCGCCGGTAAGTGAGCCGGTGGATCAACGAAGGGTAGCCATGGAAAGCGAAAATGATCGGCTTGTCGGTGGTGAAGATCGCATCGAAATCGGCGTCGCTCAGTCCATGTGGATGCTCGGTTTGCGGCTGCAGCTTCATCAAGTCGACGACGTTGACAGCACGAATTTTCAGATCCGGCAAATGTTCTCGCAGGATGGAGACGGCGGCGATTGTCTCCAAGGTGGGCACGTCACCGCAGCAGGCCATCACCACATCGGGCGCATCGCCCATATCGTTGCTAGCCCACGGCCATATGCCAATCCCTGCGCGACAATGCCTAACAGCGGACTCCATGCTTAGCCACTGAGGCGCCGGGTGTTTGCCTGCGATCACCACATTGACGTAGTGGCGGCTGCGCAGGCAGTGATCCATCACCGACAGCAGACAATTGGCATCGGGCGGCAGATACACCCGCACGATCTCAGCCTTTTTGTTCATGACGACATCGATAAAGCCGGGATCCTGGTGCGTGAAGCCGTTGTGATCCTGACGCCACACGTGTGAGGCCAACAGGTAATTCAGCGAGGCGATTTTCCGCCGCCATGGCAATTGCGAGGTGACCTTCAACCACTTGGCATGCTGGTTGAACATCGAATCCACGATGTGGATGAATGCCTCGTAGCAGTTAAAGAGTCCGTGCCGGCCTGTTAGGAGATAGCCCTCGAGCCAGCCTTCGCATTGGTGCTCGCTGAGCATTTCCATCACGCGCCCGGTGGGCGCCAGAAATTCGTCATTCGGCTCGATTGCGGCATTCCATTGGCGTTGAGTCACGTCGAACAGCGCTTCCAGCCCGTTGGACAGTGTCTCGTCGGGACCGAACACGCGGAAATTCCGCTGCGCGCTGTTGAGCTTCACGACATCGCGTAGGAATTGTCCCAGCACATGCGTGTCGCCGATGCCGCGCAGACCCGGGGCAGCCACATCGACCGCGTAGTCGCGAAAGTCCGGCATGGCCAGGTCGCGCAGAAGCATGCCACCGTTAGCGTGGGGGTTCTTACCCATACGCCGATCGCCGGTGGGTGCAAGCTCGGCCAGTTCCGGTCTCAGGCAGCCCCGTGCATCGAAAAGCTCTTCCGGACGATAGCTTCTCAACCAAGTCTCAAGTTGCCGCAAATGGTCAGCGTTTTTCGTGGGATCCGACAGCGGCACTTGATGCGAGCGAAACGTCCCCTCGTTAGGCCGGCCGTCAATGACTTTGGGTCCGGTCCAGCCCTTAGGTGAACGGAGGATGATCATGGGCCAGCGCGGACGCGCGGCTTTGCCGTTAGTGCGAGCATCACTCTGGATTGTCTGGATCTGCTCCATCGCCATGTCGAGCGTTGCGGCCATGGCTTCGTGCATCAGATCAGGGTCGTGGCCTTCGACGAAGTAAGGCGTCCACCCATAGCCGCGAAACAGCTGTTCCAATTCCTCGCGCGTGATGCGGGCCAGCAGCGCTGGGTTCGCAATCTTATAGCCGTTGAGATGCAGGATCGGCAGCACTACACCGTCGGTGACAGGATCCAGAAACTTGTTAGAGTGCCAGGCTGTCGCTAACGGCCCGGTTTCGGCCTCGCCGTCGCCGACGACACAGGCAACAACAAGGTCCGGATTGTCAAAAACGGCGCCGAACGCATGGCTCAACGAATAGCCCAGCTCGCCGCCCTCGTGGATCGAGCCCGGGCACTCGGGTGAGGCGTGGCTTGGAATTCCGCCGGGAAAGGAAAATTGCATGCAAAGCTTGCGTAGCCCGGCCTCATCCTGCGTGATGTCAGGATAAATCTCGCTGTAAGTGCCTTCAAGGTAGGTGTTACCCACGACCGCCGGTCCGCCGTGCCCCGGGCCGGAAACGTAAATCATGTTCAGATCAAATTTCTTGATGATCCGGTTCAGGTGAACGTAGATGAAGTTCTGACCTGGGGTCGTGCCCCAATGCCCGAGCAGCATGGGCTTCACGTCGGCGACTGTCAGCGGTCGCTTCAGCAGCGGATTGTCGTAAAGATACATCTGGCCGACGGACAGATAGTTGGCGGCGCGCCAATACGCGTCCATCTTCTGCCGCAGTTCGCGTGTTAGCACTTGGGTTTTCATAGTTCAATGATCTTACATACCGACCTTGCGATCATGAGTTCTTCGTCGGTTCTGATAACTCGTACAGCCACAGGATTTGTTGTCGGCGAGATCACGGCTGCATTGACCGCGTTACCTGGCGTGTCCAGAGTGATGCCGAGGAAACCCAGACCCTTGCAGATACGCTCACGGACGCGCGGCGCGTTCTCACCGATGCCACCCGCGAATACCAGGGTGTCCAGGCCACCGAGTGCAGCGGCGAACGAACCAATCCACTTTTTGGTTTGATAACAAAAAAGCGCCACCGCTTCGGCGGCGCGCGAATCGGTCGCTTCAAGTTCGAGCAAATCGCGCATATCGGAACTGGTCTCGGAAACACCGAGCAGTCCCGATTCGTTATTTACCAGGTTCTGCAATTGGGCAGCAGTCATTTTTTCGGTGTGTGTGAGGTAATACATGAGTCCCGGATCCAGATCACCCGACCGCGTACTCATCATCAGTCCAGCGGTCGGAGTGAAACCCATGCTGGTATCAATGCATTTGCCGTGGCGAACGGCCGCCAGACTTGCGCCGTTGCCAAGATGCGCCAGGATCACGCGGCCGTTAATAGCCGCCGAGTCTCCCATGCGCGCAAGCTCTTCCATTTGAAACTGATAGGACAAACCATGAAAGCCGTAGCGGCGAATTCCCTTTACGTCATAACGACGCGGGATCGGCAGCAGTTTGGCGATGCGCGGCATACGCGCGTGAAATGCGGTGTCAAAACACACAACCTGCGGCAACGTTGGATGACGGCGGCCGATTTGTTCGATCAACTCGATTTCACCTGGCAGATGCTCAGTGTCATACGGTATGAGGCGTCGCAGTTCCTGGATTAATTCAGGCGTGACCCGCTCGGGCTCGGAATGCGCCATCCCCTGCACCACGCGATGCCCCACCGCCACGACGGACGCAATCACTGGTTGTGCGTCAAGCCAATCTAACAACTGACTCACGACTGAGCGATGATCGACCGCATCGATTTTGGGAGTCGCCAACGGCCTGCCTGCCGCCTCAGTCGCGGTCAAAACTGTGCCGCGCGCGCCGACGCGATCAACCTTGCCGCGCAGCAGCACTCGATGCGTGTCGCGGTAGTCGAATAGCGCGAACCGGATGCTCGATGAGCCGCCATTAATGGCCAGCACCGACTTTTGCGAGTTCATGGCTGCGACCCAGAGGACTTCGCTGCGGCCAATGCGGCGCTGACTATTGTCTGGGCTTCCTGAAGGATCAAGCGCAAATGAGAGTCGCCGCGGAAGCTCTCGGCGTAAATCTTGTAAACGTTTTCGGTGCCCGACGGGCGGGCGGCGAACCAGCCACTTTCGGCGACCACCTTCAAGCCGCCGATGGGCGCATCGTTTCCTGGCGCCCGGGTGAGGAGAGTTTGGATCTTCTCGCCGGCCAGGTGCGTGGACTGCACTTGCCCGGGTGCGAGACTCAGCAACGCCGCTTTTTCGTCGGCCGTAGCTGCCGCCTCCACACGATCATTGACCGGCGATCCGAACGGTTGGGCAAGGCTGCTGTATAGCGCGCCGGGGTCGCGGCCCATTGTCGCGGTGATTTCCGCCGCGAGCAATGACAGGACGATGCCATCTTTGTCCGTGGTCCACACGCTGCCATCTCGTCGCAGGAAAGTAGCACCGGCGCTCTCTTCGCCGGCAAATCCCAGTGAGCTGCCTAACAGTCCTGCAACGAACCACTTGAACCCGACCGGTACCTCGTACAGCTGCCGGCCGAGCGTGGCGGCAACGCGATCCATCATCTGGCTACTGACCACGGTCTTGCCAATAGCTGCGGTGCCGGGCCAATGCGGTCGGTGCTGGAATAGATAGTGCATGGCGGCTGTTAGGTAGTGATTGGGGGGCAGCAGCCCCCCGCCGGGCGTGACAATCCCGTGCCGATCGTGGTCGGTGTCGCAACCAAAGGCGATATCGAATCGATCTTTCAAATCGATCAACCGCTGCATCGCATAGGGCGAGGACGGGTCCATACGGATTTGCCCGTCCCAATCCACCGTCATGAAGCGGAAGGTGGGATCGACGGCATCACTGATGATGGTAAGGTCGAGGCGATGTCGCTCGGCGATTCGCGCCCAGTAATGCACGCCGGCGCCGCCGAGTGGATCCACACCCAAGCGCAGCCCGGCGTCACGGATCACGTCGAAATCCAGTACCTGGTCGAGGTCAGCGACATAAGTTGTTAGGAAATCGTACTCATGCGTGGTGCCAGCGCGGCGTGCTTGTCTGAATGGCAGCCGCCTAACGCCTTTAAGACCCTCTGCCAGCAGAGCATTGGCGGTGGCTTCGATCCAACCGGTGATGCCGGTGTCGGCCGGGCCACCGTTCGGCGGGTTGTACTTCACGCCACCACTGTCGGGTGGATTGTGCGAGGGTGTGATGACAATGCCGTCCGCCAGTTTGGCTTTGCGGCCGCGGTTGTGTCCCAGAATCGCGTGCGAGACCGCCGGAGTCGGCGTGTATTCGTCACCCGAGGCGATCATCACCTCCACATTATTGGCGGCCAGTACCTCGAGTGCACTCGCGAACGCGGGCGCCGATAGCGCGTGCGTGTCAAAGCCGAGGAACAACGGGCCGTCGATGCTCTGACGCTTACGGTAAGCGCAGATCGCCTGGCAGATTGCTAGCACATGCGCCTCGTTGAAACTGTTGCGCAACGCCGAGCCGCGATGTCCCGAGGTGCCAAATGCGACGCGCTGCGCCGGCACGGCTGGATCGGGGCTTTCGCTGTAATAGGCAGTGATCAGTCGCGGCACATCGACTAACAACTCGGCTGGTGCGGGCCGCCCTGCGAGTGGACTGAGTTGCATGCTCATTTGGCGAGACGTTGTAGCAGCTCGTGCCAGGATTTGACGAACGCCTGCGCGCCGTCGCGTTGCAGCTCAGCCGCAAGCCGATCGACATCGATGGACGCAGCCGCAAAACGCGCCAGAATCGCCTCGCAGTCGCCGCCGTCTGCAGCCATCACCGACTGAACCTGGCCGTGCGCAGCGAATGCGTGCAGCGTTTTCTCGGGCATCGTGTTGATCGTGCCTGACGCCGCCAGAGCCTCGACATACAGCGTATCTCTGCCCCGTGGATCTTTGCTGCCGGTGCTGGCCCAGAGCAAGCGCTGCGGTTTTGCTCCGGCGGTGACAAGTACGCGCCAACGTCTTGACTCCAGTAGTTCGCAATAAGCACGATAGGTGCGAGCAGAAATCGCGATCCCCAAGCGGTTGCGTAGTTCGTCTGGCAGTTTGTCGTTCACGGCCCGATCCCAACGACTGACGAACAGTGAGGCGACCGAACCGACTTGCGGATCCAGCCCCGCGACGATACGTCGTTCAATCCCGCGCAGATACGCCTCCGCGGACGCCAGGTACTGTTCGCGCGAGAACAACAAGGTCACATTGATGGGCACGCCGGCAAAGATTGATTCCTCGATTGCCGGAATGCCGGCCGGCGTGCCCGGAATCTTGACGAACAGATTCCGCCGATCAGCCTGCCGCCAAATCCGCGCGGCCGCACGAATGCTGTCCGCAGTGTTGTTAGCCAGCAGCGGTGAGAGCTCCATCGAGACCCAACCATCAACACCCGCGGTCGCGTCAAAGATCGGCCGGAACAGATCGGCGGCGCGTCTCAGATCCTGGAGCGCCAGTTCCTCGAACAGCGCCTCGCCCAAGTACCCGGACTTGGACTTCTCGCGGATGCCGTCGTCGTAGGCGTCCGTGCCGACCATCGCTTCGTTGAAAATGGTGGGATTCGAGGTCAGGCCGGTCACCGACAGGTCGTCTATGTAGCTGCGCAAGCGGCCATCATCGAGAATGCCGCGACTTATGCTGTCCAGCCAAAGGCTCTGGCCGAGCTCGCGCAATTGCCGAACCGGGCTCATGCGACCGCCATTCTCAATGCCTGGCAGCATACAAAAACACGCCTACCAGCCAGGCTAACGCGGGGACTAACAACAACCACCTGAAATCCGACTGGAGCGCAAAGTTTGTGGCACTCATCAGCACAACTGTGAGCATTCCAGACAGAACAATGGCCCAGATGGCACCGCTCATTCGCCGCGGCAATGCCGCAGCGGCAACGAAGATGGTCAGTACGCCGGCAGCTGCGATAAAGCCACCCATGACCGTGAACACCTTCTGCAACCAACCCTCAAGACCTGGCACAGCAGATCGAGTCTGTGCAAGAGTCGTCCCCATGTAGCGCAAGTCTTCCGGCAATATGGGCGGCCGCAGAACGATGAAATAGAGTCCTAGACCAACGAGCCACAACCCGCACGCGAAGAGCATCCAGTTTGAGACGTGGCGCATCTGTGTTACCCATCGGGGGCGTGTTCATAAACGAACTGCGTCTGGATAGGACGAGTTGCGCGCGCGCGTCGAATTTCGAGGTGAATACGATATGGGTCGTGACCCTGCATCAGGAAAAATCCGCCATAGCTCACAACGCCGTTGTCTAACATCGGCTCCAGCTCGCGATCAGGCGCGTGGTCGTAGGAAGAATCGCCAACGCCCGCCGTCACCCGCGCATCAGAGATTCTATTGCCCGTGCTGGCATCGAACAGTGCGACAACAACATGATGCGAGTTCGGGCCTTCGATCGTGCCACCGTGCAAGGCACCCGCATCACCCATGCGGGTGGGATGATCGCGCACCAGCGCCGCGGGCACGACGCCGAGATAGATCGTGATTCCGCCGACTGTTTGAGAGTCGCGTGGAAGATCGCGCGCATCGCTGCAGCCGGCGGCTGCGCTGATGCACAGCAGCGCGATCATTGAAAGCGCGATTCGCAAACGCAGGATCAATTACGAACCCGTTGCAACCGCCGCACGTCGGGCGAGAAAATTATAGATCGGGACAAATACCAGTCCCACGTAGGCGCCGTAAAGAAAGCTTTCAACCACTCCCAGCACGAAGCCCAGCAATGTCAGCCACTTGAACGCGGGTAAAGCCATTTCGAGGAATATCGCCATGCCGTGCAATCTTGACGGTACGATCAATCCGTAGATGACGCATAACACAAAGCTAACAGCCGTGAAAATTCCCAGCGACCAGGTTACAATTCTAATATTAAGCATTGATCCAACTCCTCATGCGTTTTGCAAACGCTTAGTGCTGATGCCCGCCTGCAGGCGGGTCTACTGGTCGATCCTGCGCTTTGTCTTTATCCGGCTCATTGCGGCGCCGCTGCGGATCTCCACCACTGTGCCCACCATGTCCGCCGTGCCCGCCATGTCCAAACAGGTGCATCGCGATAAAGGCAATGAAGCCCAGGACCCAGAACCAGTTTTCCGTTAGCCAAGCCATGACGTTTCTCCGCGATTAAAGTTGATTACGCACAACAGGAATGCTCTTTAACACCCCGATGCTTGGTTGCCGCGAGGCGGCGCGGTATTCATTCATCACGACTTCTTGTTAGCGTGCGGCAGCGCTTTCCGGCTGCGCACAATCTCAACGGAACACCGGGCATGCAGAGCCACTGCCTGGGAAACTGACCCGAGCAGGAAACGTTCAAATCCGCCCTGACCGTGTGAGCCGACGACAATCAAATCCGCTGCGAACTTTTCCGCCTCTTCGAGGATCTCTCGCTTCGGAGTCCCGGAAAGGACTGCCATCGTTATGTTGAACTGACGGCTCCCGGGACCTTTGCGGAGTTTGCCGACCGCCGTGTCGACCGCCGTACGCGCCCGCTCTTTGGCCCCTTTCTCCAGATCTACAACTAAGCCCATTTCGCCCGGAAGCGCCCCCGAAAAAGTGATCGGTTCGACCACTGAAATCACCCGCACGTCACTATCCGGCGGAAAATGGCGGTCGCAAACCTCGTCTACGGCTACTGCGCTTTGCTCGGAACCGTCAATTGCTAAAAGTATTTTCATCGCGTCTCTCCTTTGTGTCGATGTGGTGCAGGCTGGATACAGCGCCCGCAGAAAAACTAGCTGTGGCCGAGAAGCACATCAGTTGAAATGCTTGGTGGCGCCCACGACCATCTGTTGCGCGCACCAGCGCCCGTAGACGGCGCCGAGCAAGGAACCAAACCATGATCCCGGAGCGTTGATCGGCAGACTGTAGTGAATAAAGACGCGCACCTGCGACGAATCGCCTTTGCGTGTCAACTCAAAGCCCATGCGGTAGTTCGCAATGATCAGGAGCTTGGGCGTTCCGATGGTCGCCCAGACCTTCATCGCTGGGACTTGGCGCTCGGTGATGATCTCTTCCAGCGAAAGCCGAATTCCCATCATGCGGCCATGCATGCGAACGATTGATCCGATCACCCGTCCACCACCGGCATCGACATCTATCGACATGCTCGAGCCCAGCGTCATCAATGACGCCTCACCCATGTGCGCAGACAATGCCTTCGGATCGTCCAGAAAGGCGAACACCTGCTCGACCGGCGCATTGGCTAGTCCGGAGCTTTCTTGGTGAAAGGGAAACGATTGACCAGTCACTACGAGCGCTCGATCGGCGCTTGTTGCGCCTTTCCAGGAATCAAAGGTACTGGGACCGAGTCTGGAACCGCTGTCTTTTCGGGCTGACGAATACCTGCCAGCTTGGTGCGCTTCAACATCAACGCGTTTATCGCCACGATCAACGTGCTGCCGGACATCGACAACGCCGCGATCTCCGGGCTGAGCACAAAGGGATACAGCACGCCCGCCGCGAGTGGGAACGCGATGACGTTGTAGCCTACCGCCCACCAGAGATTCTGGTGCATTTTGCGCAATGTCGCTCGCGACAGTTCGATTGCACCTACGATGTCATAGGGGTCGCTCTTCATCAGCACGACATCGGCGCTTTCCATTGCGACATCAGTGCCGGCGCCAATGGCAAACCCGACGTTAGCCTGCGTGAGCGCGGGCGCGTCGTTCACACCATCGCCCACCATGCCCACTTTCTTGCCCGTAGCCTGAAGTTCCTTGATCTTTTCAGCCTTCTGAGCCGGCAACACATCAGCTAACACACTGTCAATGCCAAGATCCGCGGCGATGCGCTTGGCCGTCGCCGCGTTGTCGCCGGTCAACATCACCACATCTATCTTGCGTTCGCGCAGTTTGGCGACAGCAGCTTTCGATGTAGGCCGAATGGCATCGGCAATCGCAATGAGCCCAATCACGCGACCCGCCTCCGCCACATGGACCACGGTGCGCCCATCCGCCTGCAAACGAGTGGCCTGAGCGTCTAGGATGCCGAGCGCGAGCTTTTGCGTGTCCATCAGCCGCCGATTGCCCAAGTACACCGTACCCCCAGCGGTTTCGGCACGCGCGCCCATGCCATCGAGACTTTCGAATCCGGTGGGCGGCACGATGCTGAGTTTGGACGCCCTCCGAACGATGGCTTGCGCCAGAGGATGCGCGGAGCCTTGTTCGACCGCGGCCGCCGCGGTCAGCACGACGTCTTCGGTAACACCGTCCGCCGTGACGATCTCGACCACTTCCGGTTGGCCCACCGTCAGTGTTCCAGTCTTATCGAACACGATGACGTTGAGCTGGGTCGCATCTTCGAGCGCCGAAGCGTTCTTAAAGAGTATGCCGTTCGCAGCACCCAGGCCCGTGCTAACCATGACAGCCATCGGCGTCGCGAGTCCTAACGCATCCGGACAGGCGATCACGAAGACCGTGATGGTCAACGTCACGGCAAACAACAGCGGCTGGCCAACTACCCAAAGCCACACCGCGAAAGTCGCCAGACCGATAACGATCGCGGCGATCACCAGCCATTGTGCGGCCCTGTCTGCCAGGAGCTGCGCCGGCGCCTTGGAGTTCTGCGCTTCCTGCACGAGTTTGACGATCTGTGCGAGTGCCGAGTCAGCCCCGATCTTGGTCGCCTTGTAGCGAAAGCTGCCGCTCTTGTTGATGGTCGCACCGATCACGGTCGCGCCCGGACCCTTTTGGACCGGCATCGACTCGCCCGTTAGCATGGATTCGTCGACCAGTGATTCGCCGGACTCGATCGTGCCATCGACGGGAATCTTGTTACCGGGCCGGATCACGACGATTTCGTCTGCCAGCACCTCTGCTGTAGGAACCTCCACTTCAGCGCCATTGCGAATGACATTGGCTTTCGTCGGCGTGAGATTCATCAGCGCCGTAATGGCGGACGACGCTCCCGCGCGAGCGCGCATTTCAAGCCAGTGCCCCAGCAGAATAAAAACTAACAGCACCGATGCTGCTTCGAAGAACTGGCCACCGCCTTTGAAAAAGAAGGTGGTGCCAATACTGAACAAATACCCCGTACCCACGCTCAACACGATCAGCGCCGCCATGCCCAGGACGCCCTTCTGCAATGCTCGCCAGGCCGAGACGAAGAACGGCCAGCTCGGGTAAAGGATCGCGGCGCTCGCAAAGAAAAACAGCCACAGATTGAGATCCAGCCCGAATGGCGGTGCCGGTGGCTTGAACATTCCACCCATGGGTGCGTAGACAAAAATGGGTAAGGTGAAAACCAGGCAGATCCAGAATCGATTCCGCATGTCGCGAACCATGGCCGGCAAATCCGCTCCGCCATGGCCCATCTCGTGCGCCATGTCGGCAGACATCGCCGGAGCTGCGCCAGCTGGTGGCTTGTGGCCGACGTGCGCGTTAGCAGGAGTGCCGGGGCCAGCGCGTGGATTGGCCGGTGCGGCTTCGGGGGCGGCGGCGGGCGTCGCTTCCTTCAACGCAGCGCCCGCCGGCGGTCCTTGCGCCGATTCATACCCCTGCTTGCGAACGCCCGACTTGATGTCGGCAATATCGAGTCGCGTTTCGTCGTAGCGCACCGTAGCACTTTGCGCAGCATAGTTCACGGTGACGCTCTCGACGCCCGGCACCTCGCCGATGCGCTTCTCCACGCCTAGCACGCTCAATACCGACAGCATGTCGTGCACTTGCATAACGCTCGTTTTCATTTACGGCACAGCATTACTTTCCTCGGACCATCTTGTGCTTGCCCCCACGCTCGATATCGCCCGCCCTTTCATCCCAAATCATTTCGCACACTGAGGCTGCTGCCGGCGCACCGGCGCGCCAAAGCCATCCCACCGGGAGAAAGCGATCTATCTGCCTGGCAGTGTCTTCAGTTGGCTGGAACGACACCAAAAGACCCGCTTCCACTTGCACGATGTCATCGGGAAGTGACTGGAATTCACCCGTTTGGTCGTCGTGCATGTGCGGCATGAAGATGCCGAGCTTGTATTCAGACAGCCTACGAAGCATCTCCTGGATTTCCGGAAGATGCATTGCGTCCTGAGCCGTTCTCAGCGCCTGCGGTAAAGCGAAGGCGCGAGTTCGTGAAACATTCGCTGTCGCCATAGTGCGTTCCTCAAAAAGGCGGTTAATGAGTGTTGTGTTAGCTCTTATCCGGTGCCGTTTTGCCATCCGGTACTTTCGCTGGCGGCGCAGGAGTGGCGGCAGCATCCGGAGCTGGTTTCTGCGCGACCGCTGCAGCGGGGACCGTCGCGTCCGGGACTGAGTGGCCTTCGTGACCATTGCCCGGCCCCCCAGAGATAGGCCCGTCCTTCAAGGCTGGATCGGCCTTCTTCGCAGGCGCAGCACTCGCGGCCGCCTCATAGCCACTCTGGCGAACGTCCGACCTGATATCGGCGATGTCGAGTCGGGTTTCGTCGTAGCGCACCGTGGCGTTCTGCGCAGCAAAATTGACGGTGACGCTTTCGACGCCCGGCACGTCGCCAATGCGCTTTTCAACGCCGACCACGCTCAACACCGACAGCATGTCGCGGACTTCAATAACGCTCGTCTTCATTGTGGTTCCTTAGTGGTGTTTCCATTCAAGTGTCATTGCCCAGATGCACTCCCGCAGCTGCACTCACTTGGCCAGCTGACCGTTTTCGAGATTTGCAACATCGTAGGCAAACACGATTTGTGGATCGGGGCGTGTCAGCCGTTTGTCCTTGTCGGTGTACTGCAGTCGCCCTAACAGGTCTTTGATGATGTTCAGCCGCACCAGATGCTTGTTATTTGCGCGCACCAGTGTCCACGGTGTCGTTGGATTGTGGGTGCGCGCTAACATCTCGTTACGCGCCCGGCTGTAGGCTTTCCAGTTCTTGAGCGCCTCATCATCAATGGGACTGACCTTCCACCGTTTGAGCGGATTCGACCTGCGATCCTCGAGGCGCTTCTTTTGCTCTGTTTTGCTGATGTCGAGGTAGTACTTGAGCAATTTCACGCCCGAACGGACCAGCATGTTCTCGAAGCTCGAAACCGAGGCCATAAACTCTTCGTGCTCGGCCTCGGTGCAAAAGCCCATCACACGTTCCACACCCGCTCGGTTGTACCAACTGCGGTTGAAGAGCACGAACTCTTGAGCTGCCGGCAAATAAGGCACAAAACGCTGGAAGTACCACGCTGTGCGGTCCCGCTCCGACGGCTTGCCAAGCGCGACGACGCGCGTCTCCCGTGGACTCAAGTGCTGAACGATCCGCTTGATGGTGCCATCTTTACCCGCGGCATCCCGACCCTCGAAGATGATGAGTATTTTGTCGTCACATTTAATTTGATGCCGCTGCAACTTGACCAGCTCAATTTGCAATGCGCGCAGTTGCCGTTTGTAATCTGCGCGCGAATTTGAATCGTTCTTTTGCGCATCGGAGGACGACACCGTTGCAAGGTCCAATATCTTGTCGCGCTTGGTCTTGCGGTCCTTCCTGCTCATGGTCGGCTCTCCACCCTGTGAGGCGGCTGGCGTAATTTCGCGCTATATCCGATTCGTTGAATTGTTGTTTCAATCTGAATCGGCTTCACCAAAGCTGGATTCGCTACAATGGTGACGAGTCTGGGGCGCAAGCTAACGACTGCGTTGCTGACGCCATCGAGCTGGCTGACTGCGCGCTGCACGCTGTGGGTGCAGCTGCCGCATGTCATGCCCGTGACGTCGAAAGTCAGGGTTTGCATGAGCGGGTTTTTCTAGGTTTCGAGATTCATTTGCAAGTTCGTCCGCTCATGCTGCTGCCCTGGTTTGTGCAAGGACGGAATGAAGCGCGACGTGCGTGCTGTCTCAGCAGAAAACAGGCGGCGATCGCACCCAGCACGATTGGGCCAGCGGCATAGAGCGTGCGCCAATGAGCCATTCTTCACCTATGTCTTCAGACCTTCTATGAGGCCAATGTTCTGCCGACAGAACAAGGTAGCGATGCCGTGTGCTTGTGTAGGACATTGTTACCGTCGCAACAACCCACGCCGATCTGACCAGGTCGCGATGCGCTTGTGCTGACTGCCGCGCGTGCTGCGCGGTCTGCTCCCGTTGCGCGGCTAGTTCTTTGTTAGGCGCCGTGCTTCGATAAGCGCGTAACCGCCGTCAATCGCCAGGACGGAGGCTTGCGTGACGACTCTGGACCGAATGCTTTTCATACAGTCAGCGCCTGCGGAATGCTGCTCGTCATGACGGGCGCGAAGCCGCCGCCCGGCGTGCGAAAGTTGGTGGTCTGGCCTTGATAGAGACGCGCCGCAACCAATAACGGTGCGCCCGCGTAGGCGTAGTTCCTGACGTCAACTTTCAGAGTGGTCGGCGCTGCCAGGGAACCTGTTTGTCGCTGGCTCGGCACAACCAGCGCCTGGGCAACGTAGGTGCTGGCAGCCATGGCCTCCCATACGCGCTTCGTCAGCTTGTCGCCGCGATACGCCGCTTTGCTGCCGTAGCCGGCGGCCGGCTTGAAAAAAAGTTCGCGCCGACGCGCCCACATCGCGTCGCGGTTCGTCGTCGTGACGGTTTCGGTGCGCGGTATCCCGCCTGTGAGTGTGGCAACCATCTCCTCCCCGACACCTAACGCATGCAGCGCATCCTGGTCGCATAGCAAGGTTAGATTGCGCTTGTCCGCATACAAGGCATGAGCGCGCGGATGCGGACTCACAACGACTTCCCGCGCCAGATAGGCGGCCTTGAGTGCCTGCAACGCCGGCCCCGCGAGTGAAAAGTCTGTCAGTCGGTTATAGACAAAGTCAATGGGTTGTCCCTGCCAGCGCAGCCGACCGTCGACCTGTTGCAGCTCGCGCGGATCGCAGATAATTGCCGCCACTCCATTGCGTTCTAACAACTGACGATACAGCAGAAATTCCGGATAGAGATATTGCCGCTCAGGTTCAACGTCGACGATTGCAACGGTTTTCAGCACCTGTGCTCCGCGCCGCACGCGCCACTCGGCGGCAAGTACATCGAAAATTGCTTGCGTACGGTCTATCGCCCCCGAATGCGCAATTACCACGTCCGTTACGGCTCCACAACAGGCTTTCTGGGCAGCCGCCAGCATCACGTTGAGCAGCGCGCCACCGGGATTGGTATTGATCTCGATGAGCTGCGGCCCCGCGTCATTCAAGTGGAAGTCATAGCCGAGCAAGCCGCCCCGTGTGCCCGGATCAAAGCTCGCTACCTGTGGCGCCCAGGCTAACACTGCGCGGGCATAGCCAGGCAGGGCAATCACGGCGTCCACCGCCTCGATAACCGCTGTCATGCGCTGCACCTGATCGCGCGAAATGAATACCGGCTGGGATGCGAACAGGTGCGGGTGCGTTTGCAGCATCTCGGCGGCCAGGCCGCGCTGTTCGAGGTCGGTCTCGAGACGGCGCCGCAACGCGTCGGCATCAATACCGATGCAGTAGCAAGTCTGGTTCAGTGCCTCGACGTTGGTCATAGCCGGTGAATGTCCACATTAGCCAGCGCGAATTTGCCTGCTAACAAGGACCACCACCAGCGGTGGCAGAATTATCCACTGCAGCACCGGGACCCACCCGACGCCAAGACCGGGGACGAGCGGCATGGCCGCCGTGTAGTTCCATTGTTGCAGCCATATGCCCCGCTGCGCCAACCACTCGATGACTAAGGTGCTGCACAGACCGATCAGCAGAAAAGGCGCCATGGACCGCGCGTTTGGTGCGAGGATCCAACGACGATTGCGCACCAGCCATGCGGTTCCCCAGTAGGCAGCGAGTATCAGGACGCCATCGCCCAGCGCGCCGATGGTGCATGTTTTTACGGCATCCCAGTGGCGTTGATCGGACATCCCGGCATACAGCGGCGACTGAATGAATTCCCACGGGAAATTCACTAGCACCGCGAACAGCATCACGTTCAATTCGGGTAGCGTTGCGAGCTTGCGCACGGGTTAGGCTGCGCGGCGCAACCGCAGCGCGTTGCTGATCACCGACACCGAACTGAGGCTCATCGCGAGCGCAGCGATCATGGGTGACAGCAACCAGCCAGTGAAGGGATATAGCACCCCAGCGGCCAAGGGCACCCCGAGCGCGTTGTAGACGAACGCGAAGCCGAGATTCTGCTTCATGTTAGCCACGGTCTGCTGCGAGATCATGCGAGCCTGAGCGATGCCCCGCAAGTCGCCCTTGACGAGCGTCACCTGCGCGCTGTTCATCGCGACGTCGGTGCCGGTGCCCATCGCGATTCCCACATCGGCTTTGGCCAACGCCGGAGCATCATTGATGCCGTCGCCAGCCATGGCCACGATGTGCCCGTCGCGCTGCAATTTTTCCACCAACGCCAGTTTATCGGCAGGTTTTACCTCGCCATGAACTTCGTCGATGTCGAGCGCGGCAGCCACTGTTTTTGCGGTTGTTAGGCCATCACCGGTGGCCATGATCACGCGCAGTCCCGATGCTCGCAGCGTTGTCAGCGCTTCCGCCGTGCTCGACTTGATGGGATCTGACACCGCCAGCAGGCCCGCCGCCTGGGATTCGACCGCCAGCAGCATCACACTCGCTCCACGGGCGCGCAGTTCTTCGGCTTGCGACTGCAGGGATTCGACTGAAACAGCGGTGTGTGCCATGAGGGCTGCGTTGCCCAGCGCCACGGTCTGACCGCCGACACGGCCACGCACGCCGAGGCCCGCGATCGATTCAAAGCCCTCGGCCTTGTCGAGCACGAGCCCACGCTCGCGAGCCGCCCTAACAATGGCGTCTGCCAGTGGGTGCTCGCTTCCCTGGTCCAGACTCGCGGCCAGCCGCAATACCGTATCTTCAGTGTAGCCCGGCAATGCAAAGGCGCGATCGAAGCACGGTTTGCCTTCCGTCAGCGTTCCGGTTTTGTCGACCAGCAAAGTGTCCACCTTGCGAAGGTTTTCGATGGCAGCCGCATCGCGAAATAGCACGCCCTGGGTTGCGGCTTTGCCGGTTGCCACCATGATTGACATGGGCGTGGCCAGTCCGAGCGCGCACGGGCAGGCAATGATAAGCACAGCCACCGCGTTGATCAGGCCATACACCCAGCTCGGCTGTGGGCCAAAGAGGCCCCAGCCCAGTAGCGTCAGCACCGCGATGCTAACAACGGCGATCACGAAAAAGCCTGCCACCTGGTCCGCCATGCGCTGCATGGGCGCTTTGGAGCGCTGCGCCTGGACGACCATTTGCACGATACTGGCCAGCACGGTTTGCGAGCCCACTCGCTCGGCCAGCATCACCAAGGCGCCGTTGGTGTTCAGGGTCGCGCCGATCAGCTTGGCACCGACGCTTTTGGCGACCGGCATCGGCTCGCCGGTGAGCATGGATTCATCCACCGCGCTGCCACCCTCAACGACAACACCATCGACGGGGACTTTCTCTCCAGGCCGCACACGTAACCTGTCCCCGACGTGCACATGCGTGAGGGGGACATCTTCATCCGCGCCGCTTTCCGTGATGCGTCGCGCGGTCTTGGGCGCGAGGCCCAGCAGCGACTTGATAGCGGCCGAGGTCTGCGAGCGGGCTCTGAGTTCCAGAATCTGGCCTAACAATGTCAGCGAGATGATCACGGCTGCTGCCTCGAAATAGACCGAGACACGCCCCATGGAGACGAACGACACCGGAAAAACGCCGGGGGCCGCGGTGGCCACGACACTGTAGAGAAACGCTGCTCCGGTACCCAGACCGATGAGCGTCCACATGTTAGGACTGCGATGAACGATGGACTGCGCGCCGCGGACGAAAAACGGCGCACCCGCCCACAGCACGATTGGCAGGCTGAGCGCCAGCTCAATCCAGCTTTGCGTGGTCATGTCGAACCACTGCAAACGGTGACCCGCCATTGCGAGCGCCGTCACGACAATGGTCAGGGGCAATGTCCAGATGAAACGCCGCCGAAAATCCTGCAACTCGCGGCTTTCGCCCTCCTCGAGCGTTGGCATTTCGGGCTCGAGTGCCATGCCACATTTCGGGCAGGCACCCGGCTGCGGCTGGCGGATTTCCGGATGCATGGGGCAGATGTAGATCACACCGGCGACTGCCGTGTCGCTGCTGACAGGGGCAACTGCGGCTGGGATCGTAGTGCCCTCTACATACTTCATGGGATCGGCCGCGAACTTGGCTTTGCAGCCGGCACTGCAGAAATACACTTGCAATCCGTTGTGTGGCAGAAAATGCGATGACTGATCGGTCACGTTCATGCCACACACCGGATCAATCAGCGGCTGGGTTACGTTCACTGCGGTTGTATTCTAATGTGGGAGATGACCGCAGTTTACACGCCAGGGTCCTTCATCTGCACCGTGCTGACAGGCAACCCGGAAATCAACGACTACCGAACCGGGACCGTCCGGTTTTCCGAACCGAGCAACAAACCCACATCAGTATTCACGGTAGAGCGCGCGATTGGCGGTCTTTATGATGAGTTCGGTAGGCAGCGCTTTTCCGCAACCATACTGACAGGGCTACAAAGGTACCTAACAGCAATTTCGGTTGCGATCGTACGCCAGCGAACTGCAACGAACTGCCGAAAACGGCCAACTGGAGGCTAGGGTCGGAATCGAACCGGCATAGACGGCTTTGCAGGCCGCTGCATAACCATTCTGCCACCTAGCCGTACAAGAGATGGAGCGGGAAACGAGACTCGAACTCGCGACCCCGACCTTGGCAAGGTCGTGCTCTACCAACTGAGCTATTCCCGCATGCAAAAGCGAAGCGCGATTGTAGGGCCGCATCATGGGAAGTCAAGACGACCTAGATTCTAAATTATGAATCGCATGTAACACCTTGATTCCAGTGAAACTACGAGTACGTTGCATTTGGCGCAGGTACTCCATCAACGGGACATCGATCACACCGCTCCGCCGCCGCCGGCTGCTGGCATGACGAAACACCACGACACCCTGTCGTCGCATCACGAACCCCAGATGCGAAATCTGCGTAACCGCGCCCACCGGGCCAAAGACACTGGTATTGGGCCGCACAATCAGCAGCACTGCCGCGTGCGGGATCGCCGCCACTGTCTTCGCCATATCAGGCGTAGCCAACTCGCGCAGCCGCGCGTAGCCCAGGCTAACAGCCTCGGATTCGGGCGCCTGCGCAGCGAGTCGCCGCAATTCGTCGTGTGCAGCCGGTGATTGCCGCAATCGGCCGTTACGCGACTGGAGCGGATTGGTCTGTATTTTTTCCAGCCACTGGCGCCGCGTGATAATGCCGCTGGCCAGCGCCTGCGGCGCGGGCATTTCGCTGGTGACATCGGCCAGCACGCCGCGCGCCAGGTTTTGTGGCAGCCAATCAGCTTCCATGAAGTGGTTGCGCGTGCCGAACTGCGGTTCGCCGCCGTGATAACGGATTGCGCGCAACTCGCTGACGAATTGCGCTGCCGTGGTCGATCGTGCCAGCGCGAGCACCGTTTCGACGAGCGAAAGACAATCAAAAAAGTTCAGGCTCCAAAGTGGATCCGGATCAATGACGCTGCCGGCCCCTTCGCCCAGTGGATCGAGCCGATAAGCTCTGCCCAGCAGTGTCGCAGACAGACGCTCGATGCGCAGCGCCAGATTTGCGGTCGAATCAGCACGAATATCGGCCACCTCCCGCAGGCAACGCGCGACCGGCTCAAGTGTGGAATCAGCGGCCAACGATCGCGGCGCACAGCTCAGTGCCGCAAGCATGCCCAACAGTCGGCGGCGGCCAGGATCAGGCAGCGCCACGCAACTCCGGCCACGCGGCGCGCAGGTACTCAACGGCCGACCACACGGTCAGGGCGGCCGCCACCATGGTGCAGACAAGACCCATGTTGTACATCGGCAGACCTAACAAATCCCAGCGGAACAACATCAGCGACAGGCCGACGATCTGCAAAATGGTCTTGAACTTGCCGAGCCGGGACACCGCCACCTTGGTGCGCGCACCAACCTCGGCCATCCACTCGCGCAGCGCGGAGATGGCAATCTCGCGGCTGATGATGATCGCGGCCATGACCACGACCATGGCGCGCGGGTCCTTGGTCACCAGCAACACCAGCGCCACCGCGACAATCATTTTGTCCGCCACCGGATCCAGGAACGCGCCGAGACGCGAAGTCAGTCCGTGCTTGCGCGCGAAATATCCGTCCAGCGAATCAGTGATTCCGGCCGCGCCAAACAACAGGCCGGCCGCCGGGTCGGCCCACTGGTACGGCAGATAAAACAGCACCACCACCAGCGGGATCGCGAAGATCCGCATCCAGGTCAGTATGTTGGGTAGCGTCAGCAGCATAGGGTGCGTTCAATTCTACTCACCTGGATGCATTTGCTCATAGATTGCGCGTGCCAGCACCGGCCCGACGCCGGTCACGGCGGAAAAATCGCCGACGCCGGCGCGCAGCAGGCCCTGCAGTCCGCCAAAATGCTTCAGCAAGGCGCGGCGCTTGGCGGGTCCCAGACCGGGCACGGTTTCCAGAATGGACTCATTGAAGCGCTTGGCACGTCGGCGCCGATGGCCGGTAATCGCAAACCGATGCGCCTCGTCGCGCAAGCGCTGAATCAGTGGCAACGCGGCGTGCCCGGCAAGCATGATCGGCGAATTCGAGTTCGGCAGATGCAGACGCTCCTGGCCGGGCCGCCGATCCGCTCCCTTGGAAACACCGGCAACGCATTGGCTCCCAAAGCCGAGCGCAAGCAACACCTTGCGCACTTCGTTCAGTTGCCCGACGCCGCCGTCGATCAACAGCACATCGGGCGCTGGCGTCTCGCCGGCCGCAATGCGCTTGAAGCGCCGTTCGAGTGCCTGGCGCAGGGCGCCGTAGTCATCACCGGCGGTGATCCCTTCAATATTGAAGCGCCGGTAGTCCTTCTTGCGCGGTCCCTCGGCGCCAAAAACCACACACGAGGCCACCGTACCCTCGCCACCCGAATGGCTGATGTCAAAGCATTCCAGACGATCCGGCGCGCGCGACAGGCCTAACAAACCTGCCAGCGCCTGCAACTGCGCCCCAACCCCGTCGCGTTGCACATGCCGCATGCGCTGTGCCTGTTGCGCATTTTCGACTGCGAGCTGTACCCAGCGCGTCAACAGTCCGCGCACTGGCATTCGCACCACCACTTTCTGCTGCCCGGTGCTCAAGGCCTCGGACAGCGCCGCGGCGTCTGTTAGTTCGAGATTGGTCAGGACCTCGGGCGGAACCGGCGCCGCGCCGTAGAACTGCATGATGAAACTTGCCAGCGCCTCGGCCGGGTCGGCGAGTGCGGCGCGCGGGGACTGGCTCACAGTTCCCAGATTGCGGCCGCCACGCACGCGCATGACGGTAAAGGTGTAGTCGGAAATTTCGCCCACGATCGCAAACACGTCGACATCGCGATCCTGGTCACTGGCGACGATCTGCTCGGCCTGCACCGCGCGCAACGCCGCCAGCTGATCGCGCAGGCGCGCGGCCGCTTCGAAATCCAGGCGGCCGGCCGCCTCGTCCATCCGCGTGGCCAGGTCGCCCGCCACTTCGGTATCCCGACCTTCGAGCACGCGCACTGCCGCCTGCACGTCGCGTGCATAGTCCTCGCGGCTGATGACATCGACACAGGGCGCCGAACACCGGCCGATCTGGTACTGCAGGCAGGGCCGGCTGCGGTGCGCGAAATAACTGTCGCGGCAATTGCGGATACGAAACACCTTCTGCACGTGGTGCAGGGTCTCGCGGGCCGCGTAGGCGTTAGGAAATGGACCGAAATACCGGCCCGGCCGCTCACGCGATCCGCGGTAGTAGTTGAGTCTTGGGTAATCATGATCCAGCGCGAGCTGGATGTACGGAAAACTCTTGTCATCGCGCAGCAGCACGTTGTAACGCGGCTGATGCTCCTTGATGAGATTGTACTCGAGGATCAGCGCCTCGGTCTCGGAGCGCGTCACAGTGACTTCGATGTTAGCTATCTGCGCGACCAGCACCTGCACTTTGGGGTGCACATTGCTGCGCAGAAAATAGCTGCTGACGCGATCGCGCAGGTGCCGCGCCTTGCCGACATACAGGATATCGCCGCTGGCGGCCAGCATGCGATAGACGCCCGGCCGGCGCGGCAGGCTGGCGACAAAGTTTTCGTGATCGAAGTCTGCGGCCGTCACGATCAGTCCCTGCCCAGCCCAGCCAGATCGCGCGCCCGGAACACGACCTGCTCGAACATCGGCGTCGTCAGGCGCCGTGTCTGTGTGTTGTAGCGGCTGCAGTGATACGAATCGATCAGCACGCCGCGGCCTGGCAGCGAATGTTCCGCCGCGTGCGCAAATGCATAGGCGCCGCGCCTGAGCTCCAGTGCCGCGAGTACCGCCTCATGCGCGACGCGACCTAACGCCAGGATGACGCGCCAGCCGGCCAGCGCCAGCAGTTCCCGGCGCAGAAAACCGTTGCAGCGCCGGATTTCATCCGGCTGCGGCTTGTTAGCGGGCGGCAGGCACTTGACCGCATTGGTGATGCGCACGCCGGCGAGACGCAGCGGATCGTCGGCCGACAGAGATTCCGGCTGACTGGCAAGCCCGGCGGCATGCAGCGTTGCGTATAACAGGATACCCGCGTGGTCGCCGGTAAAAGGCCGCCCCGTCCTGTTAGCGCCATGCATGCCCGGCGCCAGACCGACAATCAGCAGCCGCGGAAGTGGATCGCCAAACGGCGCGACCGGCCGCGCATGATACTGCGGATACTGCTTGCGAACGCCGCGCAAAAATCCAGCGAGCCGCGGGCAACGCGTGCACTGCAGGTCGAATGAACCGCTGTCAGTCATCCATGTGCCGGACGATGGCTGCGCCAAATCCCGAACAGGACATGAGTTTCGCCCCCGGAATCAGCACCTGCATGGCCTCTTCAACGTTCTTACGGCTTGCCAGTTCCCGTTTTGAAGCCTTGAACGCTCCACGGAAGCGTGCGAGGTCATAGGTGAGTTCCTTGGCGGCGATGGTGTTAGCGACACCCTTGATGACAAGGTCTGCCGCCTCATGCCACTTGAGATAGCGCAGCATCATCTCCGCCGACAGGATCAGCGAGCCAGGATTGACCCGATTCTTGCCGGCAAAACCCGGCGCCGTGCCGTGGGTCGCTTCGAAGACTGCGAGACCGAAACCGATATTGCCGCCAGGTGCGATACCGATGCCGCCAACCTGGGCCGCGAGCGCATCGGAGATGTAGTCGCCGTTGAGATTGAGTGTTGCGATCACGTCGTACTCTTCCGGACGCAACAGCACCTGCTGCAGGAAATTGTCGGCGATGACATCCTTGACCACGATGTCCTTGCCGGAAAGGGGGTTCTTGAAGCTCAGCCAGGGCCCGGCGCCGATTTCGGTGGCGCCGAATTCGTCTTTCGCCAGCTGGTAACCCCAGTTGCGAAATGCGCCCTCGGTGAATTTCATGATGTTGCCCTTGTGCACCAAGGTCACCGAGGTCCGGTCGGTTTCGACCGCATACTGGATCGCCATGCGGATCAGGCGCTGACTGCCCTCCTTGGACACAGGCTTGATGCCGATGCCGGACGAATTCGGAAAACGAATGCCGGTCGCATGCAATTCGCGCTGCAGGTACTTGATCAGCTTCTGCACTTCCAGGGTACCGGCGGCGTATTCAATACCGGCATATATGTCCTCGGTGTTTTCGCGAAACACGACCATGTCGGTCATGGACGCATCCTGCATCGGGCTGGCAACGCCCGGAAAATAGCGAATCGGGCGCACGCAGGCGTACAAATCCAGTTGCTGACGTATCGCCACGTTCAGGGAGCGCATGCCCTCGCCGATCGGCGTACCCAGCGGACCCTTGATCGACACCACGTATTCGCGCAGCGCATCCAGGCTCTCGTCCGGGCAGGATGAACCGTACAACTTGTTAGCTTTCTCGCCGGCGAAGACTTCCATCCAGGCGATGCGCCGCTGACCACCGTAGGCTTTCGACACCGCCGCATCGACGACCGATTTCATCACCGGCGTCACATCGATGCCGATACCATCGCCTTCGATGAAAGCAATGATGGGCGTATCCGGAACGCGGAGTGAACCGTCGCGATTGAGCGTGATTTTCTGGCCGTCCGCCGGCGGCGCGAGATGTTCGAACTTCATGGCCGGTCAGTGTACAGGCTGGGATTTGCGCAGCAATTCTTCCGGACTGTTTGCATCGCGCCACAAAGTGGCGAGCCCGACGCGGACATCGATATCGGCATGCGGCCAGCTGATCGCGCCCACACCCCGCTGATGGCGTTCGGCCACCCGTCGTGCGGACTGGCGATCCGTGTTGGGCAGCAGCATCGCGAATCCGAAGCGCTCCCAACGCGCCAGAAAATCGCCGGCGCGTGCGTCACGCCGCAGCGCCTGATCAACCGTCCCGAGAACCGTGGTCGTTGCCTCAAACCCATATTGCTGGCCATAGGACGCAAGGTCGTGCAACTCAAGGCGCACGACCGACACCGGATCCGCGCGCCGCGCGGCACGCTCCACTTCCTCCTTGAGTCGCGCGGCAAACAGGGCCTGCCCATCGAGCGCGGTCTGCAAGCGCTGCTCGAGATCCGTAACCCGCGCCCGCAGGCGCGCGCATTCGCTCTCGAGCAGCCGCTCGGCCGGCACCGCGAACTCACGCGCGACCACCAGCCAGCGCTGGCCGGACAGCGGGCTGGCGCGCAGCTCGTAGTCGCGATTGACCCCGCCGACGTTAGCTGACCAGCGAATGTCCGCACCCTGGGCTGTGCCCGCGCATTGGGCCCGGAGTCGCTCGAAAACGGCTTGCGGGATCAGCTCCGCGAGTGAGCGCCCCACGAGCAATGCGGGACCGTGTTCCGAGCGTGGCCAGTTGCCCAGCTCGCGCCTGACCATGGCATTGGCATCCAGCCACAGGCAGGTATCGCCCTGTAGCCGCACCAAAGCCATGAGGTCGGCTTCGACCGCAGCGGCAAGTGGCGCCAGCGCCAAGGCTAACGCCGCGGCTTGCGGGAGCGCTCCGCGATCAGCATCGCGAGCTCCAGCGACTGTTCGTAGTTGAGACGCGGATCAACGGTCGACTTGTAGGCGCGCACCAGGTCTGAATCCGACAAGCCGCGCGCGCCGCCCGTGCATTCAGTGACATTCTCGCCTGTTAGCTCGATATGTACGCCGCCGAGATAGGTGCCCTGGTCGCGGTGAATATCGAATGCGAGTTCCAGTTCCTTCTGGATATTCTCGAAACGCCGGGTTTTCAGGCCGCCCTGGCTGTTCTCGGTGTTGCCATGCATGGGATCGCAGATCCACAGGACCGTCTGCCCGGTGGCTTTCACCGCCGCAATTGCTTTCGGCAGCGAGCGCTCGATGTCCTTCGCGCCGAAGCGATGAATGAGACACAGCCGGCCGGGCTGGTTCAGCGGATTCAGGCGGGCCACGAGTTCCTGCAGCCAGGCAGCATCCATCGCCGCGCCCACTTTGACGCCAATGGGGTTGGATATGCCACGGAAATACTCCACATGCGCACCGTCGACCTGTGCAGTGCGCATGCCGATCCAGGGCATGTGCGTCGACAGGTTGTACCAGCGATTGCTGCGCGGAATGAACCGCGTCTGCGCCTGCTCGTAGTGCAGGATCAGGCCTTCATGGCTCGCGTAGAACTCCGCACGCAGTGATTCGTGTACACCCTTGCCGCTGATGGTTTCGAAAAATTCGAGACCATCGGCGATCGACGCGACGATGCGCTGGTAGGCTTCTTTCGAAGATGAATGGCTAACAAACCCCAGGTCCCAGTATTCCGGGTGATGCAGGTCGGCGAACCCGCCGTCAATAAGCGCGCGCACAAAATTAAGGGTCAGCGCCGAGCGCTCATAACCACGCAACAACAGTTGTGGATCGGGCTCGCGGGATGCCGCCGTGAACTCGGCGCGATTGACGATGTCGCCGCGGTAGGAAGGCAAGGTGATGCCGTTCTGCGTTTCCGTGTCGGCCGACCTGGGCTTGGCGTACTGGCCTGCCATGCGCCCGACCCGGATGATCGGTTTTTTCATCGCATGCGTCATCACCAGACTCATCTGCAGCAGAATCTTCAGGCGCTTGACGATCGCGTCCGATTCGCAGTCATCCAGGTTTTCGGCGCAATCGCCCGCCTGCAGCAGAAACTGCTCGCCGCGTTGTGCGGCCGCCAGTTCTTCGCGCAGTTTTTCCACCTCCCAGGACACGACGATGGGCGGCAGGCGCGACAGCGCGCTAACAGCCGTGGCGAGCGCCACCGGATCACGATAAAGCGGTTGTTGCAAGGCATTTCGGCCTTGCCAGCTGGCTGGGTGCCAGGTTTGCTGCGCGGGTGTTTGCATACGGTGCCCAATGCTACCGGATGCGGCGGCCCTTTGGCCAAAACACCTTCCCAGCGCCAAAATGGGAGCGCAAAATGCGCCCCTTTATTTTTCAGGAACCACGACATGTATCGTGTACTCGTTTTGGGCGCCGGCAAGATCGGCTCGTTGATAGGTGGTCTGCTGGCCGAATGTGACAGCTACCAGGTCCAGCTGGCGGATCTGGATGGCGCGGCGGCCGAAAGCATTGTCGCTGCCCATGGTCTGGCGCGGCTATCCGCCGTGGCGCTGGATGCCAGCAACAAGCTTGCGTTAGCCGCGCAACTCGCCAGGGACCCGGTCGACGCGGTTATCTCGAGCCTGCCCTACTACTGCAACGTCGGTGTCGCCGAGTCGGCGCGCGCTGCCGGCTGCCACTATTTCGATCTGACCGAGGATGTCGAAGTGACGCGCGCGGTGCGCCGCATCGCCGAAGGGGCCAAACAAGCTTTCGTCCCGCAGTGTGGTCTCGCTCCCGGCTTCATTTCGATCGCGGCACATGAATTGATCACCCACTTCGACCGGTTGCGTTCGGTCAAGTTGCGCGTTGGCGCGCTGCCCCAGCACCCTAACAACGTGCTGAAATATTCGCTGACCTGGTCCACCGAAGGCCTGATTAACGAATACGGCAACCCTTGCCAGGCCATTCACGACGGCAAGTTGTTGGACGTCGCGCCGCTCGAGGGCCTGGAGGAAATTGAAATCGACGGCACGCCGTACGAGGCTTTCAATACCTCGGGTGGTCTCGGTTCCCTGGGTGAGACCTTCGGCGCAGGCTGCGAATCGATGAACTACAAGACCATCCGCTATCCAGGGCATTGCGAACAAATGCGCCTGCTGATGAATGATCTCAAACTCAACAAAGATCGCGATACATTGAAACGCATCCTGGAAAATGCGGTACCGCAGACTCTGCAGGATGTGGTCATCGTGTATGCCGCGGTGAGCGGTTCGCAGGACGGTGAACTGCGCGAAGAAAACTACGTCAACAAAATCTATCCGCAGGTGATTGCCGGCCGCCTGTGGTCGGCAATCCAGGTCACCACTGCTGCGGGAATTACTGCGGTTCTCGATCTCGTGCTGACTGGTGGCGGTCGCTATCACGGGTTTGTCGCACAGGAATCTTTCAGCCTGCCGGACATTCTCGAGAATCGGTTTGGCCGTTACTACGCGCCGGGTGGCAGCAAGGATCTGTCATCGGCCGTGGTGGTCAAAGGCGCGGCCGGCCGGCAGCGCAAGAACGCGCCCGCGAAAAAACGTTAGCTGCGGCGCCGGCGCCAGGAACCTAACAAATCGAGCGGCCGCTCGCCGTGCGCAGTGGTCTTCGCCGGGTAGCGCGGAATCAGCAGGCTGGCCCGTGCGCCGCCGAGGGCGGACGCACCGAGTTGAAGTTCGCCGCCATAGCTCTCGACGGTGTCCCGGACCATCGCCAGGCCAAAGCCGTGGCCGGGGGTGGCTTCGTCGGCGCGCTGGCCGCGCTCCGGCCCCGATGCTAACAACGAGGGCGCCATGCCCGGTCCGTCATCCTCGACCTGCAGCTGCCACTGCAGCGCGGTCTCCAGCACCGTGACCCGGACCCGCGAGCGGCACCACTTGCAGGCGTTGTCTAGCAGGTTGCCCACCATCTCCAGCAGGTCGGTCCGGTCTCCAAGGAACATCGCCCCGGGCAACGGCTGCAACTCAATCAGCAGATCCTTGTTGCTATAGGCGCGCAGCAGAGTAACGCGCAATTCGACCAGGATCGCATTGATGTCTACCGGCGACTGGCCCAGCACCACGCCGCCACTCATCGCCGCGCGCTTGAGATGCCGGTCGATGAGCGCGGTCATGCGATCAACCTCGCCGGCAACAATTTTTCCAGCTTCGCCCGCCTCCGACTCGCGTAATTGCGCGCGAATCACCGCCAGCGGTGTTTTCAGGCTGTGCGCAAGATCCGCGAGGTTGTTGCGATAGCGCTCGATGCGCTTGCGTTCACCGCTCAGCAGCATGTTCAGGCCCGCGGCGACGCCGGCCACTTCGCGCGGAAAACCCGCGCTGAGCGCCTGGCGCTCACCCGCCTCCACGGCGGCGATCTCGGACTCCAGCTGGCGCAGCGGACGCGTGCTGCTGCGCGTGACCCACAGCAGCACACCTAACAAAATTGCCGCAAAGACCAGGCTGCCTGCCAGCAGATTGCGGCGCAGCTGCGCCAGCGCCGCCTCGCTGGGACGGCGCGACACTGCCACCGCAAAGACCAGGTGCTGCTCGACGCCCGGCGCAAATTGCCAGCGCAGGCCGCGCCAGATGCCGAGCAACGGCGCGCCCTGCCCGCCCCGGATGTCCGCATACACGACCTGACCGATCGGCACGGCGCGTGTCAGGTCCAGGAAAGCGCCGGCCGTAGAACCCGAGCGCCAGACGGCACTGGCGTTGGCACGACGGATCTCCGCGAACAGTCCGCTGCCCGGCGTCTGCAGGCGCGGCTCGGTCGTGCCGTCGGCCGATAGCGTGTTAGGCGCGGAACCTGGCTCAGCGGCGGCGATCAACGCCACCATCTGCGCATCGAGCAATTCACGCAGCGCGTTTTCCGACTGCTGGCGATAGAGGCGGTCCAGAGACAATCCCGCCAGGCCCAGAAACACGATCAGCACGGCGCTGACCGCGAGCCACAGACGGC
This sequence comes from Gammaproteobacteria bacterium, assembly GCA_031382085.1. GTDB lineage: Bacteria > Pseudomonadota > Gammaproteobacteria > Steroidobacterales > Steroidobacteraceae > UBA964. The sequence goes on from JANMYM010000036.1 coordinate 112,805, forward strand.
GGGCGATAGAGACTGCCGGCGTCAGGCGGCGTTCCGGGCCAGGACCAGACGGTAGCCGCGTCCGCGCAGAGTTTCGATGGGCTTCATGGTGTCGTCCGGATCCAGTTTGCGCCGCAAACGCCCGATAAACACTTCGATGGTGTTGCTGTCCCGTTCGAAGTCCTGCGCATACAAACGCTCGGTGAGTTCGGTCTTGGAGATCACTTCGCCTGCCCGCAGCATCATATGCTCGAGGAGGCGGTACTCAAAACTAGTCAGCTCCACGGGCCTGCCGGCGACCGCGACAGTCTGTTGCCGCGTGTCGAGCGTGACCGGACCACAACTCAGCTCGGGTGTGGACCATCCGCCGGAACGGCGCAGCAACGCCTGCAGGCGCGCCAGCAGTTCCTCGACCTGAAAGGGTTTTGCCAGGTAGTCATCCGCACCGGACTGCAGGCCTTCGACCTTGTCCTGCCAGCGATCACGCGCGGTCAGAATCAAGATTGGAAACGATTTTTTCTCCGCACGCAGCTTGCGTATCAGATCGAGGCCCGCGAGCTTGGGCAGACCCAGGTCGATAACCGCGACATCGATCGGCAATTCTCGGCCAGCGAACAACCCTTCCTCGCCATCGGGCGCCACATCGACGGTGTAACCCTGCTCAATCAACCGCAGTTGCAGTGACTCCCGCAATTGCGTTTCGTCTTCAACTAGCAGTGCGCGCATCGACACTCCCCGTACACAAACAAGCGCCAGACCATGGACCTAGCGGTTCAGCTCGGCGCCCGTTGCTGCATCGATACGTATTGTCCAGACGCGACCATCGCCACCTAACAGCCGCAGTGCATAGACTTTGCGACCATCGCTCTCGATCACCTCGGCCTTCACGACGCGCGCCCGGTGGCGCTCCTGGGCCGCGGCAACCGCCGCGTCCAGTGAGACGCCCTCACCGGCGAGCGCCGGGCCACTGCTGCAGGACAATACGGCCACCAGCAGCAGGGCCAGGAATCGGGAACGCGGATTCAATTGCATAAGTCGGTCTGGATTCTACTAGTAACGTTGCTCAGGAGACACATTGACGCGTACCCGCAACTGCGGGCCCGGGTCGTAGCTCATGCGCGTGGTGAATTCCCGGCCGTTGTAGACGTAGGTGACGCGATAGCCTTCGACGCGTTCCTCGAAACGCTCTTCCTGGCGTACCTGGCAACGTTCGACCTCGCGGCTGCGGCCACGGTCATAGTCGTAACGGTCATCGTAACGGTCGTCGTAACGATTGCCATAGCGATCACCGTAGCGATCGTCGCGACCCCTTTGAGCGGTATCGTGGCCGATCGCCGCACCGATGAGCGCACCCGCGACGGTCGCGATTCGCCGCCCGTCGCCCCGGCCGACCTGGTTGCCGAGGGCGCCACCAATCAACCCGCCAATGATCGTACCGTTAGTCGTGCGCACGTCACCGCCGCGGTCGCGGTAACGGTCACCGCGGTAACGGTCGTCACGGTAACGGTCGCCGCGGTCATAGCCGCCGTCGTAGACGGTCTCGAGGCGACACTCGCGGCGCGGTTCAAGCACACGGATGCGCCGTGACAGCGGCTCGACGTGCACGACGCGCGCTGTGTCGTAGTCCGATTGCCTGCCACTGTCGTAACGACCATCGTCATAGTCACCGCCCTGGCGGTGGTCGGCATATGCGAGGCTGGCACCGCTGAGGGCCAGGGCTGCAATCGCGGTCACAATTCGGGTCTGCATGAGAGTCTCCTTTTTCCGCCTATGGGAGACACCCTATCGCCTGGTCAATGAACGCCTGCTGAACTGCCTCAGGGCGGCGCTTTCTCGCTCAACTTGACCCTATTCCACAGCTGATCCCAATCCGCCGCCGACAGCTGCTGCCGGTCCCGGCCCGCTGTCTGCAGCTGGCTTTCCATCGCCGCGAACCGCCGCTCGAACTTGCGGTTTGCCTGCCGCAACGCAGACTCAGGATCGAGGCCGAGATGACGGCCGTACTGCGCCAGCGCAAATAACAAATCACCGAGTTCCTCGCTGGCAGCATCCTGCTGCCCCGCGGCCAGCTCAGTCGTTAGCTCGGCCAGCTCTTCACGCACTTTGCCCGCGACCCCGTTCGCATCCGGCCAGTCAAATCCGACCCGCGACGCGCGCTTGCCGAGTTTGGCAGCCCGTGTCAGCGCGGGCAGTGCCAGGGCAACGCCATCGAGCACGCCGGTGGCGCCCCGCGAGGCGCGCTCCCCGGCCTTGTTGTGCTCCCACGCCTGGTTAAGAGTGCGCGCGTCGGTCGCCTGAGAGTCCTGTGCCGCGAACACGTGCGGGTGCCGGCGCTGCAATTTGTCGCGGATGCCGGCTGTCAACGACGCAAAATCAAACCAGCCACGCTCTTCCCCAAGGCGCGCGTAGAAAACAACCTGGAAAAGCAGATCGCCCAATTCATCGCGCAGCTGTGGCCAGTCCTCGCGCGCGATGGCGTCCGCGACCTCGTGGGCCTCCTCCAGCGTGTAGGGCGCGATGCTCGCGAAGTCCTGCTCGCGATCCCAGGGGCAGCCGTTGACCGGATCACGCAACCGGCGCATGACCTCGAGCAGGTCGGCCAGTGTGGCGGCGGCCCGCTGGTCGCTATCGGGTGTGGGAGTCATCGCTTGCGCGCCTCAGCTAACAAGGAAAACAGCGTCATCAGCATGCCCGCGGTGGCGCCCCAGATATTGCGCGCGCCATACGGCATGTCCGTCAATTCAATCTCGCGATCCTGCAGCTGGCGCCGCCGCGGCTTGTGATGCGCCGGGTCCAGCAGGTAGTTCAGCGGCACTTCAAACGCTTCGTCGACTTCGCTGTGGTCTATCGACAGTGCCAGAGGCGGCGTCACCAGGCCCACAACCGGCGTGACGCGAAACCCTGAGATGACCACGTGATCCGGCAAATAGCCCAGGACTCTGACCTGGGGCGCTGCCAGGCCGATTTCCTCAGCCGTTTCACGCAGCGCCGCGCTACGCGCATCAAAATCGCCGGTTTCGATTCGCCCGCCGGGAAAACTGATCTGGCCGGCGTGGTTCTTGAGCTGTGCCGAGCGCTGCGTTAGCAAGACGTGGAATCCGTCGTCGCGATCGACCAGCGGCACCAGCACCGCAGCACGCCGCGTTGGCGCGGGCAGCAATGGCAGTAGCTCGGCGCTCACGCGGCGTCCCAGGCCCGCGTAAATGGCGGGCGGGTCGGCCAGGTCGCTGGGCTGCGGCAAGAGGCTGAGATCTAACAATCGCAGCAAGCTCTGGCGATCCAGCTGGTGCAGAGGCAGGGTCATTCAAGCCCGCGACACATAATGGTGAGGTGCAGTCCGGGACTGGGTTATCATGGGCAATTCTAGCATTTTACAGCGCAAATCCGGACACCGATGAGCCACACAGACCTACTCGCACTCTCGCCGATCGACGGTCGCTATCGCGCCGCAACCGATTTTTTGCGGCCCCTGCTCAGTGAGTCGGGCCTGATCCGCGAACGCATCCACGTCGAGGCTGCGTGGCTGCTGCATCTGCATGCCCAGCGCGCCCGGCTGGGTTGCCTGGCGGGCCTGCAACCGGCCGGCCTAACAACAGCGGTGCAGGCAGCCGCGACCGCGCTGCTCGATCCGCCGGAATCGGCTGCGGCCACGGTCAAGGAGATCGAGGGCCGAACCAATCACGACGTCAAGGCGGTCGAGTATTACGTACGCGATCAGTTACTGGCCGCCGGCGCCACGCCTGCGGTGCTGGAGCTGGTGCACTTCGGCTGCACGTCCGAAGACATCAATAATCTCGCTTATGCGCGCCTGCTGCTGCGCGCCCGCGAGCAGATGCTTGTGAATGGACTGCGGCCGGTGCTCACGGCGCTCGAGGTGTTAGCAAGTTTCAACGCCGCGGTACCGATGCTGGCCCGGACCCATGGCCAAACCGCAAGCCCGACCACTCTGGGCAAGGAATTCGCCAACGTGCTGGTGCGGCTGCGACGCGCTGAGAAGCGCTGGCGGGCGGTCGCCGTATTCGGCAAGTGGAACGGCGCGGTTGGTAACTATAACGCGCATCGCGCGATCGCGCCCGAGGTCGACTGGCCCGAGCTGGCTGCAGAATTTGTCAGCTCGATGGGGCTGCAATTCAACAGCCACACGACGCAGATCGAGCCGCACGACTGGATCGGCGAATACTGCGATGCGCTCGCAGCGGCCGGCGTCGTGCTGATCGATTTCTCGCGCGATGTCTGGGGCTATATTTCGCTCGGCTATCTGCGTCAGCGCCCGAAGAGCGGCGATGTCGGATCGTCGACCATGCCGCACAAAGTCAATCCCATCGATTTCGAAAATGCCGAGGGCAACCTTGGCATTGCCAATGCACTGCTGCGCCACTTTGCCGACAAACTGCCGATCTCCCGCTGGCAACGCGATCTCACCGATTCCACGGTGCTGCGCAATCTGGGCACGGCGTTAGGACATGTGGCTGTCGCACTGCGCGCCCTGAGCCGCGGCCTCAGCCGCATCGATGCCGACCCGGCCAGACTCGCGGCGGACCTGCAATCCGCGCCGGAAGTCCTGGCCGAGGCGATTCAAACCGCCATGCGCGCCGCCGGCATTCCTAACGGCTATGAACTCCTGAAAGACCTCACGCGCGGCCAGGCCATCGACCTTGCGAAGTTGCGCGCGCTGATTGCCAGGCTGGAATTGCCGGCCGAGGTGCGCCAGAGACTGTCCCGGCTCGAGCCTGCGGATTATGTCGGCCTGGCGGCGGAGCTAGCGCAGTCGGCGGTTGCCGCCAAACCCTGACAAAATCATGACGCAGTTCGCAAAAGCCGGCCGCGTCGCGCCGCCTGGCTGAACGAACCGTGACGCGCCTCAGTACATAACAGTTCTCAACGACGGAACATTGCCCGGCAAATACGGCGCGCGCCGCAACGCCTGGGGCAATGCTTTGATATCGACCGGGGACCGCGATCTTTCCATTCTGACAGGCGACATTGCCCCGCCTGTACTCGATCTTTTGCCCCCGTCACCGACCCTGCAGGTCATGAGTTCGCTTGAGGAAATGCGCGCGGTGGTCAATCAGGCGGCCGCGGGCGCGCATCGTCTCATGTCGATCTACTCGCCCGACCTGGAGCCGGAACTGTACGACCAGACGCCGTTTCTGGACATCATCAAGCGCTTCGTGCTTGGCCGTAACTTCGCCAAGGTTCGCATCCTGCTGACCGACCGGACACGCATGATTCGCGACGGCAACCGCCTGGTTGCCATGAGCCGACGCCTGACAAGCTACATCGAAATGCGCCTGGCGCCGCGCGCTGAAACGCTGCGCGCCCATTCGTACATGATTGTCGACGACAAGGCAGTCATCTATCGCCTGCAGGGCGACCGCTACATGGGCGTAGCCGACCTCGCCAATTCTGCGGCAGCGCGCCTGCAGCTGGATGATTTCGATGCCATCTGGCAGGCTAACGTTCCGGACTATGGCTTTCGCACCGCAAGCCGCTGACCTGATAACGCGTTAGAATTTGCGCGTGGCGCGCAAATCCGCTGAAAAAATCATTGTCGGCATGTCGGGCGGGGTTGATTCCGCGGTCGCGGCGCTGTCGCTGCGCGAGGAGGGCCATGACGTCGAAGGCCTGTTCATGGCCAATTGGGACGACCCGGACCCCGACAGCCATTGCACCACCGCCCAGGACTTTCAGGATGCCCGCGCTGTGTGTGCCGAGCTTGGTATCGTGTTGCACAAAGTCGATTTTGCCGCACAGTACCGCCAGCAGGTCTTCAGTCATTTCCTCAGCGAATTGCGGGCGGGCCGCACGCCGAATCCAGACGTGCACTGCAATCGCGAGATCAAGTTCGGTGTCTGCCTGCGCTACGCACAGCGCCTCGGCGCCACCCGCTTCGCGACCGGTCACTACGCACGTTTGTTAGCAGGAGCCGCAGGACTGGAACTGCACAGAGCGCTCGACGGCGCGAAGGACCAGAGCTATTTCCTGCATGCGGTGTCTCTCAGCCAGTTGCGTACCGCCCTGTTCCCGCTCGGCGAACTGACCAAGCCGGAAGTTCGCGCCCGTGCCGCTGCGGCCGGTCTGCCGGTGTTCAACAAGCCGGACAGCACCGGGATCTGCTTCATCGGCGAACGCCCATTCGCGGAATTCCTGGCGCAGTGGCTGCCGAGAACCCCCGGCCCCATCATGACCGCCAACGGTGAAATACTCGGCGAACATCACGGCCTGTGCTACTACACGTTAGGTCAGCGCACCGGGCTCGCAATCGGTGGCCGCGTCGGTCACGCCGAAGCGCCCTGGTACGTAGCGCGGAAGGAGCAAAACGGTAATCGCCTCATCGTGGTGCAAGGCGCGGACCATCAGTTGCTGCTGAGCACAGGTTGTGAGGTTCACGACTGGCATTGGCTCGCGGCGATGCCTGGGGCAGTCGCTGATCTCGCCGTAAAGCTCCGTTATCGCCAGTCGGACCAGGCGCTCGCCGACTGCAGCTGGAATGGATCACGCGGGCGGCTGCAATTTGCCGTCCCGCAACGCGCGGTAACGCCGGGACAATTCGCCGTGCTTTATCGCGGCACGCAATGCCTCGGCGGCGGCGTGATCGACAGCACGACGCCGGTCACCGATTGCAACGGGCGCGCCGCTATAATGGCGGCCGGTCGCTCGCAATCGCCTGCCGTGGAGTCTCACGATGACAGACAAAAAGTCTGACAGTTTCAAAGCCCGCACCAAACTCAGGCTTGGCGCGAAATCCTATGACATCTGGAGTTTCTGCAACCTGCCGCCGGAAAAACTGGCGCGCCTGCCGTACTCGCTGAAGATTCTGCTGGAGAACCTGCTGCGCTTTGAAGATGGCGTTAATGTGACGCGCCGCGACATCGAAGCCCTGCTCAACTGGAATCCAAAGGCGACACCCGATCACGAGATTTCCTTTACGCCGGCGCGCGTCATCATGCAGGACTTCACGGGCGTGCCCTGCGTCGTGGACCTGGCCGCGATGCGCGACGCGATCCGCACGCTGGGCGGCGACCCGGAGCTGGTCAATCCGCTCGCGCCGGCGGAAATGGTGATCGACCACTCCGTGCAGGTTGACGATTACGGCAATGCCAACGCCCTGGCTAACAACACGCGCATGGAGTTTGAGCGCAACGGTGAACGCTACTCGTTCCTGCGCTGGGGCCAGACCGCGTTCCGCAATTTCAAGGTCGTGCCGCCAAATACCGGCATCGTGCACCAAGTCAATCTGGAGTATCTGGCGCGCGTGGTCTTCGGCGCGGGCGATGGCGATGGCGCCGGCGATGGCCACGCCACGGCTTATCCGGACACCGTGGTCGGCACCGATTCCCACACGACCATGGTCAATGGTCTCGGCGTTCTCGGTTGGGGCGTCGGCGGCATCGAAGCAGAAGCGGCGATGTTAGGCCAGCCGGTCACCATGCTGATTCCCCAGGTCGTCGGCTTCAAGCTGACCGGTCAACTGCCGGCGGGCGCGACCGCAACCGATCTGGTGCTGACGGTGACGGAAATTCTGCGCAAGAAAGGCGTGGTCGAGAAATTTGTCGAGTACTTCGGCGATGGCCTGGCCAACCTGCCGCTCGCGGATCGCGCCACCATTGCCAACATGGCGCCGGAATACGGCAGCACCTGCGGTATCTTCCCGATCGACGAGGAAACCCTGCGCTACCTGGAACTTTCCGGAAGGCCCAAAGAGCAGATTGCGCTGGTGGAAGCGTACGCGCGCCACCAGGGCTTATGGCGTATCAACGGCGCCGCGCCAGCCGCCTACAGCGACGTGCTGGAACTGGACATGGCCACGGTCGAACCGTCACTCGCCGGCCCCAAGCGACCGCAGGATCGGGTCTCGCTGCGCAACCTGCAGCAGGTCTATCGCAAGACGCATCGGCAAATGTCCGAGGAACGCGCCAAGAAAAACCCGGGCGCGACCGGCATCGGCCAGGTCAAGGATGCTCCGGACTACGAAGTTCGCGACGGCGCGGTACTGATCGCCGCGATCACCAGCTGCACCAACACCTCCAACCCATCGGTGATGCTAGGCGCAGCCTTGTTAGCACGAAACGCGGCGCGCGCCGGCCTGCGCGCCAAACCCTGGGTAAAGACCAGTCTGTCGCCCGGCTCGCGGGTCGTGACCGATTACTTCGACAAGGCGGGCCTGACCAGGGATCTCGCCCTGGTCGGTTTCCAGGTGACTGGATACGGTTGCATGACCTGTATCGGCAACTCCGGCCCGCTCAAGCCTGAGATTTCCGCGGCCGTAAAAGCTGGCGATGTGATCGCGACGTCGGTGCTGTCCGGCAACCGCAACTTTGAAGGCCGCGTGCATCCGGAAGTGAAGATGAACTTCCTGGCATCGCCGCCGCTGGTCGTGGCATTCGCGCTCGCAGGCACGACCGACATCGACCTGCACAGCGAACCGCTGGGCCTCGGCTACGACGGTCGGCCGGTGTTCCTGAAAGACATCTGGCCAACGGCAGCGGAAGTTGCGAGCACTGTGCGCGCTTCCATCGACTCGAAAATGTTCCAACGCAGCTACGGCAACGTGTTCGATGGCGACGCCAACTGGCGCGCTATCAAGATACCGAAAGGCAAGCTGTATGCCTGGCAGCCCAACTCCACCTACGTGCGCAACCCGCCCTATTTCGACGGCATGACCATGCAGCCGCGCAAGATCGCGGGCATCAAGGGGGCACGCGCGCTTGCGCTGTTAGGTGACTCGGTCACCACCGACCACATTTCCCCGGCCGGTGATATCGCCAGAAACAGCCCGGCGGCGCAATACCTCGAGTCGCAGGGCATACAGAAAGCGGATTTCAATTCCTACGGTGCGCGTCGCGGCAACCACGAAGTCATGATGCGCGGCACGTTCGCCAACATCCGGCTGCGCAATCTGTTGGCACCGGACACCGAAGGCGGCGTGACCATTCACGTTCCGAGTGGCGAGCAACTGTCGATTTACGAAGCTTCCATGAAATACCAGGCTGGCGGGACGCCGCTGGTGGTGCTGGCTGGCAAGGAATACGGCACCGGCTCATCGCGCGACTGGGCCGCCAAGGGCACCATGTTGTTAGGTGTCAAGGCGGTGATTGCCGAGAGCTTTGAACGCATTCATCGCTCCAACCTGATCGGCATGGGCGTGCTGCCCTGCCAGTTCACGAACGGCCAGAATGCCCAGAGCCTCGGACTGACTGGCCGCGAGGTGTTCGATTTTGGCTCCCTCAAGAATGCCGAGGCGCGCCATGTGACGATTACCGCCACCGCCGCAGATGGCAAAGTCACCCGCTTCGACGTGCGCGTCCGCATCGATACGCCCAAAGAACGCGACTACTACCGGCATGGCGGCATCTTGCAATACGTGCTGCGCCAACTGGCCGGTAGTGGCGCTGGCAGGAAACCAGCTGCCAGGCGCAAACCGGTTGCCAGGAAAAAACCTGCGGCGAGAAAAAAACCGACGCCGAGTCGCAAACCGAAGCCGCGGCGCAACAAGAAGTAGCACCGCTCCTGCAAAACCCGCGGCCAGGCCTTTTTTTTCGCTAGCATCCGGCAATTATGCAGCCGCTGACCTGAGCTGCGCCCAGTTGAGCCTGCGGGTCGCGAGCATGGTCACCGCAAGCACGCTGAAGACCAGCAGGCTGCCTAACAACAGCGCGTAGTCTTCGGATTGCAGAATGAGGTACAGGCAGCCGTAGCAACCCACCAGCCCCAGGCTCATCATCACCGCTGCGGCCCGGCGGCCGGTTACGCCGGCGACGTAGAACCCCAGCAGCAGGATGAGTGCGGCGGCGGCGAGTGCGTAGGCAAGCGCAAACTGCAGATGCTCGCCCAAGGCCAGCAGCAGCAGGAAAAACACCGACAACGCCAGGCCTACCAGCAGGTAATGCATCGCATGCAACCGCAAGCCCGGCGTCAACTGCTCCCAGGCGAAGAAAGCGAGAAAAGTGATGGCGATGAACAGCACGCCATAGCGCGTCGCGCGATAACTCATCGAATACACATCTACGGGGGTCAGCAGCGAAAAACCAAACGCGGTCCGGAACAAAGCATCGCCGCTGACGGTCCCACCCGACCAGGTCCGTGGCAGCTTGCGGTTGATTTCGAGAACCTGCCAACGGGCTTCAAACCCCTTCTCAGCCGGGGTGGAATGCTCCGCCGCGAACGGGCCGTCAAAGCCGGGGTGTGGCCAGGTGCTCAACACCGTTACCTGGGTGGCACCTGCGAGTGGCAGGAAATGCAGGGCGCCACTACCCCGCGCCTGGAACGCGAAGTGATAGGGCAGCCGGCCGCCCTGCGCGTACTCGCTCACGTCCAGTGGTGCGACTAACGCGCTCTGTTCATCGTAACTTCCGCTGCCTAACAACAGCCTGCGGCCGGCGAAATCGCTGGCGTTCACGGCCTGAAGGCTCGACAGCGAGCCGAACGGCAGCACCACGCTGGCTTGCGTCCAAAGCGCGCGCTCGGTCGCAGGATTGGCTATCAGCGTGCGCAAGGCGTTCGCCGGAAATTCACCGCTGATATCAAGATCGGGCAACGAATAGACGGGCAACGAGTAAATGCCGCGCACTTCGGACTTGACGCCGTGGTGGGTCGAGATTTTAAGCGACTCCGGCAGGATCCAGCGCGGTTGTCCGCTCACCCAGCGCGCAACGTTCTGCTTCAGGTCCGGATTCCACTCCTCGACCAGCACTTCAGTTGGCACTCTGAGCATGGGACCCCCGATAGTCTGCGGCCCACCGTGCAGCGCTGCGATACTGTCGCGAGCCACTTTCTGCACGCCTTCACGCTCAGCCACCAGCGATTCGACCCGCGCCAGCGGCCACAGCAGCAGCAGGACCAGCGCCCCTATCAGCGCTCCGCGCCAGAAGACCGAACCGAATTGTCCACTGATATTCATCGTTGCATTTTCCCTGTGACGTTGGAGCGCCCATTGCAACGCGTCTAAATGGCGGGACGCGGTCGCAATTCGGGCAAAATAGTGGCAGGCGCAGTCTGGAGGTCAGGTCTCTGCAACAACTGGTTTTTTTTGATCTCGACGGAACCGTGTCGCGCCATGACACGTTGTGGCAGTGGCTGCAGGCTTTCCTGTGGCGCCACCCCTGGCGCTGGCCGCGCTTGTTAGGAGTCCTGCCGTGCCTGCTGCAGTTCCTGCTTGGCCGTGCCGATCATGGCGCACTGAAAGCACGCCTGCTGCAGGTTGCGCTGGGCGGTATTGACCGCCGCACCCTCGCAGCGCACACGGCGCACTGGATTGCCGGCTTCGTGCCGCGCGGCTGCTTTGCGGATGCGCTGGCTGCGATTCGCGCCCACCAACAGCAGGGCGACATCCTGATCCTGATGAGCGCGAGCATTGATGTTTATGTGCCGGAACTAGCCCGCGCGCTAGGATTCGCCGAGTGCATCTGCACGCCCACCGGGTGGCGCACCGATGGCCGCTACGACGGCCGCCTGACCGGCCCTAACTGCCGGGGGGAGGAGAAAGTTGCCCGGTTCCACGCGCGGCTCGCGTCGCAACCGCCCGTCAGGACCTGTGCCTACGGGAATTCCGCGCCCGACCTGCCGCACCTGCAACTTGCAAGTCGCGGCATCCTGGTCAACGGATCGTCCACAGTGCGCGCGCGGGCGGCTCGCGCCGGAATCGAATGCGTCGACTGGCGTTAGCTCCAGTCAATGTCAGGCAAGGCGCGCAGCTTTTCTTCGGATTCACGCCTCTGCCAATAGGGAATGTCGGCCTGGTTGTCCGTGGCCGCAGCGCGCGCGTAACCCTCCGACCTGCGCAGGATCTCGCCGGCCTGGTCCAGGGGCAGGAATACCACGCCATCGCAGTCGGCAAGTACGATGTCGCCGGGGTTGACGATGACGCCGCCGCAGATGACCGGAGCATTGATCCAGCCCGCGCGCTCCGCGCCATTGGCCGAGGCAACCAGCCCGCGTGAAAAAATAGGCAGTTGCACGCGCTCGCGTGTTAGCAGTCCGCCATTCATGCAGCGCCCGTCGAGGACGACGCCGGTGCAGCCGGCACGCTTCGCACCCATGGACATGCCCATGCCCCAGCAGGCCTTATCTTCTCGCCCGCCCGCATCCACCACAACGACATCCCCCGGCTGCGCATATTTGCCCGCCAGCTCGCCCACTAACAGGTCATCGGTGTGCTCCGGGCGCACGGTGAATGCCGGGCCGCAGATGCGCCACTCATGCAGCAACGGCTTGATGGCTGGATGCGCGACCTGCCGCGGCCCGGCGTGCACGCCGGTGACTCCGACGTGGGTGCGCGCCGCGCGTTCAACGAGCTCGCGCGGTGGACGCGGAAAGTCGAGTCGAATCTGGTAGCGCATGCTGGCCCACTCCAATCCCGGGTTAGCGACCGAGTATAGTTGCAGCCATGCTGAGAGCCTGTCGAATCGCCGTCGTCGCCTGCATTGCGGCCGCGGCGCAGCCTGCCTGCGCAGGGTCAGTGCTGTATCGCGGTGCATACGGCCAGCCCGAGTCCCTGGAGCCGAATCAGTCCGGCGTCAAGAGCGAGCAGACCATCATGCTCGATCTGTTCGAGGGCCTAACAAGCTACGGTGCCGACGGCAAGATCATCCCGGGTGCGGCGCAGTCCTGGAAGGTCAGCGCAGATGGCAGGAACTGGACCTTCCGCCTGCGTCCCGGCCTGCGATGGTCCGATGGCTCGCCGCAGCTCGCCAGTGACTGGGTCTATGCATTGCGGCGCATGTTTACCCCGGCCACTGCGCTACCGCGTGCCAGCCGCATGTTCATCCTGCGACGCTCGCGCGAGATACTGGCGGGCCGGGTGCCGCCAGGCGCGCTCGGCGTCAGCGCCCCCGACACTGTCACCGTACGCCTCGAGCTTGAAAACCCACTTCCCTGGCTGCCGCGCCTGGTCGCGGGCCAGGAAGGCACACCGTTGCCACAGAAAGTCGTGGAAAAATTCGGCGCTCAATGGACCCGGCCCGGAAACCTGGTGAGTAATGGTGCCTTTCGCCTGACCGAACGACGCGCCGGCGGCACGATACGGCTCAGCCGCAATCCGTTCTTTCATGACGCTGCCAGGGTAAGGATTGAAGCCGTTATATACGTGCCGAGCGACGACACCGGCTCGCTGGTCAATCGCTTCCGGGCCAGCGAGCTGGATGTCAACGCCTGGCCGGGCTTCGCGCCACGGCAACAGGAGGCGCTCAAAAAGGAACTCGGCTCAGCGGTGCGGGTCACGCCGCTGTTCGGTGTCCGTTTCCTGCGCTTCAATTTCAAGCGGGCGCCATTCGATGATATCCGGATCCGGCGTGCGCTGGCGCTGCTGGTCGACCGCGAGTTGCTGGTTCGCAAAGTGCTGCCCGGCGGCGAAAGACCGGGCTACCGGGTGGTCCCCGAAGGCCTCGCCGACGACGGCGCGCCCGGGCGCAGTGAACTGCAGCTCGGCACCATGGCCGAACGCGGGGCACGCGCGCGCGCTTTGTTAGCTGAGGCCGGCTTCAGGACCCGCCGCCCGGGCCCGGTGCGGCTGCGCGTGCCGAGCGGCAATGGCGAGGAAATGTGTCTCGCGGTCGCGGCCATGTGGAGCGCAGCCGGCGTACCGACGGTCGTCGAAAAAAGCGAAATCAAGTCCCTGATTGCCGACCTGCGCCGCGGCGATTTCGACATCGCGCTCACTGGGTCGGCTGAGAATGCTTCCGTCGAGGGCTATCTCGAGCGCTTCCTGTCCGATTCGACCTACAACACCGGCCAGTATCGCAACCCTGTCTTTGAACAGGCCTTGCTTAAAGCTCAGGCGCTGTCATCCACTGCGGAGCGACGCGCCGCGGTAGCGCAGACCGAAGCCATACTCAACGCCGATTACGCTGTCGTCCCGCTGATTCAGGAAGTGGCGCGCAACCTGGTGTCTTCCGGAGTCGCGGGCTGGGCCGACAATTCCGACGATATACACCTGTCGCGCTACCTTTCGCTGCAACAAATTGCCCATTCGTCCGGTCTAGCCGATACGCCCTGATGGAGTTCCCGCATGCGCCAGCGATTTGATTCGGATATTAGGTCCTCAGCCATCACGCCCGAAGCAGTCTTCCGCGACCGGCGCCGCATTGTGCAGGCGCTCGGACTCGGGCTTGCCGGGGCCGCTGCCGCTGTGTCCGCGGCTATTCCGGCCAGTACGCCACCAGTTGCGACGCCAGCCGCGGCAGCCACTGGCCCCGGCGCACCGGGAAGTTCCGCCGGCCGGGTCACACGCAATGCGCGCTATTCAGTGACCGAGCCGGCTAACAGCTACGAAGACATCACCGGCTACAACAACTACTACGAGTTTGGCACCGACAAGGAAGATCCCAAGGCGAATGCGCAGGAGTTTCGCACTCGACCATGGACCGTGGAAATTGCCGGCGACGCCGAAGTCGTCGGCCGATTCGCGCTCGACGACCTGCTGCGCCCACACGCACTGGAAGAACGCGTGTACCGGTTTCGTTGTGTCGAAGCCTGGTCCATGGTAATTCCCTGGATGGGTATTCCGTTAGGCGCGATGTTGCAGCGATTCAAACCGACCTCGAAGGCCAAGTACGTCGAGTTCACGACTTTGCTGGATCGCAGCCAGATGCCGGGCCAGCGCGTGCCGGTCCTGCAATGGCCTTACACGGAAGGCTTGCGCATCGACGAAGCCATGCACCCGCTCGCGATGATGGTGGTTGGAGTTTACGGGCGCTGGCTTCCGAACCAGAACGGTGCGCCGTTGCGCCTGATGACGCCCTGGAAATACGGCTTCAAGAACATCAAGTCGATCGTCAAGATTCGCTTCACCGAGCGTCAGCCGCGCAATAGCTGGAACATCGCCGCGCCGGACGAGTACGGCTTCTACGCCAACGTCAACCCGGCCGTGGACCATCCTCGCTGGAGCCAGGCGAGCGAACGGCGCATCGGCGGCGGGTTTTTTGCCACCCGCGTTCCGACGTTGCCGTTCAATGGCTACGCAACCGGGGTCGCGGGCCTGTACAGTGGCATGGACCTGCAGCGATATTTCTAGTCCCGGGCGCGCATGACCGTCGAGCAAAGATACCGCCGGGTTTACAAGCCGCTGATCTGGCTAGCCTGCCTGGCGCCGCTGCTGATCATCCTGGCAGCGGCATTCGGCGTGCCCGGCGTGTCCCTGACCGCGGATCCGGTGCGCGAGACTTTGCATCGCCTGGGCCGCACCGCGCTCAATCTGCTCCTGATAACGCTGTGCGTAACGCCGCTGAAAGATCTACTGAAAGCACCGCAGCTGCTGCGCTTGCGGCGGTTGTTAGGGCTGTTTGCCTTCAGCTACGCACTGCTGCATTTCGTGGCGTTCGCCGCGCTGGACCTGCGGCTCGACTGGGGCCGGATCGGCTCCGAGCTGCTCAAGCGCCCCTACATCCTGGTCGGCTTCACGGCGCTGCTCGCGCTGTTGCCGCTGGCCGCAACCTCGACCCAACGCATGATGCGGCGCCTGGGCCGGCGTTGGGTGAAACTGCACCGGCTGGTCTATCCAATCGCATTGTTAGGTGTCTGGCACTTCTGGTGGCAGGTCAAGGCCGACATCACGGAGCCGCTGCTCTACGGCGTCGCCCTGGCCGTGCTGTTAGCCTACCGGGTCGGGAAGCTGCGACGGACTACATCGATGTCCGCACCTGCCACAGCTCCGGGAAAAACCTGAGCTCCAGGGCCTTGGCGAGGTAGGCAACGCCGGTGGTGCCGCCGGTGCCCGGCTTGTAACCGATGATGCGCTCGACGGTTTTCAGATGGTGGAAGCGCCACAGCTGGAATTTATGGTCAAGATCGACCAGCCGCTCCGCGAGCTCGTACAGGTCCCAGTCTTTCTCAGCGTTGTGATACACGGCCAGCCAGGCAGCGGTCACCTGTTTGGCGGGTTCATACGGTTCGGCGAAATCGCGGCTGAGATAAGACTCCGGCACCTCGTAGCCGCGCCGGCTCAGCAGCCGCAGCACCTCGTCGTACAAGGACGGTGCATCCAGCGCCTGCTTCAGCTTCTGATGCGCGGCAGGATCGCGCTGATGCACCACGATCATCTCGCGGTTCTTGTTGCCGAACTTGAACTCAAGCAGGCGGTACTGTTCGGACTGGAACCCGGACGCACGACCTAACGAATTACGGAACGCCGAATAGTCCGCCGGGGTCATGGTCGACAGGACTTCCCAGGTTGCCAGCAACTGCGCCTGGATTCGCGAAATGCGTCCCAGCATCTTGAACGACGGGCCCAGACTGTCGCGCCGTACGCATTCAAACACACCGCTGATTTCATGCAGCATGAGCTTCATCCACAACTCGGACACCTGGTGGGCCGTGATGAACAGCATCTCGTCGTGCTCGAGAGAATTGGGCTGCTGTGAAGCCAGCAGCGTCGCCAGGCGCAGGTATTCGGCATAGGACTGGGACGCCCCAAGATCCCAGAATACTTTTTCATCAGACAGGTCGACGCGATTCTTGCTCATGTGATCAACCATGGCGGTACGTGGCGCCATCCCTGGGTCAACTCGCGGTCCAGCGTCCGCCACTCCGGACAGCGAGCCTCGACGGCGCGCCAGAAGCGGGCCGAATGATTTGGGTGCACGAGGTGCATCAGCTCATGAACCATCAGGTATTGCGCAACTTCGCTGCGCTGAAACAGCATCGCAATGTTAAGACTGATGGTCCCGCGCAGCGAACAGGAGCCCCAGCGACTGCGCTGGCAGCGCAGACTGAGTCGCCTGTAGCCCGGATCGCCCTCCCGGACCAGCGCGGCTAGCGCGACCGCGATCCTGGGCTTGGCATGGCGCATCAGCCAGCGCCGCAGCACTCCCTGCAGGACGGCATGATCACCCTCCCCCGCTACCTGCAAAACCCCGGTCGTTAGCTCGCGAATGCGCATACGGCCCGCACCGCCCGCAAGGTGAATCTTCCAACGCTCGCCTAACGCGGGAAGCTCCAGCGCCGCCGGCGGGAACGGGCCCACTTCAACCGCCAGCTCACGGACTCTGGCCAGCTGCCGCTCAATCCACGGCTGATGCAGGCTGAGGAATTCAGCGATTCGTCGCGTGCTGGTTCGGGGCGGCGCCACCACCTCGACCCGCGCATTGCGCAACACGCGGACCGATAGTCGCCGGGCGCGGACGCTGAAACGGACTTCCGTGCCGGTTGCGGCCGGAGACGGCGTCTGAAAACTGAACTGGCGCTGCTCGAAAAGCACGCCGCATCATAACGCAAGCGCGATCCGGCCTTCGGTTACCATGGGCGCATGCAATTTCAGAGCGATAACGCCTCGGCCGTGGCGCCGGAAATCATGGCGGCGCTGCGTGCCGCAAACGATGGATTTGCCGACTCTTACGGCGCGGACCCGTGGTCAATGCGACTGGATGCGGTATTCAGCGGTTTTTTCGACGCACCAGTACGTGTTTTTCCGGTCATTTCAGGAACCGCGGCTAACGCCCTGTCGCTGGCGACGCTGTGTCCGCCCTATGGCGCGGTATTTGCGCATGAGCACGCGCATATCGTCCGCGATGAATGTGGTGCGGTCGAGGGCATGAGCGGCGGCGCGCGGCTCATGTTATTGCCGGGCGCCGGTGGCCGCATTGCGCCGCAGACTTTGAGCGACGCCGTCGACGCCAATCCTGCGAATGTGCACACCACCCAGCCCAGCGCGCTGTCGATTTCCCAGGCGACCGAATTCGGCCAGTGCTACCGTCCGGCAGAGCTAACGGCCCTGTGCCAGCGTGCCCGTGAGCACAATTTGCGCGTGCATATGGACGCTGCGCGGTTTGCCAACGCCCTCGCCTTCCTCGGTTGCCACCCTGGAGACATCAGCGGCCGGGCCGGTGTCGATGTGCTGTCATTCGGCGCCACCAAGAACGGCGCACTGGCCGCCGAAGCGGTGGTGTTTTTCAACCTGGAACTGGTTCGCGATTTCGAATTGCGTCGCAAACGCGCCGGCCACCTGATGTCGAAAATGCGCTACGCCAGCGCGCAGTTGCTGGCCTACATCGAAAGCGGCGTCTGGCTGCGCAACGCGCTGCATGCCAACCGGCTGGCAGCGCAAATTGCAGCTGCAGTACCTGCCCGCCTGGTGCTGGCGGTCGAAGCGAACGAGATCTTCCTGCGCTTGTCGCCTACCGAGGCGGCGGTCCTGCGCGCCCAAGGGTTCGGCTTCCATGACTGGGGCTCCGCCGACAGCGGCGAATATCGCTTCGTTGTTAGCTGGCAGCAGGCGCCCGCGGATGCCTTTGCACTGGCCAATGCATTGCGCGCGCTGCCCTGAAACGCCGCTACAGATTGCGGAAATCGTCGGAACCGAAGGTAAGACAGCCCGCAGCATGCACCTGATCGACATCGGCATCAACCTGGCGCATGACAGCTACGACGCCGACCGGCCTCTGGTGCTGGCGCGCGCCGCCGCCGCGGGTGTTAGCCAGATGGTCATCACCGGCGCGAGCATCGCGGGCAATGCCAAGGCAATTGAACTGGCCGCCACCGCACCGGGCCAGCTGTTTGCGACCGCGGGCGTGCATCCGCATCATGCAATTGAACTGACAGCCGCCGCGCTCGCTCTGCTTGAGCAACAGGCGCGGGCTCCGCAAGTCGTTGCGGTCGGCGAGTGTGGCCTGGACTATTTTCGCAATTATTCGCCGCATGCGGCCCAGCTGGCGGCATTTGAGGCGCAGCTGGCACTCGCCGCCGAACTGCAGAAGCCGGCATTTCTGCATCTGCGCGACGCCAGCAGTGATTTTCTTGCGCTGCTGCGCCACTGGCGCCCACGCCTGACAGGCGCGGTCGCGCACTGCTTTACCGATGACAAGGGCATCGCGAGGCAGTGCCTGGACCTTGATCTGCACATCGGTATCACCGGCTGGTTCTGCGATGAGCGCCGCGGCGCGCATCTGCGCGACGTCGTGCGCCTGATTCCACGCGGCCGGATCATGGTTGAGACCGACGGACCCTATCTGCTGCCACGCGACCTGACTCCCAGGCCAGCCAGCCGCCGCAATGAACCGGGTTTCCTGCCGCATATCGCAAGGGCTATCGCGGCGGCGCGCGGCGAGACACTCGCCGACTTCGCGGCGCACACCACCCGCACCACCCGCGATTTTTTCTCCCTGCCCGATGTGTGACATCAATTGCTGAGGTAGCTCCATGGACACCAATCGCCTGAACGAGTTTGTCGCCAGCCGCTGGCGCGACAGCATTACGCCCAAACTGCTCGACTACGTGCGCATTCCTAACAAGTCGCCGCTGTTCGCACCTGACTGGGAGCAACTCGGGCACATGGAAAAGGCTGTGCAGCTGATGGCCGACTGGTGCAAGGCGCAGTCGGTGCGCGGGGCCAGAGTCAGTGTGCGCCGCCTGGCCGGGCGCACCCCCATCCTGTTAGTCGACGTCCCCGGTGCCACCGATGGCTGCGTCCTGCTGTACGGTCATCTCGACAAGCAGCCGGAATTTACCGGCTGGCTTGCGGGACTTTCGCCCTGGGAACCCGTGATACGCGATGGCCGGCTGTATGGCCGTGGTGGCGCCGACGATGGCTATGCGGTGTTTGCGTCGCTCACCGCGATCGCCGCCCTGCAGCAACAGGGCATCGTGCATCCGCGCTATGTGGTGCTGATCGAGGCCTGCGAAGAAAGCGGCAGCGTCGATCTGCCGGCACACCTTGCTGCACTGGGCACCGAACTGGGCGAACCGTCGCTGGTCGTGTGCCTGGACGCGGAGTGCGGCAACTACAGCCAGTTGTGGTGCACGACGTCGTTGCGCGGCAATTTCAGCGGCAGCCTGCGCATCAAGGTCCTGCGGGAAGGCGTGCACTCGGGCATGGGCACCGGCATCGCCCCGACACCGTTCCGGATCGCACAGCAGCTGCTGGCGCGGCTTGAAAACCCGGTAACTGGCGACATCACGGTCGAAGAACTGCAGGCGCCGATACCCCGCGACCGCCTGGCGCAGGCGCGCGCGGCGGCCACGGTGCTGGGCGCCGAAATTGCCGGCAAGCTGCCCTTCGTCAGCGGCGCACACGCGCTGTCCAATGATCCGGTGGAACTTTTGTTAGGCAGCACGTGGCGCGCAACGCTGGCGGTCACCGGCGCCGACGGCCTGCCCGAGATCCAGACCGCCGGCAACGTGTTGCTGCCGGAAATCGCCCTGAAACTGTCATTGCGCCTGCCGCCGACCGTGGACGCCGCCAGCGCCGCAACCCGGGTGCGCGAAATCCTCGAGCGCGACCCGCCCTACGGCGCCAGCGTCGATTTCGAACCCGGAGCTGCGATGAGTGGCTGGAATGCGCCGCCGTTTGCCGACTGGCTGGAGGCATCCATGCAGCGTGCCTCGCAGGCGGTGTTCGGCCAGCCAGCGGTGCATGCTGGTTGTGGCGGCAGCATCCCGTTCATGGGCATGCTGGGTGCGCAGTTCCCGAAAACCCAGTTCCTGATCACCGGCGTGTTAGGACCGCAGTCCAACGCGCATGGCCCGAACGAGTTCCTGCACCTGGCGTACGCGGAAAAACTAACAGCGCTGGTCACGCACGTGCTGGCGGATCACGCCCAGCTCTAGCCGCGGCCCAGCCGCCGGGCCGCGGCGGCAACGCTAGAGCGGCCTCAGCTCCGCCGTGTTAGGTGTGAGCTGCGACAGCAGGCGTTTCCAGCCTGGCGACATGGCGCTGGTCAGGGTCGCAGCGGCGCCCGGATCCACGACCGGAAATTCCGCGGGCAGGCTCTCGAGTCGCAGGCAGTGGATCGGGATCCCTTTTGGAAAACGCGCTCCCTCCGTGAAAACAACCCTGCCGGCAACGCCCAGTTCCGGCACCAGTCGCGAGAGTACCGCCACCCGGTCCAGCAGAGCCGGTAAAGGGTTCGAAAAAGTATTGCGGCCGGCGCCGCGCATGACCGTCCACTCCGCCATGTTCTCGGAGCCGAACACATTACCTGTGACGTCGCGCACATCCAGCAATAACAGGCCGCGCGTGGTCAGCAGCAGCCAATCCAGATGCAGCTGCCCGCCGTTGCCGTCGGCCACCAGCATGTTTCGCACATGCGACAAGGCGACCATGGAGATGCTCGCCTCGCGCCTCTGCAGGCGGCGCCGCAATTGCCAGCGCCGCCACAGGACAACCGCGCCCGTGGCAATGCCAATCGCTAGCAAGCCAAACAAGACCGCCAACAGCAGCGTCTGTTGTTCGTTGTCGAGACCGCTCATGCTGATGCGGCTGCCAGCAATGCGGCGCGCAGCGCGGCCAGGTCCGCAGGCAGGGTTTCAAATCGGCTCGGCCGGTCATACAGCGCCTGCAGGCTGGGCGGCGTACGCAGTGCTGCGCCCACCAGGGGCTGCAAGATTTCACTGAACTTGGCCGGGTGGGCGGTTGCGACGATCACCCAATGGTGCGCAGTTTTCTCGGTCGCCGGTAGTTGCGCATAAGCCTCGGCGGCAACTGCAGTATGTGGACACCAGACTCGCTGGTATTGAGCGAAATCCGCGACAATACGCGCCGCGATCTCCGCGTCAGTGATGCTGACCGAGCTCACGGCACCCCGCAGCGTCTCGATGGCCGGAAACAGGTGCCGCAGCCGTTCCATATTGGACGGATCGCCGACGTCCATCGCGGATGCCAAGGTCGCCTGGGTCGCGCGCGGCTGCCAGTCCGCGCTCGCGAGAAAATCCGGGATGGTCCGATTGGCATTCACGGCTAACACAACGCGGTCGATCGGCAGGCCCAGGTGCCGCGCCCAGATGCAGGCCAACGCGTTGCCCAGATTGCCTGTCGGGATGATGAAACTGGCGTGACGGCCGTAACGGCGCCAGACCGACATGCTGGCGCGCGCGTAGTAGGACGCCTGCGGCAGCAGGCGCCCGAGATTGATGCTGTTAGCCGATGACAGCTCGAAGCTGGCGCGCAACGTGGCATCGGCAAACGCCTGTTTCACGAGTCGCTGGCAATCATCGAAGCTGCCACGCACGGCGAAAGCGCGCACATTGCCACCCCAGCAGGTCAGCTGTTGCTGCTGGGTTGGCGACACCAGCCCTTGCGGGAACAACACCGTGACTGCCGCGCCCGGGCGGCCATAAAAAGCGGCCGCAACTGCACCACCGGTATCGCCCGAGGTCGCCACCAGGACCTGCGTGTCGGGCTCCTGCGCATGCCGCAACCGTGTTAGTGTCGCGGCCAGGAAACGCGCGCCGATATCCTTGAACGCGGCCGTCGGGCCGTGAAAGAGTTCCAGCACCTCATACCGGCCGCTGTCATCCACCGGTGTCAACGGCACCGGAAAATCAAAGGCATCGCGGTTGATGTCGGCCAGGCCCGGAGCCAGCGCATCACCCGCGGCGAACGGCCCGATCAGGCGCGTTGCGAAATCATCGAGCCCGCCGGCATCGCCAAAATTCTCAAGGCCGAGGCGGGGCCAGGTCGCAGGCACATAGAGTCCGCCATCGCCTGCCAGCCCCTGGCGCAGCGCAGCGCCGAAGCTAACAGGCGGTACGCCGTCGCGGGTGCTGACAAACTGCATTCGCTAGCTGCTCGCGACGACGCGCGCGCCCGGCGAATCGAGCGTCGTTACCCAGTGGTCGCTGGCGATCTTGAGCCGGTCAAACTCGCGCACCATCGCCGCGCACACCGCATTCGCTACCGGCTCCAGCGCCCAGGCGAAAATCGTCGGGCCAGCGCCCGAAATCGAACACCCTAACGCGCCCGCGGCGAGAGCCGCCTGGCGCACGTCACTGAAACCGGGGATCAGCTGCTGACGTTGCGGCTGGATGACCACGTCGTTGAGCCCTTCGCGGATCAACTCGAGGTCATTGGTATAGCAACCCGAAATGAACCCGGCAAGGTTTGCCGTTTGCCAGACGAAATCAGACATGGCCACTTCGCGGCGCAGGATCGAACGCGCGGACTTGGTCGAGAGAAACATGTGCGGGTGGACGATCACCGCACGTATGCCGGGCGGCACCGGAATATTCTTCACGCGCGGATGGTCGATACCGACCGTCAGCACCAGGCCGCCAAAAAGACTGGGAGCTATGTTATCGACATGCACCGAACCACTCGCGACGGCCTCGCCCTGCATCGCAAACTTGAGCAGATCAAGTTTGCCGAGCGGCCGATCCAGCAGCGCATTGGCCGCGACCGCGGCCGCCACGGCCGAGGAAGCCGATCCGCCCAGCCCCGACCCCAGCGGAATCCCTTTTTCGATCTGCATGTCAAAACCAAACGCAGGCTTGACCGATTCCACCAGAGCTAACAACGAGCGTCCGGCGGTATTGCTGGCCGCATCGAGCGGCAGGTCGGCGACCGGCCCGGTAATCTTGCTGATGCGCACGCCTGGTGTCGTGCTGCGCACGACCGTCACCCGATCACCCAGCGAATCGACGGCGAAACCCAGGATGTCAAAACCAATGGCCACATTGCCGACCGATGCGGCAGCAAACGCGGTCGCGGATCTCAAGCTCACAAGCGGGCTCCCAGGTACGTGGTCAGGCGCAGGATGTCGGCAAAAGCGCCGCCCGCAGTCACTTCCGGACCTGCGCCCGGCCCTTGCACGATGAGCGGATTGTTGCAGTAACGGCGCGTCGCAAATCGCACCACGTTGTCGGTCAGCGCGATATTAGCAAATGCGTGACGGGTATCGAATTCCAGCAAACCGACCGCGGCCTTGCCGTCCGCCGATATTCGCCCGACGTAGCGCAACACCGTGCCGCGCTCGCGCGCCGCCTGCAGGTGTTTCGCCATGACCGCATCGTGTTGCGGCAGACGGGTCATGAATTCCTCGACCGTGCCCAACTCAAGCCCTGCGGGCACCAGGCTTTCGACTGCGACATCGCTCATCTCGAGCGCCAGGCCCATTTCGCGGCCCAGGATGATCAGCTTGCGCGCCACGTCCATGCCGGAGAGATCGTCGCGCGGATCTGGCTCCGTATAACCCCTCTGTTTCGCGTCCCGCACGATGCCGGAAAAAGGCTGCGTGCCGTCGTAGACGTTGAACAGGTAAGCCAGCGTGCCGGAAAAAATACCCTCGATCGAGGTGATCTCATCGCCGGTCTCGCGCAGGTCGCGCAGCGTCTGGATTACCGGCAAGCCCGCGCCTACCGTCGTCTCGTAGAGGTAATGGCTGCCGGCGGCCTTGCGCGCCTCCTGCAGCGCACGATACTCGGCGAGCGACGCGCTGTTGGCTTTCTTGTTAGGCGTCACCACGTGCACGCCGGCGGCAAGCCAGCCGCGGTAGTGCTTTGCCACGTCGCTGCTCGCGGTGCAGTCGACTATCAGCGCATGCGGCAGATAGTCGACATGTACATGGTCAACGAAGGCCTTGAAATTGGCGGGTTCAGTCGCCGCCGCGAGTTCCTCGCGCCAGCGCGACAGATCCACGCCCCGGTCGCTCAGCAACAGCTTGCGCGACGACATGATGGCGCGGACCCGCAAGTCCACGTTGAACTCGCGCTGCAGCCGCTCGCGCTGCGAGGCCAGCTGGTCTAACAACACGCGCCCCACGGTGCCCGGACCAATGAGACCGATGGAAACCGTGTGCGGCGACAGGTAAAAACTCGCATGCACCGCACGCAGAGCGCGCGTCGCCTGGCGGCCGTCCACGACCACGGAAATATTGCGCTCCGACGCACCCTGCGCCATGGCGCGCACGTTGACCGAGGCCCCGCCCAGGGCATTGAATACCTTGGCAGCGACGCCGGGCGTGCCCGCCATGCCGTCGCCGACCACCGCGAGGATCGCAAGATCCGCGTCGACTTCCACCGCCTGGATCTGGCCCTCGGCAAGTTCTCGGGCAAAAACCAGCTTTAGCGCGCGTACCGCCCGTTCCGCCTGATCGAGCGGCACCGCGCAACTGATCGAATGCTCGGAACTGGCCTGTGAAATCAGGATGACTGAAATGCTCTCTTCGCGCAGCGCGCCGAACAGTCGATGCGCGGTGCCGGGCACGCCGATCATGCCCGCGCCTTCGAGATTGATCAGCGCGATCTTTTCGATCGTGGTGATGCCTTTGACAGGCAGCTTCGAGGTCGGGTTCGAACAGATCAGCGTCGCTGCATGATCCGGCGCAAAGGTATTGCGAATCCAGATCGGAATATTCCCGCCGACGGCTGGCGCCATGGTCTGCGGATGAATGACTTTCGCGCCGAAATAAGCGAGCTCCATCGCTTCGTTGTAAGACAGCGAGTCGATAACCTGCGCGTCCGGAACGCGGCGCGGATCGGCGGACAGCACGCCGTCGACGTCGGTCCAGATATGGATTTCGCGCGCGTCCAGCAAGGCGCCGAATATCGAACCGGAGAAATCGCTGCCGTTGCGGCCTAACGTTGTCTGCACTCCGCGCCGGTCGCTGGCAATGAAACCGGTGATGATCAACGTGCCCTGAAAACCCTTCGGCACCAGGCGCTGCAGATTGGCGCGCGACTCGGTCCACTGTACCGCCGGGCCTAACGAACCCCACTCGACCACCACGACTTCGCGCGCGTCAAGCCAACGCACCTCACCGGGCCGCGCCGCAAGGTGCTCGAAATATTCACGAAACAGCCGCGTCGACCAGACTTCGCCGTAGCCGGAAATCAGGTCGAGAATATTCTTGGACGCAGCGCGCGTCAGCCGTACGGTCTGCAGGATGCCTTCTATGTCGTGGCAATCGCGATCAAAGCCCGCCATGTAGAGCTGCGCCGCCTTGGGCTCGAGCAGCGCCGTTGCGATGACCGAATGGCGCTCGCGGAGCTTTTCGATGCTGGCGCGCAATGCCGGGTCCTGACGCTCGGCCAGTGTGACCAGTCCGATCAGGGCATCGGTCACGCCCTTGCAGGCCGACAACACCACGCCCACGGGGCCCGGTGGCTGCGACCGCAAAATCGCGGCGACGCGCTCGAAGCACCCAGCATCCGCGACGCTGGAACCACCAAATTTGTGTACGACCCAGGGGGACGCTGACGGGGCAGGCATAAAGTTCGAAACTTTACTTCGCAAGCGGTTGAACGGCAAGGCAGATTACGGCTTTAATCGCTGCCCATGGAGAATCAGATCAAGCCCCTGCTGCCGCTCTATTACGGTGCGCGTGCGGCGGGCGAGGCACTGGCGTTGGCGACGCTGATTGAAACGGCGGGTTCGACCTACCGCAAGACCGGAACGCAGATGCTGATCGCGCAGGACGGGCGCTACGCCGGCCTGCTCTCCGGCGGCTGCCTGGAGGGCGACCTCGCGGAACGCGCCCGCACCGTGATTACGAGCGGCGCGGCCTGCTTTGCAAGCTACGACATGCGCGGCCCTGACGATCAGCTCTGGGGACTGGGCTCCGGCTGCGAAGGCGCGATGCGCATCCTGCTGAGCTATTGCGGCCCTAACAACGACTATGCGCCTCTGCCCTGGCTGGAGGCGACCCTGACGGCGGCCGAGGCACACAAGTACGCGCTGGTAATCGCGGGCTCGGCAGAGCGGCTGGGGAAATGCCTGCGGAGTGACACCGCTACTGCGGCACTGCCCGGTGAAAGTCTGCTGTGGATTGCGCTTAAACCGCCACCGTCGCTGCTGCTGTGCGGTGGCGGTCCCGATGCCGTTCCGGTGGCGGAACTGGCGCGTTTCCTGGGCTGGCGCGTCGAGGTCCTGGATCATCGGCCGGCCTATGTCGACGCAGGGCGCTTTGCCCCAGGCGTGCGCGTGCGCCAGGCGCGCCCGGCGCCGCTCAACACCTGCAGCGCAACGCCCATGCCGGACGCAGCGGTCATCATGAGCCATCACCTGGACACCGACCGCGGCTGGCTGGTGGCCCTCGCCAGCCGGCCTCCGGGCTATGTCGGTTTGTTAGGCCCGGCGCCACGGCGCGAGAAATTGTTAGGCGAACTGACGGTGGAGCAGCGCCAGGCGTTGGCAGGCGTGTTGCGCGCACCGGTTGGGCTGGATCTCGGCGGCCGATCGCCGGAGAGCATCGCACTGGCGATCATCAGCGAAATCCAGGCGGCGCTGCACCAGCGGCGCGGACAGCCGTTCTCAGAGCAGCAGACGCCCGCATGAACCTGCTGTTGTCATGCACCGGCCTCAGCTAGGCTAGCACCAGTGATGCGACCAACACTTCAAATTGCCGTCAGCGCCTGCATGCTGCTGCTGGGCTCGCTCAAGGGGTCGGCGGCGGACAAGACCGCAACGGCCACGACACTGCGCGACTGCCCGACCTGCCCGGAGTTGGTGGTAATTCCGGCCGGGTCTTTTCTGATGGGCACGCCGAAAGCCATACAGGTGCCGACCGAAGTGCCGGCGGAACTGGATCCCGTTGACATTACAATCAGCAGACCGTTCGCGCTCGGCCGTTTCGAGCTGACACGCGGCGAGTATCAGGAATTTGTGACGGCCACAGGCTACAGCCCGCCCGATCCGCACTGTCGCACCTGGGCCCCGGACCTCAAGGCATTTCGCGACCTGCGGCGCGGCTGGCAGCAAGCCAACATCCCGGCAGTGCCGACCGACCGCCACCCTGTTAGCTGCATCAGCTGGCATGATGGCAGGGCTTATCTCGCCTGGTTGTCAAAGAAGACCGGCAGGAATTACCGGCTGCCGAGCGAGACCGAGTGGGAATACGCCGCGCGTGGCGCGACCCGGACCTTGTATCCCACCGGCAAGGATTCGCGCGGAATCTGCCGCCAGGCCAACCTGCACGATCAGCACACCGCCGCCCGCTACCCGCTGGCATGGACCGTGGCGCCGTGCGATGACGGCTTCGCCGATGTCGCGCCCGTGGGCAGCCTGCAGCCTAACAATTTCGGGCTGTACGACATGTTAGGTAACGTCTGGGAATGGGCGCAAGACTGCGCCAGCCTGAGCTACTTCGGCCGGCCGCTGGATCAGCGCGCTTGGACCTGGGACGGGGGCTGCAAGCGCCGCATCCAGCGCGGTGGCGGCTGGATCACCGGACCGGAACGGACCCGGCCCGGTTTTCATGGTGACGGCGACGATGGCGACCGCGCCGACTTTGCCGGCATGCGCGTGGCGAGGGACCTGTGATGTTAGGCCGCATGCTGATCCTGGCGATGCTGGCGGCCAGCGGCAGTGCCGCCGCACAGCAACAGGACTGCCCTGACTGCCCGGAAGTGGTCAAGGTGCCGCTTGGCGGTTTCCTCATGGGCAGCAGCCGCGACGATTATGAAAACGATCTCGCGAGCGGCGAAACGCCGGCTCTGCCGGTGAATATCCGGCATGACTTCTGGATCGGTCGCTTTGAAGTCACGCACGCGCAGTGGTCCGCATTTCGCGCAGCAGCCCCCGGCACCGATGCCAGTCCCGCTTGTGAGCCCGGCTCGCGGGCGCCCGCAGCGCCGGTCACCTGCATTTCACTCAGCGCGATCACCGGCTATCTGGCCTGGTTGTCTGACAAGACCGGCCAGCACTATCGCCTGCCCTCGGAAGCGGAGTGGGAATATGCGGCGCGCGCCGGTTCGCGCGGCGCGCGCTTCTGGAGCAATCGCGATTCGCATGAAGGCGTTTCGATTTCACGCGCCTGCGATTTTGGCAATGTCTATGACGTCAGCGGGCGTGATCAGACGCGCACCGACCCATACGCGCGTTGCGCCGACGGCTACGCGCTGCTGGCGCCGGTGGGCAGTTTTCTGCCGAATGACTTCGGGCTTTACGACACGACCGGCAATGCGCGCGAGCGCGTCGCGGATTGTTTCACGCGCAGCTACAAAGGCCGGCCGCAGGACGAGCGGACCTGGAGCTGGGCCGAATGCCGCTACCATGGTGTGCGTGGCGGATCCTACCTGACGCGGCCTCTCGGGGAGCGCAGCGCCGCGCGCGACTTTGCCGACGACGGCACGGCATCGGCAGCGCCGGATCTCGGTTTCCGGGTCGTGCGCGACGCCCGGCCTTGAGCCGTTTTGCCGGATCTTTTTTGTTAGCTCAGGCGCAATGGCAGGCTGCGCAATCTTTGCCCGGTGAGGGCAAAGATTGCATTCGCGACCGCCGGTGCGATCACGGGCGTGGCGGGTTCGCCGCAGCCTCCGGGTGATTCACGGCTGGCGACAATTTCGACGCTGATGCGCGGAGCTTCACTGATCCGCAGCGGTGCGTAGTCGTGAAAATTGCTTTGCACGACCGCACCACCGCGGTGCGTGATCTCGCCAGCCAAGGCGGCGGATAGTCCATAGATAATTCCACTCTCCATCTGCTGGCGCACAATCAGCGGATTGACAGTCACGCCGCAATCCACCGCGCACCACACCGCGCTGACACTCGGCTGCCCCTGCACCAGGCGGACCGCAGCGACCTCGGCGACATAGGTTCCATAGGCCTTCATGCAGGCGATGCCGAGCGCAGTCCCGGGCGGGCGCGGCAGGTGCCATCCGGCGGCCGCCGCGGCCTTCTCCAGCACCGCGCGCATCCGGGGTTCTTGCGCGAGATAAGCGAGCCGAAATTCCAGCGGGTCGCGGCCCGCAAGAGCGGCCAGTTCGTCGACAAATGACTCGGCGACAAAACCGTTATGCGAATGGCCGACCGAGCGCCAGAAACCGACCGGCACGCCCAGGTCGAGTTCGCGGTAATCCATGGATACGTCGGTGATGTCGTAATGCAGGTCGCTGCTGCCCTGGGTCATCAGGAAATCGGTGCCGGTTTTCAGCATGTCCGGACTGCGGCGGCGGGCGATTGACGAAGCCGCCAACTGATGCCGGTAGGACAGCCATTGGCCGTCCGCGCTGACACGTCCGCTCAGTTTGTTAGCGGTCATGGGCCGGTAGAAGTCATGGCGCATATCATCCGCACGCGTCCAGATGATCTTCACGGGCACCTGGCTGGACTTCGCTGCCTCGACCGCGTCGACGACAAAATCCCACTCGCCGCGACGACCGAATGCGCCGCCGATCAGTTGCGTGTGAACAAAGACCTGCGTGAGCGGCAGGCCCGTGATTTCAGCACCCCAGTTCTGTGCGCGGCTCGGCGCCTGGGTCCCGACCCAGATATCGCAGCGGCTGGGTTGCACATGCGCGGTGCAGGCCAGCGGCTCGAGCGCCGCATGCGCCAGGAACGGCGTCGAATAGCTGACATCCAGCGAGCGATCATCCGGCCGAACCGGCGCCGCTCCGACCGGTGCGCGCGCCGAGACACCGGGCATCGCCATAGCTGCGGCGAGGCGCTGACGCTGTGCGGCTGTGTTACCGGCATCGTCAGGCGCGTTGGGCCAGGTCACGACCAGCGCATCGCGACCCTTTTGAGCCGCATGGAAATTCCGCGCCAGCACCGCGATGCCGCTCGCGATGGGCAGAACCCGCACCACACCCTGAATCCGCAGGGCCCGACGCGCATCGAGACGCAGCGGCTGCATGCCCGCAACCGGCGCCCGTGCAATCACACCCACCAGCATGTTGGGTCGCGATATATCGATGCCGTA
Source organism: Gammaproteobacteria bacterium (assembly GCA_031382085.1). Lineage (GTDB taxonomy): Bacteria > Pseudomonadota > Gammaproteobacteria > Steroidobacterales > Steroidobacteraceae > UBA964. The sequence goes on from JANMYM010000036.1 coordinate 143,125, forward strand.
TTGCGCGCTGCCGTCGACCTTGGCCGGTGTGTCAACGCGCGGCCGCTCACGACCTAACAGGCGCCATTGATCCCGGGGCTTGAGAGCGACGCCAACCGGCACCGGCAGCGACCGCGCGCTGTCGATAAGTTCGCCGTATGCCAGCCGTTGACCGGTCAGCGTGTCGCGCACGTAACCCGCGTCTGTCGCTAACACATTCAGCGGCTGGCCCCAGCGATTGGCGGCTGCCTGCATCAGCATCTGGCGCGCAGTGGCTCCCAGCTGCCGCAACGGCAGGAAACTTGAGCTAACACTGCTGGAGTAACCGGTAGTCTGGTTGCCGCGTTCATCGCGAAATGCCAGCGCGCCGGGCGCCAGCTCGGCGCGGACCGTGGCCATGGGCACGTCAAGTTCTTCGCAGATCAGCATCGGCAGAGCGGTGAGCACGCCCTGGCCCATTTCCGATTTGGCGACCAAGATCGTGACCCGGCCTGTGGAATCCAGGTCGAGCATGGCGTGCGCCGCCCAATGGCCAGGCGCCGTAGCGGTCTCGACTGCAGTGCCTACTTGCAGCCAGCCGCCGACCGCGAGTCCTTGCCCCGCCAAGATCAGAAATTCGCGTCGCTGCACTGTCGTGTCATCCTCTCGATGGCCTCGTAACGCTGAGCCGCGATTTTCGCGCGCCGCGCGCAGCCTGTCGATTACACTGCGCGCCGTCCAGAATAACCTGAAAGTGACGCATGGATTTCGCCTCGCTGCTGCCACTGGCGGTGCTGTTGTTGATCGCCGGACTACTGGGCGGCCTGGTCGCCGGCCTGCTGGGCGTGGGCGGTGGCATCATCCTAGTCCCGGTACTGGAAGCGCTGCTGGGCACTATCGGCGTACCGTCGGAATGGCGCATGCACGTAGCCGTCGCCACGTCGATGTCGACCATCATTCCAACGGCGATTTCCTCCAGCCGCGCGCACCATGCGCACGGCGCGACCGACTGGAACCTGATCCGTCACTGGGCGCCAGGCCTGATGGCCGGAGGGCTCGCGGGCTCATTGCTCGCTGCCAACGCCAGCGGACCTTTGTTGAGCGGGATGTTTGGACTGGCGGCACTGCTGATTGCGGTCAAGATGTACCTGCCGTTCGATCACTGGCGGATCCGCGAGCGGATTCCGCTCGGCCTGAGCGGCAATCTGATCTCCGGATTCATTGCCACGATCTCGGCGATGCTCGGCATCGGCGGCGGCATGTTAGGTGTGCCGGCGATGACCTTGTTAGGGCAGCCGCTGCACCGGGCGGTGGGCACCGCAGCGCTGTTCGGTCTGCTGATCGGCGCGCCCGCCACCATCGGCTATCTGTTCGCGCGGCCTGGAGTTGCGCTGCCCGGCCTCACCGTCGGGTTGGTCAGCGTGCTCGGATTCGCGCTGATTGCCCCGGCCTCGGCGCTGATGGCGCCGCGCGGCGCCAGGCTGGCCCATACTCTTTCGCGCCGCGCCCTGTCGCAGGCTTTCGCGGTATTTTTGTTTATTGTCGCACTGCGGATGTTTTACCGGACGTTTGCCCCATGACAACCCTGGATATTGCCGGCCCCTGTTTTGAGGATTTCCATCCGGGCCTCAGTTTTGATGCGCCTGCGGTCACGTTGACCGAAGGTCACGCGGCGGCCTACCAGGCGATGTTTGGCGATCGTCTGCGTCTGCCGCTTGACCAGCACGCCGCGCGCCAGGCCCTGGGCGGCGCTGCCGCGCACCCGCTGCTGGCTATTCATGTCGCGATCGGCCAGTCGACCTGGGCCTCGCAACGCGTCAAGGCCAACCTTTTCTATCGCGGCCTTGCGTTGCAGCGGCCGATCCTGTTAGGCGACACGTTGCACACGATCACGACGGTGGTCGGGCTGCGTCAGAACCGCAAGCAGCAGGGCCGCGGCGCCACCGGCCTTGTGGCGCTGGAAATGCAGACACGGAATCAACGCGGCGAGCACGTCCTGCATGCCTGGCGTTGTCCAATGATCCCCTGCCGCGACGATAGTCTGTCGTCAGGTCACCAGGACAATCTCGACGGGCTGGGCCGCAGCGATCCCACCACTGAAGCGCGCGCGCTGGATACCGCGGCAGGATTCTGGCGGCGGGTCGACGCGGCTCAATGGCAGGGCCGGCGCGTGCACGATGTCGAGATCGGCGACCAATTGCGCGTCGAAGCGCGCGACACCGTGACCAGTGCGCCCGAACTGGTGCGCATGACGCTGAACATGGCCATGGCGCACACCGACGCGCGGCTCAGCTACCTCGGCGAGCGACTGGTTTACGGCGGTCACGTGATCTCGATCGCGCACGCACAACTGACGCGCGCCTTGCCTAACATAGTGGCCATGCTGGGCTGGGAGAGTTGCGATCATACTGCGCCGACGGTGGAAAACGATCGTCTGCGGACCGAGTTGAGTATCCTGGACATGCGCGCAGGCAGCGCGGGCACTTTGCTCAGACTCAAGGTGGAAACATTTGCGGCGCGCGGCAATCCGGAAACGGAAAGCAAAGTGCTCGACTGGGTCTTCTGGGCACTGGCGGCCTGACTGAACGCCCCATCGCAGCGCCAGCCGTCAACGTGCCAATTCCCCGGCCACCTCTTCCGATGACGGCTCGTCCGGGCCTCGCTGCAACAATTCCTGCTCCTGCTGCAGTACCCGGAAGATCCGCGCCAGGTATTCCAGGTGCCAGCGCCCGCGCTCCGCTGCTTCGGCTGAATCCGGCTGGAACTGGTCGATATCCGCGCGCGACAGCGTGCCTTTGCGAGCTAACAACCGCTCCACGGTATCGAGCCGCTCGCGGGCCACCGCCAACTCCCCGGCCATGGCCAGCACAATCGCAATCAGCCGGTCGATGTCCGGATTGTCAAAGAAATAGGGGCGCTTGCCGCTAGCCGCCGCGTTGACCAGCTTCAGGTAGTCGGCGTGTGAAAAGGCATCCGTCACTGCGGCCGCTCGGAACCGACCACATACCACATGCCCCCGCGACCGTAGTCTTCGACCTCCGCCGCTACCTTGGGCATTTCGCGATCCACGATCGCGTGAATTTCGGCTTCAAAAATTCGATCGCCGGCAAATCCGAGTTGCGGCAGCAAATCCGCCAGTCGCGTGTCGTTGATGGTGGTCCAGAACGGCTCGTTGTTGTGGTAGCAATCCCAGTCACGCAGGAATTTTTCGAACTCGTCCATGCCCTGATACGGTGGCTGCTCAAGATGCACATGCAGGCCGCCGCGTGCTAACAGGCGGCTGGCTTCGCGCAATATTTTTCGCACGGCAACGTAGGACGTTTCATGCAGAAACATCGTGCTGTAGATGAAATCGAAATAGCCGTCGGCGAACGGCAGCTGTTCGGCATTGCACTGCATGAACGTCAGGTTCGCCACCTGCATGCCCGACGCGCGCGCATGGCCATAACGCAGCATCGGCGCCGCAAGATCCACAGCGATCACCTCGGCGTCTGGATAGGCGCGCGCCAGCGGCACGCTGTTGTGCCCGATTCCGCAGCCAATATCCAGAATCCGGCGCGGCTGCCAATCGGGCCGCAACTTGCGCAGCCAGGCAGCGGTGCCGGCACCCGCACCATCGAGGAAGCGCCCGAACAGGCCGGTGGTGGTCGCGAACATGCCGAGGTCATAATTGGCGGCCGCGCTCACGTCAGCGGGAAAGTACTCCTGGTAGTAGCTGCCTGGCATGCAATGATTATCGATCGCCGACTGATAGCGCGGCACCTGGGTGCCCGGGTCGAGTCGCAACGTCGCAGCGCCAGTATTTGCCGCCTGCGCCCGCGCACTGAGTCTGCCTGCCTGTCGCAGCACGACGCTGCGACCCGCCTGCTGGCGCATTTCCATCGCGTTACGGCGCAGCGAACTCCAGAGCCGGTAGTAAGGATCCGGCCGCATGGCCGCACGAATTTCGCGGCGATCGCGCGGTGCGCGGCCCTGCGTCGCCGCATACGCGGGCTTGGCACGCTGCTCATAGGCAACGGCATTGCCGCCGACGACCTTGCTGGCCATGAATTTGTTGAAGTTCGCAAGAAAATTAAACCGCGCAATATCGTCGTGCTCGAGCTGTGGCGACATCGAGTGCTGGCCGGCTTCAGTGAACGCCGGCGCGCAGTCAACTTCGGCGCCGCTGGGCGATGGTCGCGCGATGTAGTGCGGCTTGGGCTCCATGGACGTCGAGTATAAGCTTCCGGAATGTCGCCGAAACCCACCCAGCAGTTGCTCGCCCATATTGCGGATCGGCGTTACGAGCACTGGCCACCCGAGGCCGTGGCGGCCTGCAAGGTATTTGTACTCGACACGCTGGGTGTCGCGCTGTCGGGCAGCCGCGTGCCCATGGTTCGGGTGCTGCACGAGGTGACGCAGACCTGGGGACAGGGCCAGGAGGCTCGCGTCATCGGCAGCGGTGAAAAAGTAACGCTGCGCGCGGCCGCCTTCCTCAACAGCTACCAGGTCCACAACCAGGAATGGGATTCGGTACACGAACCCGCCGTGGTGCATCCGATGGCCGTGGTTCTGGCCAGCTTGTTAGCCTGGGCGGACGCTGCGAAAGGCGTCAGCGGTAAGTCCTTCATCAATGCCTGCTGCACCGCCGTCGACGTGGCCTGCACCATCGGCGCCGCGAGCAGGAACAAACTGCGGTTCTTCCGGCCTGCAATGTGCGGCGCGTTAGGCGCCACCGCGGGACTCGCGCAACTGGCCGGACTGTCGCCGGGGGCAACTCACAGCGCCCTCGGTCTCGCCTATAGCCAGCTTTCGGGCACAATGCAGGCGCATATCGAAGGCTCGGACATGCTGCCGATGCAAGTCGCCTTCAATGCGCGCGCGGCATTCGACGCCATCGCGCTCGCGCAGCGCGACGTCGTCGGTCCGCTGAATTTTCTCGAGGGGCCGTTCGGTTATTTTGCGCTGATCGACCCGGAGTGGAGTCCCGAGGTATTTTCCGAACTCGGCAAGGTCGCCCAGATCACGCGGCTGTCGCACAAGCCCTTCCCCAGCGGCCGCGCCACACACGGTGGCATCGATGGCGCGCTGCAGTTGCAGCAGCAACTGCGGTTCCACCCAATTGATATTGCGCAACTGAATGTATATGCGCCGCCGTTGGTGCGCCAACTGGTCGACCGCGTCCCCAGGGCCGACATGCTGCCGGCCTATGCGCGCCTGTGCCTGCCGTACGTGGTTGCGACAGCGTTGCTGACCGGCAGCGTTGGCGTCGAAGACTTCACGCCCGAATTGATTGCCGATGCCGCGCGCCAGGATCTCGCGGGCCGCATTCGCGTGTTGCCGGATGACAATCCGGCGCCTAACGCCCTGGTGCCGCAACGCGTGGAAGTCAGTCTCAAGGACGGCAGGATCGGGTCAGTGGACCTGCCCGCGGTGCTGGGCGCCCCCGACCGGCCACTGACGACCGAGCAGCATTTCGCAAAGTTCCGCCGTGCGGCCCATTCGGGCCTGCGGCCGCTGCCGCTGAATGAAGTGGAAGCGCTCATTGGCTGCGTCAACCGGCTCGAGCAGCTAACAGACGTGAGAGAATTGTTCGATCACCTGGCCTTTTGATCGCAAGCCATGAGTTACCCGCTTTATTACGAATCCTTCGACTATGCGGCCATGCGCCGCAGCTTCACGCTTGGGGAGGAGTTTCATCGGGGTTTTGCCCGGCTGCCGCGCCGCGCGATTGAAGACCAGCAGAATGCGCTCTTCATGCGCTGTGTGGAACGTGCCTGGCAGATTGCGTTCTATCAACGCCTGTGGGGCGCGCGCGGCCTGACGCGCGCGGACGTGCGGAGTCTCGCCGATATCGGCAAGTTACCGATCTTTGGCAAGGCGGAGTTGATGGCCAGCATCGCCGAGCACCCGCCCTACGGCGACTATCACGGCTGGGAGCGCTGGCCCATCGAGGCGCGGCCGGTAACCGCCATCCATACCACCAGCGGCACCACCGGACGGCCCCAGGTAGTGCTGTTCAGCCCCAAGAGCCGCGAGGTGCAGGCATTGTTAGTTGCGCGCTGCTGGCGCATGCAGGGGCTGCAACCTGCTGACGTGCTGCACTCGGTGTACGGGCACGGCATGATCAACGGCGGACATTTTGTGCGCGAAGCGGCGCTGCACTACACCAATAATCTGTTTCTCCCGGCCGGCACCGGCAGGGAAACGCGCTCGGTCACGCAAATCGAACTGATGCGCGACCTGAAAGTCACGGTCATCGTGGGATTCGTGGACTACATCCGCCAGTTGGCGGAAACGGCGCGGGAAATGGCTGTTATTCCCGGCAAGGACCTCGCGGTTCGCGCTATTTTCGGACACGTGGGACGTGAATCGCGTGCCGTGTTATCGCGCGCCTGGGGCGGCGCCGCGGTCTACGACTGGTACGGTGTCGCGGACACGGGACCCATAGCCGCAGAATCGCTCGACCAGGATGGCATGTACGTGTTGGAAGATGCGCAGTACCTGGAACTCATCGACTCGACCAGCGGCACGGCTGTTAGCCCGGGGACACCCGGCGACATGGTGGTGACCTCTCTCTACCGCGACGACGTCTACCCGCTCATCCGCTTCAACACCCATGACCTGACAACTTGGGCCGGCGGCCAGTCTTCGTTAGGTTGGACGCTCAGGCGCATTACCGGCGTGCACGGGCGCAGCGACAACATGGTAAAACTGCGTGGCATCAATGTGTACCCGCTGGCACTTGCCGGCATCCTCAACGATCACCCTGCATTCGCGGGCGAATACCTCTGTCGCGCGAATCGCGACCCGGCGACGGGCCGCGATCAAATGACGGTGATTGTCGAAACCCGCGCCGCTGCCGCAAGAACACCGGCGTTGGTTGCCGAATTTGCCGCGCTGCTGAGTCGCCGCGTCGGAGTGGAAATAGCCGTGGAACTCGTTGCCCCCGGTGCGACGTCTGCCCTAACACAGCTCGACAGCCGGCAAAAACCCATCCGTCTGATCGATGAGCGCCCGAAAGACCGCATCCTGTAACATTCTTTGCAGTCCATGAATGACATCCAGAATCGGCCGTGCCTCGGCCTGCGCGACGACCTGACCGCGCTCGTCGGGCAATTGGCATCCGGTCGTCTGAGCAGCGCGGCGCTGACCGAGCGCTACCTCGCAGCCATCGACCGGGACAACCAGCGCCTCGGTGCGTACACCTTTGTCGCCGCCGCAGCGGCGCGCGCGGCGGCGCGCGAATCGGATGCGCGACGGGCCGCCGGCGTCCCACTCGGCGCCCTGGACGGAATTCCGGTCGCACTCAAAGCTAACGTTGCGGTGCGTGGCTGGCCCTACACCGCCGGACTCAGGTTCCGCCAGCAGGAAATAGCTGCCCAGGATGCTTTCCTGGCGCGGCGTCTGCGCGCTGCCGGCACGGTGCTGTTAGGTCTGACCAACATGGACGAAGGCGCACTGGGCGCCGAGGGCATGAACCCCTGGTACCTGACGACGCAGAATCCATTGCGGGCGGGTTACTGCGCCGGTGGTTCCTCCAGTGGATCAGCTGCGGCCGTCGCTGCCGACCTGTGCGCGTTTGCGGTCGGCACCGATACCATCGGGTCGCTGCGCATTCCCGCGGCCTTCTGCGGTTGCGCCAGTATCAAGCCCAGTTTCGGCCTGGTCAGCGTCGGCGGCATCGTACCGGTAAATCTGCGTTTCGATCATGCCGGCCCCCTCACGCGTTCGGCCCGCGATCTGCCATTGGCACTTGCGGCGCTGGCCGGTTACGACAATGCCTGCGCGGTGTCAGTTGCCGCCGCACCGATCGAGCGCTGGCCTGCTAACAAGGTGGCTACGCTTGGCTACGCCGTCGGCTTTGCGGAGTTGATGGTCAGCGACGAAGTCATCGGCCACTACAACAACACGATCGCAACGCTGCGGCTACTGGGCCACAGGCTGCTGCCTTTGGACCTCAAACGCTGGGATTTACCAAAGCTGCGTCGCGCCGTGCTGACGCTTTGCGAACTGGACATGTGGCGTAGCCATCGTTCACGCCTGAACGACACTCCGGAAGACTATTCGCCAGGACTGCGCGCGTTTATCCGCTATGGTGGAAAATTGTCAGGCGATGACATTGCAGATGCCGAGACCAGGATCGCCCGGTTTTATCAGGATTGGCAGGAAGCGACCGTGGCCCTCGATGCGATCGTGCTGCCCACTGTGGCCTGCACCAGCTTTCCGCTCGGCGAGCGCCGGCCGCAGAACACGGCTGATCTGACTGCCATTGCGAGCGCCGCGGGCCTGCCGGCGGTACAGCTGCCGATCCCTGCGGCCGCCGGCCAACTGCCCGGGGGTCTGCAGCTGTTAGGTCGGGCGGGAAACGATGACAACATCATCGGCCTGGCCTGCGATCTCGAGTCGCGCTGGCAGCAGGACCTGTTGCGTTAGGCCTTCAAGCCGGGTGACGCGCGGCAAAATGTGCGGCAATGTCGCGGCGCGTTGCGATCCAGACACCGCGCGCCCTGCCCGCGTGCCGTAGAAACCTCTCGTACGCTCCGATGCGTCCCGGCCGGCCCATGATCCGCAGATGAATTCCCAACGACATCATGCGCGGCGCGTCGCTGCCGCGCGCCTCGGCTAACAACCAGTCGAAGCTGTCGCGCGCATACTCCAGCCAGGAAGCCGGCGTTACGCCAGGATGGCTCCAGAATTTCATGTCGTTGCTGTCGAGCGCATAGGGCAGCACCAGCATCGGTCGCGGCAATTCGGCCGACCGGTCCCAGAAAGGTTCATCGCGACTGTAGTCATCCATGTGGTAGGAGTAACCCTCCTCGACCAACAAACGGCGCGTGGCGCCGGTGTGCAGGTAGCGCGACAACCAGCCGGCTGGCGCCACGTCACAGCTGGCGGCAATACTGTCGCGCGCCTTGGCGATGAAGGCGCGCTCGGCGGACTCATCCATCCCCAGCGTTGCCTGCCAGCGCCAGCCATGCGCGCAGGCCTCGTGCCCGCCAGCGACGATGCCGCGCGCGACTTGCGGCGCGCGTTCCAGCGCCTGCGCAGCCGCGGTGAACGTCGCCGGCAGGCGGTGCTTGGCTAACAACTGCAGCACGCGCGGCGCAGCCTCGTTGATGCCGTACTGATAGTTGCTTTCGTTGCCAAAATTGCGCACCGGCTTGCGCAGCGCGATCCCAAGCTCGTCAACCGCGTCCGGGCCCGGATCGCCGTCCTGGATGTTCTGTTCCGCACCTTCCTCGACGTTGACCACCAGCGATAGCGCCAGGCTGGCGCCGCCCGGCCAGAATCCGCGCGCAGCCCGCATCCTGTTAGCACGCGATTTCTTTTTGGTCCTGGCCATCAGTGATACTCCTCGCCGCCGGAAACGTTCATCGCCTCACCGGTAATGTAATCGGCCTCGCCCGAGGCGAGGAACGCACAAGCCTTGGCGATGTCCTGCTGCAGTCCCGGCCGCCCGAGCGGAATCCTGGCGCGCATGTCGGCCAGGTATTGCGCTTCGCTGCGGCCACTGGCGGCGCTGAAGTACTGGTTCTGCCAGGCGCCAAGGCCGGTCGTGACATGGTTGGGACAGATCGTGTTGACCGTAATCCGATGCTGGCCGAGTTCCAGGGCCGCGGTGCGCGTCAGGCCAACGACCCCGTGCTTGGAAGACACATAGGCCGCCGCAAACGGAAAACCGGATTTCGAGGCCTGCGAACCGATGTTGATGATACGACCGCCACCACCCTGCGCGATCATCTGCCGGGCTGCATGCTTGATGCCAAAGAACACGCCGCGCAAGTTGACACCTAACACCGCATCCCACTGCGGCTGTTCGGTTTCGATGATCGGCTTCATCAGGTAGCCGATGCCGGCATTGTTCACCATGATGTCGACGCGCCCGAAGGTCCTGACCGCAAAGCTAACAAGCGCGGCAACCTGGGATTCCTCGAGGACGTCGCAGGCGCAGCCCGCGGCAATGCCACCTGCGGCCGTGATCGCCGCGACCTGGGTCTCGATGTCCGCGCTGCTGCCGATGGCGCTGGCGGGCATGTCGGTGCCGCGCGCGGCGCCCAGGTCACTGACCACGACTTTGCAGCCCTCGGCAGCCAGCCGGCGCAGCATCGCCTCGCCCAGACCCCTGGGTCTGGCGGAACCCGTGACCACCGCAACTTTGCCGCGCAAATCCGTATACGTCGCCATGAGCTGAAATCCCCGCTGCGCCACCCGAAACAAAGGCGCGCTGATAAGATCAGGAGCTGCCAACTGCTGTCAACGCAAGCCATGACCGATATCCGCATCGACCTCAAACCGCCCCTCGCCTGGGTTACCCTGAATCGGGCCGACAAGCGCAATGCGGTCACGGGTGCGATGTGGGCCGACATCGCCGCGATCAGCGCGCAATTGGCGACGCAGCGCGAATTGCGGGTGGTGTTGCTGCGCGGCGCGGGCGACGAGGCATTCAGCGCGGGCGCCGATATCGCCGAAATGCACGCCAACGTCGCGGACCCCGCCCGGATGCGCGCCATGCAGGACGCCACGCAGGCCGGTCAGGAGGCGTGGTTTAACCTGCCGTTGCCAACCATCGCGGCAATTCGCGGCGCCTGTGTCGGCGGCGGCTGCGGGCTGGCGATCGCGAGCGACCTGCGACTCGCCACGCCGGACGCCTATTTCGCGATCACACCAGCGAAACTCGGGCTTGCGTACAGCCTCGCCGACAGCCGGCGGCTGGTCGACCTGGTGGGGCCGGCGCGCGCCAAAGAGTTTCTCTACACCGCGGGCAAATTCACCGCCGACGAGGCACTGGCGCTGGGACTGATCAACCGCATCGTGCCCGCGGACCAGCTTGACGCGGCCGCTGAAACACTGGCGCTCGATATTGCGGCTAACGCGCCCAATTCACTGCGCATTGCCAAGCGGCTGATCAACGGCATAGCGCGCGGCGAGCGCCTTGAAACTCCGGAGTCGATGGCACTCTTCAACAACAGCTTCAGTACCCCGGACTTCCTGGAAGGGGCTGCGGCGTTCCAGCAGAAACGGCGACCGAAGTTCTAGCCTCGGCCGCAGCGGGTGCGGCGTCCAGATAGTCGCGCACGATGCGCGCAGTTTCCGCGGGCGCTTCCTGCACCGCCATGTGGCCCACGCCCGGCAGAATCTTGAGATCCACGTGTGGCGAGCTGGTCAGCAATTTCTGGAATTCATACGCAAGCGCGACCGGAACGCGCGGATTCTTCTCGCCCCACATCAACAGCACCGGAACCTTGACCGCGGCAATCTTTCCCTCGACATCTCCCGACACGTACTGGCGCAGTCGATCAAGCATTGCGCGGCGATTGCCCTCGCGTAGCCAGAACTCGTACCACTCGTTGACACCAGCTTCGGTGACCTTGGTCTTGTCGCCGTAATTGCTGGCTAACAAAAAGCGCGCCAGCGCTCGCGGCGTCACCAGGATCAGCACGTCAGCCGCTTTGGGCACCGGGCGTGCTGTCTTGCGGCCCCGGACTTCTTTTTCGAGCGAGCCGGGGCTGATCAGAATCAGGCGTTCCACACGTTCGGGGTGCGCCACCGTGTAGTGCATGGCAACCGTACCACCCATCGATGTGCCGCCTAACGTCGCGCGGTCTATTTTAAGGTAGTCGAGCAGTCGGCCCAGCGTCGCGACGCTGCGCTCGAGGCTGTAGTCACGCGTCGCATCAGGGCCCGTGAGGCCGTGGCCAGACAGATCAAAACGAATCACGCGGTATTTGTCCTTCAAGGCCGCGGCCCACGGTTCCCACATGTACAGGTTGGCGTAATTCGCATGCAGCAGAATCACGGCGGGCCCCCGGCCCTCATCGCGGTAATGCACGCGCAGGCCATCGAGCACGACAAACTTCGACGGCGCTGTGGCCCATTTCGCTTCGAGCACACTGGCCGGGATGTCACGATAGAAAAGGCAGGCGATCAGGAAGGCTGCGACCGACGCCGCGAGTATCCACAACAAGCCTTTACCCGCATATTTAAAGTATTTAATAAACATATAGTTACAGTATTTTGATAATGTAGTTTCAAGTACTAGTAGCTTGCTAAAGTTGCCGTCCGCTGGACCGGTAGGATCATCTGGTGTTGCGCGCGCCACTGCAACCCTGCCCGTGTCTTATGATCGCTGCATGAGCCCAGCCAAGCGAGCGGCAACGAAATCCAAATCGGCCAAACCCGGACGCCGCGGCAAACTGGCACCCGCGGCGCGCAGCCGCGGCCTGAACGCCGGCGATGTCGCACTGCCGCTGGACGACGCCGCGATACAGGACGTGGTTGCGCTGGTTCGCAGCGCCGGCGGCGCGCCGATCGGCGCGTATCGCGAGCCGCTGTCGGGCCGGCCGCTGTTGTTAGCCTCGCTGCCGTTCGCTGCGATTCAGCCAACGCCGTTCCAGCGCGATCTGTCGCCGACGCACGCAAAGCGGCTCGCCGCCGCCATCGAGGCGACCGATGCGTTTCTCGATCCGCTGATCGTGGTGCGCGGCGAGGATGGCAGGCTCTGGACGCCGAACGGGCGGCACCGGCTCGCCGCCGCCAAGGTGTTAGGTCTGCAGCAGATCACGGCGCTGATCTCGCCGGATGAATCACTCTCGTACCGCATCCTGGCGCTGAACACCGAGAAGGCGCACAACCTCAGGGACAAGAGCCTGGAAGTGATCCGCATGGCGCGCAACCTGGCGAAACGGCAACCGGCACTGAAAGAGTCCGCATTCGCGGCCCAGTTCGAGAGCGCGGAATTACTGACACTCGGTATCCTGTATGAAAAGGTCCCCCGCTTCGGCGGCGGCGCCTACAGCTCGTTTCTGAAAAAAGTGGATCGACTGGGGGACAAGACGCTGGCCGTCAGCCTGCGCGAACGCACCGACCATGCCGCGCGGCTCGGCGCCATCGATGCAGCCGTCAAGCGTATCGTCGAAGCGCTGCAGAAACGCGGCATGAAATCACCCTACCTGCGCAGCTACGTGGTGGCGCGTATCAATCCGGTGCGTTTTCACAAGGTCAAACCCGGCGACAAGAAACCCGTGATGCCGATTGCGCAGGCACTGACACGAATGACCGCCGCTGCGCGCCAGTTCGATCTCGAGAAAGTATCAATGAGCGACCTCGCCTGGGTCGCCGCCGGCGCAGAATCCAGCGACTGAATCGCCCGACGCCCGCCGCTACGGCACGACGTGCACGGCCTTGACCTGCGAATAGGAATAGAGCTCATCGAGGCACTCCTCGCTGCCCAGGCCGCTGTCCTTCCAGCCGCCGAACGGCGTGCCGACAAAATGCGCGCCGGCGAAATTGATCCAAACGGTGCCGGCGTGCAAGGCGCGCATCATGCGCATGCCGCGCGCCAGGTCCGTCGTCCAGACGGCGGCAGTCAGGCCAAAATCGCTATTGTTAGCCATGGCAATGGCCGCGTCTTCGTCGCGGAATTTCAGTGCCGCGACCACCGGCCCAAAGACCTCTTCGCGCGCCAGCCGCATGGCGGGCGTCACGTCGGCGAACAGCGTGGGCTCGACCCAGTAGCCTTGCGCAAACGCGGCGCCCGCCGGACGTTTCCCGCCCGTCACGAGGCGCGCACCAGCGCCGCTTGCGTCCGCAATAAAGGCGAGCACGCGTTCGTGCTGGCGCGCGGAATTCACCGGGCCCATTTCCGATTCCGGATCGAGCGGATCGCCGAGCTTGAGCGCGCTCATCGCCGCGCCGACGCGTTCGACCACTTCGTCATGAATGCTTTCGTGCAGCAGCAGACGACTGGTCGAGCCGCACGACTGCCCTGCCCATGAAAAATTCATGCCGTTTACGGCGAACTTCACGACCTTGTCGAGATCGGCATCCGGAAACACGATGAACGGGTTCTTGCCGCCGAGCTCGAGGCTGACGTGCTTGACCCCGGACGCCGCAGCGCTCTGCTGGATCGCGAGCCCTGTCGACACCGACCCTGTGAACCCGATGCGTCGAATCAGCTTATGGCGCACCAGTGCAGCGCCTGCCGGCTTGCCGCGACCATGGATTATGCTGACCAGGCCGCGCGGCAGATGTTCGAGGCACAACTCAGCTAACAAACTGCCGGACAGTGGGCTGGTTTCCGGCGTTTTAACGACCACCGCGTTGCCGGCCATCAGCGGCGCCGCGAGATGCGCCGCCGCAAACATGAAGGGATGATTGAAAGGCACGATGCGCGCGACCACGCCGTACGGCTCGCGCAGCGTGAAATGCAGTCCCTGGGCCGTGGCCGGCACCGTCTCGCCTTTGAGCTCTGACCCCAAGCCCGCGAAATATTCCAGGTATCCGGCGGCGATTTGCACATCAGCCGCCAGTTTGCTGATCGTATTGCCGGTATCGCGCGCTTCCAGGTCCAGGATCTCCCGCCCGCGCGCACGAATACCGCCTGCGAGCCGGCGCAGCACACCGGCGCGTTCCCAGACACTGAGTTGCGCCCAGTCAAGCTGGGCCTCGGCGGCGGCCACGACCGCGCGATCCACATCGAGCGCGCTGGCCTCCGGCACCCGACCTAACGGCGCCAACGTGGCTGGATTGTGGCTCTCGATCCAGGTGTTGCCATCGCCGCAACTCATCTCGCCGGCGAGCAACATGAGGTAATCACGCACGGTCAGCGCCCGTCCTGGACGCGTGGCAGCCAGCGGCCCAGACTTACACGCATATACCTCCCGATTGGATTGTGCAATCAGACATATCCGACATTTGGTGCCTCAAATCGTCTTGTAACCGCGTTTCGTCGGCGCTCGGCGACAGTTTGCACAACTTCGCTGCGATTTTCCCAATGAATTTCATCCTGCGTTCAGGCTGCGCGGGTTAGCCTGTACCTATGAATCTTGGAGCTTGTGGAGGACACGATGAATAAGCAATTACTGATGGGCCTGGGCATTGGCATAGTGGTCGCGGGCACGATTGCCGCGGTCGCCAGTTATCGCAGCGGCGTACCCGACGCTGCCAAGACTGTCGCCAGCTTGCCGCTGGTTTCCAGCGTCACTGACTCGACAACGCCGGCTGCGGCCGCAGCGAGCGCAACTGTTAGCAAATCACGCAGCGCCGCTGCCGACCGATTTGCAATAGTACTGGCCAGCTCACCAGTCGTTGTGACCGATAAGGTCGCGCGCGAGGAATGCAAGAACGTGCAGGTTACGCGCCAGAAGCCGATCAAGGACGAGGACAAGATCGCAGGCACGGCCATCGGCGCAGTGGTCGGGGGCGTGCTGGGCAATCAGATTGGTGGTGGCGACGGCAAGAAAATTGCCACGGTCGCGGGCGCCGTTGCCGGTGGCTATGCCGGCCGCAAGGTGCAGGGGCGCATGCAGGAAAAGAATACTGAAACGGTTACCGAGGCACAGTGCCAGACAGTCTACGACACCACACGCCGCACCGAGGGTTACAGAGTCAAGTACGAGTTGGACGGCACGGTGCGAACGGTGCGGATGAAGACCGACCCGGGCGTCGGCACCCGCATCCCAGCCCGCGACAGCCGCCTGGCCGCGCGCTAGCGGTCGGGCGGTTCGACAACCTCAACCCGCGATTTGATCGCGGGTTTTTCCTTGACGCTGACCGCGCCCGACAGCCAGCGCACCTCAATCCGATCGACCGAGCTGCGTTGGCCCAGCCCCACCGTCAGCACCGGATCGTTGGTCGAGTTGTAGCCATGCGCGCTGCTGGTTTCAAACGTCTGGGTCAGGTCGCCGGACACGACCAGCACCCGTGAACCCAGGCCGTCGCGATTGCCCCGCGTGCCACGCAGCCTGATCTTGATCCAGTTGTTCGTGTTAGGTTTTCCCATCAGCAGCCGGGTCTGCCCGGCCTGCGGACTGAGCTGCTTGCCGAGTGCGTAGTAGGTCCGATTGGTGACATAGAGATCCGCGAATCCATCGTTGTTGATGTCCGCCGCCCCCACGCCCGACCCAATTCCGATGCTCTCGGCGCCGGACCCCCGGGTGACATCGACAAAGGTTCCGTCGCCATTGCCGCGCAGCAGAGTGTTAGGCGCCGGGTCCCAGGCGATGTAAAACTGCACGAACGGCGGAAATCCCGGGATCATGTCGTTGATCAGCGTGTTAGTCAGACCCCCATTGTTGACGTAGAGATCGACGTTGCCATCATTGTCGAAGTCCACGGCCGTGCAGCCGCGTGCGCCGCCTTTGTCACCAGCCCCGGATTTGAGCGTCGTGTCTTCAAATGTGACGACGCCCTTTTCCTTGAAACGACTCAGGATGAGCCGGTTCGCCTGGTCAGCGAGCGGCAGGTAGAAATCCATGTCGCCGTCATGGTCAAAATCGGCGACGCAGGCGCCCTGCGCGTTGCCGGGATTCAGAAATGGCAGGCCGCTCGGCGGCTTGCGGCTGGCAGTGATGTTCTCAAAGGTTCCATCGCCCTTGTTACGCAACAGCACCTTGCGATCACCTTCCATCGTCACCAGCAAATCGAGCCAGCCATCCTGGTCGATGTCGGTCCAGTTCGGCGAGCCCTGGGAATTGGATTCCTTGACGAAGCCCTGCACGCCCGCGCCCGAGGCGGCGGTTACATCGGTGAATGTGCCGTCGCCGTTGTTGCGGAACAGCGCGTTGTCGATGTCGGCATCGGCATTCTTCCAGTACACGTCCAGATCGCCATCGCGATCGTAGTCGCCCCAGGCCACGCCGCCCGCGGTGTCGCCGATGCCGCCGATCTTGGCGTCATTCTCGTGGCCCGCGCGCATCAACCCGGCGGCGCGCGTCACGTCGATGAAGTTCGCGACACCGGTTTCCTTGAGCTGGTTCCGGAACAGGGTGGTCGGGATGTGTTTGCGACGGCCCTCGCCCGGCGGCATGTTCGCGGTCAGCAGATCGAGATCGCCGTCGTTGTCGTAATCGCCAAAGATCGCACCGCGATTAAACGTACCGGGGTTCTGGACAGCACGCGCCGCCGCGACGTCCTTGAAATGCCCGGTGCCGTCGTTTTCAAAGAGCCGGTCAGCCAGGCCCGGCGCCAGGTCCTCGACCGGGACAAAGATATCGAGGTCGCCGTCGTTGTCAAAGTCGCCAAACGTCGGGCCGGTGGAGTTGACGGCGGGATCCGCGACCCCGCGCTTCACGGCTTCATCGACGAACTGAATCGGGCTTCTGCCTGCGGCGCCGGCCGGGACTGCCAGGCAACTCGCTAACAGAACGAACTCAAATGCAAATACGGGAGTTTTCATGGACCCCAATGTAGAGGGCCGCTGCCCGAAGACAGCGGCCCATCATTCAACTCATCCGCAACGCGGTGCGGTTACTTGCTGCCGCCGAAACGCCAGTTGACGCGGACGCCGACAATACGCGGATCTGGCAACGTGATCAGCAGACCATCGGTCGGGCCGAACGAGTTCGGCGTATTGATCGACGCGTCCACGTCGCCCGTAGCGTCCTGTGCGGACAGAACCGTATCGTCATCCGTGACATTGTTGACGTACAGCACGGCTTCCCAGCGATCCGCCATCAGGCCCAGGCGAATGTTCGCCTGCACATAGTCTTCAACGAAACGGCGATTGGCCGGATCGACGAAGCGTTCGGTCTGCACCTGCGAATCGCCCTCCACATAGAATTTGGCGCCGCCAAAGGCCGAGATCGGCAGCTCATAACGAGCCTGCGCGACCAGCGAATGCTTCGGCACGTCCTCCAGCCGCAAGCTGCGATTTTTCAGCGCGTCGATCTGGCAGAAAAACCCGGTGCCCTGTTGTTCGCGCGTGCAATCGCCGAAGCGGATGGCATCGGTGGCCGAATTCGAGCGGAACTTGAAGTCGGTGTACTTGGCATCCAGGTAGCTGTAGCCGACACCTAACGTCAGGTGCTCCGTCGCACGCCACTGGATGTCCGCTTCTAGACCATCGATCTTGGCCGCGCCGGCATTGATGATGCGACCGACCGGCGTGCCGTTCGGTGTCAGAATCTGAGTGCCGATCTGCTTCTGCGAGTACTTCTGCTTGAACAACGACACGTTGGTGCGCAGACGGTTGTCCAGCCACTGCATCTTGGCGCCGACTTCATACGAAATCAGCTTTTCCGGACCGTACAAGGTGTCGTCCAGAATGCCGTCGTAATTGCCATCGACCCAGTTGCCGGCCGTCACCGTCGAGCGACCGCCTGGCTTGATCGACCGGCCGACCGTTGCGTACAGATTGATGTTCTCCGCCGCCTTGAACAAGGCATAAGCTCGATAGGCCGTGAAGCTGCTGTCGTAATCAGGCGTGCGCGCGGTGACCGAAGTTTGCTGCCGGACGCCTGCGGCCGTCAACGGGCTGTAGAGCAAGGTCGAGGACGGAAAGTCCACCGTGAACGGGAACACCACGCCCGGTGTCCCCGGCGGGAACGGCGATCCTGCCGCGGTGGTCGTCGCATCTGCACAGGACAGAGGAAATCCAAACGCCGCAGACGTGTTAGCCGCGTCGCAATTCGGGCCGACGATATATTCGGATTCCTTCGAGTGACGGCCCTCGATTTCAAATGCCCATTTGTCGGTGGGCTTGAATTCCAGCATCCCGTAGAAAGACTTGTGATCCAGATGTCGCCCCCAGATGCGATCGAGCACGTTCAGGCGCGCGACCTGCGAATACGCAGTCACCGTCGGAATGAACGGCGGGAAACCGCAATTGAAGAAGCCCGGGAAGCAACTCATGCTAAGAGAGTTGGTCACGTTGTCATCGTCGGCCTTGAAGAACTGGCCGCCCACGGTGAAGTTCACCGGACCTTCCAGATCGCTGCGATAGCGAAGTTCCTCGTTGAATTGCTTGGTCTTGGTTTTGGTCTTGAACGCCGACATGCGGTTCGCGGTATCGATCGTGCCATTCCAGATCGCATCGTGGTCCAGGTCTTCCGACGTGAACGCGTTGGAGTCAGTCAGGCCAGTAATCGAGGTCAACGTACCCTGGGCGAGCTTCCACTCCAGTTTCAAATTGGCGCGGAAGGTCTTGAGTTCGGACCCGGGATACATCTGGCCGGTCTTGGGATCCGGCGTCAAATTGGGCCGGGGGCTGCCAATGTCAGCATATCGGCGGGTGCTGCCCCAATAGAAAAGACGTGTCTGGCTGCCGACCGCGCCGGTGGTCGGATTGATTCCGGTGCCGGTGAACACGCAGGTCGTGCTGGCAGTTCGCGCCGCCGCGTTCGCGCAAAGATTGGCCGCGGCGGGATCCTGTCTCGTGTTTGCGCGCAAGTAAAACTGCGGGCGTACTTCCGCATTGTCCTGCGTGTAATCAAGGCGCAAGCGTGCGCTGAAATTCTCCGTTGCCTGCCATTTGGAGGTAACCGAGAGTCCATAGCCATCCGAGGCACCGACACCTGCATTCAAGGCCACATTCTTGTAGATCGAATCGCGGTTGTAGTACGTGCCGCTGACGCGCACGCCAAAATTTTCATTGACCGGCAGGTCCAGACCGACACCCGCGAAATAGCGGCCCTTCTCTGAGGCATCCACGCGCACTTCAGTGCCAAATTCCCTGGCCGGGTCCTTGGTGGTGTAACTGATCGCACCGGCAAATGCGGAACGGCCATAGAGCGCGGCCTGCGGCCCCTTGACGATTTCAACCTGCTGCAGATCGAACAACCGACCGGTCGCCAGCAATCCACCGCCCGCGAACTGGATGCTCTCGCTGGTCACGTCGACACCGTCGATGAGCACCGCGGCATTGACGCGTCCACGGGTAGGTGACAAGCCACGAATCACAATGCGGGTGTCCTGCAAAGACGCGCCGTAGTCAAAAATCACGGAGGGGTCGAGGCGCGCGATATCTTCGTTCGAACTCAGATTCTGGCGCGCGATTTCTTCCGCCGAAATGACGCTGATGCTGAGCGGCACGTCCTGAAGATTTTCGCTGTATTTGCGGGCCTGGACGATAATTTCATCCAGCGCTCCGGACTCGGACGTGTCGGCAAATGCCGGCACCGTGGCTAACGCGCCGAGCGCCAGGGCACCCGCCGTACGCAGCACGATTGAGCGAAATTTATTGGCTCGCATCTTGAAATCTCCCCCGATAACAGTGATGGGTCGAGACTGCGCATCCTGCGCCGCTCCCACCCTGACACTCGAAATCCACTCGTCCTTGAGGGGCTTGCCCCGAACGGGCAAGTTAATCTGCGCTCTTAGTAACAGACCCAACCGGCCGCGGTCAACATTGTTGCTCCGGCGCCACGGTATTCTGTTACCACGACTCAAGTCTTGGGGCGGGCTGTCATTCTGTCAGGGTATTCCCGCTCAGCCCGCTCGCGATATTCCCGTGGCAGTTGCGCTACAGACGCGATCTTGACACCTGATGCGTGCCATACGACATGCCCGGGCCGGTCGCCCATGTTCATCCAGCGCGGCCAGCCCTGAAACACTACCGAGCTAAACGCTGCCGGCAATCGCTTGCTGCGCTTGCGCGTGAATTCGCGCCGCGCTACGAACATGGACTGACGCTGACCGTGCATCGGTGGCATGCCTGGCGGATACACCGTCTGATGCTGCAGCCAGACGTAGTCACCTAACGCATGCCACTGGACCCACAACGATCCTTGTGGCACGGGTCCGAGATCCTCGCCGCTGTAACGAGCTGGCCAGATGCCGCGCTCTGTGTACTTGAACCCGAGCCCGCCGCCCTGCACCGCCGGTTTGACGGCATCGTTGTTGCCGGTCCAGGGATTCCTGAATTCACTCAGATACTGGTGGGTGGTGAAATCGCGAAAGAAAGTAACCGTGTTGCCGCACAGGAAATAACCGTCGGCCTGGTGCCGGAACCAGTAGATCTCCATGCCTTCGAAGCGCACCAGTGGCACCGGTGTGCTGCCCTCGCCCGTGACCGCGAAGATGACGCCGGTAAACCACCACGGCACGTCCTCTTCGTCGAGGCTGCCCTGCATGCGCACCAGGTTGCGCAGGTGTTCAGCCGTTGTCTGCGGCAGGCCCTTTTCGGGTTCATCGCTCCCGGCGCTCGCCGCGGCGACTGCGGGTGCGGCTGCAAACGCCGCGCCGAAACCTAACATCGACGGCAGCAGGTCGCGCCGCTGCATCAATCGACGAGCTTGACCACGACTTTGCCGTCGGGGCCGATGTCGGACACATCGATCTTGACGCCCACGCAAGCGGCATAGCCGTGGAGACGCGGCTTCATCCACACCTCATGGACCTCCTCGCAGGTCATGTCGAACTGGCCGATCTTGCGGCTGATGTTGAGCACCCTGGTGAAGGGAAAGGTGAACTCACGCCGGCCCTTCTCAACCTTGAGATCGAGACAGAGTTGATAGAGGCAGGCCGTGCGAT
Organism: Gammaproteobacteria bacterium; assembly: GCA_031382085.1. Taxonomy (GTDB): domain Bacteria; phylum Pseudomonadota; class Gammaproteobacteria; order Steroidobacterales; family Steroidobacteraceae; genus UBA964. Next base: position 164,314 of record JANMYM010000036.1, read on the forward strand.
CGAACATGCCAATCAGCGCAATTTCCTGCTCACCGGTTTTTTCGATGATGCCCTTCATGCGGCCCAGCATCGGTTGCATGGTCTTGATGTCGTGCTCGACCAGTTCCCTGACGAGACCCTTGTCCTTGGCGAATTGCAAGGCTGTCAGGTGCATCTTGACCAGCGCGTCGTTCATTTCGTGCTGGTACGGCACCGAGTCCTTGAGCGTTCGGATCGCCAGCGCGACTGCCTGACCTAACAATTCCTCGCGCCCTTCAAAACCACTTGACGTGCCCGCCATGGGATTATGACCGCCGACCCGCGGACCATCGCTGCTAACAGCTCGCTGCGCTTCGCTCATCTCCTGCACCTCCTGTGACGCAATCAGGCAAACTAGAGCACGCCGACCGCGCGTCGGTCAATGCAGGGCTTGTACATGGTCCAAAACCACCCCGCGGCGGGACAATCGCCCGGTTAAAGATCGGTTCGCAAGGAGCGCTGAGCTATGTTTATTAATTTCTGGTATCCGGTGGTACGTGCCGAGGATTTGAGCACCACGCCGCAACGCGTCCGTATCCTGGCTCATGACTTCGTCGTGTTCCGCGACCAGGCAGGCAAGCCGGCCGTGTTGTCCGATACCTGCGTTCACCGCGGCGCCTCGCTGAGCATGGGCAAGTGCAAGGATGGCACGGTCCAATGCCCCTACCACGGCTGGCGCTATGACCGCGACGGCAAATGCATCCGCATCCCCTCGATCGGCATGAAGACCACCCCGCCGCCGCGCGCCCGCGTAGACGCGTATCCAGTCGAGGAGAAATACGGCATCGTGTTCGCATTCCTGGGTGACCTGCCTGCGGCAGAGCGGCCGCCAATCATGCCGGTCGACGAGCATGGCACGCCAGAATGGCGCTCAACTGTCATCAGCTTCGAGATCAACTATCACTACGAGCGTTCCATTGAGAACGGCCTGGACCCGGCCCATAACGAATATGTGCATACCACCCATGGGTATCAGGGCGACCGCGAAGACAGCTACCTGATGATGGAATTGCGTCCGCACAAGAACAATCCCTGGGGTTTTGGCTTCCTTTCGACTTTCGATGCCCCGCCGCTGAAAAACCCGGTCATGCGTTTTGCACGACCCAAGGGCGGCAAGATGGAAGCGGGTTCGGGCACCTATGGCCCGAATCACATGTGGACCTATATCAATTTCTCGGCCAAGGCCTCGATGCATCAATACATGTTCGAAGCGCCGATCGACGAGCGGCGCACACGCGTGTTCCTGCTCAACGAGCGCAACGTGCTGTTCGGCAAGACGGCTCCCTGGAAGTGGCTGAATGACTGGCTGGACAAGAAGGTCAACCAACGCAACGTGTTCATTGCCTCGCAGGATATCAAGGTCATGAACGAGGTCTATCCGCGCCTGACGCCGCCGTCACGGGCCAGGGAACTGATGATGCCGGCGGACAAAGTCATCCTGCAGTATCGGGACAAGCTGGACGAGTTTGAGGCGCGTGGTTGGCGCATGGACATGGAGAGGATGCGGGACGTGCAGGCCAAGGGCGACACGATATTCGCCATTCCCAGCCCAGCGCGCCGTGAAACCAAAGCATGGGTGCTGGATACAGTGCCGCTCGTTGCGCCGCAGCCCGCTGTTAGCCAGGTGACGCAGCAGGCGGCCGGCTGATCGCTACCCATTCGAACCCTCGACGTTGAATAGTGGGGCCGTTGCAACTGAAAATCGGTCCCTGGGAGTTTGTGCCGGGCGTCACGCGCGGCCATTTCTATTCGTTGTTAGGTGCATCGTTTTTCACGATTGCACTGCTGTCGATCATCGGCAACCTGCAACCGTATTTTTTTCGCGAAGTGCTCGGGGTGCCGGACCGCGAAGTTGGCAAACTCGCCGGCAATCTGGCCGGTTTCAACGAAATTGTCTTCATCATTGCGGCGAGCTTCGTCGGTGCCGCCTCGGACAAAGCGGGCCGGCGCGGCATCTACGCGATCGGTTTTGCATTGATGGCGCTTGCCTATGTCCTCTATCCGTTAGCAACGCATCCCGACCAGCTGTATGCATTCCGTGGCATTTTCGCCGTGGGTGCCGCCTGCGTCTCGGCCATGATCGCCGCCGTCATAGCCGACTACGCGATCGAAGCGACCCGCGGCCGGCTGGTCGGCATCTGCTTTTTCCTCAATGGCATCGGCATCGCATCGTTGATCGGTGTTGGCGCGGGACTGCCGCGCATTCTCGAAAAAATGGGCGTCGCACCCGAGCAGGTTGCGCGCTGCTCTTACTGGAGCATCGCTGCGCTTTGCCTGGTGCCGCTGCTGATCGTCGCCTTTGGACTGCAGCCCGGCGCACCGGCCAGGGTCGCGACGCGCGAGCCATTGCTGGCAACGCTGCGGATCGGCCTGCGGGCCGCGCGTGAACCGCGCGTGTTGTTAGCCTACCTGTCGGCCTTTGTGTCGCGCGGCGATCTCGCCGTGCTGTCGACGTTCTTCCTGCAGTGGCTGACGATTGTCGGCGTCGGCAGTGGCATGACCACGGCCGAGGCGCAGGCCGCGGGCCGGGTATTTTTCGTTGTCACGCAACTCGCGGCTACGCTGTGGGCCGTCGTGGTCATTTTGTTTATCGACCGGTTAGACCGCACACTTGCGGTCGCGATGGCGATGACGCTTGCCGCCATCGCCTACCTGACCGTCGGTCTGGTCCCGGATCCGCTATCGCCGGCAATGTATTTCGCGGCCATATTGTTAGGCATCGGCGAAATGAGCGGCATCCTCGCCTCGCAGTCGCTGGTCGGCCAGGTGACCGCGGATCGTGGCCGCGGCGCCGTCATCGGCGTCTTCAGCATGTTCGGCGCGGCCGGCATCTTGTCGATCACGTTCATCGGCGGCCGCCTGTTTGACAGCTGGCGGCCGTCGGCGCCCTATATAGTCATGGGTGTCGCCGACGCCGCATTAGCCGTCATTGCACTGCTGATATATTTCCGTACGCGCTTAACCCGGGCAATCGCATGAACGAACTGGAATTTATCCGCCAGCAGGTTTCCACCGAGCGCGCGCACATGGGTGCGGCGCGCGCGGCGCTGGCCGCGGCGCTGGCCGCGGACTACCCGCTCGCGGTGCTGGAACCATTCGCGCGGGCCGCGGCACGCTACCTGTTGTTCGTGGTGCGCCGTTTCAATCGGCAGGATCTGGAGCATTGCGCCATCCTCCAGCCGCTCATTCCGGCGACCGATTCGCGCGATCACAAGACGCTGGCCGACCTCGCTGAGACTTTGTGGCTGAGCAGCCGTGCAATCGAGGGCCTGGGCGTATCGCTGGAATCTCCACCGGCGGATTTGTTAGGCGCCTGCGGCACTTACAACCAGTTTTATGTCGACGTGCTGGTACGCCGGCGGCATGCGATCTATCACCTGTTCGCGCAGCATTACGGAGTTGCCGAGTGGCGGCGCGCGTCGTTTGTCGATGCGGATTCCATCCTGGAGGAGCGCGAACTTTTTGATGCGGTAGGCCGCGCACTGCCCACCGGTATTGAACTTCGATCGCCGGGACGGCCGGCCGACGCCAAGGACCCCTGAGTGGCCGTGAGCGAACCCGCCGTACATGCAATCGTGTTGGCGGCCGGCGAAGCGCGCCGCTTCGGATCGCCGAAGCAACTGGCGCGTATCGGCGACCGGCCGCTGCTGCCGCTGGCGGTAGCTCGCGCCGTCCAGGTGGCAGGGCATGCGGTCACAGTCGTGTTAGGTGCCTATGCGGCAGAACTCACGCCAGCGCTGCGTCACGCGAATGTCGGCCTGGCGGTCAACCGCAACTGGCGCGAAGGGATTGCAAGCTCCATCCGGGCGGGCCTCGCCCAGGTACCGGGCTCGGCCGACGCGGTGCTTATTTTGTTAGCTGACCAGCCGGACGTGACGCATGACGACCTGGCGCGCCTTACCGGCGCCTGGCGCGCACAGCCGGAGTGGATCGCGGCCGCCAGTTTCGGTGGCGTGGTCGGCGCCCCGGCAATTTTTCCGCGTTGGTGTTTCGGCGACTTGCAGCAGCTCCAGGGCGACCGCGGCGCACGCGTGATTCTGCAACGCCATATGGAGCGCGTGATACGGGTAACCATGCCATCGGCGGCCATAGACATTGACACCCCGGAGGACTTGCTGGCACGCGAAGAGGCGCACCGCGCCGCCGTCCCCGCGCCGCTTACGCAGGACCCGGAACAGAACGCAGCCGCCCCGGGTGTCCCGGAAAGCCTGACGCTCGCGCCCGACGACGCGGACTGAGTGCCGCAGGTCGGGACTCGCACGCCAGCATCAGCGTGCTGCCCGCTTCGACACCTAACACACTGGCAAGTCCAGCGCGCATTTCCCAGACGGCGTGCGCGCCGGGCTGCAGCGCCACGCTGCGCGGTGGCAGCGCCCGCCAGCATCGCAGCACCCGTCCGTCGCGATCGGTGAACACGGCGTCGATGGCATAGCCGAGACCGAACGTGTGGATGGCCCGGCAGCGCACAATTCGCAATGCGAGCGCGTTGCGGAGCGGCGCCTGCCCCATCAGTCCGAGCGCGCGCTCCAGGAAGGACTCGCAGTGCCAGACGTAGACATCGACTGGCTGCCCGTTGTGCAGCAAACGGCCTGCATTCATGCAGAGACGCCCTCGCGGGCGCGTGTTAGACCGTCGGCTGCGCCGGCGCCGCCGGCTCCGGCCATGGGCGAGCGCTCGCTCTGTGCCCAATGCCTCGCCGACGGCGCCTTGCCACCGATGTTGCCCCGGGAATCGCGCCCTGTTCCCTGACGGTTTGCAAACAGTTCATACGCGCCCAACAACAGCAGTGCCAGACCGGCAATGACCACCATTGCCTCGAAAAGACCCTGACCCTCTGCCCGACGGCGCATGAACGGCCCTCCCTGGCTGCCGCAATCCCCTGGACCCCGCGGTGATTACAGCGCGGCCGCGGCCGCGGGACAAACCGCATATCTGGCCGGTTGATCCGCAAACTCCATGGCGGCGCATTTCTGTCGCGAATACGCGATAATGAGCGCCATCAATCTTTCATTTTCCGGAGTTGCGATGCGTCGCCTAAAACCTGTTTTCCTGATCGCCGCACTGCTGAGCGGTGTTAGCTTTGCCGACGAAGGCATGTGGACCTTCGATAATTTTCCGCTCGCGCAGGTCAACGCGCAGTACAGCCTGAAACTGGATCAGGCATGGCTCGATCGGGTACGTCTCGCCTCGGTGCGCCTGCAGAATTGCAGCGCCAGTTTTGTGTCCCAGGACGGGCTCATCCTGACGAATCACCATTGTGCAGAATCCTGCCTCGCGGAAAATTCCAGCAAGGAAGCGAGTCTGCTCGACAGTGGATTTCTCGCCCCGGACCACAGCCGAGAGCTGCGCTGTCGAGTGCAGATTGCCGACATTCTGGTTGCCATGGAAAATATCACCGGGCAGATCGGCACTGCGACTGCCAGTCTCAGCGCCGCGGATGCTAACGAGTCACGTAAGCGCAAACTAACCGAACTGGAATCAAGTTGCGAAGCCGCCGCGGCCAAGGACAAAAAGTCCGGCCCGCTGAAGTGCGAGGCTGTCACGCTCTATAACGGCGGGCAGTACTTCATGTACAAGTACCGGCGCTATAGCGACCTGCGCCTGGTTTTTGCGCCGGAAGCCGGTATTGCGTCGTTCGGCGGCGATCCGGACAACTTCCAGTATCCGCGCTGGTGCCTCGACATGTCCCTGATGCGGGTCTACGACGATCAGGGAAAACCGGTCCACAGCGTTAATTACCTGCCGATCAACTTTGACGGGCCCGCAGCCGGCGACGCCGTATTCGTGTCTGGCAATCCTGGCAACACCGATCGGCTGCTGACAGTCGCGCAGTACCTGCAATCGCGCAATCTGGAATTACCCGGCGCATTGCTGCGCAGCAGCGAGCTGCGCGGCCGGTACCTGCAGTTCGCCAAGACCAGCCCGACCGCCTCGCGCATAGTTACCGAACCCCTCCAGAGTCTCGAAAACGGCATCAAAGTGCGCCGCAAGTTGTTAGATGCGCTGTTGGACGACTCATTGATTGCAGCCAAGCGTGCCGCGGAACAGTCACTGCGCCAGCAGGTCGCGGCGCGTCCGGATCTCGCCAAAAATTTCGGCGATCCCTGGCGCGACATCGACCAGGCGCTGGCCGCGGAACGCGACATCTACTTTGAGTATGTTTTCCTCGAAGGCGGCGCCGGCTTTAACAGCCGCCTGTTTCGTTATGCGCGGACGCTGGTCCGGGCCGCCGATGAGCGCCCCAAGCCCAACACCGAGCGCCTGCGGGAGTTTACCGACGCTGGCCTGCCACGCCTCGAACAACAACTGAGCGCCGCTGTTCCGGTTTATCCGGAACTCGAAGAACTGACCTTGTCATTCTCGCTGCAGCGCATGCGAGAGTGGCTGGGCCCTGACCATGCGGTCGTGCGCCAGTTGTTAGCCACTGCATCACCGGAGGAACTCGCGGCGCGCGTCATCAAGGGCACGCAACTTAAGGATCCGGCAACCCGCACTGCGCTGTTCGCCGGTGGCGCAGCCGCCGTCAAGGCGTCAACGGACCCCATGATCGAACTGGCCCGCAGCGTTGACGCCATGGCACGCGCGCTGCGCAAGCGGCACGAGGACCAGGTCGAAGCGCAGATCGACGCCGCAGCCGAGAAAATCGCCGGTGCCCGCTTTGCGATCCTGGGTACCGCCGTGTATCCGGATGCGACCTTCACGCCGCGCCTCAATTTTGGCAGCGTCCAGGCGTGGCGAGAAAGCGGGGTTGATCTGGCGCCGTTTACCACGCTGGCGCGCGCCTATGAGCGCGCCACGGGGGCCGAACCGTTCCGGATTCCGGATCGCTGGCTGGCGGTGCGCGACAAGCTCGACATGAGCACCCGATTCAACCTGTCGACTAACAGCGATATCGTCGGTGGCAACTCCGGCAGCCCGTTGATCAATGCGCGCGGCGAACTCGTTGGCCTGATGTTCGACGGCAACATCCACTCGATCGCCGGCGACTACTGGTTCGATACCTCGAAGAACCGCGCGATTGCGGTGCATCCATCAATCATGCGCGAGGGGCTCAGCAAGGTCTACAAGGCGGATGCCATCCTCGCCGAGCTAACAGCGAAGCCGCGCAAGCGGTGACCGGCGGCTCAGCGGCGCCGCGGATCGCGCTCGAGCGGCATCCGGACAGTCTCGCGCATGGCGCGGCAGCAGTAGCTGCGTCCCTGAGGCGCGTGACGCCGACGCGCCTGCGCGTGCGCTATTGGCTGAGCGCCGACCCCGACTGGGTGATCTGGCCCAAGCTCGCGTCGACCGTACTGCGACTTGACACGCTCTGGCGCGCGACCTGTTGCGAGATGTTCGTGCGCGTGGCAGGCGATGCGCCCTATTGCGAATGGAATTTCTCGCCCGCGGGACACTGGCAGGCCTATGACTTCAGCGCGCGGCGCGCCGGCCAGCGCACAGCAGAGGTCACGCTGCCGGCAATTGATCTCGGCCTGCCGCATCCGCGACCGGCGATCGCCGAGGCTGCGCCGCTAACAGAGTGGATGCTGACGGCCGAAATCGACGTGCCTGCGGCTGCGCTTGAGGTCGGCGTCACCATGGTTGTCGCCGACCGGCGCGGCCGCCTCGATTATTGGGCGCTGGCTCACGGTACCGGCGCGCCGGATTTCCACAACCCGGACAGTTGGCTCGGCCGCGTGTAAATTACCTGCATGGCACCCGACACCACTTTCGGCGTCGATCGATTGCTGGCCGACTCGGCGTTGCTCGGCGAGCTCCGCGGCCGGCGCTGCGCGCTGGTCGCTCATCCGGCCGCAGTAACGCGCGATCTCGAGCTCAGTCTCGATGTGCTGGTCTCTCACCCGGACATTAAGCTGACCTCGGCGTTAGGGCCGCAACACGGCATTCGCGGCGACAAGCAATACAACATGGTCGAGTCGCAGGGTTTCGTCGACTCGCGTCTCGGGATACCGGTGTTCAGTCTGTACGGTGAAGTACGGCGACCGAGCGCCGCAATGCTTGCGCACTGCGATGTGATCCTCATCGACCTGCAGGATGTTGGCTGCCGCGTGTTCACTTACATGACCACGCTGCGCTACGTGCTCGAAGCGGCGGCGCAGCATGGCAAGTCGGTCTGGGTGCTTGACCGGCCCAACCCGGCCGGACGCCCGATCGAAGGCCTGTCGCTGCGCCCGGGCTGCGAGAGCTTTGTCGGCGCGGCGCCGATTCCGATGCGCCATGGCCTGACGCTCGGCGAACTGGCGCGCTATTTTGTCGCCAGCCTCAAGATCGCCGTCGACTGCCGCGTTGTTAGCATGCCGGACTACCGGCCTAACGAAGCACCTGGATTCGGCTGGCCGGCCGGGCGCAGCTGGGTCAATCCCAGCCCCAACGCGGCATCGCTCAACATGGCCCGGGTCTATCCGGGATCGGTCATGGTGGAAGGCACGACGCTGTCCGAGGGTCGCGGAACGACGCGGCCGCTGGAATTGTTCGGCGCCCCGGACATCGATGCCTGGGCTTTGTTAGCTGAGATGCGGCGCCTCGCGCCACAATGGCTGGAAGGCTGCCGGATCCGGCCGTGCTGGTTCGAACCGACGTTTTACAAGTATCAGGGCACGCTGTGCCAGGGCCTGCAGGTGCACGCCGACGGCGCAGGCTATGACCACCGCCGCTTTCAGCCCTGGCGGCTGCAGGCGCTGGCCTTCAAGGCCTTGCGTGCGCTCAGGCCGGACTACCCGTTGTGGCGGGACTTCGCCTACGAATACGAGGCTACGCGGCTCGCAATCGATGTCATCAACGGCAGTGCGCTGCTGCGCGAGTGGGTCGACGACCCAGCAGCAACCTGCGGCGACCTGGATACCCTGGCACGGCGCGACGAAGCCGCGTGGCGCACGGAACGCGAGACCTACCTGCTATATCCGGACCAGGACTATTGATCAACTCCTGGCAGGTATCGGCATATTTTCGACCAGCGCCGAACTTTTTGTCGCACTGTAATTGTTGCGTTGGCCGGGCTGGTCGAAGGCAGTGTCCAGCGCGGCAAAGATACGACCTGAGGCGCCAGCGTCGGCGCGACCCAGCACCTGAAGAGAATCGCGGCCGCGGCGCCATTCAGAAACACGCCGCGGATCGATGGCTGCAGCGCCAGCAATCCGGCGATGTCGTTAGCCACCAGTCCCTGCGCCTTGATCGCGGCATCCAGGCTGCCGCTGCGTTGCGCGCTGTGACAGACATCCCAGAGCGCGACACCATGGCGTCGCAGCTGCTCTACCCGCCCGGCGTACGGTAACGACGCAGCAAAACCTAACAACTCTGCCATGATGGGCCAGAAGGCGTTGCGCGGATGTGCGTAGTATTGCTGCTGCGCAAGCGAGGCTACGCTTGGCAGGGTTCCGAGCACGAGAACATGCGCCCGCGCCGGCAGCACCGGCGCGAAGCCAACGACCGGCAAAATCAATTTCCTGCCGCGATTTGCCACACTAACAACCGGGGTTGCCGCGGTGATGACAATTCGATAGTCCGATCAGGGCGCTGGCCAGGCACTTCGAATGCGCAGCTAACAAACAGGGCCCCCGGGCGCATCTCGCGCTGCGCCTTGTCCCAGAGATCGGCCATCGGCACGGGCGAAAGGTATGCGAAAACGACGTCATAGGGTTCGAGGCTCAAGGACCAGAAGCTGCCCCAGCGAATCCGTATCCGTCGCTGGTCAGCGAACAGCGCGCGCACGCGACTCAGCCAGGCAGGCAGCGGCGCCAGCTCTATTCCCAGCAATTCGACGTCGGGCCGGCGACTCGCGAGGTAAAACAACAAACCACCCAGGCCGCTGCCAAGATCCGCAAACCGCAGCGTTCGCGCCGGATCCGGCGCAGGCAGCAGGGCTTCGACTGCCTGCCAGGTCTTGCTGTTAGATAGATAGAGCGGAACCCGGATGCCGATAGTCGACCAGAACACCAGGCTCAGTGACAGCAGCAGGACCAGAAAAATCCAGGACGGAATGTCGAACCACAAGAAGGTCCACAGCAGCAAGGGCAGCAGCAACTGGATGCCGATCCACCAGGCCTCGAATCGCAGCCCAGCCGTAGCCAGCGCCGCAAGCAGTGCGCACGCCAGAGCGAACTGGAACGCGGTAATTGGCATGCCCGACAAGCGCACCGCCGCGAATAGCAGCGCCGCGGTCCCCAACTGCACGGCGAGCGCCGTGACTATTCTGGGCACACGGTCGCGTCCCGGGTTATCGGCGTGTGGCGCGTGCAAGTTCAGTTACACAGGTGGATGCAGCGTGAACGTTGGCGGAGAGGGTGAGATTGCTCGCGGCGCGTAGTCGCGCCGCTCGTCCCTCGCGCATTTGCGCTCGGGACCGCCGAGCCGCGACACCGCGGCTCGGCGTCCGACCCGCCGCTGCGCGCCGGGTCGTCGAACTCACGAGCCTCGTGAAGGGCTGCCAGTTTTCAAGTCGCATTGCTCTCACGTTAGCGCAACGCAAGCGCGCGCAAGTACCTGAATTGCAAGAACACTGAAAGTCGCGAAATGCTGGCTTTCCCAGCGATTCGCGCAGCATTGCAATTGGAAGTGCAACTAGCTATTGAGAACCGAGAAAAAACGGCAGCGACGTTACCGAGATGAACGAACTGTTCGCAATGTCCGGACGCTGCGGCGTTACCGTCAAGAAAGCCGGCAACGGCGAGATCGTCATGGGTCCAACATTCGCTGCTACGGGCGGCTCAGGTGCGGGCTGCCTAGGATGTTCCGAGTGCGAATCTGGCGGGAGGCCGGGCAATGGTTCGCAATACCGGGGTCCGGTTGCGTCGTCGCAAGGTGCCGCAATCGCGTGTTCCACATGCGGGGCAAGCGCAGCAACGCCGGAGAGGATCGCCACCGGAAAAGGAGTTGCAGACTTCATAGCGACCATTATGCCACGCGTTAAGCGCCCGCAAAAATCTGCGCCCGCAGCAACTGCAGCGCTGCCTCGAACTCGTTAAGGTCATCGTATGTGGCGCTTGCGGCTGTCCCAGGTTATGTCCGTCATTGACGGATATCCGTCTTTGACGTATAGTCGCCCCATGTTCACGTGATCGAGACGCCGATCTTTACGCGCTTGTGGCCGGACTATTGGACTGAGGATGATCGCGGCGAGTTTGCGGCTTGGATCGCTGCGCATCCTGAGGCTGGCGACGTGGTCCCAGGCTCGGGAGGCTGTCGCAAGATTCGATGGTCGCGGGCCGGGATGGGTTAACGCGGCGGTGTGCGGGTAATTCACTACAACCGATTGGCGGATGGCGTGATCTACCTGCTGCTGATCTACGCCAAGGGCGTGCAAGACACGATTGCGCCAAAGGTTCTGAAGGCGATCAAGGAGACGATCAATGGCGAAAATGACTGAGCGCGCACTGCGAGCGCGCGATGCGAAACGCAACCTCGGAGCGGAGTTGCTCGCGTCGGTTCGCGAAATGAAGGCTGGCAAAGCTGGGCACGTGCATCGCGTATCACTGTCGGCGATCGCGGAAGCGCGGACCCGATCCGGGCTTTCGCAGAGCCGATTTGCAGAATTGTTGGGCGTGTCGCCACGCACCGTCCAGGAATGGGAGCAGGGCCGCAGGCAACCGTCGGGCGCTGCGCGTTCGCTGCTGGCAATTGCCGCGCGACGACCTGAAGTTTTGCGAGAGGTGTTCGCCGATTGAGGCAGCGCGCAGGTCATGCTGATCGTGCCAATTCAGTTTGAACTTCAGCGATCGATGCCCGAGCTATTCTCGCCAAGTCTGCGACCTTGAAGTTCGGCTGATCGCGGAATACTTCTAAAGTCCTGCGTATGCGCCCGGTCCGGTCGTCGACGCTCTCTTGTCTAGCAGAACTTCGTCGTTTGCGAGCGCTGAGGATCGGCAGCACGTTGGGGCTCTGCGGGCCTCGGGTTTCAGCTTTCTGGCTTTCAAACTCTATCTCGCGCGCTGCAAGCGGAATCGTACCTTGCGTGAAAACTTCCTTGATGGATTCATTAAAGACTTCGGATGAAGACTTCGGAGGACATCCAGACGTCCGGTGCTCGTTCGGCGCCTCACTGCGTTTGCGCTGGTCATGCAGCGTTCGCTCGTGGCGGTCCGCCCATTCTTTGGCATCCGCTCGGTTCGAAAAGGATTTCGCGACCGGTTTGAACGGGCGCACGCGAACCTGCGCCACCCAGGTAATCGCGCCAGATCGCCCTTTAGTTTTTGAATCGTTGCTAAGCGACACGCGTACTGGACGCGTAACCACGCGTAGGTGCAGTCTTGCGCGCGTTCTTTACACGACGTGCAACCACAAGTGCAACTAGGCGATACTGTACAGGCGTGCTCTGTCTCGAAAAGCCTATATTTTGGCGGAGAGGGTGAGATTCGAACTCACGAGCCCCGTGAAGGGCTGCCGGTTTTCAAGACCGGTGCGTTCAACCGCTCCGCCACCTCTCCGTTCGTTAGCCAGGCGTTAGGCGTTCCAGGCCGCCCATCAAGCCCCGCAGCGCGGCCGGCACGGTAACAGACCCGTCCGCGTTCTGGTAGTTCTCCAGCACCGCTACCAGCGTTCGGCCGACGGCCAGACCCGAGCCGTTCAGGGTATGGACGGGCTCCGGCTTGCCGGTCGCGGGATTGCGCCAGCGGGCCTGCATGCGCCGCGCCTGAAAGGCCTCGCAATTGCTGCAGGATGAGATCTCGCGATACGTGCCCTGCCCCGGCAACCAGACCTCAAGATCATAGGTGCGATAACTGCCGAAGCCGATATCGCCGGCGCACAGCGCGACTACGCGATACGGCAATTCCAGTTTCTTCAGCACCGCCTCAGCATGGCTTGTTAGCTCTTCGTGCGCACGATCGGAATCCTCCGGGCGCACTATGTGCACCAGCTCGACTTTGTCGAACTGGTGCTGGCGGATCATGCCGCGCGTGTCCTTGCCGTAAGACCCGGCTTCACTGCGGAAGCA
>JANMYM010000033.1:0-10169 GCA_031382085.1 Gammaproteobacteria bacterium
GACCAGATATCGACGACCTTGTTATAGCGCTCGCCATTGGTCACGAGGCCCGACGCGTACTGGTTCTGGATTTCCTTGACCTCGGCTTCGGCCGCGGCCACCAGTCGTCCCTTCTGATCCGGGATGATGATGTCGTCGACACCAAAGGACACTGCCGAGCGGGTTGCATAGGTGAAACCCGTGTACATCAGCTTGTCCGCGAAAACCACCGTTTCTTTCAGGCCCAATATGCGATAGCAGACATTGATGACCGCAGAAATATTCTTCTTGGTCATGTCCTGGTTGATGATGTCGAAGGACAGGCCTTCCGGCAGGATCTCCGACAGCAGCGCACGACCGATCGTGGTCGAAATGACGCGTGCGCGGCTTTGCTTCTCGCCGTTGACGATGGTGGTTTCGATCAAACGCACTTTGACACGCGCCTGCAGGTGCGCTTCGCGCGTTTCATACGCGCGATGCACTTCGGCAATATCAGAGAACATGGCGCCTTCGCCGGCTGCGCCAACACGCTCGCGGGTCATGTAGTAGAGACCTAACACGACGTCCTGGGACGGCACGATGATCGGATCGCCGTTCGCAGGCGAGAGGATGTTGTTGGTCGACATCATCAGCGCGCGCGCTTCGAGCTGCGCTTCCAACGAAAGCGGCACGTGCACAGCCATCTGGTCACCGTCGAAGTCGGCGTTGAATGCCGTGCAAACGAGCGGGTGCAGTTGAATGGCCTTGCCCTCGATCAGCACCGGCTCGAAAGCCTGGATGCCAAGGCGGTGCAAGGTCGGCGCGCGGTTCAACAGCACGGGATGTTCGCGAATAACTTCTTCGAGAATGTCCCAGACCTCCGGGCCTTCACGTTCGACCAGGCGCTTGGCGGCCTTGATGGTCGAAGCTTCGCCGCGCAGCTGCAGCTTGTTGAAGATGAAGGGCTTGAAAAGTTCCAGCGCCATTTTCTTCGGCAGACCGCATTGATGCAGGCGCAGCATCGGCCCGACGACAATGACTGAACGGCCCGAGTAATCGACGCGCTTGCCGAGCAGGTTCTGGCGGAACCGGCCCTGCTTGCCCTTGATCATATCGGCCAGTGATTTCAGCGGACGCTTGTTAGTGCCGGTTATCGCGCGGCCGCGGCGGCCGTTGTCTAACAGCGCATCCACCGCTTCCTGCAGCATGCGCTTTTCGTTGCGCACGATGATGTCCGGTGCATTGAGTTCGAGCAGCCGGCGCAGACGATTGTTGCGGTTGATGACGCGACGATAGAGATCGTTCAGATCCGAGGTCGCGAAGCGGCCGCCATCCAGAGGTACCAGCGGACGCAAATCCGGCGGCAGCACCGGCAGCACGGTCATCACCATCCACTCGGGCTTGTTACCCGACTCGATGAATGACTCGATCAGCTTCAGGCGCTTGGACAGGCGCTTCAATTTTGTTTCCGACGAGGTCGCGCCCATGTCTTCGCGGACCTTGACGAGCTCGGCCGCAAGATCAAGGCTCTGCAACAGCTCGTAAACAGCCTCGGCGCCCATGCGGGCGTCGAACTCATCGCCATGCTGCTCGATTGCTTCCAGGTACATTTCGTCGGTCAGCAGCTGGCCCCGGGTCAGCGGCGTCATGCCTGGGTCGATGACCACGAAGGCTTCGAAGTAGAGCACGCGCTCGATTTCGCGCAGCGTCATGTCCAGCATCAGGCCGATACGCGACGGCAGCGACTTCAGGAACCAGATATGCGCGGTCGGCGATGCAAGCTCGATGTGGCCCATGCGTTCGCGGCGCACTTTCGCCTGCGTGACTTCGACCCCGCACTTTTCGCAGACCACGCCGCGATGCTTGAGGCGCTTGTACTTGCCGCACAGGCACTCGTAGTCCTTGACGGGTCCGAAGATCTTCGCGCAGAACAGGCCATCCCTCTCCGGCTTGAAGGTGCGGTAGTTGATGGTCTCCGGCTTCTTCACTTCGCCGTACGACCAGGCACGGATCATCTCCGGCGAGGCGAGCCCGATCTTGATCGAGTCGAACTGCTCCGCCGGTGCATGTTGCTTGAACAGTTTCAGTAAGTCTTTCATATGTTAGCCCTGTTCCAGTTCCATGTTGATCGCAAGCGAACGGATTTCCTTCACCAGCACATTGAAGGATTCGGGCATGCCCGCATCCATCTGGTGATTGCCGTCGACGATGTTCTTGTACATCTTGGTACGGCCATTCACGTCGTCCGACTTGACGGTGAGCATTTCCTGCAGCGTGTAGGCCGCGCCGTAGGCCTCGAGCGCCCAGACTTCCATTTCGCCGAAGCGCTGGCCGCCGAACTGTGCCTTGCCGCCTAACGGCTGCTGGGTCACAAGCGAGTACGGTCCGGTGGAACGCGCATGCATCTTGTCATCAACCAGATGGTTGAGCTTCAGCATGTACATGTAGCCGACGGTGACATCGCGCTCGAATTTCTCGCCGGTACGGCCATCAAACAACTGTGTCTGGCCATTGAGCGGCAGATCCGCCAGGGCCAGCAAGTGCTTGATTTCCTGCTCGGAAGAACCGTCGAACACCGGCGTCGCGATCGGCACGCCGCGCGTCAGGTTGCGGCACAACTCGAGCACCTCGGCGTCGTTCAGCGAATTGATGTCTTCCTTCTGTCCGCCCGAGCTGTTGTACACCTTGTCCAGCAGCTGGCGCAGATCGGTCACAGCGGCCTGCTGCTCCAGCATCTTGCCAATCTTGAGGCCAATACCCTTGGCTGCCCAGCCGAGATGCGTTTCCAGCACCTGGCCGACGTTCATGCGCGACGGCACACCCAGCGGATTCAGCACGATGTCAACCGGCGTGCCATCGGCGTTATACGGCATGTCTTCGACCGGAACGATGATGGAAATAACGCCCTTGTTGCCATGGCGTCCGGCCATCTTGTCGCCCGGCTGGATGCGGCGCTTGACCGCCAGGTACACCTTGACCATCTTGAGCACGCCCGGCGCGAGATCATCGCCCGCCGTTATCTTCGCCTTCTTGGTATCGAGCTTCTGCTCGAACATCTTGCGCTGTCCCTTGAGGCGCTCAGCAGCAGCTTCGAGCTGCGAGTTGGCATCTTCGTCCTCGAGGCGGATTTCAAACCACTCGTCGCGCGGCAGATCGGTGAGGTATTCCGCATCGATTGTGCCGCCCGACTTCAGGCGGCGTGGACCGCCC
This sequence comes from Gammaproteobacteria bacterium, assembly GCA_031382085.1. Lineage (GTDB taxonomy): Bacteria > Pseudomonadota > Gammaproteobacteria > Steroidobacterales > Steroidobacteraceae > UBA964. Next base: position 3,169 of record JANMYM010000033.1, read on the forward strand.
GAGGCGACCTTGCCGATGAGAACGCTGCGCACGCGCTCGAACATGTCATCTTCGAGAATGCGCTGCTGATCGCCGAAGTCCTTGCGGACCCGCTCGATTTCCGATTTTTCGATCGCCAGCGCGCGGCTGTCCTTGTCGACGCCGTCGCGTGTAAACACGCGCACGTCAATCACGGTGCCATCCATGCCCGGCGGGACGCGCAACGACGTGTCTTTCACGTCGCTGGCTTTTTCGCCGAAGATGGCGCGCAGCAGTTTTTCTTCCGGCGTCAGCTGGGTCTCGCCCTTCGGCGTTACCTTGCCAACGAGAATATCGCCGGCGCGCACTTCGGCGCCGATAAAGGCGATGCCTGCTTCGTCGAGTTTTGCCAGGGCCTGATCACCAACGTTAGGAATGTCACCGGAAATTTCTTCCGGGCCGAGTTTGGTGTCGCGGGCCACGCACGTCAGTTCTTCAATGTGAATCGTCGTGAAACGATCTTCCTGCACCACGCGTTCCGAGATCAGGATCGAGTCTTCGAAGTTGTAGCCGTTCCAGGGCATGAAGGCGACCAGCATATTCTGACCCAACGCGAGCTCGCCCATGTCGGTCGACGGACCGTCGGCCAGCACGTCACCGCGCGCGATTACATCGCCCGACTTCACCAGCGGCCGCTGGTTGATGCAGGTGTTCTGGTTGGAACGCGTGTACTTGGTCAGATTGTAGATGTCGACGCCGGGCTCTGCGGCGGTGGTCTCGTTGTCGTCAACTCGCACCACAATACGCGCCGCGTCGACCGAGTCGACAACGCCACCACGCTTTGCGACCACAATGACACCGGAGTCGGTCGCGACGGGGCGTTCCATGCCGGTACCCACCAGCGGCGCTTCGGAGCGCAGCGTCGGTACCGCCTGGCGTTGCATGTTAGATCCCATGAGCGCGCGGTTCGCATCGTCATGCTCGAGGAACGGGATCAGCGACGCGGCCACCGACACGATCTGTTTCGGCGACACGTCCATGTAATTGATACGGGCACGCGGCATCAGCGTGAATTCGTTCTGATAGCGGCAGGAGACGAGGTCTTCCGACAACTCGCCGTTCTTGCCAATCGTCGCGTTCGCCTGCGCGATCGCGAAGTCGCCTTCCTCAATCGCCGACAGGAAGTCGATTTCGCTGGAGACGATGCCATTGGCCACACGGCGATACGGCGTCTCGAGGAAGCCGTAGGAATTCGTACGCGCGTAGACAGCTAACGAATTGATCAGACCGATGTTCGGACCTTCCGGAGTCTCGATCGGGCAGACGCGGCCATAATGGGTCGGATGCACGTCACGGACTTCGAAGCCGGCGCGCTCACGGGTGAGGCCGCCGGGTCCAAGCGCCGATACGCGGCGCTTGTGCGTTACTTCGGACAGCGGATTGTTCTGGTCCATGAACTGCGACAGCTGCGAGGAGCCGAAGAATTCCTTGACCGCGGCCGCCACCGGCTTGGCGTTGATCATTTCCTGCGGCATCAGCGGTTCGCTCTCTGCAATCGTCAGGCGCTCCTTGACCGCGCGCTCGACACGCACCAGGCCTACTCGGAAGGCGTTTTCCGCCATTTCGCCGACCGAACGTACGCGACGATTGCCAAGGTGATCGATGTCATCGACCACGCCATTGCCGTTGCGGATGTCGATCAGGACCTTGAGTACCGCCAGCACGTCGTCCTTCGACAGCACGCCCGAACCGACGAGGTCCTTGCGGCCAACGCGGCGATTGAACTTCATGCGGCCCACGGCCGAAAGGTCGTAGCGCTCGCCGTTGAAGAACAGGTTGTTGAAGAGGTTTTCCGCCGCATCGCGCGTCGGCGGTTCGCCTGGGCGCATCATGCGGTAGATTTCGACCAGCGCCTCGAGGCGCGTCTTGGTCGGATCGATACGCAGCGTATCGGAAATATAGGCGCCGCGATCCAGATCGTTGGTGTACAGCGTGTTGATTTCGGTGATGCCGACTTCCAGGCACTTCTCGACCGATGCGGCCGTCAGTACTTCGTTAGCCTTGGCGATGATCTCACCGGTGTCGTTGTTCACGACATCGTGTGCCAGCACCTTGCCATAGAGATAATCGCGCGGCACATGCAGCTTGCGCACGCCCGCGTCTTCCAGCTGGCGCACATGGCGCGCCGTGATACGGCGGCCTTCTTCGACGATCACCTGATCGCCAATGCGGATTTCGAAAGTCGCCGTCTCGCCGCGCAGGCGTTGTGGCACAAGCGCGAGTGACACTTCCTCCTTCGACAGGTAGAAATTGTTACGCTCAAAGAAGACTTCCAGAATCTCGGTCTCGTTCATGCCCAACGCACGCAGGATGATCGACACCGGCAGTTTGCGGCGGCGGTCGATGCGCGCAAACACACAGTCCTTCGGATCGAATTCGAAATCGAGCCAGGAGCCACGATACGGAATGATGCGGGCGTTGAACAGCAATTTGCCCGACGAATGCGATTTGCCGCGGTCATGATCAAAGAACACGCCGGGGCTGCGATGCAGCTGCGACACGATCACGCGCTCGGTACCGTTCACGACAAAGGTGCCGTTATCGGTCATCAACGGCAGTTCACCGAGATAGACCTCCTGTTCGCGCACATCCTTGACCGGCTTCTTCGGGCCAGCCGCTTCCTTGTCGTACACGATGAGACGCACTTTGACGCGCAGCGGCGCTGCGTAGGTCAGGCCGCGCAGCTGACACTCCTTGACGTCGAACACCGGTTCGCCCAGTCGATAGGACACGTACTCGAGCACGGCATTGCCGCTGTAGCTCGAGATCGGGAACACGCTTTTGAACGCAGCATGCAAACCGTAGCTGCCGCGCGCTTCCTCAGGTTTGTTTTCCTGCAGGAAATGCCGGTACGAATCCAGCTGGATGGCGAGTAAATAGGGCGTCGCGAGAATGCTCGGCTGTTTGCCGTAATTCTTGCGTATCCGCTTCTTCTCAGTGAAGGAGTAAGCCATCGTGCACCTCAAATAATCAAATAAACGCGCCCGCTACAGCGCACCGGGTGTTAGCCCGGTGCGCTGTAAGCGGACGCGCGCGTCACCATTGAATGAAAACAGGCAATCCACCAGGGATTACTTGATTTCCACTTTGGCGCCGGCGTCCTCGAGTTTCTTCTTCATCGTTTCGGCATCGGCTTTCGGCACGGCATCCTTCACGGTGCCCGGCACGGCCTCGACCAGGTCCTTGGCTTCCTTCAAGCCAAGACCGGTGAGTTCGCGAACCACCTTGATAACCGTAACCTTCTTGTCGGCCGGGTATTCCTTGAGGATGACGGTGAACTCCGTCTGCTCCTCGACCGGCGCCGCAGCGGCAGCGCCGCCACCGGCGGCCACCATCGCGACCGGGGCCGCGGCGGTAACACCGAACTTCTTTTCCATGTCCGAAATCAACTCGACCACTTCCATGATGCTCATCTTGGAAATAGAATCGAGAATTTCGTCTTTGCTAACAGCCATGATTGACTCCTGAAACTAACAGCTAATAAATGACAATTAAGCGCCGGCGGCCTGTTTCTGGTCGCGCACGGCTGCAACGGTGCGAACGAGCTTTGTATGGGGCGCAGCAAGCGTCCTGACAAACTTCTCGATCGGCGCCTTGAGCGTGCCCAACAACATCGACAGTGCCTGATCGCGGGTCGGCAACGATGCGACCTTTTCCAGATCGGAGGCCGGCAAAACCGGACCGCCAAGTGAAATCAGGGTCGCAACCAGCTTCTCGTTGGCTTTCGCGAAGTCCTTGATCACGCGCGCAGCTGCGCCCGGATCGTCCTTCGAAAACGCCAGAACGAGCGGCCCTTTGAGGCTGGGTCCGATTTTCTCGAACGCAGTCCCGGCCAACGCCTTGCGGGCCAGCGTGTTTTTGACGACACGCATGGACACACCCTTGGCGCGGGCCTTGGAGCGCAGATCCGTCATCTGCGTGACCGTGATGCCGCGATATTGCGCGGCGACCACGGATTGTGCCCCGGAGGCCAGCTTGTTGACTTCCGCTACCAGTGCTTTTTTGTCTTCCAGGTTGAGTGGCATATAAAGTCTCTCTCCCGAAAGTCACCTAACAAAGGACTTGGAGCACACGCCCCTCGTCCCACCCTTGTCGACGATGACCTTCGCAGGAGACAAATCTCTTGCGAGCGGACCACCATCTGCGCAGGCTTCAGATTAAGAACCGACCCCGTGTTGCCACGGTCCGAGTCGCCTGCGGTCTTGGATGCGTTGCCGCATCAAACCATCACATCAAATCTTCACATTCCGAGCGAGGATTGCTCCACTGTCACGCCCGGACCCATGGTCGAGGACAGCGACACGCGCTTGAGATAAATACCTTTCGAATTGGCCGGCTTGGCCTTCTGCAGATCAGCCAGCAGCGCCTGCAGGTTTTCGCGCAACTTTTCCGGCGCGAAGCTCGCCTTGCCGATCGTGCAATGCACGATGCCGGCCTTGTCGACGCGATAACGCACCTGGCCGGCCTTGGCATTGCGCACCGCGCCCGCGACATCCGGGCTCACCGTACCGACCTTGGGGTTCGGCATCAGGCCGCGCGGGCCGAGGATCTGTCCCAATTGACCCACGATACGCATCGCATCGGGGCTCGCGATCACCACGTCGAAATCAAGTTGGCCGGCCTTCACCTTTTCGGCGAGGTCTTCCAGGCCCACGATGTCGGCGCCCGCGGCCTTCGCGGCGTCCTGGTTCTTGCCGGAGGTGAACACCGCCACGCGCACGGTCTTGCCGGTGCCGTTAGGCAGCACGGTCGAACCGCGCACCTGCTGGTCGGACTTCGAGGCATCAATGCCGAGGTTCACGGCCACGTCGACAGTTTCGTCGAACTTGGCCTTGGCGAATTCCTTGACGAGCTTCAGCGCTTCGTCGATCGGATACTGTTTACCCGGTGGCAGTTTCTCAGCCCAGGGCTTATGGCGTTTTGCTACAAATGACATCTCAGGCTCCTTCCACATCCACGCCCATCGAACGCGCGCTGCCCGCGATCGTGCGGACCGCGGCATCGAGGTCGGCAGCCGTCAGATCGGGCTGCTTGGCCTTGGCAATTTCCTCCAGCTGCTTGCGGGAGATCTTGCCGACCTTGGCGGTGTTAGGCGTGCCGCTGCCTTTCTCAATGCCGATCGCCTTGCGAATCAGCACCGACGCCGGCGGCGTCTTCATGATGAAAGTGAAGCTGCGATCGGCGTAGACGGTGATCACAACCGGGATCGGCAGACCCTTCTCGAGTTTCTGCGTCGCAGCATTGAACTGCTTGCAGAATTCCATGATGTTGACGCCCTGCTGACCCAGAGCCGGGCCGATGGGCGGTGACGGATTGGCGGAACCTGCAGGGACCTGCAGCTTCACGTACCCCTGTACTTTCTTTGCCATAGTCTACTCTCCTGGGTGCTAACGGCCGGTTAAAAACCGGTCTCCCCATGCGCGTCCATGCCACCGCGCCGCCCGATCCTTCAGGCAGCGTTATTTATTGCACCGCGTCGACTTCGCGCGCGGCGCGCCTCAAACCTCAGGCCTTCTCGACCTGCGAAAAATCCAGTTCGACGGGCGTCGAGCGCCCCAGTATCTGTACCGCCACCTGCAGGCGGTTCTTGTCGTAGTTGACGCTCTCAACCACGCCATTGAAATCATTGAACGGACCATCGGTGACCCGCACCACTTCGCCCGGCTCGAAAATAACCTTCGGCCGCGGCTTTTCCACGCCTTCCTCGACGCGCCGCAGAATCTGGTTCGCTTCCTTGTCGGAAATAGCCGCCGGTTTGTCCGAGGTACCGCCGATAAAACCCAGCACCTTGGGCACTTCGCGCACCAGATGCCATGTTTCCTCGTCCATCTCCATCTGCACGAGCACGTAGCCCGGATAGAACTTGCGCTCGCTCTTGCGCTTCTGGCCATCGCGCATCTCGACGACTTCTTCGGTCGGCACCAGAATCTCACCAAACTTGCTCTCGACCCCGAAGCGCTTGATGCGGTCCTTCAGGCCTTCAGCAACACGGTGCTCGAAATTCGAGTAGGCGTGCACGACATACCAACGCAAGGCCATCCTCTTACCCCTTGACCGACAGGAACTTTGTGGCCGCGGTCAGACCCATGTCGAGCAACCAGAAAAACAGCGCCATCAAAACCACGAATGCGAACACCACGAGCGTCATGCGAGTTGTTTCATCGCGTGACGGCCAGAAAACCTTGTACAACTCGATCCGCGCGTCGGCGATGAACTTTGACAGCGCATGCCCATACTCGGAGAACGCGATAATCAGCCCGGCGACCAACAGCGCGCCGACGAACACCGCCCAGCGAACCCAGTCAGCCTGCGAACCGCGCAGCCAATAGAATGCGCCGATCCCGGCGATCACGAGAATGATCGCGGACCACAACTTCGCCTTGTCGGCGCCCGTTGCGCTGCTGGTATCTACTGCTGCTTCGTTCATCGTTTCTTCGTGGCAGGCCAGGAGGGAATCGAACCCCCAACCTGCGGTTTTGGAGACCGCCGCTCTGCCAATTGAGCTACTGGCCTAATTAAATGTTTCGTACGGAGACTAAGAGCGGCCGCTCGCGCAGTTCAAAGGCAAATCGAGTCGCTCCCCGTTACTCGCTTTGTCGATTTGCCTTTGAACCGCACGAGCGGCCGCTAAAAGTCTTCGTACCTAACGTTGTGTGTAACCTTTCAAATTGCTGCTCAGCGCTTTGCTAGGAAGCCGGCCGGAAGATTCGAATGTCGAATCAACCAAGCGAGTAACGGGGAGCGACTTGATTCGATATTCGAATCTCGCCGGTCGGCCTCCTGACAGTTCGCTGAACTCCTATTTCAATATCTTCGCAACCACGCCCGCGCCGACAGTCCTGCCACCCTCTCGGATCGCAAACCGCAGTCCGTCTTCCATCGCGATCGGCGCAATCAGCTCCACCGTCATCTTGATGTTGTCCCCAGGCATCACCATCTCGGTGTTCCCCGGCAACTCGATCAGGCCCGTCACGTCCGTGGTA
>JANMYM010000041.1:0-1935 GCA_031382085.1 Gammaproteobacteria bacterium
CGCGCCTTGGTCTGCCGCCATCGCCAGTGTCTGCTGCTTCATCGCCGAGCCTCAAGCTGTTACTCTGACAAAACCGCTGCAATTGCCGGGCCAGGGAACTTGATCAGTCTTGCCCTAATCTTACTGTGTCACAAAAGGCGCTTTTCACTTGCCCTGCCGCAGCACGGGCACTGCCCGAGGCGCGCGAGCAGCGCGTAGCTCAGGCGGTGTCGCAGCGTCGTGATCGAATGGGCCACGTGCCGCTGCGCGCGCAGGACTGCCGCGGGGGAGGTAATTCTTGGGAAGGGCAGGCACTTGGCGTTCGATGAAGTTTTTTTTACTGCCGACGGGCTTGTCGGCAATGAGTCGCTCGGTCATCAGGAATCCGTAGGCTGCAATACTCAGACTGGCGTGGTGGTGGAACCCGCGCCACCCTCGGCCCTCATAGTGCCCTAATCCGAAGTCCTGTTTGAGATCTTGGTAGTCGCGTTCGATGCGCCAACGCTGATGAGCGGCACCGACAAGCTCGTTGAGCGGCGTGTCTTCGGGTAGCGTGGACAGGACGTATTTGCTCGGCTCTGCCTGGTCCGCCGGCCATTCGACCAGCAACCACTGCAGGGGAAGCAATCGCGCCTTGCCGGCGTTGCCGCCCGCGTGGCGCACGCGCAGCGCAGCGAAGCGCCCGCTGAGCGGCTCATTGGTGCCCTCGCGCCAACTGATCGTGTGGAACGCCTGCGCCGGCAGCGACAAGGCCAGCGCCTTGACGCTCATTGGCTGAAGCCGGGCGGTGCGTCGCGGCATCACCGGCGGGCGACCCATACCGCTGTAGGGCTTGGGCGCAAGCGGCTCGACTCCGGGAGGCCAGACCACTACCGCCGAAGTCACGCCCACAGCGTAAAGCAGCCCCATGTCGCCCAGCGCCTGGCGGAAGGCGTTGTCCACCCCATAGCCGGCGTCTGCCAACACGCAATGGCGCGGTGCTCCTTCGGCCAGCAGGGTACGCAACTGCGCCAGCGCAATTTGTGTCTTCGTGGCGAAATGCACTTCGTCGGGCACGCCGGCCTCTTGCCTGCGCACGAGGTCCTTGGACCAATCCTCGGGCAGATAAAGTTGCCACGCCACAGGAACACTGCCTTGGTCACATGCCAGCGACACGCTCACTGCCACCTGACAGTTGTCCTGCTTGCCCAGCATTCCGCAGTATTGACGGGCCACGCCCACCGAGTGATTGCCCTTCTTCGGGAACCCCGTGTCATCGATGATCCACCAGCCGCCACGGCTGAAGTCCATCTGCGGGACGACCCACTGACACACCCGGCGCAACATCTCCCCATCGGACCATTCGGCCTTGGCCACGAAGTGATGCAGGGACTGATGCCGGGCGCTGGCATGCATGGGGTCTACCCGTGCGGCCATCGGCTCCACGCTCTTGCGCGCCAGCGGCAACATCAGCCCCGTGCAGTAGCCCTTGAGCCCCGCGTGACGGTCCAAATGCCCCAGTCCCTCGGACAAGTGCTTCATGTATCGGTCAAATCGTTCGCTCGCACCCATCGTCCCTCATGTGAAGAATGAAGAGGCGCAGATAATGCCATGCTTTTATTGACACAGTAAGACTAAGCAACTTGATCACCGCATTCAACGTGTGCTTGCCCTGGAATTCCGCCTGCGCGCCGACGGATCGTGCCGCTTCAGCCAGGCAAAGAACTCGCCATACCAGAGTTTCGAATTGCGCGGCTTCAGGATCCAGTGGTTCTCGTCCGGGAACCACACCAGGCGTGCGTCGACGCCGCGCGCCTTGAGCGTGTTGTAGTAAGCCAGGCCCTGCTGATCGGGTACCCGGTAGTCGAGTGCACCGTGCATCACGAGGGTGGGCGTGCGCATGTTGGTGGCGAAGTTGTGCGGGCTTTGTCTCTCGACTTTGGCGCGGTCGTCCCAGTACCAGGCGCCGAATTCGCG
>JANMYM010000050.1:0-1758 GCA_031382085.1 Gammaproteobacteria bacterium
ACCACCACCTGCCCCATGTGCGTGGCCAGCACGCGAGCCTCGGTGGTCAGCAGCAGGGGCGGGGAGTCGAAGATGATGATGCGGTCGGCGTAGCGTCGGCCCATCTCGTCCAGCAACCGAGTCATGGCGTCGCTCGCCAGCAGTTCGGTCGCGCGAGCATGGTGCGTGCCACTGGGCAGTATGGTCAACTTCTCGACGTTCGTCTTCAGCAGCACGCTGGCCATGTCCATTCGGCCATCGAGCACGTCGAGCAAGCCCGTTCCTTCACCAGCGCCCGACTCGGCTGTCAATCCGAGCATCCGCGACACCGACGGGCGCGCCACATCGGCATCCACCAGCATCACGGTGTGGTCCAGTTCGGTGGCGATGCTCATCGCCAGATTGACTGCGGTAAAGCTTTTGCCTTCGCCTGCGAGAGCGCTGGTCACCATGATCAGGTTGCCATTGGCGAGCTTGGCAGCGCCCTTGCCCATCGCATTGCGCAACAGCGGCCGCTTGACGACGCGAAATTGATCGCCGAGCAGCGAGCGCGACGCATTGGGGGTCAGGATGTTGGCGGCTGCGAGCGCGGTGAAATCGAGATCGACGCGCCGCGACGTCACCGCCAACGGCGCTGGCGTCGATGCCTGCGGCATCGGTTCAGGCTCCGGCGCGGTCGCCGCGTGGCCACCGCCCGGCAGCCGTTGCTGCGGCTTGGTGTCCGGCACCGTTGCACCGGCACGGCGAAGTTGTTCGAGGCGGAGTGCGGCTTGTTCGATCAGACTGCTCATGGCTTAGCGACTCGCAACAATGGACATGACCGTGAGGCCGGCCGCGAACAGCAATGCCAGGCTTCCAGACGCGGCAGCGAACCGCAGGCGATCGACACGCCTGGCGCGTGTGTCGGCGCCGCCCGTCACTGCGGACACCATGCCCAGGATCGGCAGCTCGAACTTGGCGCGGAGTTCGCCTGGTTCGAAGAACACCGGCCGCACCTGGCTCGTTGCGAAGGCTGCGAACAAGCCGGCCGCAACCGCTGCCAGCAAGACCAGCGGCAGCAACAATACGCGGTTGGGCGATACCGGCTGCGGCGACACGCGCGGCGGGTCGATCAGGCGGAAATCCGCCATGCCCGACGCGACGTCCAGATCCCCCGACATCGCGGCTGATTCGCGGCGCGACACGAGGTCTTCGTAGTTCTTCTTGTGGATGGCGTAGTCGCGGTTGAGTTGGGCTGCCTCGGCTTCGAGTTGTGGCGCGGTCTTCAGCGACGCACGAACCGCGTTGTAACGCGACGAATACTCGCCGACACGCGCCCGCAATGCTGCCACCTGGACTTCGGACATCGCCAACATCCGGTTGAGTTCCTGCGACGCCAAGCTCGCTGTGCACGTGCCTGCCGGACTTCCGGGTGGTGCCGTCATGGCAGCCTTGCTCAAAGCCTGCACTTCCTTGCGCTTTTGTTCTTCGAGATCCTGCACCAAGCGCCGCGCGCTCAAGACATCGGGATGTTGTTCTGTAAAGCGTTGCAGCAGATTGTCGAGTTGGCGCCGCTGCGAATCGAGCCGTGCATCGATTTCCGGCGTGGCCACGCTGATCGCAGACTCCTGCAACAGACTCTGCGTCGACAGATTGGCGCCCTGCGTCTTCTCGCTCGCCAGTGCGGCCTTGGCCGCATCGCGGGCGTTCTCCGCCTCCCGAAGTTCGAGTTTTGCTTTCTCCAGTTGACTGCTCAATTCACCCACACGGGAAGCAACGTCGCGCCCATCACCGAACTGC
>JANMYM010000057.1:0-1784 GCA_031382085.1 Gammaproteobacteria bacterium
GCCCCTGACCGCACTGGAAGGTGGGTCGGTGATTTATGGGTTTGAACTTGTAGATTGTGACTTTTGCGCATTTCCCGCAACTTGCTCTCCGCCAACCTTCACTTGACTTGTTGACTTGCTGACTTGCTGACTCGCTGACTCGCAGCGCAACTGCCAGTAGAAGACCGCGACAACGACCTCAGCGAGTACCACCGGTTTCTTGCCCACCTGCAGGCAGACGTGCCTGGGGACTCCCGCCCTGGCGCGTCAGATGACGGGCTGGTTCACCCGCTTCGACAGCGCCTCGGCGCTCTCCCGCCGTTCGCTGTAGCGATCGACCAGGTACGGCGCCACGTCGCGTGTCAGCAGCGTGAACTTCATCAGCTCTTCCATCACGTCGACGACACGCTCGTAGTAGGCCGAGGGCTTCATGCGTCCGGCGTCGTCGAACTCCAGGAAAGCCTTCGCGACGGACGACTGGTTCGGGATCGTGATCATGCGCATCCAGCGCCCCAGGATGCGGAGCTGATTCACCGCGTTGAACGACTGCGAACCACCGGAAACTTCCATCACTGCCAGCGTCTTGCCCTGCGTCGGCCGCACGGCCCCGACACTCAGCGGAATCCAGTCGATCTGCGCCTTCATGATCCCGCTCATCGCCCCGTGTCGCTCGGGCGAAGTCCAGACCATCCCTTCGGCCCAGGCGGCGGCTTCGCGGAGTTCCTGCACTTTCGGGTGACTGTCCGGTGCGGCGTCCGGCTGCGGCAGACCGGCCGGGTCGAAAATCCGGACCTCGCTGCCCATGGCCAGCAGCAACCGCGCGGCTTCGAGCGTCAGCAGCTTGCTGTACGAGCGCTCGCGCAGCGAGCCGTAAAGCAACAGGAAGCGCGGCGGATGGCTCGATGAGCCGGCACTTGCGAGGCGCCTGGCCATCAGGCCATCGAACACGGATCGGTCGACGTTGGGCAGGCTCAGGTCAACGGGCGACACGGCGACCCTTGGCAGCGACGACCGGCTCGACGGGGTTTTTCGCGAGTGGCTCGGGCCGGGCGATGCCCGGGTGGCCCGGACGAGCCACGCCCAGCACATGGTGCGCGCCCAGGCCGATGCCGGCGCCGACCAACTGCGCGACGACGAAGCCCGCAACGCTGGCGGGCGCAATGCCGGCGAAGCTGTCGGAGAACATGCGGCCGAAGGCGGCTGCGGGATTCGCGAACGATGTCGACGCGGTGAACCAGTAGGCCGCGCCGATGTAGCTCGCCACCATGGCTGCCACCCGTCCCGCCGGGGCACGCAGGATGACCAGCAACAGACCGGCGGTGGCCACGGCTTCGGCGATCCATTGACCGGAGCCGCCACGCACATGAGTCGACAATTGCAGGATCGCCATGTCGAACATGGCGTGAGCCAGCCACGCGCCGAGCATCGCGCCGGAAAGCTGGGCGGCGACGTAGGGCAGCAATGCGGCCTTCGGCAGTTCGCCGCGCATTGCCATGACGGCGGTCACGGCCGGGTTGAAGTGGGCACCGCTGACGGGGCCGAACACTTCGATCAGGACGTAGAGGCCACCGACCGTCGCGAGTGTGTTGGCCAGCAGGGTGATCGCGACATTGCCACCCGACAGTCGCTCAGCCATGATGCCGGAGCCGATCACGATGGCGAGTAGTAACGCGGTGCCCAGGGTTTCGGCGACGAGTTTGCGATGCAGATCGACCATGGCACCGCGCCGCGTGATCTGCTTCGACGCTAGCGGTGGCTCTACGCCGTCAGGGGCGTCCACGCGAATGAACCGAAAAGCCGGCTGC
>JANMYM010000071.1:0-19373 GCA_031382085.1 Gammaproteobacteria bacterium
CTGCCTTTGTCACGCAGTGCCACAGCTTCGGCGCTGGGCTTCGCCGCGCCCCAGGAACCTGTCACCGCGGTACAACTGTCGCGCGGCAAGGCCGAAGCGCAACTGTTGTTCGAGGTTGCGCTCCTGATGCAGGACTACGGCCGCTTGTCATCGGACGTGCTGCTGTTCTACACGCAGGAGTTTGCCTTCGTCAGTCTGCCGGACGAATTCACCACCGGCTCGTCGATCATGCCGCAGAAGCGCAATCCCGACGTGTTTGAGTTGTTGCGCGGGCGTGCGGCCTCCGCGTCAGCCTGCCTGGTGGAGGCGCTGGGAATTGTCAGCAAGTTGCCATCCGGTTATCAGCGTGACCTGCAGCTGCTGAAAGTTCCACTGTTCCGCGGCATCGATCTTGGCCTCGCAGCGAGCGCGATTCTGGCGCGCGCCATCGATGGCATGAAATTCAATCCGCAGAACATCCGCCTCGATCCCGCAATCCACGCTGCCGAAGAAGCGAACGCGCTGGTGGTGCGCGACGGCATTCCGTTTCGTGAAGCCTATCGCCGCATTGCCGGGAAATACCGCGGTGGCAAGCCGTGAGTATCTGGAAAGGCGACGTCACCGTCGAACAACTGAACCGGTTTCAGCAAGACACCATGGCGCAGCATGTCGGCATCGTGCTAACAGAGCTGGGCGCGGATTTTCTGCGGGGCGTCATGCCGGTAAACGAACGCAGCTGCACACCATTTGGCGCGCTGCACGGCGGTGCCTCCGTGGTGCTCGCCGAATCACTGGGCAGCGTCGCTGCCAACTTCGTTGTCGATCGGCGGCGCCAGTCCTGCGTGGGTCAGGAAATCAACGCCAATCATGTTCGAGCCGTCCGCGTGGGTGGCATCGTAACGGGCACGGCGCGGCCCCTGCATCTTGGCAGTCGCAGCCAGGTCTGGAGCATCGACATCGTCGACGCCAATGGCGCGCTGATCTGCGTTTCACGCCTGACTATGGCGGTACTCGACCGCCCCCCGGGCCTGGCCTAACGTCGTTTTTTTGGCGCGCCAGGCGCGCAAACGTGACACAGCTCACGCTCCGGCGCATGGCATGCGGCTTGCTTGTAAGTCGGGCATGACAGCTGAAGCAGTACTCAACCAGAACGAAATTGAAGCACTTCTGACCGGTATGAAGAAGGGCACGGTGAAGACCGACCCTGCGCCAGTGCCGGGAGATGTACGGCAATACGATCTCGGCACTGAAGCGCGGATCGTGCGTGGACGCATGCCGACGCTGGAAATGATCAACGAGAGATTTGCGCGCCTGTATCGCACCAGTCTGTACGGCATCCTGCGACGCAGCGCTGCGATCTCGGTGCGCGGCATCAAGACCCTGAAATACAGCGACTACATTCAATCGCTGCACATGCCGACCAGCCTCAACATGGTGAAGATCAATCCCCTGCGTGGTACCTCACTAATCGTCATCGCTCCGCGGCTGGTCTTCTCAGTCGTTGACAATTTTTTTGGCGGCAAGGGTCGCGTCACAACGATGGAAGGACGCGACTTCACGGCCGCCGAAATTCGCATTGTGCAGATGCTGCTGCAGGCCACGTACACCGATCTCAAGGACGCCTGGTCCAGCGTGCTCGATATCACGATCGAGTTCCAGGCTGCTGAAACGAATCCGCAGTTCGCCAATATTGTCAGCCCGGGCGAAATTGTCGTGGTGTCGTCCTTTGAAATTGAACTGGATGGCAGCAGCGGCGAGCTGCACGTCACCATCCCATACTCCGCACTGGAACCGATGCGCGAAGTTCTCGACGCCGGCGCACAGGGCGAGCGATCGGAAAATGACGGCCGCTGGGCAGTCGCGCTGCGCGAAGAAATCGAAGAGTGCGATGTCGACCTGACAACCGTATTTGGCCGCGGCAGCATGTCGCTGGGAGATTTGATCAACCTGAAACCCGGCGATGTCGTTCCCTGCGATTTTCAGGGTGGCGTTACCGTCTACGCGGAAGACGTTCCCATTCTGCGTGGCGGCTTCGGCGTTTCACGCGGCCAGATGGCCGTGCAGATCAATGAACGCCTGATCCACGGCCGTTCGCCCCCGGCAAATTTCGGCTCCCGTTGAGAGAACCCTCATGAACAATCCTGCATCCAGTGATGCCTTGCAATCCGAACCGCCTGACTCTCCGGCGGCCGCAGCTGCGGCTGCGGTCGCGCCCAACAACGGCGAAACGGCGACCGGCAAGGACGTCAACCTCGATGTGATACTGGATGTCGCGGTATCTTTGTCGATGGAAGCCGGGCGCACTCGTGTGCCGATTCGCAATCTTCTGCAACTCAATCAGGGTTCCGTCGTGGAGCTCGATCGTGCGGCCGGCGAGCCGCTCGATGTCTATGTCAACGGCACGCTGATCGCGCACGGCGAAGTCGTTGTTGTGAACGACAAGTTTGGCATTCGCCTGACGGACGTCATCAGTCCAGCCGAACGCCTGCGACGGCTGCGCTAGCCAGCCGATCAAAATTGGCGGCTCACATGTGTAAAGCGGGCAGCACGCGGGTGCAGTAACGACGCTGGCAGCGGACCGCGTCAAAATCACCTTTGAACCCGACGACAAGTTCCGCCAGAATTGGCTCCACGCGGAATGCCACAACTGCCGAAGGTCTGTCATGGTTCCAACGCTGAGATCATTCGTTGCCACCGCGTTGGCTGCCGTGACTGTCATCACGCCAGCGGTGGCCTGCGAACCACCTGACTCGGCCGACTGCACTGCGTTTGCATTTCGAGCGGTCTACAAGGGTGAAGCCTGGCGGAATTTCCAGGGCGGCATCGAAACCGGCGGCGACTACCTCGATAACCTGGACCTGATTGCCGACCTTGACGCGAATCGCTGGGCCGGACTCAAGCTGCGCGCGCACGTGATCTACAACAATGGTCATCAGTTCGGCGCCCGTTACGTCGGCGAACGGCAAGCACTGTCTAACATTGAGGGAGTTCCGACCTGGCGCCTCTACGAAATCTGGGCCGACTATAGTTTCGGCGAAAAGATCAAAAGCTCGGTGCGCTTCGGACTTTACGACTTCAATGCCGAGTTCAATGCGTTGGATGCATCGACATTATTCATCCATTCGTCGCATGGTACCGGCGCCGAAATATCGCAATCCGGCCTGAACGGTCCGTCGATTTTCCCGGTTCCAGGACTGGCATTGCGTGTCAAGGGCAGCAGCGGCAGATTCTACTGGCAGTTTGCCGCGTTGGACGGCGTGCCGGGCGAGCCAGACCATCCGGATCGCACCGGCTTTCATCTCGACATTACCGAGGGTGCGTTGTTAGCTGCCGAATTTGGCGGCGCAACCGCCGGCTTTTCGAAACTGGCGCTGGGAGGCTGGCGCTACACTGCTGTCTTCGATTCGATTGACGAAGCAACTGCCAGCGGTGATCCGGTCCGCGGGCGTGGCAACCAGGGCCTCTATCTGTTAGCTGAACGGCCGTTCTGGTCGCAGGGCAACTCCCGCATCAACGGATTCCTGCGCGCAGGTGTTGCCGCAACACGTTTCAATCAGCTGTCGGGTTTTGTCGGCAGCGGCGTTGTCATGCACGGTTTCAGCGCTGCGCGACCGGATGATGCCCTTGGCTTCGCGATCGCCCACGCAAACAACAGTCACCGCTTCCGTCAGTTCGCGGTTCGCAATGAAATACCTGTAGAACGCAGCGAAACTGTTCTGGAGCTGACCTGGCGTGCTGCCGTCACCGAATGGCTGACGCTCCAACCAACCTTGCAGTACGTGGTGAACCCCGGCATGGACCCGAAGCTCGCAAACGCCTGGACGCTGGGACTGCGCTTCGAGATGTCGGCCTCCCGGGCGCGCTGACGCCATATACCCTACAATGCCCCGCCTCTTGCATTGTGCGCGCGAATCCTCATGATGACGCCATGAACGAATCCAGCACCCTTGATGGCGCCACCGGTTTGCGTGTTCCGGACGCCTCGCTGACCAAATACACGCACATCATCTACGCGTTGCATGCGCTCTCCGTGCTGATAGGCGTGTTAGGTTCCGCAAGTGTCGTGGGCGCCTTCCTGCTGGGCCTGCCTTCGCTGGTCGGCGTGATCATGAACTACGTCCGCCAGAGCGACGCCAGGGGCACCTACCTCGAGTCGCATTTTCGCTGGCAGATTCGCACTTTCTGGGGCGCGGTGGCGATGCTTGCGGTGGTCACCGTCATCAGTTTGCCGCTGATGATCGTCATCATCGGTTTCGGCACCTTTGTGTTAGGCGTGCTGATCATCGCCGTCTGGATAATCTACCGCGTCGCACGTGGCTGGTTGGCGCTGCGCGAACAGAAACCGGTCGGCAACTACGGCCAGAGCTGACGGGATTGCTTTCAGGCGCGGGCGCGCCGCCACTGACTCGCGCGCAGCGCGGTCGCCGCGAACGCCAGCATCGCGAGCCCATCGCCGGCAAACGACGGCAACATGCCATGGCGCAGCTGCGCGGTGCCGGCCGTTATGAGCACCAGCAGCGCGCCCAACGCCAGCCACGGCCAGCCACGACAGCGCCACAGCCAGGCGCCGGCCAGCAGCTCCATAACGATCACAATCAGGCCCACCACCGGGAACCCGGCTGACGTGCCCATGGATTGACCTGCGCGGCAGGTCTGATCGGTTGCTACTTTATTCACGTAGCGCAGCGTATCGGCGTAACAGGCCGGATGAAACTCCGCCTGCGGCCACCACGGCCATTGCCATGCCCAGGCTAACACGGCGGCGACACAGAACAGAGCCATGACCCAGGGTTTTGTTAGCTCGGGAAAGCGCGCAGCCCGCAATATCGATCCAACGCCGACAATGAGTACCGGCAGCGTAAATACGTGCCAGAAGAAACGCAGTTGATTGAGCCACAGCAGCGTCCCGCCCTCACCCAGCTGGGCGCCCACGCCGATGATCCCGGCGTCCGCCCATTGCAATGCCAACGGAACTGCAGCAAGTGCCAGCGACGGTTCGCGGGTTGCGACAAACTGCCGCAGCACCCATCCCAGCAGGACCAGCTCCGCAACAGCCAGCAATAGAAAAACGAATGAGACCATGACGACCCCCTACCCGCCTGCGACTATACTCAGCGCATGCGCCGCACACGACTTTCCCGCAGCCTGATCCTCGTGATGGTTACGTTACTGCCCGGCTGTGGTCAGAAAGGTCCGCTGTACCTGCCGGATTCTGCGGGCGAGGTCATTACCAGGCCCACGCAGACGCCGGCCGAACCAACCCCAACCCCGTCCCCGCCGGTTTCGTCCCCCGCCCCGACCGAGTCTTCGCAGGACCAAACCAAACCGTCGCCGCGCTAACAGATGAACGCACCCGATCTCGTGCTGGTAGACGGTTCGTCGTACCTCTACCGGGCTTTTCACGCACTGCCGCCGCTCAGTAATTCGCGCGGCGAACCGACCGGCGCGATTTTCGGCGTGCTGAACATGCTCAACAGTTTTCTCCACACCTTTGCGCCCGCCAGGATCGCGGTGGTGTTCGATGCGCCGGGCCGTACGTTTCGCGATGACCTGTTCGCCGAGTACAAGGCGCATCGTCCGCCGATGCCGGACGACCTGCGCGCACAGATCGAGCCGTTGTTAGCTACGGTGCAGTTGCTGGGGTTGCCGGTGCTGCGTATTCCGGGCGTGGAAGCCGACGATGTCATTGGCACCCTGGCGCGTAACGCAGCGCAACACGGGCTCAAGGTGCTGATCTCCACGGGCGACAAGGACATGGCGCAACTGGTCAACGAGGACATACGGCTGATCAACACGATGAGCGGATCGAAATACGACCGCGACGCCGTTAAGGCCAAGTTCGATGTCTGGCCCGAACAGATCATCGATTATCTCGCGCTGGTCGGCGACAGCTCCGACAACATCCCGGGCATCGACAAGGTCGGACCAAAAACTGCCGCCAAATGGCTCAATCAGTATGGCACGCTCGACAAGATAGTAGAAAACGCCGGCGACATCAGCGGCAAGGTTGGGGAAAATTTGCGCGCCGGGCTCGAGACGCTGGCGCTGTCGCACCGGCTGGCGACTATACGCTGCGATCTTGACCTGCCGGTGCAGCTTGACGACCTGATGCGCAAGGATGCTAACAACGAAGCATTGCGTGAACTGTATTCGCGGCTGGAACTACGCTCCTTGTTGCGGCAACTGCCGGGCGGCGATGCGTCGCAGACCGCGGCCGCGCCGGAGCCGGTGTCAGTCCCGGTTGCCAGGCCAGCGGCCGTCGAAAAGCATTACGAAATGGTCACCACCGAGGCGCAACTCGCCGCGTGGATCGAAAAACTGAAATCGGCCGAACTGATCGCGTTCGATACCGAAACCACCAGCCTGAACTACATGCAGGCGCAAATTGTTGGCCTGTCTTTTTGCGTCGAGCCAGGATACGCGGCCTATGTACCCGTTGCGCATGACTACCCCGGCGCGCCGGATCAGCTAACACGGGAGGCGGTGCTGCAGGCGCTGAAACCGCTGCTGGAATCAGCGCAGCCGCTGAAAGTCGGCCACCATCTGAAATATGATGCGCACGTGCTCGAGAACCATGGTGTACACCTGGGCGGCATGCGTTTCGATTCCATGCTGGAGTCATATGTACTCAACAGCGTGGCGACCCGTCACGACATGGATTCGGCCGCGGAACGCTACCTGGGCCTGACGACCATTCATTACGAGGATGTCACCGGCAAAGGCGCGAAGCAGATTTCATTCAGCCAGGTGGCGCTCGATCAGGCGACCGCCTATGCCGCGGAAGATGCCGACGTCACGATGCGGCTGCATCAACATTTGTGGCCGCAAATAGCGCTGCAACCGAAACTCAAGAGTCTGTACGAGGACATCGAGCAGCCCCTGGTACCGGTGCTGCTGCGCATGGAGCACTACGGCGTGCTCATTGACCGCGACATGCTGCACAAGCAGAGCCGCGAACTCGCGGAAACGATGGCCCGGCTCGAAACGCAGGCGCACAAGGAGGCGGGCCAGCCGTTCAATCTCGATTCACCCAGGCAACTGCAGCACATTCTCTACGACAAGATGCAGATCCCGGTCATACGCAAGACCGCCACCGGGCAGCCCAGCACGGCTGAGGATGTACTCGATGAACTTGCCGGCGAGCACGTATTGCCGCGCTTGATTCTTGAATATCGCGGTGTTGCCAAGTTGCGCAGTACCTATACCGAGAAACTGCCGGAACAGATCGATCCGGACACCGGCCGTGTGCACACCAGCTATCACCAGGCAGTGGCCGCAACCGGCCGGCTGAGTTCCTCCGATCCCAATCTGCAGAACATTCCCATACGCACTCCGGAAGGCCGCCGCATCCGCCAGGCCTTCATCGCGCCCGAAGGCACCGTTCTGTTAGCTGCGGACTATTCGCAGATCGAGCTGCGCATCATGGCGCACCTGTCAGGCGATGCCGGTTTGTTAGCTGCATTCGCCGAGGATCGCGACATTCACCAGGCCACGGCAGCCGAGGTGTTCGGTGTGCCACTGCGCGACGTCAGCGCCGATCAGCGCCGCTCGGCCAAGGCGATTAATTTCGGATTGATCTACGGCATGAGCGCGTTCGGACTTGCCCGGCAACTTGGTATCGGGCGCACCCAGGCGCAGCAATACGTCGATCTGTATTTCGCGCGCTACCCGGGCGTCAAGCAGTACATGGACGCAACGCGCGAACAGGCGCGCAGCCGCGGTTACGTCGAAACCGTCTCCGGCCGCCGGCTGTATCTCCCGGACATCGCCTCGCGCAACCGCAACCTGCAGCAGTACGCCGAGCGCAGCGCGATCAACGCGCCAATGCAGGGCACCGCGGCCGACATCATCAAGCGCGCGATGATCGACGTCGACGCCTTTTGCGAGGCCGGCAAGCTAACAAAGGCGCGACTGATCATGCAGGTGCATGACGAACTGGTCCTCGAAGTCAGGACCAGCGCGGTTGCGGAGGTCAGCCACGAAGTGCGCGCGTGCATGGCAGCCGCCGCCAGCCTCAAGGTGCCGCTCAAGGTCGATATCGGCAGCGGCGCCAATTGGGATCAGGCGCATTAGCCAACGCCTTGATTTGCCGGGCAATTTTATTGCGCGCAACGCGCGGAACCAATTTTCCGGTCCACGGTCAGACTAAACGAGTACCCCAAGTGCTCCCCGCTACCTCCCTGAGCGGGTCGAGAATGTCTGGCTCATCGAGACCTGTGCCAGGCTAGTCTGACCCCGGCGGCTGCGAAGTCGCCGGGGTTTTTTCAGGCCAGCATGGCCGCCAGACGACGCCGGCCATCGGCCAGGCCTTCCCCGTCCTGCGACGAAAACAGCTGCACGGTCACCTCCGCGCCTAACAACTTGCGCGCCTGATCCAGCGCCGCGCGCGCTTCGTTGCGCTTGAGCTTGTCGCACTTGGTCAGCAGCAGGTGCACGGACCGAAGGCTGGGGTCGGCCCAGGCGATCAACTCCCGGTCTTCATCCTGAACACCGCGGCGCGCATCGACAATCAGGAACAGGCCGCGCAGCGACGAGCGCTGGCGCAGGGCTTCCAGCAGCGGTTGCCAGCTGGCCCTTTCGGCGTTCGAAACCTCGGCATAGCCATAACCTGGCAGGTCTACCAGCCTTGCCCCCGGCTGCAGGTCGAAATAATTGATCAAGCGCGTGCGGCCCGGCGTCTTGCTGATGCGCGCCAGTCCATGGCGGCCCGTTAGGGTATTGATGGCGCTGGATTTTCCGGAGTTGGAACGGCCCGCAAAGGCCACTTCTACGCCGTGGTCTGGCGGCAAGTGCGGCGGGGCCGCGGCGCTGAGCAGGAACCGGGCACCCGAGAACGATTTTGCGGCAGGCCGGTCCATTCCTTCCTAGTGTACAATTTGCGGCTACCCCAGGGGTGTTTGGAGCCACCGAATAATGAGCAGGATCAAGGCACTGGCCGCAATCGCGACCCTCGCCACATTGGCATGGCTGCCGCCGCCGGCGGCCGCGAAGGGCTCGGCTGAGGCAGGCGCCACCAAGGCGGCTGCCTGCATCGCCTGCCATGGCCTCAACGGCAACAGCGTGAATCCCGAATGGCCGTCGCTCGCCGGCCAGAATGCGGTCTATATCGCCGAGCAGATCCGCCTCTTCAAGGCTAACAAGCGGCTCAACCCTAACATGAATCCGCAGGCGGCGGCGATTCCCGATGAGGACATCGAGGACATCGCGGCCTACTACGCATCGCAGACGCCCACCGGTCTCGAAGCCGACCCCAGCTACTGGCAGGCCGGCGAAAAGCTCTATCGCGCCGGCGATGCCAGGCGCGCGATCCCCGCCTGCCAGGCCTGCCACGGTCCCGTGGGTCGCGGCAATCCGGGCGCTGGCTTTCCCGCAGTACGCGCGCAGCACTCGGTTTATACCGTGAAGCAACTCAGTGACTATGCCGCGCAAAATCGTTATCGCGATGCCGCCGGCAAAGTTCAACAATCGCGCAACGGCCGCATGATGGTCGACATTACCTCGCGACTTACGGCTGAGGACATTCGCAACCTCGCCTCCTATATCCAGGGCATGCGCTAACGCGCTTCGGAGCATCGCATGAACTCGCGTCTCTCGACCGGTTTGTTAGCTATGGTATTGCTGGCCGCGTGCACGCAAGACCCGACCCCGGACTCTGGCGCGAGCGCCGCTGCGCAGCCGGCCGCTGAAGCTCCGCCAGCCGCACCGGCAGCGGCGCCCACAGCCCCGGCTGCCGAGCCCGCGCCAGTCGCTGCCGCTGTTACCGGCGAGGACGCGCCGACCCGGTCGGAGACCGCGCTGGAGCGCCTGTCCGACCTGCCCGCCCAGGATAAATTGCCCGCGGGCCAGTGGAAGCCGGGCGTGAACTACAAACCGCTCGTGCCGGCACAACCCACCAGTGTCACCACCGGCAAAGTCGAAATCGTTGAAGAGTTCTGGTACGGCTGCGGCCACTGCTATTCGCTGGACCCGTTCCTTGAGTCCTGGAAAAAGAACAAGCCGGCGTATGTCGAGTTTGTGCGCGTGCCGGTGATGTGGGGCGCGGTGCATAAGGCCCATGCCAAGTTGTTCTATACGATCCAGTCCCTGGGTCGCGAAAAAGACCTGCACGCCAAGATATTCGACGCCATCCATCGCGGCGGTAATTCGCTGGTGGCTAACGACGACGACGCCACCTACAAGGTCCAGGCCGCATTCGCCAGGGAGAACGGCATCAGCGAGGCGGATTTCAAGAAAGCGTTTGACTCGTTCGGTGTCGCTACCGCGTTGCAACGCGCCATGCAGCTAACACGCAACTACCAGGTAGAAGGCGTGCCGCTGATGGTCGTCAACGGCAAGTACGTCACCGACGTCGGCATGGCCGGCGGACACAGTAACCTGCTGGCCCTGCTCAACTCGCTGGCCGCAGCCGAGAAGCGCCGCTAGGCGGCGAGCATCATGCTCAGCGCATTCATCCCGCAGCCCCGCGGGCTGGAGCGCCGCGAGATTCCCGAGCAAGAACCGCTGCCGCAGGAATCCCTGTGGCTCGACCTGCTTGAACCTTCGGTAGGCGAAGAAAAACGCGTCGAGGAATTTCTCGCCATCGACGTGCCGACGCGCGAGGAAATGCGTGAAATCGAGACCTCGAACCGCCTGTACGAGGAGGACGGCGCGCTCTACATGACCGCGACGGTCATCACCAAGCTCGACACCGAGTTGCCCGAGAACGCGCAGATCACCTTCATCCTGTCCGGCAACCGCCTGGTCACCAATCGCTATGTGGACCCTCTGCCTGTCAGGCGCTTCGTCGCCTACGCGGAGCGCCATCCGGAGGTTTGCCAGAGCGGCGCGACGATCCTGGTCGGTTTGTTAGAGTCCATCGTCAACCGCATTGCCGATGCGCTGGAGCGGGTCGGTGCGGACCTGGATAGCCTCTCGGCCGAGGTGTTTGCCGCACACACGCGCCGCGGCGGCGGCGCACGCGATTTCCGCGAAGTGCTGGAACGCATCGGCCAGTGCGGTGACCTGGTGTCGAAAACCCGTGAAGCGCTTGCGAGCCTCGCGCGCCTGTTGGTTTTTGCGCAACAACAGTCGCGCCCCGTCATCACCACTGAAGTGCAGCAACGGCTGCGCACGCTGAATCGCGACGTCAGCCAGATGAGCGATCACGCGGCCTTCCTGTCTAACAAGATGCAATTCATCCTCGATGCAACCCTCGGGATGATCAACATCGACCAGAACAATATTCTGAAGATCTTCTCGGTGGTCACGGTGTTCCTGCTGCCGCCTTCGCTGATCGGGGCCGTTTTCGGCATGAACTTCGTGGAATTGCCCTGGCTGAAGGAGCCCTGGGGCTTCTGGGCCGCAGCGAGCCTGATGCTGGCCAGCGCAATTCTGCCGTTTATCTATTTCAAGCGCCGCGGCTGGTTATAATCGCCGCCCTCAACCCAAGCGCCCGTAGCTCAGCTGGATAGAGTACTGCCCTCCGAAGGCAGGGGTCACAAGTTCGAATCTTGTCGGGCGCGCCAAATTCTCAAGTGCCGCATCAAGCGGGCGAGTACCGCGTGCAACGGCAATCTGGCGTTGTTGTGAGTTCGTTCGTGTGTGTCGACCGTTGATTGTGGCGGCATAATCGGCCAGACTGGAATCTCGCTATGACCTCCTCCGCCCGATCTAAAATCGTCATCGCATCTATGCTCGCGTTGGCGTTGAGAATGAGCGGCGTTCATGTGCATGCGTCGCACGATGGCAGCGACGTTCCGACCGGTGTGCACGTGCCGATATTTGGCATGCACCACCATGACCCGTACCCGCACGAACATGCAGATCATGTTGACAGTTCGCGTGACGGATGTGCGGCCGACGAAATCAGTCTGGATGTACCCGCGATTAAGCCCGCGCTCGGTGATCCTAAAGACACGGCATTTTTTCCCACCGCCATGGCGCCTGCCCTTCTGGCCTCGTCACTTTCGCCTGCGGTAATACGCGTCCAACCGTCGATAGTCCTGCCGTTCGCAGTGGGTCACCTCAGACCACCGCTACGCGGACCTCCAGCCTGATCCCTCCATAGTCTTCACAGTAGACAGAAGATGGCGGACGCTGGCGTTAGCGTCGGCGAGTTTCAGGTTGGGAGTGATCATCCATGACTTTTTCCTATCGACGACAGTCGCGACACGCGCTTGCCTTGCTGCTGGCATTGCCGGCGCAGGCAATGGCGGCGGACGAATTTCCGTTTTCAGCAGCGCAGATGCGCGCACTCGGTGTCACGCTGCAACGCGTCGATGTTGCCGCTGACGCACGCGGCTTAACCTACCCCGCCCGCGTCATCCTGCCGCCTGAGCAGGAGTCGGTGCTGAGTGCGCCCGTCGCGGGCAGCGTAGAACAAGTACTGGTGGAGGAGAATCAACGCGTCAAAATCGGCCAGGCATTGCTGCGCATGGCCAGTCCGGAATTTGGCCAGCTGCAGATTGCGGCACTCGAAGCAGCTAACAGCAGCCGCATCGCGCTGCAAACGCTGGAGCGCGAAAAGCTGCTGCTGGCCGAAGGAATTGTTCCACAGCGCAGAGTTACCGCCGCGGAAGCTCAGGTCTCTGAAGCACGGGCACGTCTAAGGCAAGCACGCGGTGGGCTGCGTCTGGCCGGCCTTGACAACACCGCCATTTCAAAAATTGTCGACGCCGGTGTGCTGCAGGACACGCTGCTGCTGCGCGCCAAAAACAACGGCATCATCTCCGGCCTCACAGCAAAACCCGGCGAGCGCGTCGCCGCGGCCGATCCACTGTTGCGCATTACCGATGCGAGTCGGCTGCGACTCGATATTCAGATTCCCACGGATCGCGCCACGAGCTGGTCGAAACACCAACCGGTCACTGTGGTCGGTCGCGCTGTCACCGCGACGGCAACCAACGTGGGCTCGGTTGTTGGCGATGGGCAAACAATCAGTTTGCGCGCTCAGGTCACCAGCGGTACGGAACTCTTGCGGCCCGGTGAGTTCGTCCAGGCGCAGGTGCCTTTTTCAGTCGGCGCGGATTCCTGGACCCTGCCGTTAGCCGCGGTTGCGCGACACGAAGGCCAGGCCTATGTGTTCGTGCGCACCGGCACCGGCTTTGTCGCGCGCGCTGTTAGCGTCGTCGCCAGTGCCGGGCAGTCGGTCAGCATCAAAGGCGCGCTGAAGGCTGGCGAACAAATAGCCGTCACCAGCGTCATTGTTTTGAAAGCGGCGTGGCTGGGCGAGAGCGGAGGCCAATAAGATGCTAAATCGCCTGGTGCAGTTTGCGCTCGCACAACGCTTGTTCGTCATGTTAGCGGCCTTGTTGCTGGCAGCCGCGGGCTGGTATGCATTTCAACATTTGCCAATCGATGCCTTCCCCGATGTCTCAAGTACGCAGGTCAAAATCATCATGAAGGCGCCAGGCATGACGCCCGAGGAAGTCGAAAATCGCATCGCGGTGCCGATCGAAGTGGAAATGCTCGGTATTCCGAAGCAACGGATTCTGCGCTCGGTCTCAAAGTACGGCCTCGTCGATGTGACCATCGATTTTGAGGACGGCACCGATATCTACTGGGCACGGCAACAGGTCGCCGAGCGTCTGGGTGGCATTGCCGACGATTTGCCCGCCGGTATCAGTGGCGGTATGGCGCCAATCACGACGGCGTTAGGTGAAATGTTCATGTTCACCGTCGAGGCGCCCGGCATGTCGCTGGAGGATCGCCGCGGCCTGCTCGATTGGTCGATTCGGCCAGCGCTGCGCACCGTGCCTGGCGTTGCCGATGTGAATGCGCTGGGTGGCGCGGTGCGCAGTTACGAAGTGGTTCCCGATCCGGTAAGGCTGGCAGCCATTGGTTTGTCGATGGCCGATGTGCGAGCTGCGCTGAATGAGAACAATCGTAACGATGGCGCCGGCCGTCTGGGTGAAGGCGATGAGGTCTTGTTAGTACGCAGCGAGGGAAATATTCGCAACGCCGACGATCTGCGCGCCATCGTGCTCACGCGCAAAATGACAATACCTGTGCGCATCGGCGATGTTGCCGAAGTGCGCATTGGAGCGCTCACGCGTTATGGCGCGGTCACCCAGGACGGCCAGGCGGAAGCGGTCGAAGGGCTGGTGTTAGGTCTGGTGGGCGCAAACGCGCGCGAGGTGGTCGACGGTGTCAAGAACAAGCTCGCGGAATTGCAGCAGAGCCTGCCCGCCGGCGTTACCACCAAGGTGTTTTACGACCGCGCGCAATTGGTCGACAAAGCCGTAGGCACGGTTTCGACCGCCCTGGTCGAAGGGACCGTGTTGGTGCTGGTGTTGCTCGGCGCGTTCCTCGGCAATTTACGTGCGGCGGTGACGGTCGCCATGGTGCTACCCTTGGCGGCACTTGCCACCTTCATTTTGATGCGCGCCAACGGGATGTCGGCAAACCTGATGAGCCTCGGCGGCCTCGCCATCGCCATCGGTATGCTGGTCGATGCAGCGGTCGTAGTCGTCGAAAACATCGTGCAGCATTTGGGCCATGATGTAGCAGCCGGCAAGCTGCCGCGATTGCATATCGTGCTGCGCGCCGTACGCGAAGTCGCCGTCCCGGTGACAGCGGGCATCCTGATCATCATCACGGTGTTCCTGCCCTTGCTAACCCTGCAGGACCTGGAAGGAAAATTCTTCGTGCCGGTTGCGATGACGATCGCATTCGCGCTGGCGAGTTCGCTGGTTCTGTCATTGACCGTCATTCCGGTGCTGGCCTCGTTTCTGATCAAGAGCGCGTCGCATGACGACCCCTGGCTGCCGCGCAAGCTGCTAACACTCTATCGTCCGGCCCTGGCCTGGGCATTGCGGCGTCAGCGCACGGTGTTCATTGCCGCGGGTGCGATGCTGGTCATCGCGCTCGGTGTTTACGCCTTGGTGGGTAAAACTTTTATGCCAACCATGGACGAAGGCGACATTATCATCGGCATCGAAAAACTACCGTCGGTGAGTCTCGAACAAAGTGCCGCGCTGGATTTGAAAATTCACCAGGCGCTGATGAGTCAGATTCCCGAAATCACGGGCATCGTTGCACGTCTGGGCTCGGATGAAATAGGGCTCGATCCGATGGGCCTCAATCAGACCGACACGTTCCTGGTACTCAAGCCGGCGAAAGAATGGCAGGTAAAGAATAAGGACGCCTTGATCGACAAAATACGCGCAGTACTCGACCAATTGCCGGGCATTAAATACAGCTTCACGCAGCCCATCGACATGCGTGTGCAGGAAATGATCATCGGCGTGCGAGGCGATCTGGCCATCAAAGTGTTCGGCGCGGATCTTGCGACCCTCGACGGACTCGCAAGGCAAATCGAGGTCATCGTCAAGACCATCGCCGGTAACGAAGACGTGTACACCCTGCAAAACGACGGCGTGCAATACCTGCGCGTGGTTGTCGATCGGCTGGCCGCGGGCAATTTCGGATTGTCAGTCGAGGATGTTCAGGATGCTCTGCGTGCCCAAATTGAAGGTCAGCGCGCCGGACTGGTGGTCGAAGGTAATCGACGTGTGCCCATTGTCCTGCGCGGACCCGATCGCGTGCGGCAGTCGCCGGCGGAGTTTTCGGCGCTGCGCATCACGGCGTCCAACGGCACGAGTGTGCCGCTTGAAAGTGTCGCACGACTGATACGCGAAGGCGGCCCCGTGAAAATTGACCGTGAGATGGGCAGCCGCTACAGCGTTGTGATTGCTAACGTCAGCGGACGCGATCTGGTGGGTTTTGTCAACGAGGCTAAAGACAAAATAGCGAAAGGCGTGAATATTCCGACCGGCTATCGTGTGACCTGGGGCGGGCAGTTTGAAAATCAGCAACGCGCGGCCGCGCGCCTGACACTGGTGGTGCCGCTCGCGTTAGGGCTCATTTTCCTGATCCTTTTTTCAACCTTCGGCTCGGTGCGACAGTCTCTGTTAGTCCTGAGCAATATTCCGTTCGCGCTGGTCGGTGGCATCGTCGCACTTTGGGCGGCAGGCGAGTATTTGTCGGTACCGGCGTCGGTGGGATTTATTGCGCTGCTGGGCATTGCGGTGCTCAACGGCGTGGTGCTGGTCAGTTACTTCAATCAACTGCATGCCGAAGGCCATGATCCGCATCACTGTATCGTGCAAGGCGCGGAACGCCGCCTGCGCCCGGTGATGATGACTGCGTCCATTACCGCCTTCGGCCTGGTGCCTCTGCTATTTGCGAGCGGCCCGGGCTCGGAGGTGCAGCGACCGTTGGCGATCGTCGTCATTGGCGGCCTGGTCACTGCGACGGCGCTAACCTTGATTCTGCTGCCAATTCTGTACCTGCGCTTCGCACATGCCCCAACCGAGACTACACATGGATAAATATTGTTTTTCGCTGGTGTGCGCCGCCGCCATCGAGGAAAAACTGCTGGACTCTCTACTAACAAACTTTGGCGATGAGATTTTCATCAGTCTACCGACCTCCAGTCATGGCACCGCGCATGGCCGTCTGAATGCGCTGGAACAGGTGCTCGGTCGCAGCCAGTCGGCGTATATCCAGATTCTGTTGACAGCAGCGCAGACCGAAACACTGCGCACTATTCTGCGCGCCGATTTCACCGGCACGGGAATCCGCTACTGGGCATCGCCCGTTTCGACTGAAGGAGAGGTTTCATGAGGCGGTGGGTATGGATTGGTTTGTTAGCTAGCTGGTCGGTGGCGGGTGCTCGAGAAAACGAATTTCCAACCCCGTCCGACTTGCCGGCCGCGGATCTCGCAAAGCGCTGGCTGCAGGAGGACAGCTCCGTGCAGGCGGCGTTGGGCGAATTGGCGGCCGCGCGGGCAGCTGCCGGGATGCTGGCCGCATCGCCTAACGAATGGACGCTGAGTTACGCGTCGCAACGTCGCAAGTACAATGCAGCGGACAGCCACACCAACGAATGGACCTCACAACTTCAAAGAACCATTCGCATCCCGGGCAAGGGTGTGCTGGATCGCAAGCTCGGTACGCTGGGCGTGCAGATTGCCGAAGCGGAACTGGGTGACGCGATCCACGAAGCAGCCCGCAGTCTGCTCGATCTGTGGATGGACTGGGTGGAAGCGATCAACGCACGATCCTTGATCGGTAAGCAGCTTGCATTTGCGCAATCCAATTTGCGCGCTGTCGAGGTCCGCGCTCGCATCGGAGATGCGGCCAGGTTTGAAGTCAACGTTGCAGCCGGCGATGCGGCGGATCTGCAGCGCAAGCTCGCCGATGCGACCGGTGCGGTCGCGAAGACACGTGCTCGATTGAAATTGCGCTATTCAGCCGTACCCGAAGCGCCGCCGCCGCTGTCGGTGCCGGAGAAAATTCCCGCGACCGAGCCGGTTTGGCGTGAGCAAATTCTGGCGGATGCACATCCCGTGCTAATCGCAGAGCTGCAGTTGCAACAAGCGCAAAAATCCAGAGACCGAGCCCGTGCAAACCGTATTCCCGATCCCACCTTTGGCATTTTCACAGGCTCGGAAGCGTTTCGCGATGAACGCATTGTGGGTGTCAGCATCACGGTGCCGTTACCAGGACGGTATCGCAGCCAACAGGCGGCGCATGCCTCAGCCTCGGTAACATCCGCCGCAGCCGCACGCAACCGTCAAGTACAAATGATTGAAGTCGAGATTGCGGAGGCCTACGCGGACGCTGTGAGCGGTTACGATGCCTGGCAGCTTGCAATGCAAAGCGCTACTCGGGCCAGCGATAACGCGCAACTTACGCAGCGCGCCTACACGTTAGGTGAAGCCGATCTCCAGACTCTTTTGTTAGCACAGAAACAATCACTAACGATGACACAGGCGGAACTGGCGAGCCGGGTAGCGGCGTTGCGCGCCCACTATCGATTGCTGGTCGATGCGCATCGCATCTGGCGCCTGTCGGATGAGTGACAACAACCCCAGCGGGCCGCTGCTGGCGTTAGGCGCCGCAGGCCTCTTTGGCGCCAGTACGCCGCTGGCGAAATGGCTGCTGGGCGATGGCCTCGATCCTTGGTTGCTGGCCGGACTGCTCTACTGCGGTTCAGGCCTCGGACTTGGAATCGCCTGTTTTTTTCGCAAGCGTCAGTCCGCTGAAGCCAGTTTGCGGCGCGCAGATTTGCCGTGGTTGGCGCTCGTGGTGTTGCTTGGCGGCGTGGTGGCCCCAGTGTTGCTGATGCTGGGTCTGGCCCGCGCCTCGGCTTCATCGGCATCCTTGCTGCTGAATCTGGAAGGCCTGGCCACCATGGCGATTGCCTGGCTCGTGTTCAAGGAAAGCGTCGATCGACGGCTGATGTTCGGTGCGCTGGCCATTCTCGCTGGCGCCATCGTGCTGTCCTATCGGGGCGTCGGCAGCTTTGGCGTCGGCACACTCGCCATCGCAGGCGCCTGCCTGGCCTGGGGTATCGACAACAACCTGACACGAAAAATTTCCGCGGCCGATCCGCTGCAGATCGCGGCCGTGAAAGGCTTGGTCGCGGGTGGGATCAATCTGGCCCTGGCGTCCTCGCAACATGCGGCATGGCCGTCGAATTTCCAAGTTGCCTCGGCGACTTTGTTAGGCCTGGCAGGTTACGGCGCAAGTCTGGTGCTGTTCGTACTTGCCCTGCGGGCACTGGGCGCGGCCCGCACCGGAGCCTATTTCTCGACCGCGCCTTTCATCGGCGCGCTGCTCGCCGTCTTGTTGTTAGGTGAGTCGCTGAGTGCGCAGATACTGATAGCCGCGGTGCTGATGGGCGTGGGTGTGTATCTGCATCTGACCGAACGGCACGGGCATGGACATGCACACGAGTTGCTGGAACACGAGCATCGGCACACGCACGACTCGCATCATCAACATGAGCATGCGCCAGAGGATCCGTCTGGCGAGCCACATCAGCACGCACACCGGCATTTCCCGGTGCGCCACGACCATCCGCATTATCCGGACATCCACCATCCTCACCGTCATTAGTCCGGTGGGCGACCCGGCAGCGGTGGGAAACTTAACCGCAAACTTGCCGTAGATCGGATTGTGGTAATGACCACGTTCCCTAAAGTCAGGATTCCAGATTCGCCTGCCGTCGCCGCTGCCGGCACCCGGGATTACGTCGTTTTGCGGGCAGATTCCATGGCGCTATTCCACGCTCTTCAACCTGTTACGACATTTGATCATGCCGAAGTCCTGTGGTTGTATGTACAACTTCCAGTGCACCTTGGTTTGTGTCACGAGTTACATGCAATTCCTGCAACTGGCTGCCCGCAAGTCCCCGCCGTTACGGCGGCGTGATCTGGTAGCCGCGGGCGGCCAGCTGAGCTAACACGCCGTCCTTCTGCAGCAGTCGCCCGATCGGCGAAATCGCGAGCGTGACTTTCTGATTCTCGGCGGCGTTGATGACGGCTGCCAGCCACTGCTTGTCGAACTCGGCGGTGATTTCGTTGATCCGCGGTGCGCTGGTGAGCGCCGCCATGCAGGACGCACGC
>JANMYM010000039.1:0-43321 GCA_031382085.1 Gammaproteobacteria bacterium
CCTTTGCGATTGTCGCCGCCACCGGCAATATCTACGCGGGTCTCTGGTACCCGGTGATCGTGGCCGGTATCACCGTGCTGATCGGCGGCCTGTTCCTGCGCGAAACCCGCGGGAACGCGGCGCGTTAGGCAAACTCAGCGCGTTAATTGCCCGCCGCCTCGGATGTCGGGAGTGGCCGCCAACTGACCTTTAGCTCAGCCGCACCAGCTGCTTGCCGACATTCGCCCCGCCCAGCATCCCGATAAACGCCACCGGCGCGCTGCGGATGCCCTCGGCAATCGTTTCCTTGTAGCGCAGCTTGCCGGCCGCGAGCCATTCGCCGAGCTCGCGATACGCGGTCGGATAGTGCTCGCGGAAGTCGAACACGATGAAGCCCTGCACCTTGAGGCGATTGACGAGTATGAAGCGGAAATTCTTCAGTCCGTAGGACTCGGTCGCGTTGTACTGCGAGATGAGGCCGCAGACCGGCACGCGCCCGAACAAGTTCATTCTTGTCAGCATGGTGTCGAGGATTTCGCCGCCAACATTGTCGAAGTAGACATCGACGCCCTTTGGTGTCTCTTTCTTGAGCGCCTCGCGAAAATTCGCCGCCTTGTAGTCGACACAGGCATCGAAGCCGAGATCTTCGACGACCATCCGGCACTTGTCCGGTCCGCCCGCGATGCCCACAACGTGACAGCCCTTGAGCTTCGCAATCTGGCCAACGAGGCTGCCGACCGCGCCCATGGCGCCCGACACCACCACAGTCTCGCCCGGGCGCGGATCGCCTAACAAAAGCAGCCCGCACCAGGCAGTGACGCCCGGCATGCCGGCTGCGCCCAGGTTCGCGGCCTGTGGCAGCTTCGGATCCACTTTGCGAACCGCCTTCCCGCTGTTGACAGACCATTGCTGCCAGCCGAAATCGCCGCACAGCAGGTCACCCACCGCATACCGTGGATTGTTAGATTGCTTGACTTCCGCGACACATTCGCCGCACATGACGGCCCCGACTTCGACCGGCGGCACGTAGGAAGGCCCTTCACCCATGCGGCCACGCATATAGGGGTCGAGCGACAGCCAATGGTGTTGTAGCAGTATTTCTCCGGGTCCAGGTGTTGGGATCAATTCTGTGACGATGTCGAAATTACTTTCCAAGGGCCAGCCCTTGGGGCGACTGCGCAACAGAACTTTGACATTTTGCCCGGTAGTCATGGTGAAGCCTTGTCGAAACGTGACGAGGGTCCAAGTGTACAACGACTGGGGTCAGTCACTATCCGCAGGTGACTCGTTCCCCGACCCCAGAATCCTTGCTGACCGAATTGCCGTTCGTCCATGTTCTACCGGACGAGTATGCAATCCTGGAAAGCGACGGCGTGCTGATGGCCAATCTGCAGGCCAGTATTGGCATTTGCATTTATGACGCTGTGTTCGAGCCCGGCGCCCTGCTGCACCTCAAGGCGATGCCCGACAA
Organism: Gammaproteobacteria bacterium; assembly: GCA_031382085.1. GTDB lineage: Bacteria > Pseudomonadota > Gammaproteobacteria > Steroidobacterales > Steroidobacteraceae > UBA964. The sequence continues at coordinate 1,451 of JANMYM010000039.1, forward strand.
GTCGGTCGAAATCGAGCTAACAGATGTGGTGCTGGCGGCGGACCTGCTGCTGCTGGAACAGGCTCTGGCCGCGCTGCGCGCCACATCGCCACGGGCACAGTACTGGCAGGGCAAGATCCTGACGCACTGCCCGCGCCACGACCCAGCCCTGTCCGCCATCGCGCAGTCAGTCGCGGAGTTTGCCGCCGACTGGCTGGCTGACGCCGGCGTCCAGATCGTTGATCGCCAGATCCTCGAGGGGCACCGCGCCCGCGTACAGTTTCGCCCGCAGATGGGCCAGCTGCGCACCGCCAGCGTCCACGACTGACAGACGCGTCAACCACCGGCGCGCTGCGCCGTTTTCACAGCAGAACGTCGGCCTCCAGCCGCTGACTCCGCAAGGTTCGTTCCCGGGCTCGTTCACGACCCTGTCCGGCTCAACCCGCGGCCGCGGCCGGGGGTCGCCGTTCGCTTCTTAGCGCTGCGCGGAAGTCGTGAATGACGACGAGCAGCGCTAAGGACCGAGATCCAGATCCTTGCTGTACGTCACGTTCATCACGTTGTCGTACCAGCCACGCACGCGCGGACTCACGAGATGCTTGTTGACATAGAAAAAAAGCGGTATCAGCGGCTGGTCGGTCAACAGCACGCGCTCCGCGCTCTGCAGCAGCTCGCGACGTTGGCCCGGGTCCGCTTCCGCGGCCGCGCTTGTCAGCAATCGATCGTACTCCGCGCTCTGGTACCGCGCCGTGTTGATGCCGAAGTTGCCTTTGAAATACTGCAGGAAGGTATAGGCGTCGTTGTAATCGCCGATCCATGCGAGGCGATAGATCTCCGCCTTGCGCGCGTCGATATCGGCCTGCAGCGCCTTCATCTCGCGCGCCTCGGGGCGCACCTCTGCACCTAACGCTTCCTTCCACATGCCGGTCACGGCGAGCGCAACCCGCGTATGGATCTCCGCGCTGTTATACAAAAGAGTCGCCTTGAACGGCCGTGCGGCGCTGTAGCCAGCCTCGGCATAGAGCTTGCGCGCGTCGACAATACGCTCCGTCATCGGCCGCGTCGCGAAATCCAGGCTTTGGGTTTCATAATTGAATGTGCCGGGTGGCACCCAGCTGTTAGCTGCAAGCTCGCCAACGCGCGTCACGTGCCGCACCAGCCGCTCGCGATCGATCACTAGCGACAACGCGCGCCTGAGGCCCGGCTTGCTCCTGTATGGCTCGCGGTCCATCGAAAACCCGTAAAAATAGGTCCCGAGCTGCGGAGTGATCCGCAGCTGCGCGCCGTAGTCGCGCTGGATCGCTTCGAACTGGCCACGCGGCACCACCGCAGTGATATGCAGCTCGCCACTCTGGAAACGCTTGAATTCCGTGTCGACGTCGGTGGTATCTATGTAGCGCAAGACATCAAGCCTTGTCGCTGCGTTGTTCCAGTAGCGCGGATTGCGGCGCAGCTCCAGCTCCGAACCCTGCTTCCAGCTAACAAGTGAGAAGGCGCCATTGCCGATCAGATTGCCGGGCTTGATGAAGTCCGCACCGTAACGCGCCAGCGTCGCGCGGTGCACCGGGCAGGTCGATGGATGCGACAGCAGGCCGAGCAGGTATGGCGCCGGGTTTGTCAGCTTGATGACGACGGTGCGTGCATCGGGCGCGGAAACCCCCAGAGAATCTGGTGGCTTGCGCCCGCTGATGATGTCGGGCGCGTTGTTGATGATGTCGACCACCTGCGCGTATTGCGCCGCAGTCGCCGGGTCCACGAGCCGGCGCAATCCGGCGACGAAATCCTCAGCCACCACCGGATCGCCGTTTGACCATTGTCCGTTAGCCTGCAGCGTGAAAGTGTAGGTCTTGCCATCGGCGCTCGTCGTCCAGGATTCGGCGGCACCCGGCGCCGGTGCCGCCGACTTGTCGAGCGTTGTCAGGCATTCAAACAGGTCGCGCTGCACCGTCGCGGACTCAAAATTGCGCGCTTTCTGCGGATCGAGAGAATCCGGTTCCGGCCCCAGCCCGCGTACCAGCATCTTGGTGGCCGACGCGCCATTCACGCCTGCCTTGCCCGCGGATTGCTGCCCGCAGGCAACCAGCCACAACAAACTGAGGCTAATCAGAACCGACCCAAGCTGCTTGCTTTTCATGGTTGCACACTACACCACCGCCGCGGGTATCCGCGAGCGGGCCAGTGCATGCCATCGCTGTTGCGCGTCTCCGGCAGTGCTGTTAATCATGCATACCGCCTGAGTACTTACCAAGGAGTGCGCGATGTTTTCCAGCTTTCTGGGCCCGGATATCCTCATGGGTCGCCGCACCGCACTCAGCGGCTTGTTAGGTGGTACGCTCGCGGCAACGCTGGGTGCAGGCGGCGCGCTCGCCGCGCCGGCGAAAGGCAGGAAGCGCGGCCGCATCGCGCTCGATTTCAACGATCCGATCGACAACCTCTATGCCTTCGGCAAGATCTGGTCGGGGTATGAGAAGCCCGTGATCGGCGGTTTTCACGGACTCATGTACATGCGCATCCCGGGCAAGCGCCTGATTCCCGTATTCGGTTACACAGGCACCGGCGTCTTGTTAGCTGAGCACGATCCCAGGGGCTTCCTCAAGATCAAGTCGCGCGAGACCGGCTATTTCACCGATCTGCGCAGCGGCGACGTCCTCGAAACCTGGGACAACCCACTGACCGGCGAGCGCTGCGAGGTCTATCATTTCTACAATCGCCTGATCGCCGGCAAGCTGACCACCGAAGTGCCGAAGTTCGCCTATGGCGGCGCCGGCGACACACCCACCACGATGAACGAAGGCACTGTGTTCCCGGACGCCGACGGCAAATACCCGTTCCGCCTGCCGTTCTCACGTTATGGCGACGACCTGATGCTGCAGTGGGACTACGCGCACGATTACACCAATCCCGTGTCGCCCGAAGGCTGGCCCACCTATTCCACCGGCCCTCGCATCACGCCGTCGGAACACTTTGTGATGTACGCGAGCCTCAAGGAAACCGAAGACCGCGATATACCGGTGGCGCGCATGCGTGCCGGCTTCTCGCGCATGTCGGAGTGTTGGCCGTGGATGCGCATGGGCAAGCACGAGCAGCGCGGACTAACGCTGTTCGGCCGCATGCACTCGCACAAAGGCTTGAATGGACTCGATGAAGTTCCGCCCAAGGTGCGCGCCTACATCGAAAAGCACGCGCCCGAATATTTCGAGCTGCCGCCCGAGTGGGAATCCGACAACAAGCGCGTCGAGACCTGGGGCGCGTTCGCGCAGGACGTCCCGCCCGAGAATCCGGCGTACGATTGGAAGGCGAAAGCACTGCGGCCTAACGGCTTCAAGGGGCCGCCGACGGGACTTGGGCGACGCGGCTATACCTGACAAATACCGCCGCCAGTTCGATCGATCAGCCGCCGCTGGCAGGTGGTGGCCACGTTGGTCGCTCGCAATCGCGCGCCCTTGACAGGGTGCCCTCGGATGATCTGCTCGCTTGGACACATTCGGGTATCGCCAGAGCATGACGTCATTGACCGCGCTCGCGACGATCACCCTCGGCGCGCTCCAGCTCGCGTCAACATGACCACCGCCTGGCAGCGACACCCAGATCCGTCAGACCTGTCCCGGGCATTTTTGTTAGGTGCGCTGATCGCCAATTTGTGTGCACCCAACGACGCCCTGATAGTCCCTCCGCCAAGGAGGCGGTTCTCATGGACTTTTATCCACGGAAGAAACGTCGGGCGCAAGGAGCTTACGACTGCCGTGATAGCACAGCCGCAGATCAGCGAGCTGGAGCTCGCCGAGTGAGGGCGTTGCGAGCGCGGTCGATGAGGTTTTGGACTCGAGGTGAGCGAATGTGTCCAAGCTCGTAACCCGAACGAGGGTACCCCGTCAGGGGCGAGTGATTGCGAGCCTGATGTGAGGCCGTGCTATCACGGCAACCACAATCTCTTCACGCCGCCCGATTCTTCTTCCGCAAATGAATCAGCAACAAGGACACCGCCGCCGGTGTTACCCCAGGCACCCGCGCCGCCTGGCCCACGGTTTCCGGCCGCACGTCCGCAAGCTTCTGCCGCACTTCATTTGACAGCCCCGCCACGCGCGCGTAGTCGATGTCGCGCGGTAGCTGCGTGGCCTCGTGATCGCGCTGGCGCTCTATTTCCGTTTCCTGACGCTCGATGTAGCCGGCGTACTTGGCGCGCACTTCAACCTGGGCGCTGACCTGCGCGGGCAGCCGGTCGTCGGCCGCCGCTAACAACGCCATCGGTCCGGGTTCGTCGCGGTGATCGAACTCGGCGAGATCCGCGTACCTCACTTCGGGCCGGCGCAGCAGATCGAACAGGGTCGCATCGCGGGTCAGCGCGGTACCTAACACGCGTTGTTCCCAGGCGGGGTGTTGTGCCGGCTGAATGCGCCGGGCTTGCAGTCGCGCAATCTCGCGAGCGGTCGCATCGCGTTTGGCCTCGAACAACGCCCAGCGCTCATCGCCGACCAGGCCAAGTTCGCGGCCCTTGGGCGTGAGGCGCAGATCGGCATTGTCCTCACGCAGCAGCAGCCGATGCTCGGCGCGGCTGGTGAACATGCGATAGGGCTCGCGCGTGCCGCGGGTAATAAGATCGTCGACCAGCACACCGATGTAGGACTCAGCGCGCGTCGGCACCCAGGGCGCGCGCTGCGACACCTGGCACGCGGCATTGATGCCGGCCAGGATGCCCTGCGCACCGGCTTCTTCGTAGCCGGTCGTGCCGTTGATCTGGCCCGCGAAAAACAATCCCGCGATCGCCTTGGTCTCGAGGCTCCCGTTCAGATCGCGCGGATCGAAGTAGTCGTACTCGATCGCATAACCCGGCCGCGTGATATGCGCGCGCTCGAAACCCGCAATGCTGCGCACGAATTCGAGCTGCACATCGAAGGGCAGGCTGGTCGAAATTCCGTTCGGGTAAATCTCGTGGGTATCGAGGCCCTCGGGTTCGATGAAAATCTGGTGCGAGGTCTTGTCGGCGAAGCGCACGACCTTGTCTTCGACCGATGGGCAATAACGCGGACCCACGCCTTCGATCTTGCCGGTGAACATCGGCGAGCGGTCGGTCGCGGCACGAATGATCTCATGCGTACGTTCATTTGTACCTGTAATGAAACAAGGCACTTGTCTCGGGTGATCATTGGAACGCCCAAGATACGAAAACACCGGGATCGGGTTATCGCTCCACTGATCCCTGAGGCCGGAATAATCAACGCTGCGGCCATCGATGCGCGGCGGCGTGCCGGTCTTGAGGCGACCGACGCGCAACTTCAGTTCGCGCAGGCGCGTTGCCAGTTTGTTAGATGACGGATCGCCGGCGCGCCCACCCTGGTAGTTGTCGAGACCCACGTGAATTCGCCCGCCGAGAAACGTGCCGACGGTGAGCACGACGGCGCGCGCGCGAAATTCGATACCGCTCGTCGTGGTGACGGAAGTGACGCGCCCGGAGTCGAGCGCGAGATCCGCGACTTCCTGCTGAAAAATCGCGAGTCCCGGCTGGTTCTCCAGCAGGCCGCGAATTGCGCGCCGATACAGCACCCGATCGGCCTGTGCGCGTGTCGCACGCACTGCCGGACCCTTGCTGGAATTCAGCGTGCGGAACTGGATGCCGGCGCGATCGACGGCGCGCGCCATCGCGCCACCTAACGCATCGATCTCCTTGACGAGGTGGCCCTTGCCGATGCCACCGAAGGCCGGATTGCAGCTCATCTGCCCCAGTGTCTCAATGTTCTGCGTCAGCAGCAGCGTGCGTGCGCCCATGCGTGCGGACGCAAGCGCAGCCTCGGTGCCGGCATGGCCGCCACCGATCACGATCACATCAAATTGCTCTGGGTGCCGCATGATTTTGGGGCAGGCATTGTAGTCGAGAACAGGCGACAAGGGCAGACCTTTCATAGCACAATGCCGCCCGCACCATGCCCCGCTTGCTAACAATACTACTGAGCCCTGTACTGCTTGTTGCTGCGTTAGGTGCCGGTCCCACGGCCGCCGCCAAGCCCGTATTTGCGCCCTGTCGCCTCGAACATCCGGCCAGAATATCCTCGGTCAAGGCCGAATGTGCGTGGCTGACGGTGCCGGAGGACCGCGCCAAACCGCAGGGCCGCCAAATCCGCCTGCATGTCGCACGCATTCCGGCTGTCAGTTCCCGCAGGCAACCCGACCCGCTGACCGTGTTAGCCGGCGGGCCGGGCATGTCCGCCAGCGTCATGTACGCGTCCAGCGCGGCGGCCTTCGCGCGCATCAACCAGGACCGCGATATCCTGCTGCTCGATCAACGCGGTACCGGCGAGTCGGCGCCGCTGAATTGCGATTTTGACGAGGAAGACACCTACAACGCGGACGATGACCGCCTGCAGGAGCTGGTGCTGGCCTGCCGCGACCAGCTCGCCAGGAACGCAGACCTGCGCTTCTACACCACCAGCGTCGCGGTGCGCGACCTGGATGCCGTGCGCGCGGCGTTAGGTTACCGGCAACTGAACCTGTACGGCGTCTCCTATGGCACGCGGGTCGCGCAGCATTATCTGCGGCGCTACCCGGCTAACACGCGGCGCGTCATTCTCGACGGCGTCGTGGCACCGGACGCGGTGCTCCCCGAAGGCATCGCGCTCGATGCCGAAGCGGCGCTGCGCCAGATCCTCGAGCGCTGCCGCAAGGACAGCGCCTGCTCTGGCAGCTTCCCGAATCCGCTGGCGGACTACGAAAAAGTGCGCGCCCGGGTCCACGACAGCCCCATCGACGTGGAAATTGCCGATCCGCGTACCGGCGAGCGCCGCAAAATCAAATTTGATCCGCTGCAGCTCGCAGTGGTGTTGCGTCTCAACAGTTACACACCGCAAGGCGCGGCGCTGCTGCCACTGGCATTGTCGCAGGCAGCCCGGCACGAGGATTACCGCGCACTCGCGGCGCAGACACTGCTGGCGGCACGGCCCTTGCAAAAAATAATGTCCATGGGCATGCACAACAGTGTCATGTGCGCCGAAGATGACGCCCGCATCGACAGTCGGCCGGTCGATCGCGACCAGATGGCCGCCACGTTTATCGGCACCGCTCAGATCGATGGCATCCGCCGCCTCTGCTCCGCCTGGCCGCGCGGGCCCGTGGATCCGGATCTTTTTAGTGCGGTCGCATCCAATACGCCGGTGCTGCTGCTGTCCGGTGGCAACGACCCGGTCACGCCGTCCGCGTATGCCCGCCGCGCGATGGCCAAGCTGACCAATGCTCGCCATATCGAGGTCCCGGGCATGGGCCACGGACAGCTCGGCCTGCCCTGCATGGATCGGATCATGGCGGATTTCATTCGCGGCGACGACGTGAAGACGCTCGAAACGCGCTGCCTCGGCGCACTAAAGCCGCTGCCGTTCTTCACCACGCCCGCCGGGCCCGCGCCCTGAATCGTCGCGCATGATTGAAGCCCGCCAACTCCGCAAAAGTTTCGGCGCCGTCGAGGCGGTGCGCGACGTGAGCTTCACCGCACCCGATGGCCGCATCACCGGCTTGTTAGGTCCTAACGGCGCGGGCAAGTCCACCACGCTGCGCATGCTGTCGACCATCCTGGCGCCGCAGAGTGGCACGGCGCTGATCGATGGCGTCGATACGCGCGCCGACCCGCTGGCGGCGCGGCGCGCGATTGGCGTGCTGACGCATCAGTCGGGTCTCTACCCGAACCTGACGGCGCGCGAAAACATCCTGTATTTCGCCGAACTCCATGGCATGCCGCGTCCCGAACGTCTGCAACGCGCCGATGAGCTGATCGAGCAGCTCGACATGCGTGAGTTTGCGGTCCGGCGGGTCAAGGGCTTTTCGCAGGGCCAGCGCATCAAGACCGCGTTGGCGCGCGCGCTGGTGCATCGTCCGAAGAACATCTTGCTGGACGAGCCCACCAACGGCCTCGATGTGATGGCGGTGCGCAATCTGCGGGCGCTGCTCTATCGGCTGCGCGATTCGGGCCACTGCGTGCTGTTCTCCAGCCACGTGATGCAGGAAATCGCCTGGCTGTGCGAAGAGGTCGTGGTAATCGCCGGCGGCCGGGTGCTGGCTACTGGCACCCCGGATGCGATCCGTGAGCGCGCCGGTGCCGCCCATCTCGAAGACGCTTTTGTAAGCTTGATCGGCGATGCCGAAGGCCTGCTCTGATGCGCACAATCTGGACCATTTTCCGCAAGGAGTTCCTCGAAAACCTGCGTGACCGGCGCACGCTCACCACGGCATTGCTGTTAGGTCCGGTGTTGGGGCCGCTGATGCTCTCAGGCCTGTTGCAGTTTGTCGCGCAGCGCGAACAGGAGCGGCTGGATAAGCCGCTGCCGGTCGCGGTGGTGCATGCCGAGCGCGCACCCAACCTGCTGAGCTACCTCAAGGGCTACGGCGTCGAGGTCACTGCGGTCACGTTGAGCGACGAGGCCGCACAGCAGGCGGTGCAATCGCGTCAACAGCGTTTGGTGCTGGCCATTCCGGAGGATTTCGGCGCGCTCCTGGCCGCGCAGTCACCTGCTCCGGTTTATCTATACTACGACGCGGCCAACCTGGACGACGCCCGCTCGCTACGGCGCGTCACCTCGCTGGTAACTCAGTACGGACAGACCATCGCGCAGCTGCGGCTGCTTGCGCGCGGCGTCGATCCCGCGGTGATCGTGCCCGTTATCGTGCAGGGTATTGACGTGTCCACGCCGCGCAGCCGTGCCGGAACAGTACTGGGTATGCTCAGCTATATCGTCATGTTCGCGATGCTGTTAGGCGGCATGTATCTGGCAATAGACGCGACCGCCGGCGAACGCGAGCGCGGTTCGCTGGAGCCGCTGCTGACCACGCCGATCGCCCGTGCGCACATTGTGTACGGCAAGATTCTCGCGTGCTGCGCCTTCATGCTGATCAGCCTGGTATTGACCCTGAGTACCACCGCCTTTGCGTTGTCGCACACAAGGCTCGACGGTGCGGGGATCGCGGTGGACTTCAACCCGTCCGTGGTGCTGCACATGATTGCCACCACGGCACCCTTTATCCCGCTCGGCGCGGGCCTCATGACCCTGATCGCCAGCTTTACGCGCAGCTATCGCGAGGCACAGAGCTGGCTCGGCCTCGCGATGCTGGTACCGACCCTGCCGCTTGCGATCGCCTCCGTGTTAGGGCTCAAACCGAGCCTTGCCACGATGGCAATCCCGTCGCTCAGCCAACACTTTCAATTGATGGCCGCGCTGCGCGGCGAAACGCTGCCGCTGGCCTGGATGCTGCTGTCGGCGGGAGTTTGTCTGTTAGCTGGATTTTTCGTCTGCTGGATTGTCAGCCGGCTCTACCAGCGCGAAGCCATCCTCGGCTGATGCACAGCAAACCAGGTCGCCAGCGCCAGTAGCACCAGCAACTCGCCGAAACTCACCCCCCGCAGCGGCATACCACCCAGGGTTCGGGCACTCGCCTGAGTCAGCTCCGTCGCCAGTGGGATCACATGCGGGGCCACCAGCACGGCCAGGACGCTGAAAACCGCGATCCAGGCCATGCTCTCCAGCCATTCTCTGGAAAGACTCTGGCGCGTTTGCGAGTATGTAGCGAGTTCCGCCGCGCGGCGCGCCGCCGGATCGCCGGCAGGCTGCGCAACGTTGGCGATGCGCGCCAGCACCCGTGCATCGAAATCCGTGCTCGCTCGCATGACAGCGAAATGCTGCTGCAGTTTCTGTTCCAGATTCATGTTTGAGTCACTCCCGCCAACTCGCGCAAGCGTTCGCGCCCCCGATGCAGCAGCGTTTTCACGGTCCCGACTGGCATACCCGACATCTCCGCAACTTGTTCGACCGAACATTCGCGCAAATAGAACAACCGCACCACCTGCCGCTGTTTTTCCGGCAGCCGGGCTACCCAGCCCTCGACTCGTCGCGCGTCCGTGTCCGCCTCGATCGCGCCATATTGACCGGCGCCGGATGCCTCGACCGCCCTGACTTCTACTTCAGCTAACATCGACGGCTCCGTCAGCGATCCGCCCGCGCGCCGGCTGCGCAGCGCCGACCAAGCCGCATTGCGCGTGATCGCATAGATCCAGGTCGACAACGCCGACCGTCCGTCGAACGCGGGCAATGCCCGCCAGATCTTTACGAACACTTCCTGGGCGATATCCTCAGCAGCCGCGCGGTTGCCGACCATGCTCAGGCACAGAGCAAAGACACGTTCGCGGTAGGCAGGCAGCAGCCGTGCGATTGCGTCGTCACGCCGGCCCTCGCGCACCCACTGCAGAATTTCATCGTCCATTTCACCCGCTCACTATTAGACGCGCACCCGGATCCTCGGGTTTCAGCAAATTTTTTGTAACCAGTCGCCCGCGGCGGGAGTCTAAACCAGCATGAATGCGCATCTCAGCCGTCCCTGGTCCAGTGGCCTGGAGGTTTTCGCGGCCCTGGCGCTTGGATTCTGGCTCGGAAATCAGCACGCCGGGGCACTGCCAGGCATCATCGAATTCATGCAATCATTGTTAGGAATCTAAGCGAGGAACATATGGAAACGACTGTTTCAGAAATTGGTGTGTTGATACCCCTGGTGGCGGTTTTCATGGGGATTGGCCTGGCCATCGTGTCGGTCATTACCCAACATCGCGCGCGCGTTCAGGCGTTGGAACAGCGCCATCGGGAGCGCATGGCCGCCATTGAAAAGGGCATCGAGTTACCGTCTGGCCTGGCGTCGGATGCGGGAGACGACGCCGGCCGGGGCAAAAAGCCTGCTTCCCGATTTTTACTTCAAGGACTGGTTTGCCTGGGAATCGGCATCGCACTGCTGATCTCGAGCGTGACCATCATGCCAGCCGAGCTACAACTCCCGGGCGGCATCCTGGCAGCGATCGGCGCGGCCCTGATAATTTTCTATATCGTCACCGGGCGATCCACGCCGCCAACGTCGCCGGGCGACGCGCCACTCTAGGCGCACGCTCAGGCGCTTCGCGACCCGTCTACGTTCTGCTGGCGCAACTCAGCCCGATTGCGTGCTAACAAGGCGCGGAAGCGGTGCAGGTGATCATCAGCAAATTCGCGCGCCTCGATTTCGAAGCGGTTATCCCAATAGCCACGCCGGAACCACTCGAGCAGATAGCGAAACACCGTGAGCTCGCCCGTCTCCCATTGCCGCAATACGTGGCAGTACTCGTGCAGAACGAAATCAGGCCGCTCAAAGAATAGGCGGGCCCCGCCGCGCAGATAGATTCGCCGCCGGCGCGTCGTGGCCAGCGCCCGCGCGTGGAAGCGCGCAAACCAGGAATGCTCGTAGATCTCCACCAGATCTACTTCTGATCCAAAAACCGCCAGCAGGGTCTGCCGCTGATCGGGCGGCAGCGTAACGCGGTGGCCGATCATTTACCGATGCAGAAACTGCTGAAGATCCGGCCTAACAAATCGTCGGCGCTGACAGCGCCCGTAATTTCGCCAAGCGCCAGTTGCGAGAGGCGCAACTCCTCCGCGACCAGCTCGCCGCCGCGCCGCTCCTGCAGCCGGATGGCCGCACTCTCAACGTGCTCGCGCGCCCGCGCCAACGCGTCAAGGTGTCGCTGGCGTGCCGAGATCGTGCCGGCGCCCGGGGGCTCAAAACCCACCGTCGCCTTGAGATGCGCGCGCAACAGGTCGAGACCGTCGCCACGTAACGCCGACACGGCAATTCGTGGCGGTCCCGCCATCGTGTCGGCCACGGGAATCCCCGTTGCGAGATCGCACTTGTTCAGCACCAGCGTAACAGGCACGTCAGCAGGCAGCTTGTGGCGTTCCTCCAGGTACGCAGCGGCCTGCGGATCGATATGCGCGTCAACCACAAACAGCAGGCGGTCTGCCCGCGCGATTTCCGCACGCGCACGCCGCACGCCCTCGCGCTCGACTGCATCGTTAGCCTCGCGCAGGCCAGCCGTATCGATCACATGCAGCGGCAGACCATCGAGGTCGATCCGCTCGCGCAGCACATCGCGCGTAGTACCCGGCATGTCGGTGACAATCGCCGCATCATGCCCGGCGAGCCGATTCAGCAAACTGGACTTGCCCGCGTTAGGCGGGCCCGCGATGACCAGCGTCATCCCTTCACGCAACAGGCGCCCCTGGCGGGCCGCCTGACCGACCGCTTCGAAATGACTGCGCACATTAAGCAGACGCTCAGCCACTTCTCCATCGCCCAGAAAATCGACCTCTTCCTCCGGAAAGTCGATTGCGGCCTCAACGTAGCTGCGCAAATCCGTCACGGCATCAATAAGCCCGGCCACCATGTTGGAAAATTCGCCCTGCAAGGAGCGCATCGCGGCGCGCACCGACGCGCGCGAATCCGCATCAATCAGATCTGCCACGGCCTCGGCCTGTGCCAGGTCGATCTTGTTGTTATGAAACGCGCGCTCCGTGAACTCCCCTGGCCGCGCGCGCCGCGCGCCCAGCTCGACCATGCGATCCAGCACCGCTTCCAGCAACACCGGGCCGCCGTGGCCCTGGAGTTCCAACACGTGTTCGCCCGTGTAGGAATGCGGCGCGAGATAGAAGATCGCCATGCCCACATCCAGCGGCTCGCCGGCGGCGTCCCGGAACGCTGTTAGCACCGCGCGCCGCGCGGCCGGCAGGTCGCCGCATATGACGGCTGCAATCTCCGGTACTTTCGGGCCTGAAACCCGCACGACGCCGATACCGCCGCGGCCCGGCGCGGTCGCAATCGCTGCAATCGTGTCCACGTGCGCCATGGCTCGATCATAGTCCAAGAAATTGGCGAAAGGGATATTCGGGGGCGCGGCATGGCGGAGCGGACTGATGCCCGGCTCGCAATCGCTCGCCCCTAACGGCGTACCCTCGTTCGGGCTACGAGCTTGGACACATTCGATCACCTGGAGTCCACGACGTCATCGACCGCGCGCGCGATTGCGAGCAAACAGCAGCGGGTTTTACGGGGCCGCGCGTCCACAAAACCGGTTACCCCGCCTTAACCTTCGCCTGCACGGCCTCAATGCGCCGGTTGATGTTCCACTGCTGCAGGATTCCCAGCAAGGTACTGGTAACCCAGTACAGCACCAGGCCGGCCGGAAAAAACACGAACGTCGCCGAGACGACCAGCGGCATGAACTGAAAAATCTTGGCCTGCATCGGATCCGGCGGCGGCGGATTGAGTTTGAATTGGCCGTACATGGCGATCGCATTCAGCACTGGCAGTACAAAGAACGGATCGCGCGACGATAAATCCTGGATCCAACCCATGAAAGGCGCCTGGCGCATTTCCACGCTTTCCAGCAAAACCCAGTAGAACGCCAGAAATACCGGCATCTGGATCAGCATCGGCAGGCAGCCCGCGAGTGGGTTGATCTTCTCTTTCTGGTACAGCTCCATGGTTGCGCGACCGAGTTTCTCGCGATCGTCCTTGTAGGTCTCCTGCAGCGCTTTCATCCGCGGAGCTAACACGCGCATCTTGGCCATGGATTTGCCGGCGGTCTCGGCCAGCGGGTAGAACGCGAGCTTGAGCAGCAAGGTGGTGATCAAAATCGCCCAACCCCAATTACCGAGCAGTCCGTGCACCTTTTCGATCAACCAGAACAGCGGTCGCGACAGAATCGTCAGCATGCCGTAATCGGTCACGCGGTCGAGCTCGACGCCCGTCTGTTGCAACTGCGCCTGCAGTTTCGGGCCAACGAATAGAGTCTCGTCGATTTTGGCGTCGGCGCCGCTCGCCACCGCCTGCGCCGGACCTAACACCGATATCAGGTATTGCCGGCCACTGACCTTGATGTCGTAGTGGTAGCTCTTGCCAGGATCCGGCACCACGGCGCTGACGAAATGGTGCTCCATGCCCGCGATCCAGCCGCCGGTCAGGTCCCTGGACAGTTTGTGGTTGTCCTCGCTCTTGAGCGCGAGCTTGGTGTACTTGGTGCCGTCGTAGTACGCCGGCCCCTTGTACGAATAACTTTGTACGCTGAACATCGAGGATTCCGGCTGAATATCGTCACGCAGGATCTGCGCGTAGGGAGCAGCCACGAACGGCACAGCGGAGCGGTTCTGGATCTGGTACTCCAGATCGACCCGATATTGGCCAGGTTTAAAAACGAACGTCTTAGTAACAGTGACGCCCTGCCCGTCGGTCCAGGTCAGGGGAACGCGTAATTCCTGTGCTCCGGGCGTCAACCGATATTCTTTTGCCGTGGCAGCGAATTGCGCCAGGTGCGTGGGAAATGCGGCGCCCGCTGCGCCGGCGGCCGCCGGGGCGAGTCCAGTCTGCAGCGCATAAAACCCTTCGGTAGCCGCGCGGTCAAACAAACGCACCGGCCTGCTCTCGCCCTTAACCTGCGGATAGTTCAGCAGGTCGGCGCGCTGCAGCTCGCCGCCGCTCAGCCCGATGTCAATATCCAGAACGTCGGTGATGACGCGAACCGGGCCACCGCCCGCGGCGCTGGCGGCGTTGCTAACAACTGGCTCAGTTGGCGTTTCCACAGCGACGCCCGGCACCGTCGCAGTCAGTGCGGGAACCGCGGTGGTGGTGGTTGCGGCCGGCGGCGCGCTAGCCGCCGCGCTGGCCGGCGCCTGTGGGATTGCGGCATCCAGCGCGGCTGGTTTGTTAGCTTGAGTTGCAGTGACCGCCGCTGCTGCGGGTGCGTAGTCTTTCTGCCAGGTCTCGTAGTTGAGCCACAGCGCCAGCGCCAGGCCAATCCACAGGAATATGCGTAAATTGCCTTCGTTCACGTGCTTGCTGTCTCTTTCGGATGGCAGTCGCAACTGCCGGGTACCGGGTCGATGCCGCCCGGATGAAAAGGGTGGCAGCGCAGGATGCGCCGGGCTGCTAACAAGCTGCCGCGCGCTGCGCCATGTAATGCCAGCGCCTCGCGCGCGTATTCCGAACAACTGGGCCAGAAACGGCAGCGCGGCCCTAACAAAGGGCTGATGAACAATTGATAAACGCGGATCAGGCCGCGGAGGATGGCGCGCATTGCCTGATTACCTGCTGCCAGAGTTGCGTCAGACTGGCGCGCAGCCGGGCGCGCTCCGCGCCGCGCGCCGGCGCTCTTGCCGAAACGATGATATCGACCGCCGGCAGTTCATGCTGATGCAGGCGAAAAGATTCGCGCACGGTGCGGCGCACCCGATTACGCGCCACGGAATTGCCGATGATCCTGGCGGCAATCGCCAGGCCTATGCGGGCGCGCAGCGCGCGATTCGGCGCCGCGGCCGGCGCTTTGATGGTCAGGACAAACATTGCATCAGAAATACGGCGGCCTCCCGCGAACGCCGCATCAAAATCCGCCTTGCGCAACATGCGCTGCGCGCGCGCCAGCTTGAGCGGCCGTGCAGCGGCTGTTTGCCGTGTTGCGGATGTTTGCAGCGTCGGGGGTTGTCGCAACGTCAGGGAATGAGCTTCTTGCGGCCCTTGGCGCGGCGCCGGGCAAGCACTTTGCGCCCATTTTGGGTCGCCATGCGGGCACGGAACCCGTGGGTCCTCTTGCGACGAATTTTGCTGGGCTGATATGTGCGTTTCATGTTGACGCTCTAACTATTGATTTTGCTTCAAAAAAGGGCCGGAAGGGTACGTTCGGGCGGCCAGAGGTGTCAATACAAATACTGCGGTAGGGTATAGACTTCCGCCCCCTTTTTTACCGAACAACGGCTTCAGTCAAGGCGAGAAACGTGGCGGCAGAGCTTTGGGCACAATGCGCCGCGGCGCTGGAAGATGAACTCCCTCCCCAGCAATTTAACACCTGGGTGCGGCCGCTCATGGCGGTTGAGGGTGTCGGGGCCCTGCGTTTGCTCGCGCCCAATCGTTTCGTCGTCGACTGGGTCAGTAGCAACGTTTTACCCCGTATTGCTGAGCTGCTGCGGCAATTCGCGGGTCCGCAGGCCCCGATCGTGACCGTGGATGTCGGCGATATGGACCGGGCGCCGGCGGTACATGCTTTCGCGGCTGGCCCAGCCGTGGGCCCCTCAGCCGCCTGGAAACCGACCGGCTTTGGCCCGGCCCGTGCCGAGGGCATTGTCATTGGTGGCCGCCTCAACTCCGCCTTCACTTTCGACAATTTTGTGGTCGGCAAGAGCAACCAGCTGGCCAAGGCCGCCGCCCAGCAAACCGGCGAAAATCCGGGCAAGGCCTATAACCCATTGTTCATTTATGGCGGGGTTGGGCTCGGCAAAACGCATCTGATGCAGGCGGTCGGGCACGCGATGTTGCGCGGTAACCCTAACGCACGCATTGCGTACGTGCATTCGGAGCGCTTTGTCAGTGACATGGTCACCGCACTCAAGCACAACACCATGAACGACTTTAAGGCGGCCTATCGTTCGCTGGATGCACTGTTGATCGACGATATCCAGTTCTTTGCCGGCAAAGACCGTTCCCAGGAAGAGTTCTTCCACACTTTCAATGCGCTTCTGGAAGGCCAGAAGCAAATCATCCTGACCTGCGACCGCTATCCGAAGGAAGTATCTGGCCTGGAAGAGCGCCTCAAATCGCGCTTCGGCTGGGGACTTACCGTGGCGGTAGAACCGCCAGACATCGAAACCTGCGCCGCTATCTTGATCCGCAAAGCCGATGACACGGGCGTACGGTTACCCGAAGACGTCGCATTCTTCATAGCGAAAAACATCCGCTCCAACGTGCGCGAGCTTGAAGGCGCTTTACGCCGCGTTCTCGCCAATAGCCAGCTGACTGGCGCTGGCTTAAGCATCGACTTTGTGCGGGAGTCGTTACGCGACCTGCTTGCTATCCAGTCGCGCCTGGTCACCATCGAGAACATACAAAAAGCGGTCGCCGAGTACTACAAAGTCCGGCTCTCTGACCTGTTATCACCCAGCCGTACCCGCTCGCTGGCCAGACCTCGCCAAGTTGCGATGTCGTTGGCCAAAGAGCTGACGCGGCATAGCCTGCCGGAAATCGGCGAGGCCTTTGGCGGCCGCGATCACACGACGGTGCTGCACGCCTGCAAACGCGTAAAGGGCCTGCGGGAGACGGATCAGGCTATTCAGGAGGACTACTCCAATTTGTTGCGGACGCTGGCCCGGTAGCATTCCGTGCGTGAACTTGTGCAAAACCTGTGTGGCCAGGTTGTGCGGTTTTGTGTCCCCAGCTGATACACAGCGGATCGGTGCCGTGTGCCGCAAGTTATCCCATTCCACGCCTGCAGCAAGTCTCTGAAAAAAGACTATTTTTATCGGTTGTTCGGCTTGTCCACAGGCTCCACAATCACTACTTCCTATTAATTCCTAGAAAGATTAAGAGATATGAAGATCTCGGCGACTCGTGACCAGATACTCGGTCCACTGCAAAGCGTTATTGGCGTGGTAGAACGCCGGCAAACCATGCCGGTGCTTGCCAACGTGCTGATCCAGGCACGCAATGGCCAAGTGAACATCACCGGCTCGGACCTCGAGGTCGAGTTGTTAGCTACCGCGGAAGCGACAGTAAGTCAGGCCGGCGACCTAACGGTTCCGGGCCGGAAATTACTGGATATTTGCCGCTCATTGCCCGAGGGCGCGCCGCTTAACCTAACAAAAGAAGGCGAGAAGCTGGTAATCAAGTCGGGGCGCAGCCGCTTTTCTCTGGCGACCCTGCCCGCGGCAGAATTTCCTGTGGTCGAGGCAATCAATTCGCAGCAGACGCTGATGTTGCCGCAGGCGGAGTTCAGGCGCCTGGTCGATAAAACCCATTTTTCGATGGCACAGCAGGATGTCCGTTATTACTTGAACGGTTTGTTGCTCGAAGCCGAAGGCGAGATGCTGCGTGCGGTTGCGACGGATGGTCACCGGCTCGCCATCAGCGAGACGAGGCTGCAGGAAGCGAGCAAGTCCAAACAACAGGTGATCGTCCCACGGAAAGGTGTCCTGGAGCTGCAACGCATCCTGACGGCGGACGGCACTTTAGAGCTGGGCATTGGTGCTAGTCACGTTCGCGCCCAGATTGGCAACATTCGCTTCACTTCGAAGCTAATTGACGGCAAGTTCCCCGAATATAGCCGCGTCATCCCACAAAACCCAACCCGCAATATCGAGGCCGATCGGGAAGCGCTCCGTGTTGCGCTGCAGCGAACTGCTATTTTGGCCAACGAAAAATATCGCGGCGTTCGATTGGCGGTCAAAAATGACTTGCTAACTCTCCAGGCGCATAACCCGGAGCAAGAAGAAGCCGAAGACCAGATCGAAGTCAGCTACAAGGGGGAGGAGCTGGAAATTGGTTTCAACGTCACCTATCTGCTCGAGGCCTTGGCTGCCATCGAGACGGAGCGGGTGATCGTCGGATTGTCCGATTCCAACAGCAGTTGTCTCGTCACCGGCCTTGGGACGACAAGCAGCCGCTACGTTGTCATGCCGATGCGGCTTTAGCCCGCGGAGCGCCAGATGGCGCTAATAGAAATGGCCTCGGACGGAGTTCGATGCTTGAAGAGCGTCGAACTCCGGCTCAGCCCCAACCTCAATTTGGTATTCGGCGCCAACGGTGCCGGCAAAACATCGGTGCTGGAAGCCGCTTTTCTGCTGGGCCGCGCGCGATCCTTTCGTACCCGGATCGGCGAGCGGCTGATCCGACATGGCGCGGAGCGGCTGTGGGTGTTTGGGCGCAACGACAAGCCGGCCCAGGACCACGGCGGCCTCGAGATTGATCGCAAGCGTGGTTCGCGCGCCAAACTCAATGGTTCCGCGATGGCCAGTTACGCAGGCCTGGCGGAGGCATTCCCGGTTCAAGTCATTGACGCCGAAATACACAAGCTCGTGGAAGAAGGCTCTGCGCGCCGACGGCGCTGGCTGGACTGGGCTGTGTTCCACGTGGAACACCCGTTTCCGGCACAGTGGGCCAGCTACAGTCGGTCGCTAAAACAGCGGAATGCAGCCTTGAAGGCTGCCGGCGACCACCGACCTTGGGATACGGAGCTGTGCCGCGTGGGGGAGGAGCTGACCCAAGCAAGGGAGCGCTTTTTCCAAGCCTGGTTGCCATATTGGCAGGAACATGAGGCCAGTTTGCTGGGACTTGGATTGCAGATTAGCTTTTCTCGAGGGTGGCCAGCAGGCCAATCATTGGCGGCCGCGCTCGCGGCGGACGAGGCGCGCGACCAGGAACGCGGGACTACCACGCATGGGGCCCATCGGGCTGACCTGGCACTCAGAATGGGCCGATATGCGGCCCGCGATGTTCTGTCCCGAGGTCAACAAAAGCTGGCTGCCGTTGCGATGACCCTGGCGCAACTGCAGTGCCTTCAAGCCACGGCGCAGCTTCGGCCGACTCTACTGCTGGACGACCCGGCAGCCGAATTGGATGCCATGCGGCTCCGCCTGTTCATCGAACGGGTAGGGGAGTTGAAGGTTCAACGCATCGTCACATCGCTTAGCGGCGATTTCCGTGTCTTTGGCGACCCGGACCAAGTGTTTCACGTGGAACAAGGCGAGCTAAAAACGCTATAATGTGCCATCTGACTCAGGGTGGCGCATGTCCGATAAAGATGTCTACGATTCCAGTAAAATCAAGGTCTTAAGGGGTCTTGATGCAGTGCGGAAAAGACCCGGCATGTACATCGGTGACACCGATGACGGAACCGGCCTGCACCACATGGTTTTTGAGGTCGTAGACAACGCCATCGACGAGGCGTTGGCGGGGCACTGTGACCGCGTGGTGGTCACCATTCATGCGGATGAGTCGGTCACAGTTACCGACAATGGCCGCGGCATTCCGGTCGATATCCATCCTGAAGAAGGCCGCTCCGCTGCCGAGGTCATCATGACCGTGCTGCACGCCGGCGGTAAGTTCGATGACACGTCGTACAAAGTTTCGGGCGGCCTCCACGGTGTCGGCGTGTCGGTCGTCAACGCACTGTCCGATGTGCTGCATCTGACGATTTTTCGCGACCATAAAGTCTACAAGCAGGAATATCGCCTCGGCGACCCGGTGGCGCCTTTGGCGGAAGTGGGCACCACCACGGAACGCGGCACCGTGGTGCGCTTCAAGCCCAGCGCGCAGATCTTTACCAACATCACGTTCGTCTACGATTTGTTAGCCAAGCGACTGCGGGAATTGTCCTTCCTTAATTCCGGCGTACGCATCGAGCTTATCGACGAGCGAGAAAACAAAAACGATCTCTTCCAGCATGAGGGCGGATTGCAGGCCTTCGTCAAATACCTCAACCGTTCGCGTACCGCGATCCATGACTCTGTGTTTGCATTTCGTACCACTGAGGGCTCAACCCAGATTGAAGTCGCAATGCAGTGGAACGATTCCTATCAGGAATCAATGTTCTGCTACACCAACAATATTCCGCAGAAAGATGGCGGGACGCATCTGTCCGGTTTTCGCGCCGCCTTGACGCGTACGCTCAACGACTACATCGAGAAAGAGGGTGCCGCAAAACGCGAGAAGGTGCCCACGACCGGCGACGACGCCCGCGAAGGCCTGACCGCGATTCTCTCGGTGAAATTGCCGGATCCGAAATTTTCCTCGCAGACCAAAGACAAACTGGTTTCCTCCGAGGTCAAGGGCGTGGTCGAGACCGCGGTAGCTAACAAGCTGAGCGAGTTTCTGCTGGAGCGCCCGCAGGAAGCCAAGGCCATCGTCGCGAAGATCATCGACGCCGCGCGCGCCCGCGAGGCCGCACGCAAAGCGCGCGAAATGACCCGCCGCAAAGGCGCGTTGGATCTGGCCGGCCTGCCGGGCAAACTCGCGGACTGCCAGGAAAAAGACCCGGCACTGTCAGAGATCTTCATCGTCGAGGGCGATTCCGCCGGCGGCTCCGCCAAGCAGGGACGGGATCGGCGCACGCAGGCCATCCTGCCGCTGAAGGGCAAGATCCTGAACGTCGAGAAAGCGCGCTTCGACAAGATGCTGTCGTCCGCCGAAGTCGGCACGCTGATCACGGCGTTAGGTTGCGGTATCGGCCGCGACGATTTCGACGTCGAAAAACTTCGTTACCACCGCATCATCATCATGACCGACGCCGACGTGGACGGTTCGCACATCCGGACGCTGTTACTGACGTTTTTCTACCGGCAGATGCCGGCCTTGATTGAGCGCGGCCATATCTATATTGCCCAGCCGCCGCTGTTCAAGGTGAAACGCGGCAAGAGCGAGGTCTACGTCAAGGACGACGGCGAGCTGAACGCGATGCTGCTGTCGACCGCGCTGGATGGGTCGGCGTTGCACACCCGTGCCGGTGGCGAGGTGTTGCGCGGATCCGCATTGGAGCTGCTGGCGCGGATGTACATGGAAACGCTGGCGATCATCCGGCGCTGGTCGCGTCGTTACGACGAACGCCTGCTCGAGCAGCTGATTTACCTGCCCGCAATCCAGCCCGCTGATTTCGATCGCCCGGACTGGCTGCGCGACTGGACCCGTTTGTTAGCCGAGCGCCTGAATGCGCAGCTCGACGGTGTGCGCAACTACGATGTGCAGCTGCGCACGCAACCGGATGGCGCCGTAGCCCGCATCCAGGTGCACAAGACCGAGCATGGCTCATCAACCGACAAATACCTGCCGCGCGAGTTTTTCGAATCCGCTGAGTATCAGCGCATCGTCGATCTGGGCCGCACCCTCGAGGGGTTGGTGGGCGTAGGCGCCTATGTCGAGCGTGACGGACACCGCGAAGACGTGGGTTCGTTCAAGGCTGCCATGAACTGGTTTATGGACCAGGCCCGCAAAGGCCAGACCATCCAGCGCTACAAGGGACTGGGCGAAATGAACCCGGCACAGCTGTGGGAGACCACGATCGATCCGGCGGTACGTCGCCTGATGCAAGTGCGCATCGAGGACGCGGCCGCGGCCGATGACATCTTTGCCACCCTGATGGGCGACCAGGTCGAGCCGCGCCGGGAGTTCATTGAAAAAAATGCCCTGTCGGTCATGAACCTCGACGTTTAACAGACGTGTCGACTGCCACATAAAGTGAGACTTTCGCGCAAGTGCCCGTATCAAGTACCGCAGCTGGTGAACAATTCCCGCACGAACTCGATTTGGTGTCCAACGGCGCCGCCGGGCGCATGAGTCTCAGCTGCGTTCGGACCAGGTGGGAGCGGGCAGTACCGGATCGGCCTCCGCGGAGGCCTTGGGCAGCACGACGCGCCCGCGGCCGCGGAGATTCTGCAGGGCGATGAGCCCTACCGAGCGATTCTGCCCCTTGGCGTCGAATCGAATCCCCGGCCCGGGCGAGACGTTGGCTCGGAGGTCGGTGGCACGCAGTGCAGAGGCGAGCGCATCGGGCTCGCGCGAGCGGGCACGCCTCGCCGCATCGAGCGCGACCATCATCGCCTCGAAGCTATAGACCTGCAGCGTTCCAAGCTCCGCTCCTGGGCGCATGCGCGCAAGTTCAGCCCGCAGGCGCACGCTGAGAGGCTTGCGAGGATCGTAGTAGGGGGCGAAGGTGACCGCGTATTCCGCGTTCCGGCCGAGGGCCTCGAGGAAGGAGCGCTCGTGGAGCCCCGCGTTCGAGGACATCACGAGCCTCGGCTCCCATTTGAGTCGCACGGCTTCACGCACGATGCGTATTGCGTCGTCGGCCCGGCTCACGGTCCAGAGCGCATCCGCTCCCGAGTCGCGCGCACGTTCGACGGCGTCGGAAAGATCGATCTCTCGCGGATCGTAGGCGATCGAAGGCGCCTTCTCGTAGGGCATGCCATTCTGCGGCCAGAGCCGATCGACGAGATCGATGCCCCGTCCGTTGTCGATGTGCATGACAACGACCCTTTTCGGCGCCCACCCGGTCGCGGCGAAGAGCTGCTTCTGCAGCTCGTAAGAGTCGGTGACGATGCGAACCGCGTCGGGGAAGACCCGAAAAACGTAGCGATATCCCTGCTCCGTGATGCTGGGCGCCGCGCCTACGTTGATCACCATTGGGACGCGACGCTCTTCGGCGAGTGCCGCGACCACTTCCGTCTGCCCGGAATCGAAACAGCCGACGAGCATCGACACGCCTGCATCGAACAGTCGCAACGCGGCGGACCGCGCTGACTCAAGCCCTTCGCCAGTGTCGGCCTCGAGCGGCTCGAAGCGAGGGAAGCCCAGCCGCGGTAGGAGCAAGGCGGCCAGACGGACTCCTTCGAAGCAGGCATCCCCCGCGCCCTTCAAATAGCCGGAGCGCGGCAAGGCCACTCCAATTCTGAGCGGGTCGGCATTCCTGTTTCGACCCAGCGCGCCAGTGGCCGCGAGCAGCACCGTCGCGCCGCCGAATTGCAGGAGGCTGCGCCGGCGGGAAGTGTCGCGATAGGCGGCCTTCATGGCGGACGCAAGCGCGCGTGCTCGCGGCGCGAAGCTCGGTTCAACCGCTCTTCAGTTTGCCCGCAATGCTTTCGAGTGCCGCGAGCCCACATTTGTCGTCCATGTCAGGGCCAGGCGCGCCCGAGACGCCGATCGCGCCGATCACGGCATCGCCCGCCTTGATCGGATTGCCACCGCTCAGGAGCAGAAACCCGTCGATCTGACGCAGGCCGACAGCGTCGGGAGCCGACGTCACGGTCTTCACGAGCTCTGCGGTCGGCTTGCGCGCGGAGAGTGCGGTGTACGCTTTTCTCTGACTTGCCAATACGGTGTGCGGCGCTGCGCCGTCCTCACGGAGCGTCGCGAGCACGATGCCGCTCGCGTCGACCACCGTGACCGAAATCCTGAAGCCCATCTTGAGACATGCATCCTTCGCAACCCGCGCGGCCTCCGTTGCGAGAGCCGAAGAGATTGAAGGGGTCTGATGCGTTGCCTGTGCCAGGCTCTGCGAGGATGCGAGCGCGAGCGAGGTGCCGAGGAGCGCGGATGCGCGGACGAGAATGTGGTTCATCAATGACCTCCGGAGTGCTCGTCAAGATTATACCGAGCAGCGCGACGCTTCAATCGAGCGCGCGGCGCGAAGCAGCAGTCATACAGATGGTAGTTCTAACAAAATGATGCGGTCGGGCTGGCCCGCGCAGCGCCGCTGCCACATAAATTGAAAATCGCCTTTGGCAGGCGACATAACACGCGCGTTATTGTCGTTCCGGCGCAACAACCAGCGGCCAAGCAGCAAATTGCCGCCGTCTAGCTGCAGTTTTCGCTACACTACCCGCACTAAGAGCCTGTGCCGATTTTGTGGCGCGGGCGATACCAGATTCTTACCGGGAGCAATATTCAAATGGCAACGTCACAGTTGACACGAGCTGCGTGGCTCGCAGCATTTTCAGCCGTACTGTCCTTCAGCGCGACGGGTTTTGCGCAGGACGCCAAGAAAGACGACAAGAAAGCATCGGATGACGATCTCACCGAAGTGCTGGTTACCGGCTCACGCCTGCGTCGCGACGAATTTCAGACTGCCGCGCCGCTGCAGCTGATCACTCGTGATGAAACCGTGCTCGCCGGCTTGTCTAACACGACTGAAACCCTGCAGAGTTCTGGCGTTACCAGTGGCTCGGCCCAGATCAACAATGCCTTCGGCGGTTTTGTGACCAACGGCGGCCCCGGCGCTAACACGGTCGGTCTGCGGGGTCTCGGCGCCGGCCGCTCGCTGATTCTGCTGAACGGACGCCGCATTGCGCCCGCCGGCACGCGCGGCTCGGTCGGCACGGTCGACGTCAACGTGCTGCCCAGCGCGATCATCGATCGCGTTGAAATTCTGCGTGATGGCGCATCGTCAATCTACGGCTCCGATGCCATCGCGGGCGTCATCAACGTGATCACCTTGAACAAGGCCGACGGCTTTTCGCTGGAAGGCAACGTCAAGACACCGACCGCGGGCGAGGGTCAACAGACACGCATTTCCGGCGTGTTTGGTTGGAACTCGGATCGCCTGCACCTTAAGGCATCGGTCGATGTCTACAAGCGCACCGACCTGACTCTGGGCGATCGGCGCTGGACGCTGTGCAACCAGGACTACGTGTTTGCAGCGGATGGCGTCACCCGCACGGATTTCGTCGACCCGCGAACCGGCCGGGCCAAGTGTTACCCGATCACCGGTACCGGTTCCAACGGTGTGACCGTTAACACGCTGGGTACCAGCACCGTCTCGACAACATTGTTAGCTACCGGCCCGGGCGTCCCGGCGGCAGGCGCTGTTGCGGGTAGCTTCAATCGCTGGCGGCCCAACTCGGCCGTGACCACCGGCCTCGTTGGTTACGAAGGCGTCGGTGGTGGCACCAACGGCCTGAACGTTCGCGATACTTTCGATCCCCGGATGTACAACCGCTCGCTGATTTCGCCAGTTGATACCAAAGTCGGCTATTTCGAAGGTTCTTATGACCTCGAAGCGCTGGGGAATGCCGAGCTCTATGGCATGTTCCTCGTGAATCGTCGCGAATCGAGCCAGGTGGGCTTCCGCCAGTTGTCGCTCGACTACCCAAAAAGCACTCTGACGGGTGTTGCCGGCGCCTCAGCCCCGAATCCCTTTATCCCGGCCAATCTGCAGTTCTCAACCATCGGTGGCACGGGCTTCTCGGCCATGGTCAATGGCCCAGTGGGTGTTCGCGCGTTTGTTGGCTTTGGCAACGACAAGAGCCGCCAGAAAGTTGATTACGCCATTGGCGGCATCGGTTTGAAGGGCGATTTTGTGATTGAGGGTTGGAAGTACGACGCGTATTTCGGCATCAGCAAGTCTGATTCCGAGTACATCTTCCAGTCATGGCGAACCGACCGGTTGTTGAATTCGGCTAACATCGTGGTCGCGCCTGCGGGCACGTCGCCGGTTCTGGTGCGCACGGTTAATGGCGTGAATTACACCTGCGCGGTCAATGTGACCACACCGACCACCGGCTGTATTCCGGCGCCACCGCTCACCGCGGCGGTGATCGGCGGCCAGCTGCCACAGGACTGGATCGACTACACCTGGGGCGACATCCTGGGCAAGACGATCTACGAAGAATCCATGCTCAGCCTGAACCTCGACGGCAAGGTGTTTGACATGCCGGCCGGCGAAGCCCGCATGGCCATCGGTGCGGAATATCGCAAGTCGCGCATCAATGACACACCGGCCATCGACAGCCAGAACAGCAACCTTTACAACCTGACGGCGTCGGCCCTGACGCGCGGCAAAGATGCGGTGAAGGAGCTGTACGCAGAGCTTGAATTGCCGCTGCTGCGCGACAAGCCGGGTTTCAAGGAGCTAACAGTCAACCTGTCGGGCCGCTATACCGATTACGATTCGTATGGCGCTGACGAGACCTACAAGGCAACCCTGATGTACAAGCCCGTTGAGTGGCTGTCATTGCGGTCCACCTACGGCACGTCGTATCGCGCACCAGCACTGTTTGAACAGTTCCTGGGTGCGACAACGGGCTTTCAGAATCAAGCCAATGATCCCTGCAATAACTGGGACGCGCCGGGCGTCACTCCTGTTCGCCGAGCCAACTGCGCATCCGAGGCGCTGCCCGCGGGCTTCCAGCAAACCCAGGGCATCACCGTGTTTTCGCAAGGTGGCGCAGCGCAGGGCCTGCAGGCCGAAACCTCGGACAACTTTACGGTGGGGCTGGTTTTCCGTCCGAATTTCCTCCCGGATGGCTTTGGCGAATTGGCGCTCGCGGTTGACTATTACGACATCAGTATCAAGAACGGCGTTGCGCGGGTCGGCTTCAGCAACCTGATCAACCTTTGTTACAACGACCCGGGATTCAGGTCAGCCACGTCGGCAGGCTATTGCAGCTACGTGCAACGGACCGCAGGGACCAATCGCCTGACGATATTCGATTCCTACACCAACGTCGCAAGTCAGGGCGCCCAGGGCATCGATTACAACTTGCGCTACACGCGTGACATCGGTCCCGGCCGATTCCGCACCAATCTTGAGGTGCAGACGTTCCGCGAGCAAACCTCGCAGTCGATTCCGACGGCAGCCGTGATCGACTTCAACGGTACGATCACGTCTCCGAAGACCACGGCGGAACTGGAGTTCACCTACACCTGGGACAAGTGGCGGGTTCGTGCGAGCACCGAGTACACCAGCGCCATGGACAGCAATGCGCTGGTCGGCAACCTGCTGGCTGATGGTTCTGTCGACCCGCGATTTGTGTTTGCGGTGCCGTCGTACAGCCTCTACCACGCGTCGCTGCAATACTCAGCCGACAAGTGGACCGCCACGGTTGGCATGCGCAACATTTCCGACAAGGAGCCACCGCCAATTTCGTTTGGCGCATACAACCGGGTCGGTAACGCGGCCTTGTACAGTGGCTACGACTACGTAGGCCGTACCGCCTTCGTAAACGTACTGATGAAGTTCTAAAAGTCTGGGCACTTGATTTGGATCAAAGGCGGCGAGCTAACACTCGCCGCCTTTTTTTCGGGCGCGGATTGCCGCGACGGTTTTTTCGATCCAGGCCTGCGCCTCGGCATTGATCTCGCGCGCATCGCGACCCGCCGCCTGAATCGGCGGACCGATGACGACATCGATGGTGCCCGGCAGCTTCAACAGTCCGCGGCGCTGCCAGTAAAAACCCGCGTCGTGCGCCACGGGCACGATCAGGCAGCCCGACTGCGAAGCTAACAGCGCGCCACTGGCGCCGTAGCGACGCGTCTCACCCGGCCGCATGCGTGTGCCTTCCGGGAAAATAATGACCCAGGAACCACGGCGTAGCCGATCCTTGCCCTGTTCCACGACTTGAGTGACCGCAGAGGGTCCCGCCGAGCGGTCGACCGCGATCGACTTCATCAGCGCCAGCGTCCAGCCGACAAAGGGAAGCCACATCAACTCGCGCTTCAGTACCCAGACCTGCTGCGGAAAGATCGCCATCATTGCGAAGGTTTCCCAGGACGACGAGTGCTTCCACAACGACACATGCGCGCCCGGCGGCAGGGCCACACTGCCGGTAACGCGATAGTCAAGGCGGCACAGCCATTTCAAAGAAAACAGCAGCAGATGGGCGTAGCCATTGGCGAGCCGCCAGCGATGTCGGAACGGCAGGATCAGGCACAGCGGGGTAAATAAAATCCCGCAAAAAAAAGTACCCAGCATAAAAACCAGCGTGAAGATCAGAGAGCCTAACAACTGCACGCCGGTGGCCCTCTGATGTTATCCCGGCAGGCGCGAAAAGTCCGCAATGCCGGCAAACAGCTCGCGTACCGCAGCAAGCAATGCGTGGCGATTGGCGCGCAGCGCCGCATCGGGATCGTTGACCATGACCTGATCGAAAAACGCGTCCACGACGCCACGCAAGTCGGCGAGCTGCGCCAGTGCGCCGGCGTAATTGGCTTTTGCCACCGCCGCGTGCACCGGTCCCTGCTGGCGCAGCAGCGCAGCATGCAGTGCCTGCTCAGCGGGCAGCTTCAGCAAGTCCGTATTGATGCTGCTGGCGACCCCGCCGTGGGTGGCGTCAACGGCCGATTTGCGCAGAATATTCGCAATGCGCTTGTTAGCTGCAGCGAGGCTCGCGGCCTCGGGACGCCGCAGAAAGCCTGCCAGCGCGGCGAGACGCGTGGCCGCATCGTGCGGCGAACGCGGGTTCGCCGCCAGGACGGCGTCGAACATTTCGGTGCTGTGGCCGATTTGCCCGTCGACCAACAAGCCACGCAGGCGTTCGAGTATGTAGTCGAGCACCTCCGGTGCAACCATCGCCGACTTGATTGGTTGCTGGTTCACCGCACGATTGACCCAGTCGCGCAGGCTTAGATCGAGTTTCTTTTCCAGCAGAATGCGCAGCAGGCCAATGGCTGCGCGCCGCAGACCAAACGGATCTTTGGTGCCCGAGGGTTTCTGGCCAATGGCAAAAATTCCGGCGAGCGTGTCGAGCCGATCCGCCAGGGCGACGGCGATGCTGGTTGCGTTGCCCGGCAGCGCATCGCCGGCGCCGCGTGGCAGGTAATGTTCGGCGATCGCGTCTGCAATGTCGGCCGGCAGGCCATCGGCGCGCGCGTAGTAGCGGCCCATGATGCCTTGCAGATCCGGAAACTCACCGACCATGCCGGTGACGAGATCGCATTTCGCCAGCTCGGCAGCCTGCTTGGCGGCAGGCACATCACCGCCCAGGGCATGCGCGAGTTCGGCTGCCAGGGAGCTAACGCGTCGGACCTTGTCGCCGATCGAGCCTAGTTTGGCCTGGAACGCTACCTTGTCCAGTGCGGCGAGCCTTGCGGTCAGTGGCTGCCTGCGATCCTGTTCGTAGAAGAACGCGGCATCCGACAGCCGGGGCCGGACGACGCGCTCGTTGCCAGCGCGGATTTTGGATGCGTCGCGGCTGTCGATATTGCTGACCGTAACGAACCATGGCAGCAGCGCGCCGTCCGCATCCTCAACCGGGAAGTAACGCTGGTGTTCCTGCAGTGTTGAGATCAGCACTTCACGCGGCAGTTGCAGGAAACGCTTTTCGAACTGCCCGGCGACTCCGACGGGCCATTCGACCAGCGCGGTTACTTCATCTAACAACGCGTCTGTGAGCAATGGCCGCCCCATGTTGCCGGCGCGAAGAACTTCCGCGCGCACCCGGGACTTGCGGCTTTCAAAGTCGGCAAGCACCTTGCCTTTGGATTCCAACAGGGTGGCGTATTCCGCGGGCGCAGCGATGCGCAGCACTTCGGGCGCGTGGAATCGGTGACCGCGTGTCTCGCGACCGGAGTCGGTATCCAAAATCCTCGCAGGGATCACGTCCTGACCGAACAGCAGTACCAGCCAATGCACTGGCCGTACAAACTCAACGCTGCCTGAACCCCACCGCATGCGCTTCGGGATCGGCAGGGCATCGAGCGATGCCTGAATGATGCCTGGCAACAGGCTCGCGGTTGGCGCGCCGGGCTTGCTGCCTTCGAACAACAGAAACTCGCCCTTGCCTTCCTTGAGCCGACCGAGCTGCGCGACCGTCGTAACACAGGTCTCCGCAAACGCCGTTGCGGCGCGTGTGGGCTGGCCGCTGGCATCGAAGGCGGCGTTGACCGGCGGTCCGCGACGCCGCAGTGCCTGGGTTGGCTGCATCTCGGCGAGCGCGCTGATCAACACAGCAAGCCGCCGCGGCGTCGCGTAAGACTTAAGCGCCGCAAAACCAATTCCCGCAGCGCCGAGCCCGCTGCGAATTCCTTCCGCAAACGCAATTTCGAGCTCGCGCAGGGCCAGCGGCGGCAACTCTTCGGTGCCGAGTTCCACCAGCAGATCGCGGGCGCTCATACCTTGCTCCCGGCGGCGCCAGCGCGCAGCATCGGAAAGCCCAGCGCTTCGCGACTGTCGTAATAGACCTGTGCCACGCCACGCGCCAGCGTGCGCACCCGAAGGATGAAACGCTGACGCTCGGTTACCGAGATTGCGCCGCGCGCATCTAACAAGTTAAAGGTATGCGAGGCTTTCAGCACTTGTTCATACGCAGGTAGCGCGAGCCTGGCGGCTAACAGTTGCTGGCAGGCGGCTTCGTAGTCGTCGAAGTGACGGAACAGGACCTCGATGTCAGCGTGCTGGAAATTGTAGGCCGACTGTTCAACCTCATTCTGGTGAAACACGTCGCGATATGTGACCTTGCCCTGCGGGCCCTCGGTCCAGACGAGATCGAAAAGGTTTTCTACGCCCTGGATGTACATGGCCAGGCGCTCAAGGCCGTAGGTGATTTCGCCGGTCACAGGGCGGCAATCAAGCCCGCCGACCTGCTGGAAATAGGTGAACTGCGAGACTTCCATGCCATTCAACCAGACCTCCCAGCCCAGGCCCCAGGCGCCTAACGTCGGGGATTCCCAGTTGTCTTCCACAAAACGGATGTCGTGCGTGAGTGGATCGAAGCCCAGCATCCTGAGGCTACCGATGTAGCGCTCGAGAATGTCGAGCGGCGAGGGCTTGATAACCACCTGGAACTGGTAGTAATGCTGCAGGCGAAACGGGTTGTCGCCGTAGCGGCCGTCAGTCGGGCGCCGGGAGGGCTGCACATAGGCAGCGCTCCACGGTTCGGGCCCAAGCGAACGCAGGAACGTGGCGGTATGGAAGGTCCCGGCACCGACTTCCATGTCATAGGGCTGCAGAATGACGCAGCCCTGGTCGGACCAGTATTGCTGCAGGGCGAAAATCAGCTGCTGGAAGGTGCGCGGTGCGGCCATGTTAGATGCTGTGCAAAGCGCGCGATTATAGATGAGAATTCCCGCAGGAGGCCTTATGGACGCAACATTACTCGCTGCCATTGAGCAGCTGCACGATCCCGCCGGCTGGGTGCATCTGGCAAGCATTGGCAAGGATGGCGGGCCACATGTCACGCCGATGATGATGGGCCTGCATGCGCCCTACCTGCTTTTCAGCATGACGGGCAAACAGAAGATCCGCAATCTCGAGCGCGACGCGCGCGCCTGCGTGGCGATTTCCAAACCCGTGACCATGGCGCACGTGATCGTCTGGGGAACCATCGAGATTCGTCGCGATGCCGAGGCGCAGATCTGGTGGGAAGAGATGATCGTCAAGTCCTTCGGGCCGGAGGGATTGGGCAAACGCGCGCGGCAATTGTCCGCGGACGGCACCAGCCTCGGCGTGCTGACGCCGACCCACCACCGGATCTATGGCCTCAACAAGAGCTAACAAATGGACGCAGCAGAAGAGATTTTTCGCGGCGGGTGCCGCTGCGGGGCGGTGCGCTACGAAGCGCAGGGCCCAGCCACCCATCTGTGTTTCTGTCATTGCGAAAGCTGTCGCCGCGCGACCGGCGTACCGGGCGTGCCCTGGGCGACATTCGAGGTTGCGCGCTTCAAGCTAACAAAAGGCGCGCTGACGCATTACCAGTCATCGCTCGAGGCGGCGCGGGGGTTTTGCGCGCACTGTGGCACCTCGTTGACCTACCAGCACAAGTCCCGCGCGCTGCAGATCGATGTGACCCCAGCCACTCTCGATGATCCGGAGAGGCTTGCGCCGAAAGCGCATATCTGGATGCAGGACCGCCTGTCCTGGGAAATCCCCGGTGACAGCCTGCCGCGGTTTGCGACCGTTCGAACCGATGGCAACGGCTAAGGCATCAACGGCCAGCGGTTTGCGCTTGAATCCGACCTTGCAGCCCGGAATCCATGTGTATTGCTCGTTGCCTCTCGATGCGGACCTCCAGGGCGCAACGCTGGTCGCCACGATCCGCGAAACCGAGGGCCTGACAGTGATCCTGCCGGAGCACGAGGCTCTCGCGAGAGGCTGGAAAGTGCTGTTTCGCACCGCCTGGATTCAATTTGGCCTGGTCTCGGCGCTGGATGCCGTGGGGTTGACGGCCGCGGTTTCTCAGGCGCTCGCCGCAACGGGAATTGGTTGCAACATGGTTGCGGGTGCGTACCATGACCACGTTTTCGTGCCGGTCGAGCGCACGGCGGAGGCGCTTGATTTGCTGAATAAATTAACAGTCAATCTGGCTAACAAAAAATGAAAAACCTCGGGCATCTTTTTGAGCACAACCGGCTCTGGTCGAGGCGCATGCGCGACCAGGACCCGGACTTTTTCAGCAAGTTGGTAAAGCAGCAATCGCCCGATTATCTGTGGATCGGCTGCTCCGACAGTCGCGTGCCGGCAAACCAGATCGTCGGGCTGCTGCCGGGCGAGCTGTTCGTGCATCGCAATGTCGCCAATGTGGTCGTGCATACCGATCTCAATTGCCTGTCGGTGATGCAATTCGCGGTCGACGTGCTCAAGGTCAAGCACATCATCGTCTGCGGCCACTATGGTTGCAGCGGCGTGCGCGCCGCACTGCGCCGCGACCGGATCGGCCTCAGCGACAACTGGCTGCGTCACGTGCAGGACGTGCACCAGAAACACGCTGATTTGTTAGCCAAGGCGACGTCGGAGGTTGCGGCGACCGATCAACTATGCGAACTCAATGTCATCGAGCAGGTAGCTAACGTTTGTCAGACGACCATCGCAAGCGACGCCTGGGAGCGCGGCCAGGAACTGTCGGTGCATGGCTGGATCTACGGTATCCAGGATGGCCTGTTGCGCGACCTGAATGCCACCGTCAGCGGCAACCGCGATGCTGCGGACATGCACGCCCGGGCAATGGCGCAATTCCGTTAGGCTGCGGAGGAGACGGCGTGGGCAAGTCGAGACTCGAGGCGTTCAGCGACGGCGTGATTGCAATCATCATCACGATCATGGTGCTGGAGTTCAAGGTGCCGCACGGCGACGAGCCGGAGAACCTGGGGCCGCTGGTGCCGGTGGCACTGGCCTATGCATTGAGCTTTGTCTACGTCGGGATTTACTGGAATAACCACCACCACATGCTGCATACCTGCCGGCGCGTGACCGCGGGAATACTCTGGGCGAACCTGCATCTGCTGTTCTGGCTGTCGCTGATCCCGTTCGCCACCGGCTGGTCCGGCGAGAACCATTTCTCGCGCTGGCCGACCCTGCTGTATGGCGCGGTGCTGCTGATGGCAGCGGTCAGTTACTTCATCCTGCAATACGCGATCATCGCGTCGCAGGGCCCCGAGTCGCTGCTGCGCAGGGCCGTCGGGCGCGACTGGAAAGGCTGGGCGTCTCTCGGGCTCTACGCGACTGCGATCGGTGTGGCGCTCCTGACGCCGTGGTTGTCGCAGGCCATTTATGTGCTGGTGGCGTTGGTGTGGCTCCTGCCGGACCAGCGCATCGAGCGTGTGTTAGGCGACGGCGACTGATCTTGTCCCTGACCGACGCAATCCTGCGGAGTTTATTGTTTGGACTGACGCTCGCGGCCGCGGTCGGGCCGATCGCACTTCTGATCGTCAACTACGGCGTTTCGCGGGGTTTTCGCACCGCCTTTGCCGCGGGCTGCGGTGCGGCGGTCGCCGACCTGCTGTATGCGCTGCTGGCGTTCATCGCCGGTGCGCAGCTGGTCGCCTGGCTCGCGGATAGACAGGGCGGGTTCCGCCGCATCAGCAGCGTGGTGCTTATTCTGTTAGGTCTGTGGATGTTGTGGCGCGCCTGGGCGGCGCGCGGCGCGCAGGCGCCGGGTGCCGGCGCTGCGCTGCCGGCCGCTGATGCGGCTCGGCCATTCACGACGACGTTGCTATTGACGCTCGTGAACCCACTGACGGTACTGGTTTTCGTGGGGTTTGCGGGCCAATTGCCGCTGGGCGGTTCTGTGCGCGCAGCGGCGGTACTGGCGCTGGCGGTGTTCGCCGGTAGCTTGATGGTGCAGACGGTCTTCGCGCTGGGTGGTGCGGCCCTGGCGCGCGTGTTGGGCAATTCACGCTGGCAGCGCCTGCTCAATGGTCTCAGCGGCGTGGCCATCGCCGCCTTCGGTTTTCGTGGCATGTGGCAATGATTGCGTCACGGCGTGCAATGCTGGCAGGCCTGCTGTCCGCGCCGCTCGGTGTGCGTTCAAGGGAGATTGATCCAGTGCAGGATCTGACACGAATCGATCATCTGATTTACGCGACACCGGATCTTGAGCGGACGGTTGCGGATCTTGAGCTGCGCACGGGTGTCCGGGCGAGCGCCGGCGGCAGCCATCCCGGACGCGGTACGCGCAACGCCTTGTTAGCTTTGGGAACGCGTTGCTATCTCGAGATTCTGGGGCCGGACCCCACGCAACCGCCGCCGGAGCGGCCGCGAACGCGCGGTATCGATCAATTACTGGCTGCGAGACTCGTGGGCTGGGCGGCTAACGCAGTCGATTTGGACAGCCTGTCGCGGCGCACCAGGACCCAGGGCGTTGAATTGGGTGCCGTGCGGCCAGGCAGCCGGCAGAAACCGGATGGCGAACTGCTGCAATGGCGCTTTACCGACCCTAACAAAATTCTGCTGGGTGGCCTGGTGCCGTTTCTCATTGACTGGGGCGGCGCTGCGCACCCGGCGCTCGACGCCGCCAAAGGCTGCTCGCTTCTTGAGCTGCGAGCGGAGCACCCGGACCCCGCCGCTGTGCTGCGTGCCCTGCACGCGCTTGATCTTTGGATCCCGGTCACTGGGGCAGCTGTTCCTGCGTTGGTCGCCCGACTAAAAAGCCCTCGAGGAGTCACTACCCTGCGCTAGAATTCGCGCCGCCCAATAATTGGGCGGCGTCACAGGATCGGCGTTTTCGGGGATTTCGCGCTCTATTTTAGCGCAAAATGCCTTTTCAGTCGCCCTAATTTGGTGCAATATAAGCTTACTGGAAACGTAAGCCTTTGAAAAATAAAGCAAGAATTTTTGGCATGCGACCTGCATTGTTTCTGTGCTTAATCTTTACCGGAGACTAACAACCCATGACCCCTAGCGATGTCCTCAAGCTGATCAAAGAAAAAGAAGTGAAGTGGGCGGACCTGCGCTTCACCGATACCCGTGGCAAGGAACAGCACGTCACCATCCCGACCAAAGTGGTCGATGAAGGCTTTTTCCGTGACGGCAAGATGTTCGACGGCTCGTCGATCGCCGGTTGGAAAGGCATCAACGAATCCGACATGATCCTGATGCCCGAAGCCAACACCACGGTGTTAGATCCGTTTTTTGAGGAATCCACGGTCAACATCCGTTGTGATGTCATCGAGCCGGCGACGATGCAGGGCTACGAGCGCTGCCCGCGTTCGTTAGGCAAGCGCGCCGAGGCTTATCTCAAGAGCACCGGTATCGCCGACGGCGCGATGTTCGGTCCGGAAAACGAATTTTTCATTTTCGACAGCGTGCGCTGGACCAACGAAATGCGCGGCTGCAGCTACGAAATTGATTCGGTGCAGGGCGCCTGGAATTCGAACACCAACTATCCCGAAGGGAACAAAGGACATCGCCCCGGTATCAAGGGCGGCTACTTCCCGGTTCCTCCGGTCGATGCATTCCAGGATATTCGCAATGCCATGTGCGGCGCCTGCGAAGACCTCGGCCTCGTGGTTGAAGTGCATCACCACGAAGTTGCGACTGGCGGTCAGTGTGAAATCGGAATTGGCGCCGGCGGCCTGGTCAAGAAGGCCGACGAAGTGCAGATCCTGAAATATGCGGTGCATAACGTTGCGGCAGGCTATGGCAAGACGGCTACTTTCATGCCAAAGCCGCTGGTTGGCGACAACGGCTCGGGCATGCATGTGCACCAGTCGCTGCAGAAAGACGGCAAGGCGCTGTTCGCCGGCGACAAGTACGGCGGCCTGTCCGAGACGGCCTTGTACTACATCGGTGGCGTCATCAAGCATGCCAAGGCCCTGAATGCATTCACCAACGCCGGTACTAACAGTTACAAGCGCCTGGTGCCGGGCTTCGAAGCGCCTGTGATGTTAGCTTACTCGGCACGCAACCGATCTGCATCGATCCGTATCCCCTGGATATCAAACCCGAAGGGACGCCGTATCGAAGTCCGCTTTCCAGACTCGCTGGCAAACCCGTACTTCGCGTTCGCGGCAATGATGATGGCGGGCCTGGATGGCATTCAGAACAAGATCCATCCGGGCGAGCCGGCCGACAAGGACCTGTATGATCTGGAGCCGGAAGAGGCGAAGCACATCCCAACGGTGTGTCATTCGCTCGATATGGCGCTCGAGCAGCTGGACAAGGATCGTGAGTTCCTGACCCGTGGCGGCGTGTTCACGAACGTCGTGATCGACGCGTACATCGGCTTGAAAATGCAGGAGATTACGCGCTTCCGTATGAGCACCCATCCGGTTGAGATGGATCTCTATTACAGCTGCTGATGATTTGACTGTGACAGGCCTCCGGCCGAGGCGACAAATGGGGGCGATGGCGATGCGATCACATCGCCACGCCCCTTTTTTGTATTCAGCGTCGCGTGGGATTATGCTCGACAGATATGCAGCAACAGCGACTTACCTTAACGCGGCGGAGCACTCTGTTAGCTGGCGCAATGGTATTGGCGGTGCTAACAAGCCCGTTGTGCCAGGCCGGAATCTACAAGTGGGTGGACAAGGACGGGGTAACGCACTACTCCGATCGGCCAGCGCCCGGCGCGACCGAACTTGCGATTCCAGCCGCGCAAACCTACCAGGCGCCACGCCCGCAGCCCCTGGTGGGGCCGACAGCGGCTCGCGTGGCGGCGCCGGTACGCTCCGCCAGTGCCGCATGCGAGCTGCGTTCGCCGAAACCGGACGAAGTTCTGCAAAACGTTTCATCGATTATCCTGAGCTTCCGGGGACCGGAAGGACTGTCGCCGGTGCTGATGCTCAACAACAAACGTTACACCGCGGAGCGCGACTCCAACAGCATCAAGGTCGAACCAGCTTCCCGTGGCAGCTACGAAGCCAAGCTGACTTTCGTCAACGAGCGCAACGACGTGGTCTGCACCGCGCCTGCAGTGACCTTTCATGTGCGGCAGCCGTCGATCATCAATTCACCCGCGCGGCGCAAGAAACCTGGCTGACGCTTCGACGGCCGCCAGCCATGGGGGCGCCTCATGGCTGTTAGTCGGAATTTTGTCTCGCCGTTGAGTCATTACGACTCGACCGATCTGCTCGACGCGCTGACGACCGGCATGGTCGTGCTGGATGCGCAGCTTTGTGTCATTTACGCCAATGTTGCCGCCCAGGAGGCCCTCGGCATCAGCTTCAATTCGGTCCGCGGCCGGCCATTCACCGGAGTGGTGCTGGACGCGGACCATTTGCTCTCCACACTGCGCCGCGCGACCGCCGAAGGCGCAGTGCTTACAGAACGTGAAATCAACATAAAGATTGCCACGGCGCCGCGGGATCAGCGCATTTTCGATATTGCCGTCACGCCCATGGAAGGCCAGATGACGGGCACGCATCTGTTGCTCGAATTATCGGACGCGGCGCCCCGTCTGCGCATCGCACGCGAGTCGGAATTGCGCAGCCGCCTTGATGGCAGCCGGATGATGGTGCGGCAGCTGGCGCACGAAATAAAAAATCCATTGGGCGGCCTGCGCGGCGCGGCACAGCTTCTGGAACGTGAACTCGACGATGCGGCGCTGCGCGAATACACCCAGGTCATCATCAGCGAGGCGGACCGCCTGACCGCGCTGGTGGATTCGATGTCGCTGCCAGCGCGGCCGCCGCAGAAAACGCGCGGCAACATCCACGAGATTTGCGAGCACGTATTCCGCCTGTTGCGCGGTGAAGCGCGCAACATGGTGCTCATCGAACGCGACTACGACCCCAGTCTGCCGGAAGCGGACTTCGACAAGCACCAGCTGATCCAGGCGCTGCTCAACATCGGGCGCAATGCGCTGCAGTCGGTCGGCGAGCGTGGCCGGATCACGCTGCGCACACGCGTGCTGGCTAACACGCATATCGACCAACAGAAACACCGCCTGGCCGCGCGCATCGAAGTCGACGACAACGGTCCCGGCGTGCCGCAGGAACTGCGCGCCAGTATTTTCTATCCACTGGTGACCGGCCGGCCAAGCGGCACCGGTCTAGGCCTTGCGGTCGCGCAGGATCTCGTTACGCGCAATGGTGGCGCGATCGAGTTCACCAGTGTTCCAGGCTGCACGATTTTCTCAATGACGTTGCCGCTCGATCAAGCGCAGGAGACCGCATGAACAGCAAGCCGGTCCAGGTCTGGCTGGTCGATGACGATGCCTCCATTCGCTGGGTGCTGGAGCGCGCGTTGCGCAATGCGGGCATGCAGCCACGCTCTTTTGAGGTTGCGGAAACCGCTCTCGAGGCCTTGCAGCAAGGCACACCTGATGTGCTGGTCACGGACATTCGGATGCCGGGGCAGTCCGGTCTGGAGCTGGCGCAGGAGGTTCGCAAGGTACGGCCGGGACTGCCGGTGATCGTGATGACCGCGCACGCGGATCTCGACAGTGCCGTGTCAGCTTTCGCCAGCGGCGCATTCGAGTACCTGCCCAAGCCTTTCGACATCGACCAGGCGATCGCGCTGGTGAAACGCGCTGCCGCCAGCGCGCCGGGTATCGGCGTTAATCCCGAGCCGGACTCGCCGACGCCGGAGCTGTTAGGTCGGGCGCCGGCCATGCAGCAGGTGTTCCGCGCGATCGGTCGCCTGTCGCGCACCTCGACCACGGTGCTGATTACCGGTGAGTCCGGTACCGGCAAGGAACTGGTGGCACGCGCGCTGCATGAGCACTCGCCGCGCGCGGCACGCAAGTTTGTCGCGCTCAATATGTCGGCGATTCCTGGCGAATTGCTGGAATCGGAGCTTTTCGGGCACGAGAAAGGCTCGTTTACCGGCGCCGATGCGCAGCGCCGCGGTCGCTTCGAGCAGGCCGACGGCGGCACGCTGTTTCTGGACGAGATCGGCGACATGCCGACTGCGCTGCAGACGCGCTTGCTGCGGGTGCTGGCCGAGGGCGAGTTCTATCGTGTCGGCGGCCAGGCGCCTGTCAAGGTCGACGTGCGCGTTATCGCTGCGACCAACCAGGACCTGCTCGCGCGGGTAGCGAGCGGGCAGTTCCGTGAGGATCTTTATCATCGCCTCAACGTGATCGATATCCACCTGCCACCGTTGCGTGAACGCACCGAAGATATCGGCATGTTGTTAGCTCACTATCTGCGACTGACGGCCGGCGAGATGGGGGTGGAGGCCAAGACCCTTTCCAACGCGGCCGAGCGGCAGCTAACGGCGTATCAGTGGCCCGGCAATGTTCGCGAACTGGTAAACCTCAGTCGCCGCCTGACGGTACTGGCGCCCGGACGCGAGATTCAGGCCGATGATCTGCCGGCGGAGGTCAAGCCCGCCAATGGTGCAGCGGCGGGCAGCATGGACGACTGGTCGCAGCGGCTGTCACGCTGGGCGGAGGCGCAACTCGACGGCGACAACGCGCCGTTGTTAGATGTCGCGGCGCCGGAGTTTGAGCGCGTGCTGGTACTGGCGGCACTGAAACGAACGCAGGGTCACAGGCAGGAAGCTGCCAAGCGCATCGGCTGGGGGCGCAATACCCTGACCCGCAAATTGCGCGAGATGGGTATCGACGAACATGCCGACCCTTGAGATCCGGCGCGAGGATCCGGCGGTAGCCGACGTACGCGCGCTGATAGCTGAACTGGATCAATATCTGACCGGGCTGTACGATCCCGACGAAAATCACCTGTTGGATATCGAATCGCTGCGCGCGCGGGATGTCAGCTTCTATGTGGCGCGGTTGGACGGCGTGGCACAGGCCTGTGGTGCCGTGCGAGTGATTGAGCCCGGAGTTGGCGAAGTGAAGCGTGTCTATGCATCGCCGCGTGCCCGCGGCCAGGGTCTTGGCCGGCGGATCATGGCGGTCCTGGAGGAACGAGCCCGTGAACTCGGGCTGCGCGAGCTGAAGCTCGAAACCGGCGATCGTCAGCTGGAGGCTCTCGCTTTGTACGAGGTCTGCGGCTACACGCCGTGCGGAGCTTTTGGCGACTATCAACAGGGCGTGACCAGCCTGTTTTTCGCCAAACCTATCCGCTAGGGAAGCTCTGCGGGCGTAGCGCGCGCAGAAACGCAACCGGGTCTTTCATGTAGGCGTCGCGCATCCGTTGCGCCTTGAAGTCCGGATAGAACTCCTCGAATCCGTCTTCGAATGCCGCCAGGCAGTGGTGGCCGTGATTCAACGCCGAGATTTTCGGTCCGGGCGTCCTGGCGGACATATCGGATTCAATTGCACCGGAGAACACGCTCATCACGTGCGTGTGCTGCGGCGCGAGCTCCGCCCGCAGTCCCTGGCACATGGCATTTGCTGCGAACTTGCTGGCACAGTAGCTGCCGACGGACGGCGCGCAGAACAGCGCGCCAATGGACAAAACCTGGATGATGCCACCGCCGCCGTTAGCTTTAAGAACAGGTGCGAAAGCACGCACCATCGCGAGCTGGCCCCAGAAATTAACTTCCATCTCGTCACGTGCGCCGGCCAGAGTCGGCGGTGCCAGGAACCCCGACATGGCCGCAACGCCGCCGTTGTTGATCAACAGCGTGACATCGCCGGCGACGCGCGCTGCGGCGCTGACCTCGGTTTCGTCGGTGACGTCCAGTTCGATCGGGATGACCTGGCCCGGTGCGCGCGCTACCAGCACATCCAGAGAATCCGGTTCGCGTGCCGTGGCGTAGACGCGCCGTACGCCGCGCTCCAGCAGCGACTCCACGAAGCCCCTGCCAATTCCACGATTGGCACCTGTCACCAGCGCCGTGCTGCCCTGAACTTGCATGGTGTGCCTCCAGTCTGCCTCTATCCCGCCACTGAAAACTACCACGGCTTCGTATAATTCCCCCATGGATAAACTCGATCTGATGTGGCAGCAGCAGTACTTCGGCAACAGTCTGCGCAACTGGGTAATTGCCGGCCTTGCCTTTATCGCGGTCTTGACCCTGCTGCCGCTGCTGCGCAGTTACCTGCTGGCCCAGCAGCGGCGGCTGCCGGCGGCGGTGCCGGGTGGGGTCACGCTTGCGCTGCGACTGCTGGAGCGCACCAGCCGGGTCTTTTTGTGGGCGCTGGCGCTGTTTGTCGCCGAACGGTTTCTGGATCTGCCGGCGGTGCTGGAACGGGTATCCAGGGTGCTGGTGGTCCTGATTGCCTGGGGCCAAGCCGCGCTCTGGGGCAGTGCCGCAGTGCGTTTCGCGCTGGAACGACGCCGCGACGACACCGCGGCGGCGCACGGCCAGCGGGACCTGCCGGTCGATGTCAGCGGGTCTTTCGACATCCTGCTGTTTATCGCGCGCCTCGCCATTTTTGCTGTCGCGCTTTTGTTAGCTCTCGACAACCTCGGCGTGAACATCACGGCGCTGGTGGCTGGCCTGGGCGTCGGCGGTATCGCCATTGCGCTCGCGGTGCAAACGGTGTTAGGCGATATCCTGGCCTCGCTGTCGATCACGCTCGACCAGCCTTTCGTCGTCGGCGACTGGTTGCGGCTCGAGGATTGCGACGGTGTGGTCGAGCATATCGGCATCAAGAGCACTCGGCTGCGCAGCCTGTCCGGCGAGCAGGTCATCATCTCCAACGCTGATGTGCTGAAAAGCAGACTGCGGAATCTCGGGCGGATGCCTGAGCGGCGTGTGCTGTTTACGCTGGCCGTACCGTACGAAACGCCGCCGGCGCAGCTCGACAAGCTGCCCCAGCTGGTGAGACAAGCCGTTGCAGCGGCGCCTGACACCTCCTTCGTTTACTGCCTGCTGCAAAATCTCGGCGAATACGCGCTCAATTACGAAGTCGTTTACTTCGTGAGCGAGCCGAGCACCGGCCTGCGCTATGTAGAAGTCATGGATACGGTGAATCGCGGTATTCTCGCCGCATTCGCTCGCGAGGGCATACGTTTTGCGTATCC
>JANMYM010000082.1:0-167666 GCA_031382085.1 Gammaproteobacteria bacterium
GCGGAATTCAAGGCGCGCGCGGAACAGCTACGCCAAAGCGCGCGCTACTGCGCTGCCGACGACTGCACTCCGGTAGGGGAATCCGTGGCCAGGACGCCCGCCAAATCGGCCGCGATACCTAACATCATCGCCGACGACACCTGGGATATTTTCAAGGTTCTGTTGCGCTGAGACGGGTGGCGGGCGCCGTCCGGCGCCACAGCCGCGCCAGGTGGGTGCGCGCGTTGTCCAGCCAGATGTAGAACACCGGCACCACGAACAGCGAAGTGATGGCGCCAAAAGCCAGGCCGCCCATGATAGTGCGCGCCATGGGTGCATACGAGGGGCCGGCGGTGCCGACCGCCAGCTGCGAGTCACCCAGCGCCAGAGGCAGAAGGCCTAACACCGTGGTCGCGGTGGTCATCAGGATCGGGCGCAGGCGGTCGCGGCCGGCCTGTAGAATGGCGTCCAGGCGTTCCAGGCCGGCCTGCCGCAAGTCATTGATATGCGCGACCAAAACAATACCGATGTTGACGACTACGCCCATCAGTATCTGGATGCCGATCAGGGCCATGAAAGTCAGCGTGGTACGCGTCAGGAACAGCGTCCAAAGCACGCCGATAACGGCCAGCAGAATTGACGTGATAATTGACAGCGGTAGCGCACTGGATTCGAACACTGCGGCCATGACCAGATAAATCATCGCGATCGCGATCAGCAGGTTGAAAGTCATTACCTGTTGGGCTTCGTCGTCCTGTTCGACGCCACGCCCGAATTTCCAACTGTAGCCCGCGGGGAGACTGTAGTTCTTCAGCAGTGCTTCGACGCGCTCCTTGACGGCGTTCAAAGATGCATCCTTGGCGAGCGTGGTCTCTACTGCGACCGATGTCATGCGATTGACGCGCTCAATGACACGCGCGCCGCGGCTCACCCGGAACTGCGCGACCGAACCCAGTGTGATGCGTTCGCCGGACCGCAGGTACAGCGGCAGGTTCGCCAGATCGGCGACGCTTTGTTTGTCATTGGCGCGGAAAGCGAGGCGCAGTGTGTACTCACGCTCCGGCGCGCGCAATTCCCGCAACCGATCGCCGCGCATCGCAGCTGCCACAGACAATGAAACCTGTTGTGGTGAAATGCCCAGGGCTGCGGCGCGCGCCCGATCAACTTCGATTTCAACTTCGACGTCACCATTGCGTGCGTCGCTGCGCGCGGTATCGATGCCCTCGACTTTGGCGATCACACGCGCAACGTCGGCTGCGATCACTGCCAGACGTTCGGTCGACTCGCCGGATATCTGGACGCTGAGGCCGTCGGATCCACCTTCCTGGTCCAGTTGAAAGCTTGGTTTGCCGATGATGATTTCGGGTAATTTTCCCGACAGCCTGGCTATGACCTCGCTGGCGCGAAGTTTGGCGCGCTCCTTGGGCACCAGCTGCAACATCGTGACGGCGCTCTCGGCGTCGTAACGCGTGTATATGGTGTCGATTTCCAGTTGCGCGCGCTGCTGCTCGAGAAACGTCTCCATCTGTTCCACGGCAGCGGCAACCCGTTCAATGGGATGTGAGCCATCGATCCGATAATCGAGCACGATCTGGCGACCTGCGTCCTGCGGGAACATGTCGATTTTCAGGAAGGTGTCCGGCCATTTACCAGAGGCAATCATCAGAGCCACGGTTGCACCGATCATCGCGCCTAACGACAGAAGTGGGCGGCGATTTTTCTCCAGGAACCAGCGCAGACCATGCACGTAACGATCCTGAAGGAGACCGATCCAGCTGCCAGACGCCGCCGGTGGTGGCGCCGGAAAACGCGAGATCAGCATCGGCACCAGCGTCTGCGCAATGATCAGCGACGCAATCATGGCAACCACGATCGGCAGCGCCACATGGGTCAGGAATATCGTCATCTGGTTGCGCTCGCCGAACAGGATAGGCAGGAACACCACTACGGAGGTCGCGGTGCCGGCCAGAGTTGCAATGCCGACTTCGCGGACACCGGCGAGCGTAGCGCCGCGCGGATCCGACGGATTCATTTGCCGGTGCCGGAATACGCTTTCGGTGACGACGACCGCATTGTCAACCAGCATGCCGATG
Source organism: Gammaproteobacteria bacterium (assembly GCA_031382085.1). Classification (GTDB taxonomy): domain Bacteria; phylum Pseudomonadota; class Gammaproteobacteria; order Steroidobacterales; family Steroidobacteraceae; genus UBA964. The sequence continues at coordinate 2,073 of JANMYM010000082.1, forward strand.
GCGAGCATCATGCCCATCATGGTCATGACATTGATCGACAGATTCATGAAGTACATCGCCGCCAGGGTGACCAGCAGCGACAGCGGTACCGCCAGCGACACAAAAAACGTGGTCGGCCAGTGACGCAGAAAGGCGTACAGGATGATAAGGGCGAACATGGCGCCTAACACGCCCGATTCGCCGACATCGCGCAGCGAAGAGCGGATGGATGTCGCCTGGTTGCCGATCACCAGCAGCGTGATGCCCTGCATCTGTGGCGCAAGCCTGGCGTTTTCAACTATTGCCATGGCGCGATCGGTGACCTCGACGATGTTAGCCTGGGTGCTCTTGAAAATGTCAACGCCGACGGCGGGACGGCCATTCAGATTGCGCCGCAGGGTCAGCTCCGGACTGACGAGGCGTACTTCGGCGAGGTCGCGAACCCGGATGTTCCCGCGCACCAGCAGCTCACCGACTTCGGCGACGCTGCGCAGTTCGCCGATCGGGCGCACCGCCAGCCGCTGGCCGGCCGCCGTGATTTGACCCGCGCTGACCGAAAAATTGCTGCGCTCCAGCAGATTCACCAGTTCGCGCACGTCGATGCCATGGGCCGCCATGCGACCACTGTCGACCAGCACCCGCACTTCCTGCGGCTCGACGCCGGCGATCTGCACCCGTGCTATGCCATCCAGGCGCTCCAGCGGCTTCTTGAGATTTCGATCGATGACGTCGTACTGTGATGACAGGTCCCGCTCCGCAGACAGCCGAATGGTCAGAATGGGCTGGTCGGCGGATGAGGCGGTAAATATCAGCATTCTGTTAGCCGCGCGCGGCAGCTGGCCGCGAATGGCATCCAGTTTGCTGCGCACTTCGAACGCCGCCGCATCGGTATCGGTACCCCACTGGAACTCGATCTGGAAGCGCGCCGAGTCACCGTTGGAAAAAGAGTGTATTTGCTTGATGCCGGGCAGCGTCGACAATGCATCCTCGACCGGCCGCGTGATGACTTCTTCAATTTCGTCCGGCGTCGAGCCAGGATATGGGATTTCAACACCCATGAAAGGAAACGTGATGTCCGGAAACTGCTCAAGCGGCAGCAGCCGTGCACCGACCAGTCCGATCAACGCCAGCGCGACCGCGATCATGAGGGTCGTGACCGGCCGGCGCAGCGCGGTCTCGGCGTGTTTCATACCGGCACCTCTGCGGCCGCGCGGTCAGGCTCGCGCCTTGGCGCGCGATCCAGCAGCGAGTAGAGCACCGGGATCACGATCAAGGTCATAAAGGTGGCAACCAACATGCCGCCGATGATGGTGACGGCCATCGGCCGCCGGATTTCTGCGCCTTCGCCCAGGGCCAGCGCCATCGGCACCAGACCGAGGATGGTGCTGATACTGGTGATCAATATCGGCCTGAGACGGGTCTGGCCGGCGACAATAATGGCATCCAGCTTATCGAGGCCGGTATCGCGCGCCTGGTTGATCGCGTCGACCAGCACGATCGCGTTGTTGACTACGATGCCGGCTAACAAAATGAGTCCGATGAATGCCACGGCGTTGAGACTGATGCCGGTGATCAGCAGCGCCCAAACGGCGCCTATCAGTCCCATGGGTATCGTGAACAGAATGACAAAGGGATGCAGCAGGCTTTCAAACTGCGAAGCCATGACCAGATAGACGAGGAACACGGCGAGAGCAAATGCGAACAACAGCGAGCGGAAACTGTCCGACATTTCCTCGCTTTGGCCCGTCACCGTGCCTGTAATGCCCGGTGGCAGAGGGGTGTCGTTCAACAACTGTCGTGCGACTGCGGTTGCGCGTCCCAGATTGCCGCCCGCCGGGCTCGCTGACAGGATCGCAACGCGCTCCTGGTTGGCGCGGCGGATTTCGGCCGGGCCGGTGGCCAGTCTGACATCTGCAACCGCAGCTAGCGTGACCGGCTTGTCCGCGCCCGGGTTCACGATCAGGCTGCGTACGTCCTCGGCCGTGGCATCGCGCGCATCGATACTGCGCACTAACACGTCAATCTTGCGGTCGCGCCAGCGATAGCGTGTCGCGACTTCGCCGCGGACGCTGGCGACCACGCGATCCGCGATGTCACGAACGCGCAAGCCAAGTTGTGACGCGCGTTCCTGATCAAAAGTGATCTGAATTTCGGGGTGCCCACCCTCGATGCTGGAACGCAGATCGTCAAAAGCGCCGCTCTGCTGCATCCTGTCCCTGAGCGCCTGGGCAGCCACCGACAATCGCTGCAACTCATAGCCTGACAGCACAATTTCAACCGGTGTCGCGAGCGTGAAAAGGGCGGGTCGCTTGAATTCAAACTGCACTCCCGGTGTTGCCTCCAGCGTCTTGCGCAGTGCTGACATCGTGGCCTGCTCCTCGGTTGCCCCGGCGGGCGGTTGCAGCGTGACCGCGATTTCGCCGATGTTTTCACCAGAGTCGACCGGATTGGCATCCAGGCGGTTGCCGGTACCGGCCACGGCGTAGCTGCGTTCCACCCCTGGGAGTTTGCGCGTCGCTGCCTGCAGCTCACGCATGACGCGATCGGTGCTCGCCAGTGGCGCGCCCGCCGCGAGTCGCGTGCGCACGGAGAACTCTCCCTGCGCCAATTGCGGAATCAGTTCGGTGCGCAGCCAGGGCGTCGCGGCGGCGGTCAGGGCTAACAACACCAGACCGCCGCCGGCCACCGCGCCACGATTTTCCAGGGCCTGGCGCAGTAGTCCCGGATAATGCTCACTGGTGCAGTGATACAGCCGTTGTGTGGCGTGCACGAAAGGCAGCAAGGCCATGCCGGCCAGCGCGGCAACCAGGCCTGCGCAGGAGCGCAACGTCGCAATGGGCCGCGCCCACCAGGGCCCACTTGTGACCGCAAAGCGCAGGCCCGTCGCCATCCTGGCTAACACCTGGCGCTTCTCGCCCAGGACATCGGTCCAGGTACGGCGCGTGTCGATGGCGGCGTACTCTGTGTCGTTAGTGCGCCAGGCTGTCAACATCGGTACCAGGGTCAGGCTGGCGAGCAGCGACAGCAGCTGTGCGAACGTCACCGTTAGCGCCTGGTCGCGAAACAATTGGCCGGCGATTCCTGAAACGAACACCAGCGGGAAGAACACCGCCACCGTGGTCAGTGTCGAGGCTGTGACCGCCATGGCGACTTCGGCCGTGCCGTCGCGCGCTGCCTCATAAGCGGGCATGCCTTTTTCGCGCTTGCGCGCGATGGCCTCGAGAATGACCACCGAGTTGTCGATCAGCATTCCAATCGACAGTGCGATGCCTCCCAGGGACATGATATTGAGCGTCAGCTTAAAGCCGTACATCGCGACAAAAATGCCGATGACGGTCACCGGGATCACAATGCCCGCAACCAGGGTCGCGCGCGCATCCCGCAAGAAGAAGTACAGTACGAATACAGCTAACAGTCCGCCCCAGATCGCCGAGTCGCGGACTTCGCCGACCGCACTGGAGATAAATCGCGACTGGTCATAGGTCGAACGCAGCTCGCTGTCCACCGGCAGTGACTTGCGCAGCAGCTCCAGCTTGGCAGTCACCGCTGCAGCGAGCTGCACCGTGTTCGCATCACCTTCCTTGTAGAGCGCGAGCTCAATGCACTCGCGCCCGTCGTAGCGGGTTATGGCGGTGCGTTCCTTGTAGGCGCGAGCGACGGTGGCCACGTCGCGCAGTCGGACCGGCCGTTCGTCCACGGTTGCGATGACCGCATCAGCCATCGCATCCAGAGTCTTGAATTCATTGACTGTGCGTACCAGGTATCGCTGCGCGCCTTGCTCGAGCCGGCCGCCCGAGAGGTTGACGTTCTCTGCGCCAATGCGTTGCGCCACGGTCTGGACATCGAGGCGCAGCTGCGTGAGTTTTTCCTGATCCACCAGAATCTGCACTTCATCCTCGAATCCGCCGCTGATCTTGACGGCAGCCGTGCCATCGACCGCCTCCAGGTCAGGTTTCAGGCGCTCGTCCGCAAACTGCCGCAGTGCCTTGAGCCGCTCGACATCGGCGCGCGCTGTCTTGTTAGCCAGGTCGACCAGCGCCAGGCGCAGTACCGGTTCGGTCGACGGATCAAAGCGCAGGATCAGCGGCCGCTGCACGTCGGTTGGCAAAGGCAGAATATCGAGACGCTCGCGCACCTCGATGCCGGCGACATCCATGTCGGTGCCCCAGGCAAATTCCAGCACCACGTCCGACTGGCCGGAGCGTGAAATCGAACGTACGCTGCGCACGTTGCGAATCACGCCCACAGCTTCTTCTATCGGCCGCGATAGCAGATTCTCAATTTCCAGCGGCGCGGCGCCTGTCAGCTCGGTACGCACCGTCAGCGTCGGGTAGGACAGGTCCGGCAACAGGTTGACTTTGAGGCGCGACAGCGACACGAATCCGAACAGCGTCAGCGCCACGGTCGCCATCGCGACCGTGACTTTACGGCGGATCGCGAGTTCTGCGAGTTGCATGGCGGGGCCTCAGGAGCTGGGGCCGAGGCTGACGACCTTGACGGGATTGCCGTCCTTGAGGCCGCTCTGCCCGACGACGACGACCTGGCTGTTAGCGGGCAGCGTGGTCAGCAATTCCACCCGCGCGCCTTCGCTGAGCCCGAGCTGGACCCATTGCGAACGGGCCTTGCCGGCGGCAACCAAAAAGATGCGCGGCCGGTCTTCGCCTTCGACCAGGGCGATTCGCGGGATGGAGATCGCGTTCGCCTTGCGCTCGAAAACGATGCCCAGCCGCGCAAACATGCCGGGCTTCAACTCGGAGTCGGGATCGGCGACTGTCAGCGTAACCTTGAAGGTGGCGGTAGTTGAGTCCACCGTCGGTGACACGAGTTGTACTCGGGCGGGGAACTGGCGCCCAGGCAGGGCATCGACCGTGGCATTGGCCAGCTGGCCGATTTTCAAGCGACGCAGCTCGCGCTCCGGTACGAAAACTGCTGCGCGCAAGGGGGTTGGATTGGTGACGCGAAACGCGACGACGCCGGGCTGCAGGTTTTGGCCGACCTTGATCTTGCGGGCCGACACGATGCCGGCAAACGGCGCTCGAATGTCGGTGTAGGCGAGCTGCAGTTGCGCGAGGTCCTTGTTGGCCCGCAGATTGTCCAGGTCATAGCGCAGGCCATCGATGGCGCTGGCCGCGATCAGGCCTTTCTGGCTCAGCTCCAGCTGGCGCTGGAAGTCGCGCTTCACCTTGGCGAGCTGGGCCCTGGCCTGCAGCGCCTGCAGGCGCAGCTGGCGTGCATCGAGCGCCGCCAGGATCTGCCCGGTACGCACGGGTGCGCCTTCTTCAACGTAGATCCGTTCAACCTGGCCACCGACCCGCGCGACCACGTCGGCATCCGCCTCGGCCTCCAGGGTCGCCGTGCCAGCGTAGATCGAGCGCATCTCCCCTTGAGCGGGGGTCACGACTTCGACGGGCACCGCCGTTGGTACGATCGTGTCGCTCGGTGACTGGGTCGGTACCACTGTCGTAGCGTCCGACGGGGCGCAGGCCGACATCAGCAGGGGTAGGGCCGCCAGGGCCCCTAGAACACGGTATTTCATGTCTTCCATCCTTCCGGGCGACTTAATGCCCGCGATCACGATGGAAGCGATCCTACGACGACATACTGTTATAGTCAACTATAACAGTAATCGAATGACTAGCCAGCCTTGGACTCTCCCGCAACGAGGGTCCCAGGCGCCGCAGAATCGGTCAAAAGGTCGGTCATGACCCAGGTGGCCTGCTCCAGAACGGCATCCGGCCCCGGGTCGTCGGCAATTTCTGCAGCCGTCTTGATGGGCGGCTGTCCCAGTGCCAGTCGCCGCGTGTTTTCACGAGCCAATGTTTCCTGGTCGATGCGCGTGCGCTCTTCACGCCTGACTTTAAGGTTCAGCGACAGATTCTTCTGGTGGCGCAGCTCATCGCGGGCCGCGATATCTGCCAGCAGCCAGCGGTAATCGGGATCGCTTTGCGCGCGGCGCGTTTCCTCGCTTGCCAGTTGCGGCACCGGCAGCCCGGTGGGGCTGCCGCTTCGGTACGGTACGCCGGCGATCCGGTCCCAGGGCAACGCGGCATCCAGGGCGCTTTCGCCGATTTCATCCGTGTCGATCGGGGAGGCCAGCGCCACGTCCGGTTCAACGCCGCGATGCTGGGTGCTTTCGCCAGTGATGCGATAGAACTTGCCGATGGTGACGGTAATCTGGCCGTTCACATTGCGGGAACTCCAGCGATCCAGCGAGAACATGTTCTGCACCGTGCCCTTGCCGAAGGTGCGCTGACCTAACACCACGCCGCGCTTGTAGTCCTGGATGGCGCCCGCAAATATCTCCGAGGCCGAGGCGCTGAATCTGTCCACCAGCACTGACAGCGGGCCATCGTAAGCCGTCGTGCCGGAATCGGGATCTTCATACACTTCGGTGTCGCCGCTACCGTAGCGCAATTGCACCACCGGGCCGCGATTGATGAACAGGCCGGTCAGGGACTGCGCCTCGGGAAGGTAGCCGCCACCATTGCCGCGCAGATCCAGCACCAGGCCGTCGATTTTCTCGGCGCGCAATTCACCTAACAAACGGGCCACGTCCCGCGTGGTGCTGCGATAGTCTGCGGCGCCGCTGCGTTGCGCATCGACATCGGTATAGAAACCGGGCACGGTGATGACGCCGATCTTGTAATCACGGTCATTGCGGCGAATGCTGCGCAGGTCTTTCTTCGCCGCCTGCGACTCCAGCGAGACCTTGCCGCGTGTCAGCGCCAGTACTTTCTCCGACGAACCGGGTGCGGCGCCGCCGGGCAGAATCTGCAAGCGCACGACGGTGCCGCCTTTGCCGCGAATCAGCTGCACGACATCATCGACCCGCCAGCCAACCACATCCGCCAGCGCGCCATCCTTGCCCTGGCCAACCGCGGTGATTTTGTCGTTAGGTTTCAAAGTACCGTCCGCGGCCGCCGGGCCGCCCTCGATGATATTGACGACCTGCACGATATCGTCGACCTGATTGAGCGAGGCGCCGATGCCCTCGTAGTTCAGGCTCATCTGGATCTTGTATTCCTCGCTGTTGCGCGGCGAGAAAAAAGTCGAGTGCGGGTCAAAACTGCGCGCGTAGGCATTCATCAGATTTTCGAACGCATCTTCGCTGCTGACCTGGTCCACCCGTCGCAGCGCGCGTTCATAGCGTTTCTTGAGAATGTCGGCCGTTTCGATCCAGTTTTTTCCGGCCAGCAACAGCGACAACGCATCGTTCTTGACGCGCTTGCGCCACAGCTCATTGAGTTGCGCAGCGCTGGCAGGCCAGGGGGCTTTTTCGCGATCAAACTCGAAAGTCTCGTTGAGCGTGAAATCCGGCTCATGCGCAAGCAGGCCGATGGCGTAGTTGAGGCGCTCACGCGAGCGTTGTTGAAAACGGGTGATGACCATGTAGGCCGCATCGACTTCGCCGCTCTTGATCATGTCGTCAAACCGGAGCCGGAGTTTCGCGAACTGGCGAATGTCATCGGCAATGAAGTACTGGCGCTGTCCGTCGAGAGAATCCAGGAAGCGCGTATAGACTTGCGCGGACAGCCGATCGTCGATTGTGAGTCGTGCGAAATGATTTTCCTCGAGCAGGTTACCCACGTTGCGGGCAATCGTGCGTTGCCGCGCCGACGGTTGCAGGCTGCCGGGCAGCGCGCCGGTGACCGCAGGTACGCCACTGGAACTGCCGAGGCCCACAAACGCAAGCAACAGGCCGAAGATCAAACCCAGCTTGCGATTCGGAGTCAGGGCACTATTGGGTTCCATATTTGATGGCATCGTTTAGACTTTCGCTTCAGATAACAAAAACCTGCCCCGGTAGGCTAGAGCGGACCGCGCGTCACAGCAAGCAAAACACCATGCAACCATTGACCGTGCTCCTGGGAATCGTGATGGGCTCGACAGTTTCGATCGCCGTAGGGCTGGCGATGACGGTGATTGTGTTCCTGGCCCTGCCAGAATACAGCGAGCGCCTGAGCGGCGAGTTCGGGCCCTTGCTGCGGTACTTGCTGGGCGCCACGGTTTTGGCGGCTGCTTCGGTGCTGGCGTTTCTGGGCGAGCTTCGCCAGCTTGCCTGGCGCCGCAGCGCGAATGCGGCACTGGCGCTTGGGCTCCTCGCGACAATTGCCTGGTACTGGCTGCGGTGGCGAAGCCAAAAGTGACCAAAGGTAAATAGCACCATGAGTCTTGGACCCCAGGCTGGCTGGTCGGTTCCCGCAGGGGCAGCCTTGTTGTCGATCACCGCGGTCATTGCGGCGGGTCCAAAGCCCGTCGTTAGTGTCGCGGCTTACGAAAAACATATCGCCGCGTTGGCCAGCGACGAGTTTGAAGGACGCAAGCCTGGCCAGGCTGGTGAGCGCAAGACCCTGGATTATCTGCAGGCGGAATTCAAGCGCCTCGGCCTCGCACCGGCCATGAAGGGCGGCTTTCTGCAGGACGTGCCGATGGTCGAAATCACGGCCAGCAGCGACACCGCCCTGACAATCAAGTACGCAGCTAACACCCGCACGCTGGCGTACCGCACGGACATGGTCATCTGGACCAAGCGTGTGGTGCCGAGCGTCGAAGTCAGGGCCAGCCCGCTGGTATTTGTCGGCTATGGGGTGGTTGCGCCGGAGTACAACTGGAACGACTACGCCGGTATCGACATGAAGGGCAAGACCGCGGTAATCCTGGTTAATGATCCGGGGTGGGACGGTGATGATCCCAATTTGTTCAAGGGACTCGCGATGACCTACTACGGCCGCTGGGTCTACAAGTACGAAGAGGCGATGCGACAGGGCGCAGCGGCGGCGCTGATCGTGCACGAGGAGCGCCCGGCGGCCTATCCCTGGGACACCGTTATCGCCAGCAACGCGGGACCGAAACTCGATATGGATTCGGCCGACGGCAATCTCGGCCGGGTCGCGCTCGAGGGCTGGATCACGCGCGATGCCGCAGTCCATTTGTTAGCCGACGCGGGCCAGTCGTATGACGAATTGAAGAAAGCGGCCGCGAAACGCGGCTTCCGGGCGCTGCCCCTCGCGGCAACGATGTCCGGCGGCGTCAATAATGCGATCCGGCGCGGCAAGTCCGCGAACGTGATCGGCTACTTGCCGGGGCGCAAGCGCCCGGGTGAATACCTCGTCTACAGCGCCCATTGGGACCATCTCGGCAAGGCGTTTGGCCGCGGCGGCGACCTGATTGCCAATGGCGCCGAGGACAACGCCACCGGAACGGCCGGCATGCTGGCCATCGCCGAGGCATTCGCGCGCGGCCGCCGTCCGGAGCGCAGCGTGGTGTTTGTCGGACTGACGCTCGAGGAATCCGGCCTGTTAGGTTCGGCCTGGTACGCTGCGAATCCGCCATTTCCGCTGGCGCAGACGGTCGCCAATATCAACATCGATGAGCTGCATTTTGGACCCAGATCGCGCGACGTCATCGTGGTCGGTTATGGCGCCTCCGAGCTCGAGGACTATCTTGCGGACGCCGCCAGGTTTCAGGGGCGCTATCTTGCGCCGGACCCGACGCCGGAGAAGGGCACGTATTACCGCTCGGATCACTTCAATTTCGCCAAGCTGGGCGTGCCGGCCCTGTACATCAACCACGGCATCGACGAGTTGCTGGGCGGCAAAGCTGCCGGCCAGGCGCGGCGTGACGAATATGTCGCCGTCCGCTATCACAAGCCAGGCGACGAGTACCGGCCGGGAACGGACTTGAGCGGCGGCGGCGAGGATCTGCAGCTGTTGTACTGGGTGGGGCAGAGGCTTGCTAACGAGCGCAACTGGCCCAACTGGCGACCAGGCAACGAATTCCGGGCCACGCGCGATCGCACTCGCGCCATCCATTAGCGGTTCGTTTGTTAGCCGCGGCGGCGGCCAACGCCACCGAAGGGGTCTTTAGGCTGGATCTTATCGCCACCCAGAGCCGGGGGGTCGATGCGGCCACGTTCGCCGGGCTGGAACCGCACCGTGTGGCGGGTGCGGCTGTAAGGGTTGTAGCCCACCAGGTCTTTCACCGCCGTCTGTGCTGCAGCCTTGGCCGCGGCCTGTTCAGCTTCGCGACGCTTGATGGCTTCCGCCGTCCGGTCCAGCAGGCGAATTCGCAAGGCGCGTTTGGGTTTGGGTTTGGGGGTGCCGGTGTCGTCCATCGTTAGGTGCGGAGTTTACGCCATACGGTGATCAGGGTCACGATCAGCAGCGGCCCAAGTGCGGCAAACCAGTATGCGAAGTTGAGTTCCAGCAGTCCCCGCAGGAAATCCACCCAGAGCGACAAGGGCCCGCCCTTGCCATACGGGCCCAGCGTCAGGCGGCCGGCGATGAAAATGAACCACGGCGCAAGGGTCACACCCGACAGCAGGGCGGCACCGGCAATGACAAGCCTGTGGTTGGCCACAGTCAGTGTCTGGTACCAGGCCAGGACAGGGGACAGCGGATTCTGCATGGAGCGGATAATATCCGACCCATGCAGAAAATCAGAGCCGCCGTGATCGGTGTTGGCTATTTGGGCCGCTTTCACGCGCAAAAATATGCGGGGGCCGAGGGTTGTGAGCTGCGGGCGGTGGTCGACACCCGGCCGGAAGCGCGTGAGACTGTGGGGCGCGAGTTGAATTGTCGAGCCTTGGCGTCGCATCAGTCGCTGCTGGGTGAGGTCGACGCGGTCAGTATCGCGACCATCACACCCGCGCATTACGCAATCGCCGCCGATTTCCTGCGCCATGGCGCGCATGTGCTGGTGGAGAAACCGATCACGGAGACGGTTGCGCAGGCGCACGAGCTCATTGACCTGGCCGTAGCTAACAAGCGGGTGCTGCAGGTCGGGCACCTGGAGCGCTTCAATCCGGCGGTGGTGGCGGCCGAACCGCACCTGCGCGCGCCGCGCTTTATCGAATGCCAGAGACTCGCGCCGTTCAAGCAGCGCGGTACGGATGTCAATGTGGTGCTGGATCTGATGATCCATGATATCGATATCATAGAATCTATCGTGCACAGCGAAATCGAGAGCATCGATGCGGTCGGGTCACCGGTGTTTTCCGATGAGATCGATATCGCCAATGCGCGCCTGCGTTTTGTAAATGGCTGCGTCGCCAACACCACGGCCAGCCGTGTCAGCCTGAAGACCGAACGCAAGCTGCGCGTGTTCAACGCGGATGCGTACGTGTCGATCGATCTGCAGCAACGCATCCTGACGGTCGTGCGCAAGCGGGTCGGTGTGGCGGGCGATGCCCTGCCAGTGCAGATCGAAGAGCAGTCGTTTGAACAGGGCGACGCGCTGCGAGCGGAAATCGAATCGTTTTTGCATTGCATCCGCGAGGGCCGCCAGCCGGTAGTCACCGGCGAGGATGGCCTGCGCGCCTTACAGACGGCGGTGCGCATCACCGCGCAGGTGGAAGCAGGAGTCCGATGAACAAGCAACCCGGGCACCTGCAACCGGCGTCGCGCCTGGTCAAGGTCGCGGCAACCCAATTTGCCTGCGACTGGGATCGCGCCGGAAATCTCGCCAAGGCCGAGCGGCTGGTGCGCGCGGCGGCCGCGCAGGGCGCGCAGATAATCCTGTTGCAGGAGCTGTTTGAGACTCCGTATTTCTGCATCGAGCAGGACACGCGGCATCTGGCGCTGGCAACATCCCTGCAGGAGAGCAAGGTGGTGCGGCGTTTTGCGGCGCTGGCCGGCGAGCTCGGCGTGGTCCTGCCAATCAGCTTTTTTGAGAAGGCGGGCCAGGCATATTTCAACAGCATCGCCATCGCCGATGCCGATGGCCGGGTGTTAGGTGTGTACCGCAAGGCGCACATACCCAACGGCCCCGGGTACCAGGAGAAAAACTATTTCAGCCCCGGGGATACCGGCTTCAAGGTCTGGAACACGCGCTTTGCGCGCATTGGCGTGGCTATTTGCTGGGACCAGTGGTTCCCGGAATGCGCGCGCGTCATGGCGTTGATGGGCGCGGAGCTGTTGTTGTACCCCACCGCCATCGGGTCGGAGCCGCCGCCTGCATTGCAAGTCGACTCGCGCGATCACTGGCAGCGTACGCAGCAGGGGCACGCGGCGGCTAACATGATGCCGCTGATCGCTTCGAATCGATTTGGACTGGAGCGCTCGCTGCAGGATCCCGAGCATCTCTACATTCGCTTCCACGGTTCATCGTTCATTACCGATGCCACGGGCGCGAAGCTGGCCGAAGCGGGGCGCGAGGCTGAGGCGGTGCTGACGGCGCAGTTTGACCTGGAGGAAACGGCGCGCCTGCGCGAGAACTGGTTTGTGTTTCGCGACCGGCGTCCGGAGCTGTACGGCGCGTTGCTGTCGCTCGACGGTGGGGCTGATTCAGCCTGACGCCGGTCTGATCCGCAGGAAGTCCGGCAGGTCCGGATCGATCAACGCGGAACTGTCAACGACCACGCGGTCCATCATGCCCTGTTGCAGCACCTCGAGGGCGACCGGCGCCGCGCCGGCAAAACTCTGCACGAAGTCCAGTCCCAGGTTGGCTAACAACGAGTTCTCTTCGGTGGTCTCGACCTGCTTGGCGACCGTATGCACGCCGGCCAGGCGCGCCATTTGCGCGATGCCCGATACGACCGCCTGGTGATAGCGCGAGTCGCTGAGGTCCGTGGTCAGCGCGCGGTCAATCTTGAGCAGCCGCAGCGCCGGCAGGGCTAACAAATCGACGCCGTTATCCTGCAAGGTGAAATTGTCGATCACCAGGCCGATCTGCGCGGTCTCGCAGGCGATTGCCAGTCTGTCGATGTCGTGCCTGTGGATGGCCGTCGTGCGATGGTCGACCTCGAGTGCGACCAGCCCGGGAGGAAGTTGGGCCGCATCCAGGCGGGCGCGTACGCAGTCGACGAAACTCCGGTCTGCCAACGACGATGCGGCGAGATTGACGGAGAACTGGCTGGGTTCGTCGCCCCAGGCCTCGAGGTGCTCCCTGAGCCACATTATCAGCCTGGTGATGACGCGCTGGTCCAGATAGCTGGCCGCGCCGCTGGTTTCCGCGGAATGCAGCAACGAGGTCGGCGCGGATTGTTCACCCGTTTGATTGTCCCGCAGCAAGACTTCGTAGCGGCGGATGCGTAGTTCGGTGTTGAGAGGCATCAGCCGCTGCGCATGCAAGGCGATGGGAAACTGCCGGACTTCTTCCGTGATGCGATGTTTTCCTGCCAACTCCATGTTAGTGGCTTGCGCTGCGGTGCATGGCGCGTCCGGGGAGCCATCAGTTGCCGCGACCGGCGGTTTTGCCTGCGCTGCGGCGTTGTTGCCCGCTATGCCAGCGGCGTGCATCAACGCGAGTTCGCCCCAGTGGCGTGCAGCGCGTACCACGGGAATCGGCAGATCCGGCGCAGCACGGCCTTTGCTGCGCAATCGTTCGCTGGCCACCAGCAGCATGATGAATCCCGTAAATACGCCATCGTCGGTGCGGCTGATCAGCAACACCGCGGAGATGCCACTGGGCAACGGCACATCGACCCGTGACGGTGCGATCTTGCCGGCGAAGGCTTCGAGTGCGGCGCGTACGCCCAGATGTTCGCTGGACGCATTGTCGTGGCCCGAGCGCCAATGGCAGTAGCCGTTGCGATCGTGCAGCGACACACCGCGCGCAAACATCGTGGGCAACGAGGCCACGACCCGACGACCGAGGCTGCCCGCATCCAGGCAAACTTGCATCGAGTCTGACGCGTCGCCAGGGCTGTGCGCGGCGCCGTGCAGAATCGTATGGTTGCCGGTGCGCGAAGTCGAATGCGACATAGGGTTGCAATATTAGAGCGCGTTGTGACGCCGATGTCGGCTGCAAGTCGCAGTTAGCGCTTGAAATCTGGTTATTTGACATATACAGCGCTTGGCCAGCCTGTTTGCGCACGGTCGCTTGCCGGTGGTGCTAACAACAACAGTCAGCTATTCACCGAGACGCGCAACCGCGTGGCGTTTTCGGCTGATAGAGTGCTGACAGATGGAAAGCAGGATCCGTGCCCGGGTGTGGATCGCGGCGCCAATGATTGCTGGCGCGTTTGCGCGGGTTGTTGCGGCCCGAGCCGGTCGGCTGACACCGGATGATTGCACCGTGCGCGCTCGCGACGCGTTGACAGACCCCGGTTTTGTGGAGATCGACGGTGAAAGCATGCATTTCGTCGATCCGGGGCGGGGACCGGCATTTGTCCTGGTGCACGGCTCGTTTGCCGGCCCGCGCATGTGGAATGACCGGGCTTGTCGGGCCCCAGTCCGGCGGGGCGAACCGGCAGCGAGCTGGAATTGCGCATTATCGCCGCATCGACTAACAAACTCGGCGTCGAGCGCCGGCGACCCGCACGGCAAACCCAATGGCGGCATTCGATCAGACCGTGAGTGACCTTGCTCGCATGGCGGTACCGGCGCTGCTGCTCTGGTCGGACCATGATCATGAGTTGCCGCTTGCGGTCATGGGACGTCGTGGCCTCAAGCTGTTAGGATCCAGGGACAAGGAACTGCAAGTGGTCGCGAATTGCGGGCACATTTCGCTTGAATCGTGGCGGCGGGAGGTTGACGATGACACTACAACAGCAATCCTGGAACAGCGTCGCCAAGACTCTGCATTGGCTCATTTTTTTCATGGTCCTGGTGGAAGTGCCGGCCGGGTTCCTGATGGCGAATCTCTATCCATTCGGGCTCAAGTACCGCGACGTCACGCCGCTGGCGCACCTGCTGGCGCAAATCCATCACACCAACGGGTTCCTGTTGTTAGGTGTGATGCTGGCGCGCCTCGCCTGGCGCTGGACGAATCCGGCGCCGTCGCTGCCGCAGGACCTGGCGGCGCTGCAACGGCGCGGCGCGCGCGGCGTGCAAGGCTTGCTGTACGTGGTATTGATCAGCCTGCCGGTCACTGGTTGGATGGCCATGTCGGTGCTCGCGGATTCCGCGGCGTTTGGCAAGACCCAGATCTGGTTTTTTACCAACGATGACCTGATCCCACGCATTCTCGAGCCAAAGCCCTTTAACGATCCGCAGGGCTACGGCTATGTCGCGAAATTTCATCGCTGGCTGGTCTACACCGGCGCAGCATTGCTGACAGTTCACCTGGTCGCGGCACTCGCGCATCAGTTTTGGCGCCGCGACGGTGTTCTGGCAGGTATGTGGCCGCTGACGGGCGATCGTGGTTCCCCGGGCAGTCGGTCCGGCCAGGCGCCACAGGCCTGAGCTAACAGATGTCAGTCGCAGCGGTAGCTTCAAGGGAGCGGACGTGATCACGGTCAAGGGTCATCTGCAGTCCGTGCTGGAGTCGGAGAAGGGACCGCACATCGGTGCGCTGTTTGACTTTGACGGAACGATCATCGCCGGCTACTCGGCGACGGCGGTTCTGGAGGAGCAGATCAAGCGCGGCGAAATGTCAGCCGAGCAGATCATCGAGACGGCCAATACGATCGTTCAGTACGGACTCGGCAGCGTAGGGTTTTCCGGTCTCATGACCGCAGCGGCGCGTTTCATGAAAGGCGTCACCGAGGAAAGCTATCAGAAGTTCGGCGAAGAACTTTATGAGAAGCACATCGCGCGCAAGATCTATCCGGAATCGCGCGCCTTGATCGAGGCGCATCAGGCCATGGGGCACACGGTCGCCATCGTGTCCTCGGCGACGCCGTATCAAATTGAGCCGAGCGCGCGCGATCTGAACATACAACATGTTTTGTGTTCCAAGTATGAAGTCAGGAGCGGGGTCTTCACCGGAAAGATCGTGCGCCCATTGTGTTTTGGCAAGGGCAAGGTGCTGGCCGCGGAGGGGCTCGCGGCCGCTCACGGCCTGGATCTGTCGAAGAGTTTCTTTTATTCCGACAGCGACGATGACCTTGAGCTTCTGGAGCGCGTTGGCAAGCCGCGGCCGCTCAATCCTAACGCTGCGCTGGTCAACATTGCCCGCAAGCGCGGTTGGCCGCTAGACCGGTTCGCCAGTCGCGGCACGCCGATGCCGATCGATTACGCGCGAACGATTCTGGCCATTGGGTCGATGGCGGGCGCTTTCATGGCCGGCCTGCCAATCTGGGCCCTGACAGGATCGCGGCGCGCCGCGACCAACTTTTCGGTTGGACTGTTCGCGGACCTCGCGACCGCCATCACCGGGGTGACGCTCGAGGTGCGTGGCGAGAAAAATCTGTGGGGCGCGCGCCCCTGTGTCTTCGTATTCAATCATCAGAGCAAGGCGGACGTCATGATCGTCGCCAAACTCATCCGGCAGGACATGGGCGGCGTTGGCAAGAAGGAAATCCGCAAGATGCCGGTGATAGGCCAGATTCTGGAATATGCGGGCGTGATCTTCATCGATCGCAGCAACAGCGTTGATGCCATCAAGGCGATGGCGCCGTTGGTTGACGCGCTGAAGACCGAAGGCCGGTCCATCTGCATCGCGCCGGAGGGTACTCGTACGCTGACTCCCAAACTCGGGCCGTTCAAGAAAGGCGCGTTCCATCTGGCCATGCAGGCGGGCGTGCCTATCGTGCCCATCGTTATTCACAATTCCGGCGACGTCGCGCCCAAGCATGAGTTTGTCATGCGCCCGGCGAAGGTCAGGGTCGATGTGTTGCCGCCGATCGATACCAGCAAGTGGCGCGCCGAATCGATCGCAGAGCACGCGAACGAAGTTCGTAGTCTGTTCTTGAAGACACTCGGGCAGCCCGTGCCAAGCGCGCCGCGTCGCAGGCAGCGCGCAGCCCAATGAACCCGCACGGCTCACCGGCCACAGGTGCACTGATACGCGATGGCCTGCAAAGGCTTTTTATTCTGGACGCGCGCAATAGTGTCGAGCACAGGTATCTGCGCGATTGGATACACGCAACCTGGGGCGCTGTGGAATCGGGACCCGAACTGGATTACGTTAGGCTGCCACTGGCGGACGACAACCGGTCGCTGAAGGTCGCGCCATTGGCGGCGAAGCTCGCTGCAGACGAGAATCGCAGTGTCGTGCCGGTGCGTATCGCGTGGCAGATTCCGCATTTCGACCAGCGACGCGCACTGCGGCTGCGCGACCTGATTCTCGGCGATCCGCGCGCACCCGGCGCGATCCGTGCGCGCGCCATCCTGCTGCGCGACCGTCGTCGCGCCCAGTGCCTGATCGGCGAGCCAGCCACGGTTGCCGAGTTGCGCGCGCGGTTTGCAGCCCAGGTTGCACTTGCGGATCAGTCGGATGCTGAGGCCTTCGCGGCGTTCGTCGCGCGCCAGGCCGCGCTGGCGCTGGACTTGCAGGAACGCGGTGTGCGCGGCAGTCGCTACAAAGTGCCGCATTTTGTGATCGATGCCGTGCGCACGAGTCCGACGTTTCGTGCCGCGCTCGAGCGCCTCGCGGCCGAGCGCGGACGATCGCTGCCGGCGATTGACGCCGAAGCGGGCCGCTACATGAAAGAGTTGATTGCACGGCCCAGCGCGCTGTTTCTCGATTTGCGCGCCCGGCTCGATCGATTCATGTTCACGTCCGGGTATGACAAAGCGATGGACTTCGACGCCGCCGAGTTCGAGAAGCTGCGCCATACCATGCGTAGTCACCCGACTCTGCTGCTCTTTACGCACAAGACCTATATCGATGGCACGACGCCCACGTATCTGCTCTATCAGAACGATCTGCCCATGCTGCACAGTTTTGGCGGCATCAATCTCGACTTCGCAGGCGCAGGCTCTTTGTTCCGTCGCTCGGGCATGATATTCATCCGCCGCAGCTTTCAGGACAATCCGGTCTACAAGCTGGTCCTGCGGCATTACATCGCTTACCTGCTGGGAAAGCGATTTCCGATGTCCTGGGCTTTTGAAGGGACGCGCTCGCGGCTTGGCAAGCTGATGCCGCCGCGTTACGGGTTGCTTAAATACGTGCTCGATGCGGCGCAGGACGCAGGTATCGCCAATCTGCACATCGTGCCCTTTGTCACGAGCTTCGACCTGATTCGCGATGTCGAAGAGTACGCGTTGGAGCAGACCGGCCGCGCCAAGAAACCGGAATCGCTGACGTGGTTCATCGGCTACCTGCGCAGTCTGCGTGAGCCGATGGGCCGTATCCGCGTCGATCTGGGCGAACCTGTGGTGTTGCCACACGCGCCTGCGCCTGACGACAAGCAGGCGCTGGCGCGAATTGCGTTCGACGTCGCAGTGCATGCCAATCGCGTCACGCCGCTGACCGTGACGTCAGTGATTTGCCTTGGGCTGTTAGGGGCGGCGCCGCGCGGTGCGACCGCGAAAGAGCTGCAGGCTTTCATCCGTTTCGTCACCCGCTGGGCGCGCGAGCGAGCTATCCGGATGACCGCGGAACTGGCGGCGCGCGATCACCCGGCAATCTCGCGCACCATAGACACGCTGGTCAATAGTGGGCTACTGGTACGCCATGAGGCGGGCAGGTCAACGGTGTACGCAATCGAGCCCGCGCGGCACCCGATCGCCACCTACTATCGCAATACGATCGTCCATCATTTTCTGGATAAGGCGATCATCGAATTGTCGATCTACAAGGCTCGCAGCATCGACGACGGCAATCCGACGAGCGTATTCTGGGCGGAAACGGAGCGCTTGCGCGATCTGTTCAAGTTTGAATTTTTCTACCCACCCAAGGCGCAGTTCCTGGATAACCTGCAGGCAGAGCTGAATCGCACCGACCCGCTGTGGGTAACCCGACTCGAGGTCGGCGGCGATGCCCTTGGCAAACTGCTCGCGCGCTTGCAGCCGCTGGTCGGGCACGCGGTGCTGCTGCCCTATGTAGAAGCCTACTCGATCGTGTTCGAGCTCCTTGTTAGGCTCAGGCAGGGCGAGCGGCTCGACGAGAATGAATGTGCAGCCCAGGCTTTGCTGCAGAGTCGGCAGGCCTACCTGCTGCGGCGCATTACCAGCGAGGCGTCCATCGGCATGATTCTGTTCCAGAATGCGTACCGGCTTGCGGCAAATTTTGGACTGGCCGCCGAGACGGACGATGAGGTCATCAAGGCGCGCAAGGCTCTGCTGCGCGAGTTCCGTGAGCTTGCGCGGCGCATGGAACGAATGCGGCTGGATATGCTTGCGAACGCGGACGAGAACAGCGACCGGGAGTGGCAATGACCATGCAGCAATTAAGTGCCCAGGACGCGCAGTTTCTGTACGCACAGTCCGCCAACACGCTCACGCACGTGATGGGCATCTACATCTACGATTCATCGACGGCGCCCGGTGGCGCCGTGCGATTCAAGGACATCATCGGCCAGATCGAGCGCCGCATCGATAGCTCACCGGTCTTCAAACGCCGGCTGCATCGGCTGCCGTTTGATATCGACTATCCCTATTGGGTGGAGGATGAGCACTTCGACGTCGAAGCGCATGTCACGCATGCGCGGCTGCCCGAGCCCGGCGACTGGCGTCAGTTTTGCATCGTCGCGGCCCGCCATTTCAGCCGGCCGATGGACATGACACGGCCGCTCTGGGATGTGTATGTCGTGGAGGGCCTGGACCGCATCCCCGGTGTTGCGCCCGGCAGTTACGCCTTGCTGCATCGCATGCATCACGCTGCCATCGATGGCGTTTCGGGCACGTTGGCGTTCATCGCGCTCAGCGACAAGGACGCCAACGGCACACCGGCGCTGGAACTGAACAGCCAGCATGGCGACTTGGGGCGGATGCCGGCGACCGCCGACGTGATCATGCGTGCAGTAAATTCGAATCTGAGTTCGCCGGTCAAGTTACTGAATGCGGCCATGAAGCTCATGCCGGCGCTGTTAGGCGCTGCGATGAAATCCAGTGAGCCTGCGGTCGGTGAGAATCGGACCGGCGTGCCACAGACGCGCTTCAATGCGGCGATTTCACCGCACAAGGTCTTCAATGCCGTGAGTTTCGCCTTGGCCGACATCGTCAAGTTGCGGGCGCTGGTCGAGGGTGCGACCGTCAATGACGTCGTGCTGGCGATCTGCAGCGGCGCATTGCGTACCTATCTCTCGCGCCACAAGGAGTTGCCGAAGTCTTCTCTGGTTGGGATCGCGCCGATCAACGCGCGTTCGCGCAGCGATGCAGAATCGGTTCCCGGCAACAGGATCTCGGCGATGACAGTACGGCTGGCGACGACCGTCGAGAATCCGGTAAGGCGCCTGCAGGCTATTCGCGAATTCACCCGCGACGCCAAGGAAGCAAAATCAGGCCTGAGCGCGCGCCTCATGACGGATCTCACCAAACATATTCCGGGCGCCACCATGGCGGGTGTTGCGCGGCTGCTGACCAGCGAACGATTCGCGCCGCGACAAACCAACCTGTGCATAACCAATGTGCCTGGCCCGCAGTTTCCGCTGTACATGAATGGCGCGATTTTGACGCATCAATTTGGCATGGGACCCATTACTAACAACATGGGCCTGTTCCTGGCCGCGCTCAGTTACAATGGCCACATCAGTTTCTCGGTGACATCCGATCGGGCGATCATGCCGGACAGCGAGTTTTTCGCCGATTGCATCCGATCGGCTTTCGATGAACTGCGCCAGGCTCTGCCGGCATCGCGACCGCGCCAACGCAAGGTGCGCAAGCAGTCGCAAACATGACTAACAAAAATCTGACGCTGCCGCTGAATTCGCCGGCGCCAGGGGCGCGCCTGCACTGTAAGGCGTGGCTTCCCGGCGGCGCGCCGAAAGCGATCGTGCTGCTGGTGCACGGCTACGCCGAGCATCTTGGCCGTTATGAGCACGTCGCAGCGCGGCTGAATCGTTCCGGCTACGGCGTCTATGCCGTTGATCACTGGGGGCACGGGATGTCCGACGGCGTGCCGGGGTTTGTGCCAGCGTTTTCAGTCTATGTCGATGGGGTCGAGGCCCTGCTGGCCCGGGTAAAGACGCTGCACGCGGCCGCGCCGAGAATCCTGCTCGGGCACAGCATGGGCGGCCTGATCGCCGCCGCGACGCTGCTGCGCTGTCAGCACGAGTTTGTCGGTGCGGTGCTGTCGGGGCCCGCGGTCAAGGCGGCGCAGGAGCCGCCAGCGCTGACAGTCGCGGTCGCCAGGTTGCTGTCGAGGATATCGCCGCGGCTGGGCGTGCTGCAGCTCGATGGCAGTCTTGTTAGCCGAGACCCGCAGGTGGTCGCCGACTATCTCGCCGATCCGCTGGTCTACAAGGGCAAGGTGGGTGCCCGGCTGGGCGCGGAGTTGTTTGCGGCCATGCGCGAGCTGCAGGCAAAGGCCGCGCGCATTACCCTGCCGTTACTGATTCTGCACGGCGCCGAGGACGGTCTCGCCGCGCCGGCCGGATCGGAATTCCTGCAGCAACATGCCGGGTCGGCCGACAAGACACTCAAGATCTATCCGGGGCTGTACCACGAGATTTTCAACGAGCCGGAGCAGCGGTTGGTGCTCGGGGACATGGTTGACTGGATTGACCGGCACGTGGCAACGTGAGCAAAGTCATCCATGATCGCGAACTGCGGTTAAGCTCCTACCTGCGTTGGGTGCCGCGGGCGACGCCGGCGCTGCTGTTAGGTGTCGTATTGTTCGTGCTCGGAAAATTGTTCCGGCTGTCCGCAGGTCCGGGTTTCGATATGCAAGCCTTGCGTGTCCGGCTGACGCGCCTTGACTCGCGGTTTTTTCGACTGCCCGGTTGGCTGCGACAGCAATGGGTGCAGGCCGACGGCGTACCGGCGCGGTGGATCAGCCATGCATCAGTCGAGGATGGTCCGGTGTTGCTGTATCTGCATGGCGGCGCTTTTGCATTTCGCCTGCCTAACGCGCACGCCATCTGGGCGGGCAGGCTCAGCCGCGAGCTGCGGGCGCGTGTCCTGATGCCGGACTATCGGTTGGCGCCGGAGCACCCCTTTCCGGAGGGGATCGACGACGCCTGCAAAGTGTATCGGTGGTTACTGGGTCAGGGTATCGAATCGCAACGAATCATCGTTGGCGGGGAGTCGGCCGGCGGCAACCTGACGCTGGCTTTGCTGTTGCGGCTGGCGCATGCCGGACTGCCGCAACCTGCGGCCGCGTTCGCGATTTCACCGGTCACCGACGCTGGTCTTACCGGCGATACCTACCGTACGCGGGCGGCTGCCGACAGGATTCTCGATGCGGCCTCGATGCCATATTTCCGCGACCAGTACGTAGCGATTGCCAATGTCATGGATCCGTTTGTGTCGCCAATCCATGGGCAGTACCAGGGCTTGCCGCCGATACTGATACAAGTTGGCACCCGGGAGATCCTGCTCGACGATGCGTGCCGTGCGGCCCAGCGTATCCATCAATCCGGCGGGCAGGTCAGCTGCGAGGTCTGGGAGGATATGCCGCACGCGTTTCCGATGTTAGGCCTGCTCAAGGAAAGTGGGCTGGCGCTCGGTAAAATTGGCCAATTCGTGTTAGCAGTACCGGAGTTCCGTCGGCAATGAGCCATGGCAGATAATGTAAAAATGCGTAACGCCCGCACCGCGACGCCGCCCGCGTTGCTGCACAGCCTGCTGGAAGTCCGCGCGCTGCTGGAGATGGGCGCACTGGCGGCGTTGACGCCGTTTCTCGCGACGCTGCCGCGCGGCGACGGCCACCCGGTGATGCTCATCCCGGGCTTTGGCGCCGCGCATGGATCGCTGCTGGCGCTGACCGTCGTATTGCGGGCTCTGGGCTACGATACCGAAACCTGGGGCCAGGGACGAAATCTCGGCATCTGGCGCCAATCGACCGAGGCACTGGACAAGCGGGTGCGCGCATTGCGGCATGAGCGGGGCCGCAAGGTCAGTGTCGTCGGTGTTAGCCTGGGAGGCGCGTATGCGTTTCACGCTGCGCATCGCGAGCCCGACAGCGTGCGGTCGGTCATCGCGATGGGAGCGCCGCTGCAATTTTCGCGTGACGGGCGCCAGGCGCCGCTGTTGATGCGTGCTGCCTATCGCTACTTCGCCATGTCCAGGGACGCAAGCGAGCATTTGCCAGCGGCGCGCACGACGATGCTGCGCAGGGCACCGCCCGTGCCCTCGACCTGCCTCTACTCGACGACCGATGGCGTGGTCCATCATTCGCATGCTCAACTGCGCAGCCGCGCGCGCACGCATGAAAATGTCTGGGTGCCGGGCAGCCATTTCGGGCTCGGCTTCAATCCGGCCGTGATGTGGTTGCTGGCCGACCGGCTTGCGCAGGCCGAAGGCAATTGGAAGCCGTTCGAGCCGACCGGACCGGCGCGTTTTTTATACAATTCGTTCGCGGGGTTCGCGGGTGTTCAAGGCCTGGGTGCCGCGCCGGGCCGCAAGGCGCGTTCCTAACGTCGGACCAGGTCTCAGAAACCCAGCTGCCGTGCTGCCAGATCGAACAGCACTTCCTCGGCCCCGCCGGCCACCGCAAAGCTGCGCGCCTCCCGGTAAATTCTCTCGACCGGAGTGTCGACGGTGTAGGCGCTGCCGCCGAGTACTTGCATGCACTCGCGCGCGCAATGCTCGAGCGTCTGGTTGGCCGCGACTTTCAGCATCGACAGCTCCGCGACCGGCGTTTCACCCTGCTCGAAGCGCCAGACGACGGTGTCCAGATACGCGTAGGCCATATCGACACGCTGGATCATCCCGACGATTTTGTGGCGGATCACCTGGTGATCGATCACGCGCTTGCCGAAGGTCTGGCGTTGCCGCGCGAAGGCGATGGCCTCGACCATGGCGGCGCGCGCCATGGCCAGCGTCGCGGCGATGCCGCTGAAGCGTTCGATGTTGAACTGGTAGGCGAGGCCGGTAAAACCCTTGTTCTCAACGCCGATCAGGTGACCGACCGGCACTTCAACATTCTCGAATCGTATCGAGCCGTTGTTGCGGTTGTACCAGTGCAGTCCGGCGATCGAGGCGGTGCTAACACCGGGGCGGTCGGTTTCTATCAGCAGCAGCGACAGCCCGCCTGAGCCCGCACCGCCGGTCCGCACGGCCGTAAGCAGGTAGTCGGCGCGCGTCGCACCCGAGATCAGGGTCTTGGCGCCGTTGACGACGAAAACCTCGCCGCGCCGTTCGGCCGTGGTCTGAAATGAACCGACATCGGAGCCGCCGGAAGGTTCGGTGACCGCAAATGCCATGCGCTTCACGCCGGCCAGCACGGGGCGCGCAATGCGTTCGCGCAGCGCTTCCGGCGCGGAAGCAATGATCGGCGGCAGCGCGATCCAGTGCGTCGCGAGATCCGCGAATACGACGCTGGACCCCAACCGAAAGAATTCTTCCGTGAAAATGATGCGGTGATAGAGATCGACCAGTCCCGTGCCGCCATACTCGTGCGCGAAGCCCATGCCCAACAGCCCCGCGCGCGCCGCCTCGACAGTCAGCGAGTCGGGAAATGTTCCGGCCGCGTTCCAGGCCGCAAGATGTGGCGCAATGTTCGCATCGACGAAACCGCGCACCGTGCTACGCCACTTGACATGCGTCTCTGTCAGGAAGGGGCACCTCGGCCGCAGTCCATCGAAGTCGAGTTTACGAATCGGCAACGCCATGGCTTGCTAACAAAACTGCCTATTGGCCGGCGTTAGGATCGTTCATCTGGAAATAGTCGCGCCAGCCGGTGATCAGTCCGTCGGCACCAAATTCGATGATGCCCATGTAGGGGTGCCTGACCAGTACGCCATCGGCATTGACGTATTCCTCGCGGCCTTCGCTGAACAGCCGGCCACTGCGTTCCGCCCAGTGTTCGATAACCCAGGTGGTCGCAGTATGGTTGGCCCAGTACTTGGTGATGAAGCGATCGACCCAGTCGCGACCTTTCAACGGGCGCGAGCCGAAGTGGTAGTGGTACTCGACATCAGGAGCAAAAAACGCCAGAAACGCCGGCTTGTCGCGCCGCTGGGCCGCCTGCTGCAGGCGACGAATCACGTCGATTTTTGCTTCGGTCGATGACACGCTCATGGCCTGGCTCCGCAGTTTGTGGCCGCAGTTTGCACCGCCCGGAGTCACTTGCGCAACAGAACTGCCACGGCAGCGGGCGCCCGGTATGATGCCGCTGGCAGGAGGCAATCGATTATGCGCGCACTGGTTTGTCGGGAATTCGGCACTGCCGATCAACTGCACATCGAGGATTTGCCGCAGCCGGCTATTGCGGAGGGTCAGGTGCGGATTGCCGTGCAAGCCGCAGCGCTCAATTTCCCGGACTTGCTGGCGATTGCCGGCAAGTACCAGATCAAGGCGCCGTTGCCGTTCGTTCCCGGAGGTGAGGCGGCTGGCGTGGTGACTGAGGTCGGGCCGGGCGTCACGCAGTATGCGCTGGGCGACCGAGTCATTTACGGCGGGTCATACGGCGCGTTCGCCGACGAGGTCTGCGTACCGGAATCGTCCTTGTTAGCAATGCCCGTGGACATGGATTTCCCGACGGCCGCGTCTTTCAATGTGACGTATTCGACCAGCTATCATGCGCTCAAGCAGCGCGCGGCGCTGCGGCCTGGCGAAACACTGCTGGTGTTAGGCGCGGCGGGCGGTGTCGGACTTGCCGCGGTCAACATTGGCGCAGCGCTGGGCGCGCGAGTCATTGCGGCCGCCTCGACGGAAGCCAAGCTGGATGTTGCCTGCGCCGCGGGGGCCGCGGAGCGCATTAATTATTCCACGGAATCGCTCAGAGACCGACTCAAGGCATTGACCCGAGGCGCGGGTGTCGATGTTGTCTACGATGCCATCGGCGGCGGGCATTCCGAGCCGGCGCTGCGCTCGGTCGCGTGGGACGGACGATTTCTGGTGGTCGGATTCGCCGCCGGCAATATCGCGAGCATTCCGCTGAATCTGCCGCTGTTGAAAGGCTGCGCGATTCTGGGCGTGTTCCTGGGCGCCTGGCGCGAGCGAGATCCAGATGGTTATCGACGTAATTTTTCCGAGCTCTGCGCGCTGTATTCGTCGGGACGGGTGCGTCCACTGATCAGCAGGACATTTTTGCTCGACCAGTATCGACAGGCGTTCGGTGAACTCAGCGGCCGGCGCGCGGTGGGCAAGTTGGTGTTCGAGGTCAGCGCTCCGTCGGGCCGGTGACACTTATGCAGTCAGCACGATAGCGCTACCATGCGATTGTAAACGGAGAAGCCCCGATGATTGACTTCACGCGCGGACCGCGCGAAATAGACCTGGAAGCGCGTACGCAGAAATTCATTCGCGACGTGGTCATTCCGTATGAAAAGGATCCGCGGCTCGGCGCGCATGGCCCGTCGCCGGAGCTGGTTTCAGAACTGCGCGATCATGCACGTGCCGCTGGACTGCTGGCGCCGCAGGCGCCCGAAGAGTGGGGCGGCTATGGTCTCAACCATCGCGAGACCGCGACGGTGCTGCGCGCCTCGGGTTACTCTTTGTTAGGTCCGCTGGCGATGAATTGCAGTGCGCCCGATGAGGGCAACATGCATCTGCTCGACAAAGTGGCGACGCCTGCGCAGAAAGCGCAATTTCTGGCGCCGCTGGCGGCCGGCACGGTGCGTTCGGCATTCCTGATGACCGAGCCTGACGGCGGCGCGGGCTCGGACCCGGACATGCTGAGCACTACGGCGCGCCGGGACGGCGATCACTGGGTCATCGACGGGCGCAAATGGCTGATCACCGGCGCCACCGGCGCGAGCTTTGGCATTGTCATGGCCCGTACCGGCGATCACGCGACCTTGTTTCTCACCGACATGAATGCCCAAGGCATCGTCATCGAGCGCGTACTGGAAACGATGGATCAGGCCATACCGGGCGGTCATTCGGTGATACGCCTCGATGGCCTGCGTGTTCCCGCCAGCCAGGTGTTAGGTGTCGCAAACGAGGGATTTCGCTACGCACAGGTACGTCTGGCGCCGGCGCGACTCACGCATTGCATGCGCTGGTGGGGCGCGGCGCAGCGCGCGCACGACATCGCGGTGGACTACACCTGTCGCCGCAAGGCCTTTGGCAGGCCGCTGATCGAGCATGAGGGCGTGGGTTTCATGCTGGCGCGCAATGAAGTGGACCTGCTGCAGACGCGCCTGCTGATCGATTACACGGCCTGGACGCTCGACCAAGGCTCCAAGGCGACAACGGAATCGAGCATGGCCAAGATGAGCAGCGCCGAGACCTTGTTCCAGATCGTCGATCGCTGCGTGCAGGTGTTAGGGGGTCTCGGCATCACCGGTGATACCCAGGTCGGCCGCATTTTCACCGAGATCCGCGCATTCCGCATTTATGACGGTCCGACCGAAGTGCACCTGTGGTCGCTGGCGCGGCGACTGCAGCGGCGCCATGGCAAGACGGCCGCAGGCTAACAGCCGTGGCGGAATCAGAGGGGCATGAATTCCGGCCCGGCCTGGATTTCGACGTGGCGGCGCTGGAAACTCATCTGACGCGGGAAATGCCTGGATTCCAGGGCCCGTTGCAGGTACGGCAGTTTCCAGGCGGGCAGTCGAACCCCACTTACCGGCTGCTGACGCCGCGGCACAACTATGTGCTGCGCCGCAAGCCGCCGGGACAGTTGTTGCCATCGGCGCATGCCGTCGATCGCGAATTTCGGGTCATGCGCGCGCTCGCAGAGCGCACCGATGTGCCGGTCGCGCACACGCACATGCTGTGCATGGACCGGGCGGTTATCGGCACGGAGTTCTATGTCATGGACTTCATGCAGGGGCGAACTTTCTGGGATCCCTGTCTGCCGGAGGTGCCGCACGAACAGCGTGCAGCGCTGTTCGATGCGATGAACGACGCGATCGCGCGTCTGCATGCGGTAACGCCGCAGGCTGCGGGGCTCGAGGATTTCGGGCGCGCCGAGGCCTATCTCGCGCGGCAGTTTTCGCGCTGGTCGAAGCAATATCTGGCGGACGAACTGGCGGGCCGCGTGCCCGCGATGGATCGGCTGCTCGAGTGGTTGCCGGCGAATATGCCCGCGGTGGAACCTGCGCCGTCGGTCGTGCACGGCGACTATCGCATCGACAACCTGATTTTTCACCCGACCGAAGCGCGGGTAATTGCGATCATGGACTGGGAACTCGCAACCATCGGCGATCCACTGGCGGATTTCGCCTATCACGCGATGATGTACCGGATGTCGAACGCCTCGATCCCGGGTTTGTTAGGCCGCGACACGGCGGCGCTCGCTGTGCCGTCGGAGTCTGAATACGCGCAGGCCTATTGCCGCCGCCGAAAATTGCCAGGCATCGACAATCTCGATTTCTATCTCGCGTTCTGCATGTTCCGGCTCGCGGCCATTTTTCATGGCATTCGCGGCCGGGTGGTGCGCGGCACGGCGGTTAGTCCCCAGGCGCGCAAATACGCAGCCGAAGTCGAGGGCATGGCGGATCTGGCCTGGGCCCAGGCCCAGCGGGCATCAGCGGCGCTTTGACTTGACGGTGTCGGTTGCCAGCAAATGCTCGGCCAGCGCGCGAAACGCTGGCAGCGACTTGGGATCGAGATAAATGTTAGATGCCCATGGCGCTGATCCGAAACGCGCTATGACCATCTCTGCCTTGGGATCGATGTAGATCGCCTGGCCGTACACGCCGCGTGCTTCGAATACGCCATGGTCGTCATGCGAGATCCACCATTGATCGCGATAGCTCCAGCCGGGCAGGGTTGCATAGCCACCGTTGCGGAATTTTTCGGGACTGCCGCCGCGCCGAATATCCGCGACGACGGCCGCAGGGATGATTTGCTGCCCATTCCACGCGCCGTTGAGGCGCATCAGCTCGCCAAAGCGCGCCAGATCGCGCAGGCCCGTGTTGAGCCCGCCGGCACCGATCGCACTGCCATGTGAGTCGACCTGGATATAGGCATCCTGCTCGGCGCCTAACTCTTCCCAGATGCGTTCCTGCAGCACCTGCTGCGCAGACTTGCCGGTGACTCGACCAACCAGCCAGGCGGTGACTTCGGCATTCGCGGAGCGGTAGGTGAAGCCTGCGCCATGCTCGCCGTTTTTCTTGACGGTCGGCAGGTACTCATACATCGAGCGCGGTCCCTGGTATCCGGGTGGCAGTGGCGCCATCCCGGCGCTGCGCGCGAAGTCCCAGATTTCGGCATCAGGGTCGGTGTATTTTTCCGAAAACTTGATCGCGGTCGTCATGTCGAGCAACTCGCGCACCGTGGCATCGCCAAAGGCGCTGTTGCCGAGCTCTGGAATGTACTTGGAGATGCGCGCAGTCTCATCGAGCTTGCCTTCGCTGACCAGCATCGCCGCAAGGGTTCCGAAGAACGACTTGGTCACCGAATGTGTGATGTGCTGGCCCTGGGCTGTCAGCGCACCGAAATATTTTTCGTAGATGATTTTTCCGCGATGCAGGACGACGATGCCATCGGTGTAATTCGCATCCAGCGACTGCGCCCAGGTCATGCGTTGCCCGCCACCCAAAGGCGTGAACGTCACCGCGTCGATATCAGTGCGTTCGGCGCGCGGCAGAGCGCGCACTTTGCCGCTGCCGCGATAGATCGGCGCGGTCGGCCGTAGTTCCCGCCAGTGTGACAGCGCCCAGCGCAGCTGCGGAAAGCGCAGGTAGCTGCCATCGTCGAACGCGACCAGGCGATCGGCGGGTGGCGGCGATCCCACCATGTAGCCCAGCGTCAAAGGGTCGCTGGCTCGGGCGTCCGGAAACTCCGGCGCGGCCTGCTGCGCGTTAGCAACCGCCGGCAGCAGCAGGGCCAGCAAGCCTGCTGTTAGCTTTGTCATCGGCTACGGGACACCCGGCCGGTCCGCCAGGGCTGCGACATCCGGCGGCGGCGCTTCACCAGCCTTGAGTCGATCGAACAAGCCGCGATCGAAATAGTCGCGCCACTCGCTGATCAGTCCGTCGCGGAACACCATGGTGCCGAGGTAAGGAATTGCGACCCGCCGCTGGTCCTTGATCATCACGAAATCGTCGACACCTTCCATGAAGATCTGGTTGCCATTGATGGCATGACGTTGAATTCGCCAGCGAATATCGGTGATGCCCGCGGCCATGGTGGTGAGAAAAGCGCGCATCGCGGCCTTGCCGCGGATGGCGGGAGTGCCGACATGCGAGTACCAGACCACGTCATCGGCGATCCGCGCCATCACGGCATCGACGTCCTTGCGCTTCCAGTCGGCAATCAGCGCGGTCACCGCTTCGAGAGACGCCATGCCCTTGCTGCTGCGACGCGTGCTGACTGCAGTCGCGGTGGTGGAAGCGGCGAGGGCGGCTACGCTCGAGGCCTGGACAAACTGACGACGTTTCATGGCGGTCTCCCCTGACAATTGCGGCCATGCTTTCACACCTAAGTCCTTTATTGCAAGTCAAGTCGCTGAGCGCGTAGGCTTACGCCATGAGTCCCGACATGCTGCAGTTGATAGGCGCGAGCGCTGTGCTGGTGTTTGGTTCGTTTATTGCGCTGTGGGCTGTCAGCCTGGTCATGAAAGATTCGAGCCTGGTTGATATCTGGTTCGCGCCCTGCATCGCAGTGGCAGCGGTGCTTGGGCTTTACATCGGTGGCGGCGCAGCGTCGAGGAGCGCGCTGCTCGCGGTGCTCGCCATCGTCTGGGCGGCACGGCTGGGTGGCTATCTGTTATGGCGCAACTGGGGCCGCGAGGATCCGCGTTACGCGCGCTTTCGCAAAACGCTCGAAGACCAGGGCAGGAATTTTGCCTGGCACAGCCTGACGCGTATCAACCTGTATCAGGGACTGATCGTCTTCCTGGCGCTGGCGCCCTTCATCGTCGCGCAAACGGCTCCTGAGCCTGTAGAGCTGGGTGCGTTAGCTTATGCCGGAACTGCCATCTGGTTTGTCGGCGTGTTTTTCCAGGGTGTCGCGGACTGGCAGCTGGCACGCTTCAAGGCGGATGCCGGCAACGCCGGCAAGGTGCTCGACACGGGCCTGTGGCGTTATTCACGCCACCCGAACTATTTTGGCGAGGCTTGTGTGTGGTGGGGCTACTGGCTGATCGCCTGCGACGTGCCATGGGGTTTCGCCACGGTGTTTGCGCCCGCGTTTCTGACCCGGTCGATAGTCGGCATGATGGGCAAGGAACTGGTGGAACGCCGCATGCTGAAAAAACGCCCGGGCTACCAGGACTATATCAACCGCACCAGCGGTTTTTTCCCATGGCCGCCTAAGCGTCCCGGGTCACCACAAAGCTAACAGTCGTGGTGGCGCTGCCACCGACGTTGAGCGTCGCGATGGTCTTTGCCTCCGGCACCTGGTAGTTGCCAGCGACGCCGGCGCACTGCTTGAACGAATCGAGCAGCATGCGAACGCCAGTGGCGCCGACCGGGTGTCCGAGGCCGATCAGGCCGCCGCTGGGATTGACCGGAATCCGGCCGCCCATGTCAATGTCACCGTTCTCGATCGCTTTCCAGCTCTCGCCGGGCGCGGTAATACCGAAGTGATCGATGGCCATGTATTCCGTGGTGGTGAAGCAGTCATGTGTTTCGATAGCGTCGATCTGCCCAACCGACGTCACGCCCGCCCGTTTGAAGGCATCGGTAATCGTGCCGCGCACATGCGGAAAAACGTAAGGCTCGTTACAGCTCGCCTGGATCTTGGCGTCGTAGGAAATGGGTGCGGTGCGGTGCCCCCAGCCGCTGATACGCGGCAGCGCGTCGATGTTGATCCCGTGCTCGCGTGCGTAGCGTTCGGCGCGCACTCGTGACGCCAGAAACACGATCGCCGCGCCATCGGTGATCTGGCCGCAATCCTGCTTGCGGATGCGGCCGTCGATCACCGGGTTCTGCTGATCGTCGGCGCTGAAACTGTCTGCGGTGAATGACCACTTACGGGTCTGCGCGTTCGGGTTGCGGCGTGCGTTTTCAAAATTTATCTGGGCGATGCGCGCCAGGTGCTCGCGGCGCAGGCCATACCGCCGCTCGTATTCATCGCCTAACAAGCTGAACATGTGCGGCCAGGGATACTGCACGCCGACGCACTCATGACCATTCCACATGGCGGTGCCGCCGATGTTAGCTGCGGCCTGGTCGCCCGGCACGTTGCGCATCTGCTCGACACCGACAACTGCCGCCAGTTCATAACGCCCGGCTTCGATGTCCGCCATCGCGCACAGCGCGGCGATACTGCCAGACGCGCAGGCGGCCTCGTGCCGGCTCGCCGGGATGCCGGCAAATTGCGGGTCGCTGGCGGCGAAGAAGCCGCCGAGATGTCCCTGGCCGCAGAAAATTTCCGCGGCGAAATTCCCGACATGCGCGACTTCGATGTCGCCGGGCTCGAGCGCGCTTGCGTCGAGACCCGCATGGACGGTGCCTTGAAATACGTCAAATAGTTCCTGGCCGTTGCGCGCCCAGTTCTGCGCAAAATCGCTCTGGTAGCCGCCGAGAATGTAGATCTGCGATGCCATGGAATACTCCGTCAAGGATCCACGCAGCCTAGGCGCTCAAGTTCAGTTGCGCAAGTGACTCACGCAGTGGTTATTTTCCGCCTTTGCGCGTCGCCCGCCAATGCGCCGAGGGTTTCAGACCCACCTCGTGCGGGTCGATAGCCCCGCCACACTTATCGCAGATCATCTTGCCGCGCCAGTTGTGGCCGCAGGGTTTGTGGCGCAGCTTGAGTGCCGGGCCCGCAGGCGACGGTATCCAGGTCGCGGCCCAGTCTTGAATCGCGATCGTCGCGGGATAGAGATCCCAGCCCTTGGGGGTCAGGTAATACTCGTAGCGCGGTGGGCGATCCTGGTACAGGCGCTGCTCGAGCACGCCGGCCGCGAGCAGGCGGCGCAGCCGGTCAGCCAGGATGTTAGTCGCAATGCCCATCGCGGCGGCGATATCGTCATATCGATGCAGTCCGAAAAACAGGGTTGTTAGCAGCAACACCGACCAGCGATCGCCGAGCGTGTCGATGGAATGGAACATCGTGGTGTCAACGCCGCTGGCCGCGTCGCCGTTGTTGCGCCTGCGCCGTTCCTGGCGGTGCTTGAGTGCGTATATTTTTGCGCCGGGGCCCGGCTCAAAGGCCATCTCGCGCGGGTTGACCGGCTCGTTGCAGTGCGCACAGGCGAGCAGCGGGCGCATGACTTTGCCGCAGGTCTTATGGACCAGGCGTGGTGGCAATCCAAACTCGCCGGCCCACCGGGATTCCCAGTTCCACAGCGCCAGCGCGACGGGGTAGAACCCCATGCCTTTGTCGGTCAACCGGTATTCGAGCCGGGACGGCACGTCGCTGCAAGGATTGCGATAGAGCACGCCTTCCTCGACCAGCGTTGCCAGGCGATCGGCGAGCGTGCCACGGGCAGCACCCGTCAGGCGACGAAAATCCTCGAAGCGCCGCGCACCCAGAAATGCATCCCGCAGGATCAGCAGCACCCAGCGATCGCCGACCAGCGGCAGTGAGCGTGCGCCTTCGCCGCTGCGCAACAGGAATCGCACCTGCTCGTTCCGGTCGGGTGTCGAAACTGCGGACGATTTTTTTGTTTTGACCATGGCAGGCGGTTGCGGGCGACCAACCGGGTCAGTGTAGGACAATGGCACAGGGTTTGGCATCTGGCGGACAGCTGTTGCACAATGGTTC
The DNA here is from genome assembly GCA_031382085.1 of Gammaproteobacteria bacterium. Taxonomy (GTDB): domain Bacteria; phylum Pseudomonadota; class Gammaproteobacteria; order Steroidobacterales; family Steroidobacteraceae; genus UBA964. Next base: position 35,312 of record JANMYM010000082.1, read on the forward strand.
GATAGTGAAAGTGACTGGGCGTGAGCCTCAGGCGGACAGCATGAACTGGCAACAACTCAAGAAAGTCGCGGCGTTCTACGGGCGCTTTACGCTCAGCTTCACGCAAATCGGCTATCGCGCCCGCAGCCTGACGTGGCCGGCGCTGAAGGCAGATTTTACCGGCCAACAGTGGCTGGTTACCGGCGCATCGGGTGGTCTGGGACTCCTCATCGCGCAGGAAGCCGCGCGCCGCGGCGCACAGGTCACGATCGCCGCGCGCAACGCGCAAAAGCTCGCGCAGGCCGTGACCGGCTCCAGGGCGCTCGGCATCGAGCGGCTCGATACCGCGGTTTGCGACTTTTCGCTGCAGAGCGACACCGCCCGGCTGGTGCGTGAGCTGGCGGCGGCTGACAAAAAGTTCGATGTGCTGGTCAACAACGTCGGCGTGCTGAATGACGACCACTCGCTGACTCGCGAGGGCCGGGAGTCCTCGTTCACCATCAATTTCCTGAGCCACTACCTGTTGACTGAAGGACTGATACGACGCGGGGCATTTTCAAGCAATCGCCCGCTGGTGATCAACATGACCTCCGGCGGTGGCTATAACGTGCCACTCAGTACCGCCATGCTGAACATGACGGATCCGAAAAAGTTCAACGGTACGGCGGCCTATGGATTCCACAAACGCGGCCAGATTGTGCTGAACCAGGTCTGGCGCGACAAATACGGCGCCAAGGGTTACACGTTCTATGTGCTGCATCCGGGCTGGGCGGACACCGAAGGCGTCAAACGTTCGCTGCCGCGCTTCCGCAAGATCCTGAAATCGGTGCTGCGGGATTCAGCATCGGGTGGCGACACCGCGATCTGGCTGGCGGCCGCGCGGCCGGCACAGCCCGAGGCCGAAGCGGTGTGGTTTGATCGCAAGCTGCGGCCGGCGCACGTCTATGAGCGCACACGCGTCAGCAAGGACACGCCGCAGTCGCTGGTGGCGTACCTCGAGCAGGAACTCGCAAAGTTTCCGGACAGCATGCCGTGACAGCCGAGGAGTTGTTCGCGCGGCATCGCGCGCGGCTCGAGCAGGCGCGCGTGGCCTGCCGGACCCGCGCCGCCTGGAGTCCGTTTGCCGATCAGCCGACCGGTTATCCGGACTTCGTGGCGGCCCGCGCGGCCGGCGAAGCGGCCTTCAAGGCCCGGCTGGGGCGGCGCTATACGCTGTCGTTGCCCGCCGTGCAGGACTGGGTCGGCGAAGAAGTTTCACCGTATACACAGCAGTTGTTAGGTGTTAGCTATCCGCGTTGCGACCTGGACGCGAGCTTCAAGGCGGCGGCGTCCGGCGTGGTGGCTTGGAGCGGCGCGTCGCCACAGCAGCGCGCCGGCGTGCTGCTCGAGGTCATCGATCGCATTTACCGCCAGCATCTCTTCGAACTGGCGTATGCGGTCATGCATACCACCGGGCAGAGTTTCAACATGTCCTACGCAGGTTCCGGCGTCAATGCGCTCGATCGTGGCATCGAAGCGCTGGTCTACGCCTGCGATGCGATGGACGCGGTGGCGCCGCAGGCGCTGTGGCAGCGCGCCTTCGGTTCGACGCAGATCAAGCTCGAAAAGCGCTATCGCCTGGTGCCGCGCGGAGTCGCCGTGTGTTTCACCTGCGCCAGTTTTCCGACCTGGAACGCGTATCCGTCGATGATCGCGAGCCTCGCCACGGGCAACGCGGTGATCGTGAAGCCGCATCCGGCCACGGTGCTGCCGATGGCGATCTCGGTTGAGGTGTTCCGCGAAGCGTTAGCCGAATGCGGTTTCGATCCCAATCTCGTGTCAATGGTGGTCGATGCCACGAGCGAGCCGATCGGTAAGCGCATCATCAAGCATCCGGACTGTGCGATTGTCGATTTCACCGGCAGCGCGCGCTTCGGTCTGTGGGTTGAGCAGAATGCCTATCCGTCGCTGTGTTATACCGAAACCGCGGGCTGCAATGTCGTGGTGCTGGACTCCTGCGAGGATCTCGATGCGGTGATCCGCAGTCTGGCGAGCACGTTGTGTCTCTTCTCAGCGCAGATGTGCACCAGCCCGCAGAACATTTATCTGCCAGGCGATGGCATACGCGTAGGCTCAGGGCCAGGCGCCTTGCGAGTCTCCGTCGAAGAGGCGTCGCACAAACTCGCGAGAGCGTTGGCGGCCATCGGCAACGATCCGAAAAAGGCAGCGGCGATTCTGGCGGCGATTCAGGCGCCCGCAACGCTCGAGCTGATTGCAGCGCTGCAGTCGGACCCGGCCAATTCGGTTTTGTTAGCTTCGCAAGCGTATGTCCATCCGGAATTCCCGACGGCTCGCACTGCGACACCTTTGCTGCTCGGTTCGACGCCGCAGCAGCGCGCGCTGTACACCACCGAGCGCTTTGGCCCTGTTTCATTCGCGATCCGCTGCCAAGACTCGCGCGACGCGCTGGCGCAGGCCGCGGCCGATGTGCGGGAAGCGGGCGGGTTGACGGCGTTCGTGTATTCCACGGACGAGGAGTTCATTGCCGACGCCGAAGATGGGTTCGCTCGAGCCGGTTCGCAACTGACCGTCAATCTGACCGGACCCATGCCGCTTAATTTCGCCGCCGCCTACAGCGACTATCATGTGACCGGTCTCAACCCGGCCGGCAACGCCTCGTTGACCGACGCGGCGTTCGTAGCCAGCCGGTTTCGGATCGCGCAAGTACGTCGTCCGGCTGCCTGAGACGAGCCGCGCAAGGAATGTCACAAGATCCTAACAAAACGAACACCATCAATAGCAGGATACCCGCGCGCCTGCCTTTGTTTGCCGCGCCGATGCTGTTGGTCTCGGGTGTTGATCTGGTCAACGCGGCCTGTCGCGCCGGGATCGTCGGTGCGTTTCCATCGCACAACGCACGCACCGTGAACGACCTAGAGCGGTGGATGCAACAGATTATCGCCGCGCACGAGGCCGCGCGCCGCGAGCGGCCGGAGGCCATCATTGCGCCCTGGTGCGTCAATCTGGTGACCCATTCCACGAACGCGCGCCTGCAGGACGACCTGAAGTTGGTCGCGAAATATCAGCCGCCGATTGTGGTCACGGCTCTTGGCGGACCCAGGCCCGTTATGGACGTCGTGCACCGCTACGGCGGCATCGTCATCGCCGACGTCATCAACATGACACTGGCGCGCAAGGCGATCGCGGTGGGCGTGGACGGCCTCGCGTGCATTGCCGCTGGCGCTGGCGGTCATACCGGTTTCATCTCGCCGTTCGCGTTCATATCGGCCGTGCGCGCGATTTTTGCCGGGCTGATCGTCGTGGGCGGCGCGATTTCCGATGGGCATGGCGTGGCGGGTGCGATCGCGGCCGGCGCGGATTTTGTGTACATGGGTACGCGTTTCATTCCAACCGTGGAAAGCATGGCCGTGCCGGCGTACAAACAAATGATCGTCGATTCAAGCGTCGATGACCTGATTGTCAGCGCGGCTGTCAGCGGCACGCCGGCGTCCTGGTTGAAACCGAGCATGCGCGCGGCCGGCATGGATCCGGACGCGCCCGCGGATGCGCCCAAGCGCGATTACGACACGAGCAAGGAATCTCCCAAGCGCTGGAAAGACATCTGGGCGGCCGGGCAGGGCATCGGCGCGTCCACTGCGATCGAGCCGGTGGCGCAGATTGTCGAGCAGCTCGAGCGCGAGTATCACGATGCATTGCGCAAGATGGCGGCGCGCGTGGGCCAGAAAGATCAGGGGACAAGACCATGAATGTGTATGTCGTCGATGCGGTGCGCACGCCGCGGGGGCGCGGCAATGACAAAGGCAGTCTCAAGGGCGTGAAACCGGTCGAATTGCTGGCGCAGACCCTGCGCGCGCTCAAAACGCGTAGCCAATTTGATGAATCGCAGGTTGCGGACGCAATCTTCGGCTGCGTGACCCAGACCGCGGATCAAGGGACTAACATCGGCAAGCTGGCGTTGATCGCCGCGGGCTGGAGCGACGCAACACCGGGGATGACCATTAATCGCTACTGCGCCTCGGGACTGTCCGCGGTGAACTACGCGGCGCTGAAGGCCGCAAGCGACGATAGTCTCGCGGTGGGTGGCGGTCTCGAAATGATGTCGCGGATCCCGATGGGCTCCGACCAGGGGCCGCTGACCCATGATTTTCCATTCCAGAAAACGGCCATGCTGATTCCGATTGGCATCGCCGCCGATCTGGTGGCGACGCAGAGCGGATTCTCGCGCGCGGACTGCGACGCTTATGGGCTGGCGTCACAACAGCGCGCTGCGGTTGCGCAGGACGGCCAGCGGCTGCGTTCCATTGTGCCGGTGTTAGCTGAGAATGGCAGCAGTCTGCTGGCCGCCGACGAAACGCCGCGTCGCAATACCTCGGCCGCTTCGCTCTCTGGCTTGCCAGCGGCCTTTGCCGAAATGGGCGCGAAATACGGCATCGATGCCTTGCTGTGCACGCACTACGGCCTGGGAAAAATCGAGCACGTGCACCACGCCGGTAACTCGCCGACGATGGCGGATGGCGCCTCGGCCGTGCTGTTAGCCAGCGAGGGCGGGCTGCGACGGCACAAGCTCAGGCCGCGGGCACGGATCCTCGCGATGGCGGATGTTTCCATCGATCGCACGCTGGCGCTCACCGGCGCTGTCGACGCGACGCGCCTGGCACTGTCGCGCGCCGGGCTCAGCGTTGCGGACATCGATCTTTTCGAGGTCAACGAATCGTTCGCGGCGCTGATGCTGCACTACCAGCGCGAGCTCGGTGTGGCTCACCATCGACTGAACGTCAACGGTGGCGCCATCGCGCTCGGTCATGCGATGGGCTCCACCGGCAGCGCGCTGGTCGGGACGGTGCTTGATGAGCTCGAACTGCGGGGTGCGCGGCGGGCGGTGATTGCGTTGTGCGGCGCCGCAGGACTCGCCACCGCGACAGTAATTGAACGCGTGGCGGCGTAGCAGTGCAGGGGGGGCGCATGAGTGACGTGCCAAGCGGCTCGTTGACGCCGCCGACCGAAGCCTGGCCGCGACCTGCGTACGCCTGGTATGTGGTCATCGTGCTCACACTTGCCTACACCTGCTCGTTCATCGATCGCCAGATTCTCACGCTGCTCATCGAGCCGATACGCCGCGATCTGCACGTTACTGACACGCAGGTCAGTTTGTTAGGCGGACTGGCGTTTTCGATTCTGTACACCACGCTGGGTATGCCGTTGGCACGGCTCGCCGACCAGACGAATCGACACAATCTCATGACCGCCGGCGTTGCCGTGTGGAGTCTGATGACCGCGGTGTGCGGCGTGGCTCGCGGTTTCTGGGGCCTGTTTGCCGCCCGCGTGGGCGTCGGCGTTGGCGAGGCCGCGTTGTCACCCGCGGCGTTCTCGCTGCTCGCTGATTATTTTCCACCCAAACGCCTGGCACGCGCCGCCAGTGTCTATTCCACCGGTGTCTACTTCGGCGCCGGGCTCGCACTGATGATTGGCGGCGCGATTATCCAGATGATCTCCAGCGCACCGACCCGGGAGGTGCCACTGTTAGGTCCGGTGTTCCCGTGGCAGTTCACGTTTCTGGTGGTGGGATTGCTTGGGTTGCCGATCGTGCTCCTGATGCTGACGATTCGTGAGCCGCTGCGGCGCGGGGCTGCAGCACGTGCTGACGGCAGCGCGGACAGCGCCGCCAGCAGCTGGCCGGCGCTGCGATCCTTCATGCGCCAGAACGCACGCACGCTCACGTGCCATATCGCGGCGTTCACATTGTTTGGCACGGCGATCGGCTGTTATCTCTTCTGGTCGCCGACCCTGATGATGCGCGCGCACGGCTGGAGCGCGTCGCAGGCCGGGTTCACGATCGGCGCGATGATGTTCGTGCTCGGAACGGCGGGCGTGTATTGCGGCGGCTGGCTGGCGGATCGCCTGGCTGCTGCCGGCCGCCAGGATGCAATGCTGCGTGCCGCGTTCATCGGCATGCTGTGCGGTTTGCCGTTCATGATCGCCACACCGCTGATCGACGATCCGCAGCTCGCGACCTTCAGTCTTGGTGGCTCGATTTTCTTCATGGCGTTCCCCCAGGGGCTGCCCTCATCGGCGCTGCAGATCGTGACGCCCAACCCGCTGCGTGCGCAGATGACCGCCATTTATTTCTTCATCGGAAATCTGATTGCCAATGGTTTCGGGCCCACGATACCGGCTTTGCTGACGGACTATGTGTTCAGGGATCCGGCAATGCTGCGTTATGCGCTGGCGATCGTCATCGGCGTGGTGCTGCCGCTGAGCCTGATCGTGCTCTACCTCGGGCTTGGCGCGTATCGGCACAGCGTGGCGCGGGTTGCCGCCGCGCAGGCCTGACGATTACTTGCCGGTGCTGATGCTCGTGGCTTTCAGCAGTTTCGCCATGCGCCGCTCCAGCGCCTTGGGGTCGAGCGCGAGCGCAGCGCGCACTCCGATCGCCATGGCATCCGTATCGAGTTCGTCGATTCCCTGCTTCACCGCCCGGAGGCCGGCGCGGGCGATATCGTCCGGGATCTCCTTCGCGCCTTCAACATGTGCGGCCATGCGCGTGTCGACGGAACCCACGATCAGTGCGATGACCTGCGTGTGCTGGTCCGCGAGCTCGGCGCGCACGCCGGCGCATAAAGAGCGTGCGGCCGCTTTTGAAGGACCATAGCCGCCCATCACCGGCAAGTTGACCAGCGCGGCCGCGGACAGCACGTTGACAATCGCCCCGCCGCCATTGCGCGCCAGCACCGGCGCAAAGGCGCGGCACATGGCCAGCGTGCCGAAGTAATTCACGTTCATTTCGTCGCGGGCGGCGCTCATATCGGTTGCGCCGATCAGTGTCCTGTTAGCAAAGTAGCCTGCATTGTTGATCAGCAGGTTGACGTCGTCGCACTGCTGCGCGGCGGCGAGGACTTCACGATCGTCGGTGATGTCGAGTTCGATGGCGGCGCAACGGCCCGGAAACTCGGCCACCAGTTTTGCGGCGGCGCCGGCCTCGCGCGAGCCGATATAGACTTTCGCGGCGCCCGCCGTGAGCAGCGCGCGTACGAAGGCCTCGCCAATGCCGCGATTGCCGCCGGTGACCAGTGCTTTCGAACCTTTGATTTCCATGCTGTCTGAACCTTGTTAGTCGCGGCTGGGTCAGTCGCGGTAGAGAATGTCATCCGGACGTTTTGCGCCGCGCACCAGTTTGCTGGCGTCGGGCGCAATGAGTCCGCGGCCCCAGGTTTCGCGCAGCGGCAGGTCCTGGTTCCACTCCCAGCACAGGCGGCGCGCGCTGATCGCCCAGCGGCCGTCACGTTTATCGAAGCGGTCCACGGCGCGCGCCAGCGTCAGTGTGTCGAATTTTTCGCCGTCTTTTTTCAGGCGCGCGAAGGTGAGGATGTACGCCTCCACTTGTGCGGTAGCCGGGCCCCGAAATTCCACCAGCACGTTGGTGACCAGGTGATTGAGCACGCCCGTGCGCGGCAGCACCGGCCCAATCTGAGCCAGATAGTCTTTGGCCGAGCCCGAGAACACGCCGCCATGGTCCTCGGTCGCGTCGTCGTGATAGCAGCTGCGCAAGAGTTCAATATCCGCACGATCCACGGCCCGGCTGTAACGCGCCAGTACGTCCTCGATCTGCTGGCGGTCGAGCAGTCGCTGCAGTTCTTCGGGAATAGTGTCGGGCATTATGTCTTTCCTGGCAGCACGATCTGCGCATCCGGCGTGGCGGCATAGAGTAATGCGACATCGGCATCGCGGCGCGCCAACGCCACCCGCTGATTGATCGTACCCTTGTCCGAGACCTCGTGGGCATCGACGCTCGGCGGCTCATCGAGCAGGCGCAGCCGTTCGATGCGTTCGCTGGCGCCGCGGCCGGCGTTGAATGCGCGGAGTTTGTCGGCGAGCTGCTGCGAGATGGTGCCGCCGGCCTCCCGGCCCGCCGTGCTGCGCCAGGCCAGCGCTGCGAGGTAGTTGCGGGTCTCGCCGCAGATCAACAGTTCCGACAGCAGCGGTGCGCAGGCTTCGAGCAGCTGCGGTCGCAGGCGTCCGGCCGAGACCCAGCTGCCACTTGCAAGTTTGAAATCCTCGGCGAGCCGCCCCGCGAATTTCAGCCCCTTGCCGATATCTTCGGGATCGTGGAGCTGCGCGGTGTCGCCGGTCCGATAGAAGCCTTCGGCATCGAAGATGCCTTTGTTAGCTTCCGGATTGGCGAGATACCCGGGTGTGATCATCGCGCCGCGCAGACGCACTTCGTAGCGCGCGCCGGTCGGCATGAGCTTGAGCGTGAGCCCGGGCATCGGCAGGCCGATGCCGACTTCTTCGGTCGGGAAATAGATCGCCATGCAGCCGGAGGCGGTCTCGGTGGCGCCGTAACCGGTGGTGAAAAAAATCCGCTGGCCCACAGTGTCAACGGCCAGTTGTTGCAAGCGGTCGTACAGCGCCTGCGGCAGACCAGCGCCGCCATAGAGCGCGAGTCGCAGGCCACCGAAGAAGCGTGTGCGTAGTTCCGCGTCGCGCTCCAGCGCGTCCGCGAGCATCGTGTAGCCCAGCGGCACGTTCACGTAGAAAGCGGGTGCGAGTTCTTTCAGGTTCCTGATCGACTCATCGAACTGACCGGGAATCGGGCGGCCGGCATCGATATACAACGTGCCGCCGCTGGTCAGCACCCCCATTTTCGTGAAGGCGCCGGAAACGTGATTCCACGGCAGCCAGTCCAGCATCACGTCCTTCCAGCCGGCGGTTTCCCCCAGCACCTGGCTCGCCTGGGCGATGTTCGACGAGATCATCCGCTGCGTCTGGATTACCGCCTTGGGCATGCTGGTCGAGCCGGACGTCAGCATGTAAGCCGTTGGTGCGTCCGGATCGATCGAGTCAATGGAACGACTCACAGCAGGGGTGATCGCCGTGGCGAGTACGGACGCTAACGAAGTCGCCGGACGCTGCAACAGGCCGGGGTCGTCGGTAACCAGCACCGCGTCGCCGAAGTCGACGTTGTCCAGCGCGCGCTTGAACAAGACCGCCTGTTCGGCAAACACCACCGCCGGGCGCACCAGCGCGATGACGTGGCGCAGCCTGCCAAAGTCGCCGCCCATCAGCGCGTAGTTGATGCTGACCGGACAGACCGCGACCTGCGCGCTCATCGCGCCGAATTTCATCGCAGCGTGCGCAATCGAATTGCCGGACAGGATCAGCACGCAACGCCCCGGCGCGATCTTCTGATCCAGGAGCCATTGGGCGATGGCGTCGGCATCGCGCTTCATCGCCCGATAGCTTTGCCGGATCCAGGGGCCGCCACCCGCTGCGCGTTGTGCGAGGTAGGTCTTGTCACCGAGTGCCAGCGCCTGGCGCGCGAGCTCGGCGGGAATGTTAGGTCTGAAGTCCTGCAGCGCGGTGACCGGTGTCACCACAATCGAACCATCGTTGCGCCGCTCGACGCGCATCTCGGCCGAGGGAAAGAAAGTCTGTTTGAAAGGAGCGGAGGTCGCGGTCATGCGCGGATCCCGGCGCGCTCAGAAGCGCTCGTAGGAAGGGTCGCCCGGCCCCTTGACTCCCAGCCGCATGCCCGGCGTACCGGGCTTGAACATGCCGTTCACCCAGCCTTGCTGCGACGGCGTATCGCGATTCCAGTCAAAGATGGTGCGACGATGCGCGATTTTCCACGCGCCGCCACGGCGCTCGAAGCGGTCGATGAGCCGCCCGCCGGTGAAAGTATCCAGCTCGCCGTTAGCAGTGCTGACGCGCAACATAGTCCAGACGTAGGTTTCGACGTAGGCGGTGTCGCCGTTGAACTCGATGTGGCTGCTGCCCAGCAGATGCTGCATCGGGCCCATCCTGAGAATGCGCGGAACAGCGCCGTCGACATAGTCGAAAGCGTTGCCGCTGTAGGCGCCGCCATGCTCTTCGATTGCATCGGGGTGATAACAGGATTTCAGCAGCGCGGCATCGCCGCGATCGACCCCGCGTGCATAGTTCGCCAGCACGTCGCGAATCTCATCGCGGGCCAGCATCCGTTGTATTTTTTCGTCGTTGGCAGGCTGCATGGTCTTGGCGCGGCTCCGATGCTATCGTTCTGACTACTTGCAGTACAAGACTGAGAGCAAAGCGCATGCCGGTCAAGCCCGGAATCAAAAGGGTTGTCATTGTCACGGGCGCGGGCAGCGGCCTGGGCCGTGCCTACGCGCTTGATCTGGCTGCGCGCGGTCTGCGAGTCGTGGTCAACAATCGGCGCCGTGACGTGGATGCCGCCGGGCAGGGCAGTGCGCAGCGGGTGGTACGGGAAATTCTTGCGGCCGGTGGCGAGGCGATCGCCAATGAAGCGGATGTCTGCGACAGCGCTTCGGGCGCGGCGCTGGTCACGCAGGCACTGGCCAGCTGGGGACGCCTCGATGCCGTGGTCGCCAATGCCGGCGTCGACCAGCACAAGGCCTTCCACAAAATCAACATCGACGAATTCCGCGCGATCTTCAACGTCAATTTTTTCGGCAGCCTGTACCTGCTGCACGCCGCCTACTCACACATGCGTGCTAACAAACACGGCCGGATCGTGGTCTCGACCTCGTCGGCGGGCCTGCATGGCCTGCATGGCCTCACCGCCTACGCGGCGTCGAAAGCTGCGCTGGTCGGTCTCATGCGCAGCGTCGCCGCTGAAGGCCAGTCGCGCGATGTGCTTTGCAACGCCGTCGCGCCCTATGCCGCCACGCGCATGACCGCAGCGCATGGCGATGGCGTATTTGCCGCGCGCATGCGGCCGGAACATGTGGCGCCCCTGGTCGCGCTGCTGGTCAGCGAGCAATGCCGCGTCACCGGCCAGACGATTGTTGCCGGCGGCGGTGGTTTTCGCACGGCCGCCATGGTCGAGGCGCCGGGTATACATTTTGCCGACGCCGCGGCGGTGAGACCTGAGGATCTGGAGGCGTATTTCCTCGCGCCATTCCCAGTAGCAAATGCCGTCGCGTTTCCCGATGCGCTGGTGGCGTTCAGTCATTTCATGCAGCATCTTGAACGGGTGACCGATGCAAACCACTAAACCGGAATTGATCGCCGCGTACCGACAGCGCGGCTGGTGGTCGGACACGCGAATAACCGACCTCTTCGACGCCGCAGTACGCTCGGAACCGACACGCCTGGCGGTAGTCGATGCGCACAATCGGCTGCTGCTGACGGGCGCGCCGGCGCTGCGCCTGAGCTTCGCCGAGCTGGATCGGCTGGTATCCGCCTTCATGTTGCGATTCGTCGACGCAGGGCTGAAGCACGACGATATCCTGATCACCCAGCTGCCTAACGTTGCCGAGTATGTCGCCGTGTACATCGCGGCGCTCAAGCTGGGCATTGTCCTCAGTCCCGTGCCGATGCAGTTTCGGCGCGGCGAGTTCGAGAAGATCCTGCCGCTGACGGGGGCGCGCGCGATCCTGTCTTTGCCGCAGTTCAAGGGTGCCGATCCGACGCAGGACATTGTGCCCGTGGCGCAGAAGCACGGTGCGCAGCTGCTGTTGCTGGGCGACAAGTTGCCGCAGACTGACAGCGCGGCACTGCGGATATTGCAGCAGCGCGTGCAGGAGGCTAACGTTTCCGCGGACGATATCGCGACGATCTGCTGGACCTCCGGCACCGAAGGCATACCGAAAGGCGTGCCGCGCTCGCACAATCACTGGCTGGCGATCTCGCATGCGCATTTCGAGGGCGCGGGCATCCGCCGCGGCGACATCCTGCTGAATCCGTTTCCGCTCATCAACATGGCGGCGTTAGGTGGCTGCTTCATGAGCTGGCTGCATGCCGCCGGCACGCTGGTGCTGCACCATCCGCTTGATCTGCCGGTCTACCTGCAGCAGATTGCGAGCGAGCGTCCGAACTATGCGATTGCGCCGCCCGCAGTGCTCAACATGCTGCTCAAGGATGAGCGGCTGCTGGCGCAAACCGACCTGACAAGCCTGCGCAGCATCGGCTCGGGCTCGGCGCCGCTCGATCCCCTGATGATTCGCGGATTCCGTGAGCGTTTCGGCATCGAGATCGTCAACATGTTTGGCTCCAACGAAGGCATGTCACTCGCCAGCGGCCCCGACCACACTTCTGATCCCATGCAGCGCGCGACTTTTTTCCCGCGCTTCGGACGCAAGGAAGTCCATTGGCCGCAGCGCGCGGCCGCATTGATCGAAACCCGTCTCATCGAACCTGAGCAGGGCACTGAGATCATTGCGGCGGGGTCGGTCGGGGAGATGCAGATTCGGGGCCCGACGGTTTTCGACGGTTACTTCCGGGCCCCGGAGCTAACAGCCGCTGCGTTCACGGCGGACGGTTATTTTCGTACCGGCGATCTGTTCGAAATTGCAGACGATCGCGATGCCCTGCGGTTTTATCGATTCGTCGGCCGGCTCAAGCAACTGATTGTTCGTGGCGGGATGAAGATCGCGCCGGAGGAAATCGAGGCCGTGCTGGCACAGCATCCGGGCATCCTCGAGGCCAGCGCTATTGCCTACCATGACGCCGTGCTGGGGGAGCGTGTCTGCGCCGTGGTCGTGCCGCGCCCGGGCATCGCCATCACACTGGAATCAATCCAGACCCTATTTCGCGACGCGGGAATGGCTATTTTCAAATGGCCGGAGCGAGTGCGCAGCGCGGATGCGCTGCCGCGAAATGCCGTCGGCAAGGTGCTGCGCGGCGAACTCAGCGGCGTTGCTGAGCGCGCCGACTAAGTCTCTGGCAAGTTGTTGCGGGCGCGCTACAACCGCTTAAATATCGCGTTAAATAGTTGCCTTGTGCCGCTGCGGTGCCTAGTATTCGCGCATCTAGTAATGCAAGTGACCTGCTCCTCAGGTCGCGTCAGGGGAAGTCAATGAAAAGGGTTAACGCTGTCGCAATGGGTTCGCGATCCGCCGGGCTGGCAGCAATTTGCGGTGCGCTCGCGGCTACCTGTCTTGTGCCGGGCGTCTCGGTCGCACAGACAGATGAGACCGGTGGCATCGAGGAAATCGTCGTCACCGCACAGCGCCGCGAAACAGTCCTGCAAACGACCCCGGTTGCGATCAGCGCGTACAGCGGCGAATCGCTGGCCGACGACAAAGTCTTCACCGTCACCGATCTCGCGAATGCGGTCCCGGCATTTTCGCTGACCGCGGGCACGCCGCTGGACGTCGAGCTGAACATACGCGGTGTCACGAACACCCGCCTCGACGCGCCGACTGCCGACCCCTCGATCGGAACCTTTGTTGACGGCGTGTATCACGCGCGAACGGGCGACCTGAATTTCGATTTCTACGACCTAGCGCGTATTGAGGTTATTCGCGGGCCGCAGGGCGTGTTGTTAGGGAAGAACGTGGTCGGCGGCGCGTTGAGCATTATTACCGCCAAACCGAAATTCGACTCGTCGGGCAAAGTGCTGGTTTCTTACGGCAATTACAACTCGCAGATGATGTCCGGTTACGTCACCGGCGGCTTGACCGACAAGCTGGCGGGCCGTTTCTCGTTCCAGACTCGCAAGCACTCGGGCTACGCACGTGACATCCTGCATGATCGCGAAGTCGAAAACCTGGACGCAGTTCAGGCGCGTGCGCAGTTGCTCTATGAACCCGGCGACGACGGCTGGACCGTGCGCGGCATCATCGACTACAACAAGGACTCCACCAATGGCCTGAACTCCGTCGCTGTCGATGGGGGAACCGTAAGCTGTGAGACCTCCTATCTGCGCAGCAATTGCACGCGCCCGTGGAGCAATTTGCGCCGCTACCTCGGCATCACGAATCCGCGCGAGAATGTGGCACAGGCCATTCCGTATGCCGGATTGCGTGCGCCGCTGCAGCAGTTCATGAAGCGCGAGGGCACGGGCATCACACTGGACATCCAGAAGCCGGTCGGTTCGTTTACCTTTAACTCCCTGACCAATTACCGCAAGGGTTTTGGCCAGCAGGTGTACGACCAGACCGGCGCGGGTCCGGAAGCACTGGGTTGGGACACCGCACGTTATGCGGCTTTCTCGGCATTTGTCGCTGCAACCCGCCCGGTGGGCAACACCTCTAACGGCGCGTTCCTGTTTGCCGAGCCCGTCGGTGAGCGCGCCGAAGTCAAGGCGTTCAGCCAGGAATTCCGCCTGACATCTAACACCGATAGCAAGCTTGAATGGATCGCCGGTGTCTATTACAAGGACGATTCAATTGACAAGATAGACGACTTCATCGGCGAGACTTTTTTCAGCTCCGTGACGGTGGGTCCGCTGGCTAACGCGCTCAGAACGCTCAGCGGCCAGTCCGAATGGATCAACAACGGTAAGAACAAGAGCTCGGCGGTGTTCGGCCAGATCGCCTACAAATTCACCGACGGTTTGAAGCTCAGTGTTGGTGCTCGTTACACGGAAGACAAGAAATCCGGTGTGATGCAGGGCATCGCAATTGCCCGGGGAGATCGCTTCCTGCCAACCGACACCGCGACCCTGACACCGTTGTCACTGCCGGTAGGAACGAACAGCTATACGCAGGTTTACGGCCAGAAATGGAACAAATTCACGCCGCAGGCGATTCTTGAATGGAAACAGAGCGACGCGCTGTTCATGTACGCGACGGTGGCTCGCGGCTTCAAGGGCGGTGGCTTCGAGGACACGGCGGCAACGGCCGCCGCTGCGGCCCAGCCCTACAATCCCGAAACAGTCACCAACTACGAAGTCGGTTTCAAGTCGAATCTGCTCAATCGTCGCATCCGCCTGAACGCTACGGTGTTCAAGATGGACTACAAGGATCTGCAGGTCACGCAGACCAATGCGGCCTGCCTGTGCAACATCACTCAGAACGCCGCCACGGCTAACATCAAGGGCGTTGAGGCGGAGTTTGAGTTTGCGGTGACGCAGGCGCTGCGGCTGTCACTGGCAGGCTCCTATGTCGATCCCAAGTACGAGAACTTCATCGAAACGGCAATTAACCCGAGCACAGGCCAGCGGCTGGTCAGTTCGGGCAATCGCCTGCAGCGCACGCCTAAAGAGCAGATCAGCGCGGGGGTGGATTTCACCACCAGCGTCGGGAAATGGGCCGATGCGCTCAATTTCCACGCCAGCTACTCGTGGCAGAGCGATCTGTTCTGGAACACGGACAACATTGCGCGCCAGGAGCCTTATGGCTTGCTGGACGTGCGTGTGGGTCTCGCGCCCGAGGATGCGAACTGGGAAGTGGCGATTTATGGCAAGAATGTTGCTGACAAGCTCTATCGCGTAAACGCGATCGCGTTTTTCGGCGAAGAGGTGTCGCAGTTCGGTGCGCCGCGCACCTATGGCATCGATCTCAGCTGGAAGTTCTGACGGCCGCACTCGGAGCTGTCATCTGACAAATGCCGTGGCGTTTTCGGGCTCCACGGCATTTTTTTTGCCAGCGCCTTTGTCAGGACGCGCGTGCTGCGCCTGGCCACAGTACACGACCCGCGATCCAGGTGGCATGGAACCCGACGGCCACGCGTCCGGGCAGTGCGACGCGCGCAATCGGTCCGTCGGTAATGCGCTTGGCGTTGAAGATCCAGGCCTCGGAACGATAGTCCGCCATGCTGGTGGCTAACGTGACGGCGTAACCGCTGTCTTCATCGCCACCCCGCGTGCTTTTCGCAAACGGCGTTTCACTGGCGTACCAGCCGGCCGGGTAGCGGTAAATTTCGCGGCTGCCATTTTCATGGTCGTATTTTACAAGTCCTTCGAACACCAGCGTCTGAACATCTGTCGGGATCAACTGGTGATAGGAGTAGCGTGTCTTCACGCCATACAGGTAATTGTCCGGCAGGCAGAATTCGACGTTCAGATCGTCAAGCTGTTGTTCGTGTTTCTCGCCGGTCTTGAGATTCATCCGCCAGCGGCGCAGGTGACCGGTGTAGCGCAGGTAGGCCAGCATTGAACCTAACGGCCCCTCTTCAGGGTCGCGCCGTATCGTGGGGTCAGGCTGGAAGCAACCGTCCATGGTGATCCAGTCGCCGTCCTCCCAGGCATTGACCATGTGCAGCACATAGCCAGGTTCGAACTCAAACCAGCGCACTTGTTCCTGCGTGCCGTAACGCGGAATCACGCCAAAGCGCGTCGGCAGGTCGCGATGAAATTTCACCACGCGATGACCCGAGCGCCGCAGCATCTCGGTGTCATGAAACAGCGGGAAGTCGTGCAGGATGGTGAAATTCGGCGTGATGGTCGTGTCGTGTGGCAGGCGCGGCCCCGGCAGGTCGACCCGCGTCTGGTGGCGCATCTTGCCATCGGCGCCCACCACGTAGTACGTGAGATACGACTGGAAATCGCCATAATCGTAATTGATGTACTCGCCGGTGCGCGGATCGGTCTTGCCATGCGCGTTCATCGTGGTGCGCAGTGCACCGCCGAAATTTTCTTCGCCTTCAGTTTCCAGTGTCAGAGGGTCGAGGCGATGCACACGCCCGGCGTTGTACCAGGCCGACAGCAGTTTGCCGTGATGCAGGTTGAGCGTGGTGTTGGACGTGTCTTTGCAGTAATCCGGGTTGATCGCCACCGATTCGCGTCCCTGAATACGCGTGAGATCGAACGGGCCCATCACGCCTGACAACTCGACCTTGCCGCTGGCGATTTCCTCGTGCAGCGTGCGCGTCTGCACCCACTTGCGTATGTAGCTCGCGCGCCCGTCGCGAAAATACACTCCATGCACCATGCCGTCGCCGTCAAACCAGTGGTACGCGCCGCGCGGCTCCAGGATGGGGTTCGGGCCATTGCGAAAATAGGCGCCGTATAGATCTGCGGGAATCTCGCCTGCGGAGGCTTTGAGATCAACGGCCGTGATCTCGGAGATCACCGGCGTGTAGGGTCCGTGCAGGTACGGATTATCAATACCGTCGACCCAGGTCGGACGATCCGCAGGGTCGTTAGGATTCAAATCAGTGTATTTGCGCATAGTACGTATTGCTCACAGTCGTTCACGACGAAATTGCAGGCCGGCATGTTCGCGGTCCCAGGTATCGGCGGTGATGCCCTGCTCGCGAAACACCACTTTGCGGGCCTTGTTAGTTTCGGTCTTGGGAATCTCACCGACCACGCGCACGTAGCGTGGGATCATGAAATAGGCGAGGCGCGGCACCAGGAATTCGATCAGGCCGCGCGGATCGACGCTGCGTCCTGGCCTGGCAGTGACAGCCACCAGCACTTCCTGTTCCTCGATTTCACTGGCGACGCCGATGGCCACGACTTCGTCGATGTCTGCATGACCGCGCACCGCCGCTTCGACTTCGAATGAAGAAATATTTTCGCCGCGGCGCCGTATCGTGTCCTTGATGCGATCCAGAAAGAAATAATTGCCAGCCGCATCGCGCCGGAACAGATCGCCGGTGTGGAACCAGCCGTTGCGCCACGCGTTTGCGGTGGCTTCGGGCATGCCGTTGTAGCCCGCGTTCATCGCCCAGGGCAGGTCGGTGCGCACGATCATTTCGCCGGGCGTGCCCACCGGCACTTCGATGTCATGCTCATCGACCAGGCGGCACTCGGCGCCGCTGCGCTGGCGGCCACAGCCGCCGAAGACGCGTGAGTTCATTTCCGTAATGAGCGGCGAGGCGACTTCAGTCATGTTGAAGCCCGAGATGTAGTCGAAGCCGAAGCGCTTGCCGAGCTGCACGGTTTGTTCGTTGATGGGCATCATTGTTATATAGCGCAGCGGATTGTCTTGATCGTCGGACCGAGGCTCAGCCTTCGCCAGAAACGCGCCCATCACGCCAATCAGGCCGGAGGTCGTCGTGCAGTTGCCGCTGCGCACCTGGTCCCAGAATTTCGTGGTGCTGAAGCCATCGACGAGATAGAACATGCCCGCGCGCGCCAGCGCGCAGTATGTCGGGCTGGTGCCACCGACATGAAACATCGGCAGGTTGACCAGCATCGACTCGCCTTCGCCCATGTAGCCGTAGGTGACCAGCGCCGTGGTGTACAGCTGCAGATAGGGCGACAACACACCTTTCGACGGCCCCGTGGTGCCCGAGGTGTAGATGATGGACTGGATATCCCAGTGCTCGATGCTGGCGCTGTCGTCGAGTTGCGCGGCATTGCCCTGCAACGCTGCAGGGCTGACAACGTGCTTGAGCGCTGGCACCTGCAGACCCGCGAGGCGATCCGTCAATTCGGGATGCGCCACCATGACAGCGCCACCGGCGTTGTTGACGACATGCTCCAGCACGGCGCCGCGATAGGCCGTATTGAGCGGCACGAACACCGCACCCAGATAATTTGCGGCAAACCACGTGAGAACCATCGGCATGCCGGTGGGCAGCCAGGCCAGCACCCGATCGCCCTTGCGCACGCCGAGCTGTTGCAGCGCTGCGGAGGCGGCGCGCACCTGCTGCCGGCATTTGGCGTAGGTCCAGCTGCTGCCGTCCTCGAACAGCGCCAGGCGCCGCTCCGGACAGCGCGCCGCGCGCACGTCCAACATATATTTGAGGACACAATCCTCGCGCGCCGGTACAGCGGTGTCGAACCACGGCGGATTGTTAGGGCCGCGAACCATCGAGCGGCAGCCCCAGTTGGCGCAAAACAGTCTGCAAATCGAAGTAGTCACGCCACTCGGCGATCCTACCGTCGCGGAATTTGAAACGGGACATGTAAGGCAGGCTGATGGACTTGCCGTCCTTGACGTAGTGCTCCACGCCTTCGACCATGGCGCTGTCACCCGATTCGATGATCCGCTCGACGGCGTAGCGCTTCTGCTGCATGCCACGCCCGAATTTCGTGAGGAATTCGCGGACCGCCTGCTTGCCGCGCACCGGGCCGATGGGCACATTCACGGCCACGAGATCGTCCGTACACAGCGCCAGGACCGCTTCCAGGTCGTCGCGCACCCAGGCGGCGTAGTACGTGTGGATTAGGTCGGTGTGTGTCACTTGGACAACCAGCGATCCATTTGCTCGATGCGATCGGCGCCCCAGAACATCTCGCCATCGCAGATCAGCGTAGGCGCGCCGAACACGCCGCGGCGGCTGGCCTCGGCGGTCAGTTCCACCAGTTGTGCCTTGATCGCGGGCGACTGAATGGCCAGCGCAAAGGCGGCCGGATCCGCGCCACAGTCTCTGGCGATGTCGCACAGGGTTTCGACCTTGGAGACGTCACCGCCACTTGCGAAGGCGTGGTCAAAAACGCGATGCGCGTAGTCGATCGCGCGACTCGTCGGCAGCGACTGCATCCACAGAAAGCCACGCGCTGCCGGAATGCTGTTGAACGGAAATACTGCGGGCGATATATAGGACAGGCTCTGCTCCGCCGCGCAACGCACGACATCCAGAAACAGGTAGCGGCCTTTGGCGGTGTCCTTGCTGGGCGGCGCGTGGCTGCGCTCCTTGAAGATGGCGCCCAGGGACACGGGCTTCCAGTTCAGTGCCCGGCTGTGGCGCAGCGCCAGCGCCTCGATACGCGGCAAACCGATGTAGGTGTAGCTCGACGAAAAGTCGAAATAGAAGTCGATCGGCGACCGCTGGATGGCCTCGGGCATGGTCGGAACAGCATAAGATTGTCAGTCTAATTATGCAAGCCATTGCCGACGGCCATTGCCGCGCTAGCGGACTTCGCGGCTACCCCCGGCGACGCCATTGGCGGACATCAGCACCTGCCACAGCTGGTTGCTGCGGGCGCGATACGCGGCAGCGCTGGAGGACAGGTAGTAGCGCCACATGCGGCGAAATTCGTTAGCCATGCCATCAGGGTGCGGATGGCATCCGCCTCGATAAAAGTGCTGTCAAGTGCCACAAGGGAATCAGGCTCCAGTTGCGAGTCCATGCTCGAGCGCTTGGCACGCGCAGGGTCCGGGCGGGTTAGCTTCTTCCGGTGCATCGCGATACTCAAGTTTATTCCCACTTGAGTGTGATCAGCCATAGCCCTGCGTTACCCTTGTCCTGCTGCGCGCCAATTGCAATACGAACTTGTGGCAATCCCTGTTAAGTTGACCGGCAAATTCACCAAGGTCAGTAAATCCTATGCCAACAAAATCGGCCACCTGGTATTCCCAATTCGCAAAAAATGCCGCGCGATTCTGTGGTCGCCCGCGCGTGTTCATGTTAGCCATTGCGGTGATCGCGACCTGGATCGTGACCGGACCGTTATTCGGCTTCAGCGACACCTGGCAGCTGGTCATCAACACCGGGACCACCATCGTGACCTTCCTGATGGTGTTTCTGATCCAGAACACCCAGAACCGCGACACCGAGGCCATCCAGATCAAGCTCGATGAACTGATCCGCGCGACCCGTGGCGCGCACAACGCGCTGCTTGACCTCGAGGAACTGGAACAGACGACGCTGGATGAATTTCGCGTCAAGTACCAGGCGATGGCGGCGGCCGCGCGCAAAGAACTCGGGCAGGGTCTGCCCGATACGGGCACGCCAGATCCGTAAACCCTGGCTCAACCGAACCTGGGTTCGCGTTTCTGCAGAAACGCGCTGACGCCTTCTTTGTGATCGGGCGTTGAGAAAAGCAGCGCGGTCGGTTCCAAGGTCTCACGTAGTCCGTTGGCGCCCTGGTGCCGGTTGACGAATCGCTTGCCAACCCGGACGGCGATGGCTGGATTGGCCGCGATGCGCTGCGCGATCTCAAGCGCTTTCGGCAACAGGTCCGCGTGCGGCGTGACCTCCTGCACCAGACCAATTACCAGCGCCCGCTGCGCATCGATGACATTGCCAGTCAGCGCCAGATACTTGGTCCATTGAGCGCCGATTACCGCCGGCGCGCGTGCAAGTCCGTAGCCGGGTTGCAGGCCGACGCGAATTTCCCTGAATGCAAAGCGCGCCTGGTCCGACGCGAGTACAAAATCGCAGAACAGGATGATCTCCGTGCCGCCACCATAGGCAATGCCATTGACCGCGGCGATCATCGGCAGTTCGGCTCGCTCGATGGAGTGAAAGGCATTTTCTACCAACTGCAGCTGCGCCCGGTAGTCCGCCAGATCGTTGAGCCGGTTAAAGGATTCGATATCGCCACCGGCCGAGAACGCGTCGCCTGCGCCTGTTAGCACGATGGCGCGTACGTCGGCAGACCGGTCAAGTTCTTCCAGCACCCTGGGGAACTCGCGAAAGAAAGTCGGCGACATCGCATTCTTTTTATCGGGCCGATTCATGCGCAGGATCGCTACGCGTCCCTGCCGCTCGATGGCCAGTGTTTCGAATTTCGCGTTCACGAGCGAGCCCTCTACTGCGCGGTCATGCCGGCGGTGCCGGGACGATGATGAACTTGGCCGCGACCACTGGCATCCGGGTTCCTTCCTGCAATAGTGTCCGCTGCGGCGTTGATCTTGTCGATATGCCCGCGTATCGTTGGTGACGTGTTTGAATGGTTCGTCGGAACAGCTGACTCTGCCCATACCTGACATCGAATCGCTGGCTGCGAGCCTGCGCGGCCGGCAACTGCCGGGCGGCAAATATCGCATTGCACCGGACCAGTGCCGCGCCGTCGACGCCATGTGCGCCGGAACCGGCTCGGTCACGCATCCGGTTTTCGCCTGCGTGGCCGCGCTGCGTGGACTCGGCATTTCAATCGATGAACTGTGCCGTCTGTGCGATTACGAACTGGCGCGCGCACCGATGTTAGGCGAGTGCCAGCTGGAGTTGCGGCGGCCATTGCAGGCGGAAATTGATTACACAACGAGCGTTGTCATTGAGGATCTGGTACGCAGCACCAGCCGCGCAGTGGGTATGCTGGATCGACTGCGATTCACGGTCGCACTGCGGGACTCCGAACCTGGGGATGCTGCGCTCGTCAAACTGACCTGGTTGTTTCCGCGGGGAAACGAAGCGTGAGTGCCGGGGCTGATCCGCTCGCGCAGCCGCTCGACTTTGCAGTGTCGATAGCCGATGTGCGGCGCTGGTCGGAACTGCTGGACGATGACAATCCGCTGCACCAGGGCGAAGGGCAGGTCGTGAATCCCGGACCCGCAAGCCTTGCATACCTGATCAGCTTTTTGCAGCGGCGCCTGCCGGCAGCGCGCCTGGCCAGTTTCAAATGCCGATTCTTGTCCGTGGTGCACGCACCGGGTGTTGCGCAGGCGCATGGCCGGATCATCCGCACAGAAACGATTGAGGGCGGCAACCGCATTTACTGTGAACTTGAGTTGCTGGCCGGCGCTGCGACGGCGGTCGCGGCCGAGGCGGTGCTCGAGACGCCCTGCGAGGACAGTGCTGCTTCTGCCTAACGCCTATGAGCGCGCAAGTCAGCTGCGCTGGTACCTCTGCCAGGATTCCAGTGCCTCCGGCCAGTCCGCCGGCCGTTGATCACCATAGGCGCGCTGCCGCAGCGTACTTTTCATGGTTTCGACGTATTGCGCCACGGGCGTGTAATAGAGAAATGCGAGAATCCGCTCGGCGACGCGCCACTGGCCCGATTCATGGCGGTAACGATCCTGGTAGCGGATCGCAGCTAACATGGTCTCGCTGTTGCGGACGACTTCGGCATGGGCGGCGACGATGCCGGTGGCGGACAGCGCGTCCACGGCATCGAATTCCACGATGCGATCGTGCGTGAAGTGAAATGTCGGCCCCAGGGCCGCGAAGCGGCCGCAATACATATCGATGATGGTGGCCCGGCCCTGGGAGTTCATGACCCCGTCCAGCGACCGAACCGTCGCATCCGGCGTAAAGCAGTCGGCGAGCGTATCGACGTCGCGATTGTCGACCGCGAACCCGTAACGCGCGATCAGCTGGTCGATCGCCACGCGGCTTTCGAGTTGCCACAGCCGCTGGTCTGGTCCTTGCGTCATGATGGAAGTCTCCCTACAGTGATCGGGTGTCGAAACGTTATTACGAAGATCTGTTGTTAGCTGAGCAGCGCGTGTCAGAGCCGAGGGTGGTCGATCGCGACGACATGCTGGAATTCGCCCGGCGCTACGATCCCCAGTATTTCCATGCCGACACCGAGGCTGCGCGCCAATCGATCTTCGGCGACGTCGTCGCCTCCGGTATCTATACCGCTGCGCTCTGGCGCCGGCTCGATCATGAAATCTGTGGCGACATCGCGTGGACTTGCGGCATCGCCTGGAAGGAAACGCGCTGGCCTGTTGCCTTGCGGTCCGGCGATACCATTCGGGCGCGCGCGACCTGCCTCAGCAAGCGACCCTCCGGATCCGATCCGAATCGCGGCATTGTCGAGATGCGCTATGAGCTGCTCAACCAGCGCGAGCAGACGGTTTTCGAGACCGTCAGCGTGAACCTCATCGAAACGCGGCCGCGCTGACACGGTCCTCCACGGCGATCAGCGGCTACTTTTCAAGCTTGATGTAGCGGTCGAGTTCGCGGTGAAAGTGCCGCACGCGCTGTTCCTGCTCGCTCCACAGCGGGCCCTTGAAACCCCGCGAACGAATGCCTTTCTGTTGAATCGGCAGTAGTTCGGAATCCTGGTCGAGCACATCGCCGAGGTTCGGTTTTTCCCCGACGGGGACGTGGACCACCGCCGGCCGCACCTTCCCCGAGCAGTCGGTGCCTGCCGGCAAGCCCATCCAGGCCGGCACATTCACAGTCGGGTCGTCAATCGGCCGATACAGAACCATGGTCTCGTAGTAAAACGTTTCAGGATCGTCTGCATCCGGTATGAACCGCATGATGAAGACGCCCTCCGGGTGCATGCCCATCTGCACATTCGGAAAAAGGCCTGTAGCCCAGCTGTCTGTCAGCTGCCCATCGGTGAAGTTGTCGTAGTGCTTCAGACCCAGGCGCCGGGCTCGCGCGCGCTTGCTCAGCTGAATCGCATAGCGCACGTCGCGCGCGCTTCCCTTGAAGGTCGCAGGGTCGATGCCACCTTCCTGAAGCATGAACTGCAGGTAGGGATCGAGTGTCTCCTGGTCGCCGACACGATGCGACTTGACGCAGATCGGGACGATCATGCGGCTCGCGCCGTTAGGGTAGAGATCGTACTGTGAAAAATCCTCCATCACGGTCTGCGTCTGCGGATGCACGTGGGGAAGGTGATAGGTCTCGTAGAAGGCATCGACGCCGGTTTTCCAATTCGCTTTCCAGGCAGAACGCACGTGGTGTACGACATGCATCTTGTCGACTTCGTACATTTCTATGTAACCGGCGGGCAGGCCGAGATACTCGCGCAGCGGCGGCGCCTTGCCATCCATGTTGATGAAAACAATGCCGCCAACGGTGTCGCAACGAACCTCGCTGAGCCCGGGGCGATGCGCGATCAATTTCTTGTTGAACGTCTGTTCATCGGTGATGCGCTTGAGCTTGCCGTCGGTCCCGAACGACCAGCCGTGAAAGGTGCAGGTGAACTGCGCGACGCTACCGCGATCGTTGATGCACACTTTGTTGCCCCGGTGCGGGCACACATTGAAGAAGGCCTTGATGGCGCCGTCAGCCTGACGCACGACGATGACTTCCTCGGCGCCGATTTCAAACGTGAAGTAGTCGCCATCTTCCGGGATGTCGCTGATGACGCCTGCTAACAACCAGACCCGCGGCCAGAGCTGCTGGTTTTCGAGCGCCATGAATTCGCGCGAGTAGTAACGCGAAGGATCGGGCACATCGAGCCCGTCGTCCACCGCAGGCTGCTTCGCCTCCAGGCTGTCCTTGGGCGCACCCAGATTCATCGGCCATTCGACTTTGTAATTCACTGCCATTTGAGTTCCTCGGGTATTCAGGCCGCAGTCGCGGTCGCGGCAAACGGGCAATAGGGTTCCTTGTCGACGACGCCCAGCACAAATGAAAGCTTGGCCATGCCAGAGATGATGGCCATCGCGGTCCCCAGCTCCAGAATGTCGCCTTCTGAGAAATGCGCGCGCAATTGGGCGAACAACTGCGGCGTCATGTCACCGTTCATGTTCGTGAGCGCCACCTGATCGGCATAGTGGATCACAGCCTGTTCGGCCGGCGCAAAGGCATCGACTTGATCGTTGGCCAGCGCCTCAACCTGTTTCTGGGTGAAACCAGCCGACAGCGCCCCCGGGACGTTCTGCTTGTTACACGTCTGGCAACCGTGCTTGAGCGAGAGTCGCAGGCGGGCCAGTTGTTTGAAACGGTGGTCGACCTTGCCGCCAAAAAATATGGGTATGTAGAACTGGTTCATTACGAAATTCAGCAGATCGGGGCGCTGCGCGAAGGCTTCGACAAACGTCGCATCGCCGGTCAGCCCTTTAAGCGCGTCCCAGGCGGGCTGCCATTCGGACGCCATGGCGTCGCGGGGTGTGCATGTCAACAAGGTACTTGGCATGGGAGACTCCTAACGGCCCGGGACCTTGAAGTAGTCGGGGATGCCGCCCGGCCAGACATCACCGATCTGATTGTTGCCGCCGTCCACTACCAGGACTTCGCCCGTGATGAATTTGGCGGTGGGGGCGGACAAATATACCATCGCCTGCGCGATATCGATCGGATCCCCGAATTCATGCATGGGATTCGCGTAGCGGAATTTGTCCGCCACGGCGTGATCATAAACATTAAGGCCTGTTGATTCGATGGAGCCAGGTGAGACGCAGTTGACACGAATGTTGAGCGGCGCCCACTCGGTCGAGACGGACTTGGAAAGGTAGATGACGCCGGCGCGCGCCGCGCAAGTATGCGCGACCTGTGGCATGCCGCGCCAGACATTGGCGACGATGTTGACGATGTTGCCGCCAATGCCTGCGTCTCGCCAACGCCTGGCTGCCGTTTGCATCATGTACCAGGTGCCGTTGAGGTTGGTATCGATTACGGCGTGCCAACCCTTGACCGAGAAATTGATGGCGGCCTGCGGGAACTGGCCACCCGCATTGTTGACCAGAGTATTGATCCGGCCGAACCGATCCCAGGTGGCGTCGATGAGTCCGGTGACCGCGTCAGGATCGCGAATGGTCATCGAATGGCAGGCGATATCGCGGCCGGTGCGCTCGCGGATTCCGCTGACGGTTTCCTGCAGTTTCTCGATATTACGCCCGCAGATCATCACACAGGCGCCGAGGCGCGCGGCCACATAGGCCATGGCGCGCCCGAGGCCACTGCCACCGCCCGAAATCAGGAATGTCTGGCCAGCTAACAGATTGTCGCGAAATGCGAGCGGCGTGGTTGCGAGCGCGTCGTCGGAAAAACCCCAGCGCAGGGTGCCGGGCGTCGTCACTTTGTCGGTATTTTTATCCACTGCAAACAGTCTCCCTAAGCCTGGTGCAGTCCGAAAATCGAAATGCTGGTGATGTTTCTGTTAGGGATGCCGCCGAGGTTGTGTGCCAGCCCCATGCTGGGGCTCGGCAGCTGGCGCTTATCGGCCCGACCCAGCAATTGCAGATAGATTTCGTAGGTCATGCGCAGGCCAGACGCGCCGATCGGATGACCGAAGCACTTCAGTCCGCCGTCGATCTGGCAGGGAATTCTGCCGCTGCGGTCATAGTGGCCATCGAGTATGTCTTGCGGCGCCTTGCCACGATCGGACAGGCCCAGGTCCTCCATGATCACGAGCTCGGTGATCGAGAAGCAATCGTGCACTTCGATGAGGTCCAGCTGTTTGCGCGGATTATCGATGCCGGCTTCGCGATAGGCGCGGGCGGCGGCTAACGGCGTGGTCAACGTGCAGCTGCCGTCCCAGGAATTGTGGCCCATCTCGACGCCATTGCTGGGCGCAAGCTGCATGCCCTTGACGGTGACCACATCGCGCTTGCCCAGGCTCCTGGCGATCTCCGGCGTGGTGACGATGGCGCAGGCGGCGCCGTCGCTGACGCCGCAGCAATCGAACACGCCTAACGGCCAGGACACCATCGGTGCATTCAGGACCTGATCGATGCTGATTCGATTGCGCAAATGCGCCTTGGGATTGAGCGCGCCGTTTTCGTGGCTCTTCCACGAGACGTGGGCCATCGCGCGCTTCAGGTCGTCCATCTTGTAGCCGTACTTGCCCGCGTACGCGCCAGCGAGCTGCGCGAACGCCCCGGGCGCGGTGCTGCCCGGGAGATAGAGGTCTTCAAAACTGCCCTTGGTGCGCTCCGGCAGGCCACCGAAGCCCGTGTCCTTGAGTTTCTCGACGCCCATCGCGAGCGCGATATCGCAAGCGCCGGCCGCCACCGCATACACCGCGCCGCGCAGCGCCTCGGTGCCGGTGGCGCACAGGTTCTCGACGCGCGTGACCGGGATGTTAGGCAGGCGCAACGCCATCGACAGCGGCAACGCCGATTTGCCGGTGCTCTGTTCATCGAAAAACACGCCAAGCCAGCCGGCCTCGATGCGATCGCGTTCGATGCCGGCGTCGAGCAGCGCCTCGCCGAAGGCTTCGACCATCAGGTCATCGGGACCGCAATCCCAGCGCTCGCCAAAGCGCGAGCAGCCCATGCCGACGATGGCAACTTTGTCGCGAATACCGCTAGCCATGATGTCGGGTGCTCACGCTTTGGCCGCCTTCCAGAAATAGCGCCGGAATCCCCGGAGTTTGTCGACGTCCTTGATACGAAAGAAGAATCGTACTTCATCGCCGACCGCGAGTTCCCCGGCCGCAAGGTCCGTGAATTCCATGAACAGGTTGCCACCTTCGATGAATCCGACATTGCCGTAAATATAGGGCGGGCGGGCGCTGTAGGCCTGCCAGTCTTCGGTGAAAGTCTTGACCCGACCGCGAGAATCGGCAAAACGATATTCTTGCTGGGTGTCGGTCACGCGACAGTCGGGGTTCACGCAGACCCTCGTCAGCGGAAACTGCACGGTGTTGCAACGTGCACAGCGCCCACCGACAAAAGCCGTGGTGGCGCGGCGTTTTCGCCAGGCCACGGACTGCGCGGTGCGGTTGTCACGTTCGGCGCGCATGCCGAAATCGACGTCAACGAGGCTGGCATGCGACAGGTAGCGCAAATAGTCCGGTTCATCACAGCGTCGCGCCAGCGCTGTCGTGACCGACTGGCGGTGCTGCTGGCCCGTGCGTTCGCCAACCCGTAGCACGATTGCATCCACCCCCTGGGCAAACGCGGCTAACACAACCAGTTCGCCCGGGGCGGCCTGTTCGAGCACCCGCGCCAGCATCAGCAGCGGGTGCGCGGTCCCGGTATCGCCACAATCCGCGTGCAGGGAGTCGGCAAGCGCCGCGTTGACCAGTGCCGCATTCTGCGTGATGTGCTTGATCGCGGCGGCCGGCCCGGGCATGACAAAGTGTTTCACTTGAGCGGCGTCGATGCCGGCGGTCTGCAGGGCGCGTTGAATGGTTTCGACCGGGAAACGCGCCAGCGCCTGATCGCGAATCCAGCGTTCTTCGAGCGCGTAATCGAACCTCTGCCCGGCCATCCGGTAATGATCGACAAAGTCGACCGCAACCTGCGCGAAACCTAACACACTGGCCAGCGCATATTCTTTGGCGGCGCCGGGCTCCGCGTCCGGCGTCAGGCACAGCGCCGCGGCGCCGTGACCATAGGCCATCTCCTGCGGGCTGGCGCACTGCGCGACGCGCGCATCGCTCGCGATCACCAGCGCGGGCCTGGCGGCGAGGCAGGCGTGGATGAGCGCGTTCGTGCCCGCGCGCAGCGAGCCCGCGACGTTCAAGGTCGCTGTCGCGGAGTCGGCATCTAACGCCGCGGCCACGAGACCGGCGTCATCGCGACTCGCAAAAGGCAGAGTGGTCGAGGCGAGGCACAGCGAGGCCATGCTGAAATCCGGCTGGCTGCGGCGTGCGTCCGCGATGGCGAGGCGTCCGGCTTCCACCGCCATCGTGATGGCGTCCTCGTCCCAGTTGCAGACGGCGCGCGCGCCTTTAGCCTGCGCGTTCGCGCCGGGGCTCGCCCAGGCTGTTGCCTGCGCGATCGTCGCGCGAGCGAGTCGCAGTCTGGGTACCCAGGCGCCGATGCCGGTAATGTGCGTCGGTGCGTGCAAGGGCTACTGCGGTCTTTCGACCCAGGCCTCGAGGCGCGGGGTTACGCGCAGTTCTGCCGGTATCCGCTCGATACCGATGCGGCGATCGAGTTCTTCGTGCCAGTGGTAAATACGGCGTTCCTGGTAGTTGAGCGTCAGGCCCCTGAATCCCGGCGACATCACCGACTCCTGGATTGCGCGGGCGAATTGCAGATCCTCCGCAAGTATGCGCTCGAAATTTTCGATGCGCGTTGTCCACATGGGATGTCGCTCGCCCGGGCCCCAGTCGGGCGCGAACCAGATGCACTCGATACGCATGGTCGTGTTAGACGTTGGCCAGAACGTCAGGAACGGACAGCCGCTCGGATCGAGCGGAGTGACCAGGTTCGGGAAGAACATGAACGAAGGGTTGTTCTTGTCCGGGATGATCGTGGCCGTTTGAACCCGCGGCATACCGCGCGTCCCGGGATCGCTCCAGTCGGGGCGGCGGTTCGGCGTCACCATCAGTGAATGTCCGTTAGGATACAAATCGATACAGGTGCCGCGGTGATCGAGAAACCGGTCCACGGTATTCTGGTGGATCGACTTCAGGTGATACACCTCGAGGAACGCATCCAGCAATATCTTGACGTTGCACTGCACGTCGTGGCTGCTGGTATGTACCCAGCGCCAATTGTCCGGTTGGAACTGCTGGAAATATTCGTGATACGGGCGCACGTGCTCCAACAGGGGCTGTGCCTGCAGATCCTCATTGATAAAGATCCAGTTGTAGAACCGTTCGCAGCGAACACCTATGAGGTTGCGCTGCGACATGTCCAGGCCAACGAAGTCGCGCTTGTCGCGCAGATTGACCAGCTTGCCCTCGAGCGTATAGGTCCAGCCGTGATAGCCGCACGTCAGACCCTCGCACTGACCTGACTTCTGCGTGACCAGCGGCGCGCCACGATGGCGGCAGGTGTTGTAGAACGCCCTGATGACATCGTCCTTGCCGCGCACCAGCAGGATGGGCGTGCCAGTCTTGTTCCACACCAGGAAACTGCCGGGTGTCGGCAATTCATCGACATGGGCGGCATAAAGCCAGCTGCGGCGCCACAGGTAAGTCTTTTCCAGCTGCAGGAACGCCGGATCGACGTAGCGGCCGGCCGGGATGTCCGGTAGTTGCGGGAATCCCTCGGGCGGAGCGGTGCGGCTCGCTTCGTGCTTCATCCCCTCCAGGAATCGACTGACAGTTTGGGCATCCACGGCGCTTGGCAGACCTGCAGACTAGACTGTATCGATTATAGCGCCGGACCGAAAAAAAAACAGGCGTGACTGTTTTTTTTCAGTCTTGCCGTTATAGTCAAACAGGCCCATTGCCACCTGGCCGGAGACGCGATGCACACTTTGATCCTGCACCATTTCGATTGGTCACCCTTTGCCGAAAAGGCGCGCCTCGCGCTTGGCTGCAAGGGCCTGGCCTGGCATTCGGTCCAGATTCCGATGATCCTGCCCCGGCCGCTGCTGATGCCCCTGACCGGCGGTTACCGCAAGACGCCGACGCTGCAGATCGGCGCCGATATCTATTGCGATACGCGACTGATTGTCAGCGAGCTGGAGCGTCGCTACCCGACGCCGACGCTTTTCCCGGGCGGCAATCGCGGCGTGTCGCTGGCCTTGTCGCACTGGAGCGATACCGCATTTTTCCAGCCAGGTGCAGGACTCTCCATGGGCATGAACAAGGAAGTTCCGGCAGCCGTGATCGCCGACCGCAAGGCGTTCTTTAATTTCATGGACTTTGACAGGCTCGCGCAGGATGCGCCGCATCTGCTGTCGCAACTGCGCGGCAATGCGGACCTGCTCGAGCAGCAGCTCAGCGATGGCCGGCTGTTTTTGTTAGGCGATCAGCCGGGCTGGGCCGACATCAACGGCTATTTTCCGGTGTGGATGGCGCGCACCTTCATTCCCGTTGCCGCAGATTTGCTGGAACCCTTCACCCAGCTGGCGCGCTGGGAACAGCGCGTGCAGGCGCTTGGACATGGGGCGCGGACTGAAATCGATGCGCAGCAGGCGCTGGATGTCGCGCGCGCGGCGACGCCCGCAGCGGGGCAGGGTGTCGACGCAGGCGATCCGTTAGGATTCCGCGCCGGCGAAACTGTCCGCGTCGAGCCCGATGACTATGGCCGGGTACCGGTCGTCGGCGAGCTCGTGACCCTGCAGATGCACGAGGTCGCGGTGCGTCGCGACGACCCGCGGGTCGGGACCGTGGTGACCCACTTCCCGCGTATCGGTTATCGGGTGCTTCCAGCTTAGAGTCACCAGAAGCGATGACCTGCTTGCGATTACTTGCCGCTGCCGAACTTGTAGCCCAGCTGCAGACCGTAGTTGCGCGGCTCGCCGAACTGCGAGTGCGTCCACAGCGTCGCCACTGACTGGCTCGCAATGCGATAACGCTCGTCGCTGAGGTTCTTGCCATACAAGCGAGCTGTCCACTGACCATTCGCTGACGTCCAGCCCAGCGACAGGTTGATCAGGTCTTTGGCATCCAGGTACGCGTCGTAGGCGCGGCCCGCTGCCGAGATGTAGAACAGGTTCGCATCCTCGTGGTAGAACTCGCCTGTCAGCTGCAGCTTGCTGCTGTCACTCAGGTCCCAGTTGTAGATCGCAGTCAGGCTGGCGCTGAATTCCGGCGAACGCGGCACCGGCAGGCCCGACAGGTTCTGGTTCAGCGCAATGATCTGCGATCCGTCAGCGGCGGTGATCCCCGGCTGATTCAGCAGGAAGCTGTCGTACTTAGCATCGAGCTTCGACGCTGCGACACGAATCTGGAAGTGGTCCGTAACAGCCGCCTGCAGTTCGATTTCAATGCCTTTCGACGTGACTTCCGCCGCGTTGTAGAACACCGTTTCCTGGAACTGCGCACCTTGCTTCACGGTGATCACGTTGGCAGCGCGCTGCGCATCGGAGTACTTGGTGTAGAAGATGGTCGGATTGAAGCGGATGCGCTTGTCCATCCACTCGGTCTTGAAACCAAGTTCGTAATTGCGCGCGAACTCCGGATTCACCGGTCGGGTCAGTTCGGGCACGAGGATGCCGCTGGTGCCGGTCTGGTCGTTGTAACCGCCGGCTTTGTAGCCTTCGGACACGGTCAGGTAAGCGAAAGCCGCATCATTGATCTGCCAGGAACCCGTGACGCGCCAGCTCGGCTCGCTCCACTTGGTCTTGAGGTTGCTGAAATTCAGCGTCCGGGCCACGCCGGCGACGGGGGCGCAGTTGTAGACACTGCGAGACGTCGCAAAGCTCGCCGTGCAGGTGGCCGCATTGAAAGGCGCGCCGGGATAGAGCGCCCAGTTGCCGGCCTGCAGCGGATCGGTGAAGTTGCTGGCCGCGAGGTTCGGATTCATCGGGTCGATGGCGCCGAAACCCGTCTGCGTGCGACCGACGAATTCTTTCTCGTCCTGCGTGTAACGGATGCCGGCACCGATCGTGAACTTTTCATTGATCTTGAAATCGCCATCAATGAAACCCGCGAGCGAATCGGATTTCTGTTCATTGCAGAGAACCTGCGGCGCGTTGTTGAGAAACTGCTGCGGCAATCCAACGGCGCCAAAGTTCTGGATCAGGTCGACAAAACCTAACAGCTGCACAACGCAGAACTTGGCGTCATTGCGCTGGTAGAAACCACCGCCGACGAAGTTGAACGCGCCATCGAGGTTAGAGGCGATACGCAGTTCCTGTTGGGTGGTCACGCGCGTTGTGTCCCGGGTCGCATCGAACAGCGACAACGGCGCACCTGTCATCGCGTTCACAGGCGCCGCACCGGTGTAGGTGTTCGGCAGATGTTCATCCTGCTTGCGATAGCCCGACACCGAGTAGAGGGTGTAATTGCCGAGTTTCCAGTCGAGGTTCAGGTAGGCGCCTTCGACGTCGATCTTCTGGCCCTTGCCCATCTCCAGCAACGAGTCGTTGCGATTGGTGGACGCCATGTTGTTCAGCGGATCGCCTGTGGGGCGAGTGAAACCCAGTGCATTCCAAAGATAAGGACCACCGGGAGGTGTGTCGTTGAAGGAAGGAACCGCACCGGAACGATCCTTGACAACCTCAAACTGCAACAGCGCGGTCAAGTTTTCGGTCGCATTCCACTGCGCCTTGAGACGGCCACTGAATACATCCTGCCCACCCGCAGATTCGCCGGTGCCGCGACCGGACGTGCCCGTGATGCCCGGAATGGTTAGCAAAGGCCCGCCAAAATTGGGATTGGTGTTGAATGTAACGATCGGGCCGTAGGTGGCGCCCAGCTTGTAGTAGCCATCGCTCTTGATGTAGGAGCCGACCGCGCGCATCGAGAAGACGCCGGGGGCGACGGGCATGTCGACCGCCGCCTGATACTGCTGTTCACCGAACTTGCCGCCAGTCACGCGCAGCTCGCCGCCTGCCGTGTCCATGTTAGGACGCTTGGAGCGGATATTGACGGCGCCGCCAGTGGTGTTCTTGCCGAAGGTCGTGCCTTGTGGGCCACGCAGCACTTCCGCCGATGCGATGTCAAAAGTATCCAGCAACTGCGTCTGCACGCTCGGCATCACGAAGTCGTCGTATTGCACGCCGACCGGTGAGTCCTGGTACACGATGATGTCGGTCAGGCCGACGCCACGCAGCGCAAACGAAGCGGCATTGAAAGCGGTGATGCGCGATGCAGAGAAGCCGGGCACCTGCAGCGCCATCGAGGAAATGTCTTTCGCCGCGGTGCGTTCCAGGTCGCTCGCCGTAATGGCCGAGACTGAAATAGGGGTGGTTTGCAGGTTGGTTTCCGTGCGCCGCGTGGCGCTGACGGTTACTTCCTCGAGAGCCGCGCCAGTTTCCTGCGCGCCGGCGTTCGGTACCGATCCGATAGTTAAAACAGCCATTGCCGCGGACATCGCAGCAGCAGTGCATCCTTTAGTGAAACGCATAGTCGACCCCTCATGATTGCCGGTTGCGGTAGCGCCACCGCGTACCGCGCGGATTATATCTGCCGGTCCCGGAAAAGAAACAGGCCTGACTGTTTTTTATCAGTCGTCGACCTTTGTGGCTGATTTACAACGGATTCAGGCGGTGGTCAGATCACGGCGTCCCGGCGCAGAACCTCGATGTCAGCCCCGGAAAAACCCAGCTCAGCTAACAATTGCGCCGTGTGCTCGCCGAGCGTGGGCGGCGGCCGGCGGATACCGCCGGGCGTTGCACTCAGGCGCACCGGCAGGTCGGCGATCGTCGCCGCGCGCGGCAATCCCGGATAGTCTGCCACGGCACGCAGGAACCCCATCGCGGCAACCTGTGGATCGTCGAGCGCCTGCTGGGGCGAATAGACGGGTCCGGCCGGCAGTCCCGCGGCATTGAGTTCCGCCACCGCCTGCGTGGTGCTGCGTTTCGCGCACCAGACGCGCATGCACTCAAGAATTGGCGCGCTGTGATCGCCGCGTGACTGATCGGTCACAAAACGCTCATCCTGCAGCCAGTGCGCTTCCGCGGTGGCGCGACCGTCGGCGGCGGATTCCACCGCCATCAGTTTGACCCAGCGCCGGAACAGGCCGTTACCCACCACGTGGGTCAGCACATGGCCGTCGCGGGTGGCGAAGACCTCAGACGGCGCGGAGGTCTGCACGCGGTTACCGGAACCCTGGCGATCGATGTGCAGCACCGACTGTTCGATCAAGTGCGAATTGAACACCGACAAGGCGGTACCTAACAACGATGTCTTGACCTCCTGCCCCTCACCGGTGGCGCGGCGATGCAGCAGGGCCGCCAGCGCGCCGAACGCTGACAACACCGCGGTGCTGTAATCGACATAGGGTGCGGCAGCCTTGGCGGGCGCGCCCGGCGTGCCGCTCATGTACATGGCGCCGGACATTGCCTGGGCGATGCCGTCGAAGCCGCCCTGGTCGCGATAGGGCCCGGAGTCGCCGAACGCAGTCTGGGTGACGAGAATGATGTCGCGCCTGATCGCGCGCAGTGACTCATAATCGAGACCCAGTTTCGCCAGGCTAACAGGCGGCAGATTCGCGACCACGATGTCCGCGCTCGCGACCAGGCGTTCAATGACGGCGCGCGCGGCCGGGAGCGCCGGGTCGAGCGTCAGCGATTTCTTGTTACAGGCGGTTTGCAGGTAAACCGCGCCTTCGCCGCGGGTGGTGACCGGCGCAACGTAGCGATCCTCGCCGCCGTCACGCTTTTCGATGCGGACGACCTCCGCGCCGAGATAACCCAGCAGGGTCGCGCAATAGGGTCCGGCGACATAGCGGCCAAAATCGAGAACCCGCACGCCATCAAGAACTTGTTTCGTCATTTTGGTAGCTTACGCAAGGCGCGAGCCGCCACCAAGGATTCCACATGGACTTTCGACTGACCGATGAACAGCAGGCGCTGCAGCAGACAGCGCGCCGTTACGCGCGCGAACGATTGCCGGCGCTGGCGCAGCAGATTGAGCAGTCCTGCGAGGCGCCGTCCCATGCGCTGATTCTCGAGTACGCCGAGCAGGGGTTTCTCGGCATCAATGTGCCTGAGAAATATGGCGGACTCGGGCGCAGTAGTCTTGATGCGCTGATCGTGCTGGAGGAATTCGGCAAGATATCCTCCGCGATTGCCTTCCCGGTGTTCGAGTCCTGCGTCGGCCCGGTGCGTGCGATCGAGCGGTTTGCGAGCGAGTCGCTGCGGCAACGCGTGGTACCGCGTGTCTGCGCGGGCGAGTTGGTGGTCGCGGTGTCGATGTCCGAGCCCCAGGCCGGTTCCGCGCTCACGGACCTGACAACCCGCGGCGAGCGGCGTGGCGATAAAGTCGTGCTGAACGGCACCAAACGCTGGTGTTCCGGTGGCGGTCATGCGGATGGCTACGTCGTCTATTGCCGGATGTCGGACGATCCGGGCGCGAAGGGTATTGGTGCGGTCTATGTGGAAAAGGATACGCCCGGGCTAAGCTTCGGCAAGCAGGAGCAATTGATGGGATTTCGGGGCGTGCCGTCCTCGGATCTGTATTTCGACCATTGTGCCGTGTCACTCGATAACGTCGTGGTGCCCGCGGGTGGATTCAGGAAACTGATGGAAGCCTTCGATCTCGAGCGCTGCGGCAACGCGACCATGGCGCTCGCGCAGGCCTCGGGCGCGCTCGAGGACGTCATCGAGTACGTGCAGGCGCGCGAGCAATTCGGCAAGCCGCTGGTGGATTTTCAGGCGGTACAGCTGCGCCTCGCGGAAATGCGCATTCGGGTCGATGCGGCGCGCCTCCTGATCTGGCGTGCGGCCGCGAATGCCGAAGACGGTCACCCCAGCATGGTCGAATCTTCGATTGCCAAATGTTTTGCTAACGAGATAGCGCGCGAAGTTTGCGGCAACGCGGTGCAGTTGATGGGTGGCTACGGCTATTCAAAGGACTACCCGATGGAACGCCGCCTGCGCGACGCCTGGGGCTGGGGCATTGCCGGCGGCGCGATCGATATCCAGAAAGTCAACATCACGTCGGCGATGATCGGCCGGCGTTTCGACCAGCGTCGTTAGGTTGGGCCGACCGCGATTTCGATGCGGTCGCCTTGGACCCGTACCTTGTAGGTCTTGAGCGGCTGCTGCGCAGGCGCGCCCAGCACACGGCCGTCCCGGACGTCAAAAGAGGCGCCATGCAACGGGCAGATGAGGCGCTGTCCGCGCAGCCGGCCCTCGGACAGTCGGGCGAGGGCGTGGGTGCAGATGTTGTCGAGGGCGAACAGGCCGTCGCGCGTGCGGCAAATGACCAGATCGCGGCCGCCCAGCTGGCAGGCGCGCATCTGCCCCTCCGGCAGCTCCGCGCTGGCGAGGACGGGTTGGTAGTCGGCGTCAGTCTGGGTCATGGCCGAGACTTTACTGTCCGGCCGCGCCGAAAACAAACAGGCGTGACTGTTTATTTGCTGTCGTACCCTGGTTACCATCCAGCATTGCTTTCGAGGGAGTGACCTATGGCCAGAGTAACTTTCATTTCGCGCATGACGGTGCGCCCGAGTCACGAACAGGAATTCATTCGTGTCTGCCGAAAGCTCCAGGACCACGTGCGCGCCCATGAACCGGACACGGTATATTTTGAGTTCTTCCGGTTGCGTGAACCGAACCGCTTCATGGTGCTTGAGTCATTTAATAATGAAGCCGCCGAGAAGGCGCACATGGAGTCGCCGATTCTGACCGAGCTGCTGCCGGTGTTCGTGGCGGCGGTCGATGGCACCTGGGAACGGGAATATTTCGATCCGCTGATCTGAGGCCTGCCACATGACGCTCAAAAGTGAATCGCTGCGCAACGTACGCATCCAGGTCACGACGTTAGGTGACTTGCTGTTGCTGGCTAACGACCGGTTCAGCCAATCGCCGGCGCTGATCATGCCGGAGCAGCAGCTCAGCTACGGCCAGCTGACGCAGAGGGCGCTGCGGCGCGCGCGTTCACTGCAGGCGCTGGGCGTCAAGCACGGCGATCACGTCGGTCTCCTGATGCCGACCTGCGTCGAGTTCGCCGAATGTCTTTTTGCGATCGCACTCTGCGGTGCCGTCGCCGTGCCGATGAACGCGCGCTACAAGTACAGCGAACTTGCCTACGTCATCGGCAACGGCGATCTGGTGGCGGTGATCACCACAGATGTCATCGCCGACCAGGTCAATTTCGTCGAACGCCTGGCTGAGGCGCTGCCGGGCCTGGCGCAGCTGCGCGATCCGCGGCGGCTGGCGCTCACCACGGCGCCGAAGCTGCACAGCCTGGTTCTGTTAGGTAAGTCGGCGCCGGCGGGATTCGTTTCGCAGCCGGCATTCGATGCGCTCGCGGACACCGTCGATGAAGACAGCGTGCACGAAACCCGAATGCGGGTGCGGCTGCGCGATCCGGCCATCATGCTCTACACCTCGGGCACGACCGCGAACCCGAAGGGCTGCCTCATTTCGCATGAGGCAATTGTGCGCAATTCGATCGCGCTCGGCCGGCACCGTTATGCGCTCTGCAGCCAGGATGTGTTCTGGTCGCCGCTGCCGATGTTTCACATCGCGGCAATCCTGCCGCTATGCGCGATATTCGACGTTGGTGGTGCATACGCGACCATGGGTTTTTTCGAAGCTGGCGCCGCGCTCAAGATGATTGCGCAGCACAAGGTGAGTGCGACCTATCCATGCTTCGTGACCATCATGTCGGATCTGATCAGCCACCCGGATTTCGCGACTACGGATCTGTCGCGCATCACCTTGATGAACGCGAATTTCGCGGTGCAGCCGCCCGGCATCAAGGATGCGATGTTGAAGGCGATGCCGCACGCGATCTACGTCGGCACCTTCGGCATGACAGAAATGGCGGGCACGGTGACCACCAGCCGCCTCGATGACCCGCTCGATGAGCGCGTCGCACGCCTGGGGCGGCCACTGCCAGGGCTGGAAGTGCGCATCGTTAACAACGAAGCCGGCCGCGATTGCGCGCTGGACGAGCGCGGCGAAGTCCTGGTGCGTGGCTATTCGACCCTGATCGGCTATTACAAGGATCCCGAGAAAACCGCAGCCGCGCTCGACCCCGATGGCTGGTTCCACACCGGCGATGTCGGCTCGATGGATGCGGCTGGCACCATCATGTTCCATGGCCGCACCAAGGATATGCTGAAAGTTGGCGGCGAAAACGTGGCCGCCGCGGAAATTGAGAGCTGCCTGCAACGGCATCCGGCGGTCAAGCTGGCGCAGGTGGTGGGCATCCCGGATGCGCGGTTGGCCGAAGTCGCGGCCGCATTCGTGGAGAAGAAACCGGGCGCCGAAGTGACTGCGCAGGAGTTGGTGGATTTCTGCCGCAAGGAAATCGCCGGGTTCAAGGTGCCGCGACAGGTCCGATTCGTCACCGAATGGCCGATGTCGACCAGCAAGATCCAGAAATTCCGGTTGCGCGACGAGCTGGTTCGCGAACTGGGACTGAGCTAACAAAGGAGCAGACGATGTCCACGACGTTTATCGCAACGCTGAAGGTCAAGGCGGGCATGGAGGCGGAGTTCGAGCGCCTGCAGAGGGAGTTGTCCGAGGACAGCCACAGCACCGAACCGGATCTTCGGGTCTACGATGTCATCAAGCACCGTACGCAGCCGCGCAGCTACGTTGTTTATGCGCGTTTCAAGGATGAAAACGCCTTCAACGCGCACATGAAGACGCCAGCGCACGACCGGCTGGTGCCGTCCATTCTCGCCTGCGTCGACGGCGAGATGGACCTGCAGTTCTTCGACTGGAAGAGCTGAGAAGTCAGCGTGTGCTGAACACCAGGAGCACGTTGCCCGGCATGTGGAAGTACATGCCGTAGCCTGAGTTCACGACCACCAGCCCGTCGCGTACCGCTGCGCCACCGCCGCCGAAGGAGCCGCCGTGCGCGGTTGCGCCGGATACGGTGGTCAGCGCCTGATTCGCATCGTATTCGAACAGCACCGCGCCGCTGCGGCCGTCATAGGCACGGAATTTCCCGTCCATGTGTCCGGCGTAAACCACGTCACCCGCTGCGGTAATCGCCGCTGAAATGCCCGGATCGCAGGCAGGCTTGGCGCCACAACGATTCTCTGCCTTCGCCGACCACAGCAGTTTTCCGTTGTTAGCATCGAGCGCATAGAGACCCGGTTGGGGTGGCCCGGTGACCGGGCGGCCGTCCCGGCCGTCGGTCATGTCGGATATCGGCGCGTAGACCCGCGTGCCGGCGACTGCCAGCCCGAAATGCACGCCGCCCTGGATGCCGCCGCGGCCCAGGCGTGTCTGCCAAAGTATTTTGCCGCGCTGGTTCGGGTCGAAGCCGTACACAACGCCGTTCTTCTGTCCGGCAACCAGTATCTCGCCGCCCTTTTTCAGGCTAACAAGTACGATGCCGGCGCCGAAGTCGAGATCCGGCCCGTTTTCCGGCGGGCAGTTGATCTTGCTTTCCATCATGCAGCCCACGTTCCAGGCGTCGTTGGCTACCGTCTGTGTGTGCCATAGCAGCTTGCCGTCGCGCAGGCGAAAGGCGAGCAGGGCGTCGCTGCGATCATTGGCGGGCGCCGAGTAATTCTCGCCGGTGCCCGCGTACAGCAGGCCGCGCTGCGCGTCGACCATGGGGCTGTTCCAGATCGGCGCACCGGAGGGGCCGAAA
This sequence comes from Gammaproteobacteria bacterium, assembly GCA_031382085.1. Taxonomy (GTDB): domain Bacteria; phylum Pseudomonadota; class Gammaproteobacteria; order Steroidobacterales; family Steroidobacteraceae; genus UBA964. The sequence goes on from JANMYM010000082.1 coordinate 75,063, forward strand.
ATGCGCGTGCCGTTGGCTTGCGTGCTGACAACCTGCGGGGCTTGGTCGATCGTGTAGCTCTTCCACAGCGCACGGCCGCTCCAGGCATCGAGCGCGACGATGGCGCCGCGGAACTTGCAGCATTCATATTTTGGATCTGCGGCCGAGGTCACTTCCAGCGACGACACGGGAACGTAGACAACGCTGGCGTGCAATGTCGGTGTACCCGTGATGGTTGCGTTGGCGTGCTCGTCCACCTTGGCCGACCAGGCGAGCTTGCCGCTGATCGCATCGATGGAATACACGCGGCCGATCACATCGCCGAAGACCAGGCGCGGCGGCAAGGTGCGCACGTTAGGTGCGGATGGTGCTTGGTAGGGAACTATGCCGGTCCTGATTTCGCCGCCAGCCTTGAAGGTCCAGCGCGCGCAGCCGGTTTGCTGATCGAGTGCGTACACCGTGCCGTCGTGGCTGCCGACGAATATGGCGCCGTAGGCCAGCGCGGGTTGCGAGCGCGCACGCAGTCCACCCGGGAACTCGAACGCCCATTTGAGTTTCAGCCTGCGCGCCTGGTCGGCGCTGATGCCGGCTTCGCTGGCTGGCACGAAACGCGAATTGTGGTAACCCCAGCCGCTGCGCTGAGGGCGCTGGGTGGCATCAAACCACGCAGCGTCCGTCGCGCACATCCTGACCGGCGTCAGTTGGGCTTGCTCTGACAACAATTTGCCCGACAGGTACTCGGCCACCGCAACCCGGTCCTGTTCGCTGAGTGTTGCCGCCTGCATTTTCATCAGGCCGTTGTTCAAGGATTCGTGAATCGTGCCGCCGGACAACATCTGCAGGAACATCTTGTGCGGCGCCTTCGGCACCTGGCCCTCGTGGCAGGCAGCGCAGGCATTCTTGTACACGGCGGCGCCCGGCCAGCCTTCCGGATCGCTGGTCAGCTGCCGCGAATCGAGTTGCGAGACGTCCTTGAGGCTGCTGGCGCGCGCTTCACCCCCTGCGGCTGGCGGTGGCGTGTCGGCGACCGCGGCACTGGCTAACAGGACGGCAAGCAGACGCAGTGTGATCGTGGGCAACATGGATTGTCCTTTGAATCAGAGCGAGTCAGGATTTTCGATCAATTGTCGCAGCGTGTCGAGGAACTGCGCGCCGGTGGCGCCGTCAACGACGCGATGGTCGGCCGCGAGCGTCAGCGTCAACATCCGTGCGGTGCTCACTTTGCCGTTGTGCGCGATCACGCGCTCTTCGATGCGCCCGACCGCCAGAATCGCAACCTGCGGCGGATTGATGATTGCGTCGAATCGCCGGATCCCGTACATGCCGAGATTCGAGATCGTGAAACTGCCGCCGCTGATTTCGGCGCGCGTCAGTGAGCCACTCTGCGCACGCTCGATGAGCGTGGCGCTTTCGCTGGCGATGACCGCAACCGGTTTGCTATCGGCCTGGCGCACGATCGGCGTAATCAGGCCGTTCGGGGTCGCGACCGCGATCGCAATATCGGCATGCGGAAACTGCAGCAGCTCCTCGCCTTCAAGCTGGGCGTTCACCTGCGGGTGTTTGAGCAGCGCCAGCGCGCAGGCGCGCAGCAGCAGATCGTTCACCGAAATTCCTGTGACGCCACTCTCCCGCAATGCGACCCTGCGTGCCAGCAACGCGTCCGCCGCGATCTCGACATCGAGCCGTATGTGCGGAATCGCCTGTGACGCCTCCGTCAGGCGACGAGCAATGGTAAGGCGCGCGGGGCTTAGCCGGACGCGTTTGGCCTCCACCGCCGGCGTGCGGCCGCCGGTCGCCGTTCCATGCGCGGCGACCCAGGCTTCGACGTCCTCCTTGGAGATCCGGCCATTGCGACCGGTGCCCTGCACCCGGGTCAGGTCGACGCCCAGGCGTTGCGCGAGGCGCCGCGCAATCGGGCTGACACGCTGTTCGACGTCGCCGTTTTCCGGTTCAAAATTCACGCTGGCGCTGCGAAAGGCCGCAACAAACGCATCGACTTCGGCATCCGGCACGCTGGCTGCAGCTAACACGCCGAGCAGCGCGCCCACCGGCCGGGTGTCGCCGACATTGGCGAGTATGCGGCGTAGTAGACCATTGCCCGGCGATTCCACCTGATTGACAATCTTTTCAGTCTCGACATCCAGCAGCGGGTCGCCTTTGTTAGCCGATTGTCCGACGGCGAGATTCCATGCGGTGATGGCGCCTTCCGTCATCTCGATGCCCCATTTGGGCATCGTGACCGCTGTAATCGGCTTGCTCACTTCAGTACGGCGCGAATCGCGGCTTCAATTTTCGCCGGTCCTGGCACATAGGCGCGTTCCAGGCTTGGCGCAAAAGGCACTGGCGTATGCGGCGCGGTGACGATCTGAATCGGTGCGCGCAGCGACTTGAAGCCCTTCGAGGCGACCAGCGCCGCGATGTCATGCGCCACGCTGCAGCGCGGCGGCGACTCGTCGACAACGACCAGCCGGCCGGTATTCTCGACGCTTTCAAGAATGGTCTCATCATCGAGCGGCGAGGTGGTGCGCGGGTCGATGAGATCGCAGCTGATCCCGTCCTTCGCGACTGCATCCAGCGCCTTTTCGGCAAACACTGCCATGCGTCCGATGGCGACCACGGTGACATCTTCGCCCTCGCGCAGCACGTTAGCTTCGCCGAACGGGATCGTGTACGGCTCGGCCGGTACTTCGCCCTTGCGCGGATAGAGTGCCTTGTGCTCGAAGTACATCACCGGGTCGTCATCGCGAATCGCCTGGATCAGGAGACCCTTGGCGTCGTATGGATTGGTCGGAATCACGACCTTGAGTCCCGGCACCGCAGTCATGAAGTTGTAAATTGCCTGTGAATGTTGCGCGCCCATGTTCATGCCCGCGCCCATCGCGGCGCGGATGACCACCGGGCAGGTGGTGCGGCCACCGAACATGTAACGAAACTTCGCGATCTGGTTGTAGATCTGGTCCATGCAGACACCGACGAAGTCAGCGAACATGATCTCGGCGACCGGTCGCAGGCCTGCCAGCGCGGCGCCGCCCGCGGCGCCGATAATCGCGGATTCGGAAATCGGCGTGTCAATGACGCGTGCATCGCCATATTTCGGATGCAGGCCCTTGGTCAGGCCGAATATGCCGCCTGCCGCTTCGCGCTGGCCGGAGCTGCCGCCGGCGCCGCCCGAGACGTCCTCGCCGAGCACGATGACCCGCGGATCGCGTTCCATTTCCTGGTGCAACGCCTGGTTGATGGCATCGCGCATCGTTATGACTGGCATGTTGAAGTCCGTTAGCGGTCGTAGTCTTTTAGTAGCGGATATAAACGTCGGTGGTCAGTTCGGACTCGGGCGGCGCTGGCGCCGCGCGGGCGGCAGTCACTGCCGAGTCGATTTCAGCCAGCACCGCGGTATCGATGGCATCGAGATCGGCAAGCGGTAGCAGCTGGTCGCGTTCGACGCGGGTGCGAAAGCGTTTTAGGCAGTCCATGGTCTCGCGCTGCCGCGCTACTTCGCCGGGAGCGCGATAATTCTGCGGGTCGCCTTCGAAATGCCCGTAGAACCGGGTTGTCAGGGGTTCGATGGTGTAGGGGCCGGCGCCGGAGCGGCAATGCGCCAGCGCGCGCTGCATGGCCCCGTAAACCGCAAAGAAATCCGAGCCGTCGACTTTTTCGGCGGGCATGCCGAAACCGCGCGAACGCGCTGCGATGTCGCCAGAGCCGACCGAATAGCTGACGCCGGTATGTTCGCTGTAACCGTTGTTCTCGAACACAAATATTGCCGGCACCTTGAGCACCACGGCCAGGTTCATGGCCTCGAACACGGTGCCCTGATTGCAGCTGCCGTCGCCGCCAAAGGCAACCGAGACGTTGTTGTTGCCGCGATTGCGGCAGGCGATGGCGGCACCCACCGCCAACGGCGGCCCGCCGCCGACGATCGCGTTCGCACCTAACATCCCCTTGGTCATGTCGGCGATGTGCATCGAGCCGCCTTTGCCCTTGCACAGGCCGCCGCTGCGGCCGTAGATCTCCTTCATCATGCCGGCCACGTCGCAACCCTTGGCGATGCAATGGCCGTGGCCGCGATGCGTGCTCGCAATATAGTCATCGTTGGTCAGCGGCGCGCAGATGCCGGCGGCGACCGCTTCCTGGCCGCTGTAAAGATGCGTGAAACCGGGGATTTCGCCGGTGGCGATTTCCACGTGCAGGCGCTCCTCGAATTCGCGGATGGTCTTCATCACGCGGTACGCGGACTTCAGCTGTTCGATGCTCAGTGTCACGGCGGATCGTCCTTGTTAGCTAGAGCGCGCCGGGCGGCTTGGCGCCCGGGCCATAAAGAAAGTCATCGATGACCTTGTGGAAATGGCGGATGCGCAGCTCCTGCGACCCCAGCCACAAACCGCGGAAGCCCCTGGAATGCATGCCGGCCTGGACCCCGGGCAGATTGGCGGCGTCCTGATCGAGCACCAGGCCGATGGACTTTTCGCCGTACCTGAAGTGCTGGTGCGGCGCGCGTTTCGGCCACTCCGCACCTTCGGGAACGATTTCATAGGCCAGGATGTCGTAGAACATCCGGTCCGGGTCGGTGGGGTGCGGTCGCTGGCGAAACACCCAGAAATCATCGGCATGCACGTTCAGTGACAGGTTCGGGAATATCAGGTAGTGATAATCATCTGTTAGCTGATCATCGTTCAATCGCGAGTAGTCCTTGCCCTGGCTCTTGCCGTGCTGGCGTTTCCAGAGTTGCACGTCGCGACGGATATCGGCGATGCGGCCATCGTAATCCGCCGGATCCATGCCGGCGCCCTTCATGATGACCTTGATGGGCTCCGGAATCACCGGTGGAGTGCGTACGCGTGGACTGACGGTCGCAAACGGAATCAGGTAGCGGCTGTGGCGTTCATAACAGTCGATCTGGATGTCGAGGTCATGCAGGTACCACAGCAACTGTGGATGAATACCATGCACGTGGTAGCTCTCGTTGAACGCGTCCACCGAGGTCTTCCAGTTGCAGTGCCACTCGACCGTAATATCGCGCGTCTGCACCATGGATGCAAAGCGGTACGGATCCAGATGCGCCGCGAGCGGCGCCAGGTAATCTAACAAAGGTCCGGGCCTGTCGTGCAGCGTGAACCAGACAAAGCCGCCCCAGGTGTCGACATGCACGGGCGTCAGCGCATAGCCGGGCGAGCCCTGCGGAAATGTGTCGAGATCCGGGATGCGGTGAAATTCGCCGTCGAGCCGGTATTCCCAGTGATGGTATCGGCACTTGAAGGTCTTGCTGTCGCTGGCCTTGAAGAAACCGCAGTCGGACAGGCGATTGCCGCGATGCTGGCATACGTTGTAGAAGCCACGCACGCTGCCATCTGCCTGCCGCACCAGCAGGATCGACTCGCGGCCAATGTCGGTCGCGATGAAATCACCGGGTTCTGGCATGTCGGCTTCGCGCCCGCCCAGCAACCAGACCTTGCTCCAGATCTTGTCCCACTCGAGGCGCATGAAATCCACGTCGGTGTAGCGGCGTTGATCGATGACGCCACCCGCGAGCTTGGGATCCGGCGCTTTTTCGGTCGGTGTGCCGCCCGGCGTGATCGTAGTGGCGCGCGCAACCGGCCGCGAGGGCGGGGCGCTGGAGCGTTGCAGAAATTCCGGATCGCGCTTGCTCATAGTTTTGCGGCCCAGTGTATCCCGCGGCGCAGAATTTCATGAAATACCGGCAACTTCCAGGCGCCACGCTCGACTTGCGGGTATTCAGGCATCAGGGGCTGCATGTCGTAGGGTCCGCGGCAATGGCCGAGCGTGCAGTAAAGCACCTCGCCATTGCCATGCCGGCGCGTGTAGAGCACGAGCTGGCGGTCGCCGCGCGACCAGTCAGTTTCGGTGAAGCCGGGCGCCGCACCGGCATAGCGCGTGTGCAACAGCGCGTGGTTGTCACCGTGGTACTCGCACAGATACAGCTCGTCATCGGCATCGAAAGCCTGCAGTCCATGCACCAGCGGATGCTCCGGATCGCTGATCTCGACGCGATACGGTTCAATGGCCGGATGTGCGATGAACTGACTGCCTAACATGCGCATGAAATCCGGCGCCGAGCGCGGTGCATCCCAGGCTTTGTGCTCGCGCGCCCATTGCAGGACCGAATTCGTGCCATGCAGCGCGAACCAGCGGCCGCCGCGATCCAGGAATCGCTGCAATGCGGACTGGCCGTCGGCGTCCGGCAGTACGTTGCAGGTGTAGGTGATCAGCATGTCGGCGTCATCGAGGGCCGCGCTGTCACCGTAGTCCGCGACCACGCGCACCCGCAGGCGGCTGTGCTCGGCCAACAGTTTCAGCAGTTCGAGGCGCGCGTAATCGAAGTCGTGATACTTGCCGCCGCACACCAGCAGAACATTGACGCGAGGAGCCAGTGCCATCGAAGCCTAGAGCTGAACGCGCTTGGTGAAGCCGTTGTCCGCAATGATGTTAGCGCCGGTGATCAGGCTGGCAGCGGGACTGGCCGTGAACACAACGACGCGGGCGATTTCATCCAACCCGCCCATCCGGCCGTTGGGAAATTGCTTGATAGCCCAGTCGTAGAACTTGGCTTGGGTACCCTTGATCACTTCCCAGGCGCCACCTTCGAAAAAGATCGGACCGGGTGAAACCGTATTGACGCGAATGCCCTTGCGGCCGACGAACTGCGACAGCTGCTTGCCGTAGGTGATTAGCGCCGCCTTCATGGCGTTGTAAGCCATCGGCGCAGCGAAGGTTTCGACCGCATTGGTCGAGCCGATGATGACGATGGAGCCGTTGCCGGATTTTTCCAGGTAGGGCATCAGCGTTTCACAGCCACGCACCGTATGCAGCACGTCAATTTCGAAATTGCGCTGCCAGTTTTTCTCGCTGTCCATGCCGCCGCCGGCGCTCACGCCCGGGATGAAAATGTCGCAGCCGCCGAGCGCGTCGGCCGTTTTCGTGAGCCAGGCCTTGTACGCTTCGCCGTCACGAACATTCACCGGGTCACCGACGCAGTTGACACCCTTGCCGCGAATCGCCTTGACCGCTTCTTCGACCTCCTCCGGCGAGCGGGCGCACAGCCCGATATCCGCGCCTTCAGTCGCCAGCAGTTCTGCGACGGCCCGGCCGATGCCCTTGGTGGCACCGGTGATGATGACTTTCTTGCCGCGCAGTCCGAGGTCCATGCCCGCTACTCCTGTTTTTGCAGCTGAAAATTATACAGCCGCGGTTCAAATACAAACAGTCATGACTGTTTTTTTTACTGTACTGTCAGGGCGTTGTCGATCAGGATCTCGGTGCCGTTAACATGCCGGGATTCGTCCGACGCCAAATACACCACCAGGTTCGCGACGTCCTCCGGCTTGCCGAGCCCGCCCGGCAGCTGCTCGTAGGCGCTCATCTCCATGCCCAGCTGCTTCGAGGCACTCGCGACCATCGGCGTTTCGATCGCGCCCGCGTGGATCGAATTGCAGCGGACGTTGTACTTGTTCATCTGGCAGTGAACCGCGATGGCCTTGGTCATGGAGCGCACCGCGCCCTTGGCGGCGCTGTAGGCATAAAACACCGGGTAGCCGAGGTGCGTCGCCGTCGAGCACATATTGATGATGGCGCCGCCACCGGAGTCTTTGATCAGCGGTATGCCGTACTTGCAGGCCAGGAACACGCTTTCGGTCATGACGCTCAGGTGCCGGCGAAATTGCTCCAGCGTGGTATTTTCCGGGTCACCGATCTGCACCATGCCGGCATTGTTAACGAGCACGTGCAAGCCGCCAAAATGGGACTTCGTCGCCGCATAGACTTCCTGCCAGCGGGACTCGCTGGACACATCCTGGGCCATGAAGCGTGCACAACCGGGGTGCATTTTGTTCAAAGCCGCCTCCAGTTCGCGACCACCGGCTTCATTGATATCCGTGATCATGACGCGCGCGCCTTCCTGGGTGAGTGCAATAGCATCCGCCTTGCCCAGTCCCGATGCAGCGCCTGTCACCATTGCCACTTTGCCTGTCAGCCGACCCATATTGATGCCCTCGGACCTATGCCATTCTGGCGGTATGAAAACCAAGGCAAGTTAACAGTCACGCTCGCTGGTTTCAATCAGCTTTGACTTTTTCCGACAGCGCCGACATCCTGTCCGGCGACAGGGAAACTCGGGGACCCGCATGGCGAATCAGGTGGATACCAATGGCAGTGGCTTGGCAGACAAAGAGCCGCGTGGCTGGCAGGCGCAGAAAAGCGCCTCGACCCGCAGGCTGATCATCGAGTCGGCGATCAAGTGCTTTGTCGACCTCGGTTACTCCCGCACCACAACCACGGAAATCGCCAAACGAGCCGGGCTGTCGCGCGGCGCGATGCTGCACCATTTTCCTTCCAAGGTCGAAATTGTGAAGGCTGCGGTCGATTACCTGCATGCGAAACGCCTGCGTGCTTTTGCCAAGTCCATGGCGAAGACGCCGCAGGACGGCGACCAGGTGCAGCAGGGCGTCGAAAACTACTGGGCCCACGTCAAGCACCCGCTGTTCGTCGCTTTTTTCGAACTCGCCGTCGCCGCACGCACCGATCGTGAACTGGCGCAGATCCTGCGCCCGGCGCAGGAGGCGTTTGAAGAGGAGTGGCAAAAAGCCTGTCTCGATATTTTTCCGCAGTGGCGCGGCAAGGGGCAGCGATTCGATCTGGCCTTTGATTTGTCGCGCTATGTGCTCGAGGGGATGGCTATCAGCTTTCTGACCCACAAGGAAACTGAGCGCGACCAGCGCGTGGTCAGGTTTCTGAGCGAGAAGCTACGCGAGCTTGTTGCGCAGCCTCGTTAGCCATCCGGGTTCAAATGACTATCTTGCCCACCGACCGCGAACTGTTTCAGCAGGCCTGGGTGGTCCGCGACCTCGAGGCTGCCGCGCGTCGCTGGTCCGATATCTGTGGTATCGGACCTTTCTTTGTGGCGAATTACACTGCGAACCGTTTTACCGACGTCGAGTACCGGGGGCAACCCGCCGAACTCGCGATGCGCACCGCGATCTGTTATGCCGGCAACGTCCAGGTGGAGTTGATTGAACCGGCGATGGACTCGGGTTGCTGTTACCGCGACACCGTACCCGTCGGCGCCGAGGGCTTTCATCACATCTGTTTCTGGACGCATAACCTGGATGCGGACATCGCGCACTACACACGCCATGGCGGTGTCGTTGCTAACAAAGCACGCATCAAGGGCGGGCCGCGATTTGCCTACGTCGATGCGACCAGCACCCTGGGGTGCATGATCGAGCTGCTTGAGCACAGCGAACCCCTGGCGGCATTGTTCGGCCGTTGGCGCGAGCAGTGTTCAAAATGGCGTGGCGGCGAGTTGATCGTGCGGCTTTAGTCCGCCAGCGCCAATCGCACCCGTACGCGACAGCCTGTGCCAGGCGCGCTGTCGATCTCGAAGCTGCCGCCTTCGAACTGCACCTGGTCCCGAATGCTGGCAAGGCCGAAGCCCTTGGCGTCGGGTTGCTCGAGCATCCGCGGGTCGAAACCCTGGCCGGCGTCGCGCACGTCGATCTCGACATTGCCGCGGTGCTCGCGCACCGTCACCGTTGCACTGCTGGCGCCGGAGTGTTTGGCGACGTTCAGCAATAGCTCGTGCACCACACGCATCGCGATCGCGACGCGCGCCGCTGCGACCGATTGCGGCAGGTTTTGCGCATCGAAGCTGACCTTGAGTCCATGTCTTGTGCGCATGCGATCAATGGTTTGATCGAGTGCCGCGCGCAGACCCTGCGTGCCGAGGGATTCAAGTGTCAGGTCGTCGGCGACGCTGCGGACGCTCTGGCGCATGTGGACGACCAGCTGACTGCACTCGCGCAGAGATTCAGATGTCGATGCGTCGTTCGTCATGGCGGGGGCGTCGTGCAGCATGTCTTCAATGCGCGCAAGTGCACCGTCGACGCCATTGCGCAGCTCGACCGCGAACCGTTGACGAGCAGACAGCTGCTTGGCTGCCACTTGCCGCGATACATCGAGCAGCCGTCGATTGAGCGCACGACGTTCGTTGAGTGCAATGCTCAGCATCATCGTCGTTACCAGCAGCATCGCCAGGAACAGCTGCAGCGGCAAGATTGCTTCCGGGTACAGCTGCGCGCCGGGAGTCAAGGGCGACGGTTTGGTGTGATTCGCAAGGAATGCCATATAAAGCGTAAGCGAGCCCGTCAGGGTTACGACAGTACTCGGGTGGTAGCGCGTCGCCACCCACAGCGTGATCGGAAAGAGCAGGTACGGCAGATGAAAATCCGGGGCGAAGGCCTCACCAGCAAACGCCAACTCGGTTACCGCAACAGCGACCAGGGTCAAAGCCGCCAGCTCAGGGCGCGATCCAGGGCTTTCGGCTGCGGGGCTCTCAACGCGAATCCACCAGATCAGCAGCGGTGTGCCCGCAGCGAGTACGCCCAGCAAGTCGGTGATGTACCAATTCCACAGGGTCGGCAACCACGGCACATCAGATGCCGCGCGGAGCCAGGCTGTTCCGGCGGTGGCATCCAGCAGCAAAATGCCGAGGATGGACGCGAGCATGAGCATGGCCGTCTTGGTATCAGGCGGGACAATTCCGACCAGGCGGCGCCAGGCGACTGCGACAAGTATCGCGGCCGTCGTGCCGATGGCCACGTACGGAAATTCCAGCAGCGCTTCCTGGGTGGTCGCGTACTCGGAGCGGAATTGTCCGATGTTTGCCGCGCCCTCGACCAGCACCGCGGCCGTTACCATTGCGATCCATCGCGACGTTGGCGTAATAATCAGGAACGCCGCCAGCACACCCAGGCCCGGCCATACGCCGGAGTAACTGCCCCTGGGTTCCGCGATGATTTGCCCGAACGCGACCGTCAGTGCATGGATGGCGCCATAGAGCAGCATTGCACGGCCGTTGCCGGCGCTGATTTGATCGACCAGGCGGCGGTAGCAGCCGGGCATCTAGGCCGCCAGAGGAGGAAGAGTCACGCGGACCTGGCACCCGTGGCCTGGCGATGAGGCTAAAGCGATTGTTCCGCTAACAAGTTCGACCTGGCTCTTGAGGCTGAACAGACCCGGCATGCCGCTTATATAGCTGCTTTGCCAGCTCCCCGCATCCCAGCCGACACCCTGGTCCCGCACCTCCAGTTCGATAATGCCATTGGTCTCGTGCAAGGACAGCTCTGCCTGGCTGACCTGCGCATGCCGCGTCACGTTGCCGAGCAGCTCGCGGGCACAGCGATACAACAGCTGCCGCTTTGGCATCGGCAGCGGGTCGATCCTGCCTGATGAACGAAAGCTAACGTGCAGATTGTCGTGGCTTTGACTGCGCTCGATCAGGCTCTGCAGCGCGCTCACGAGCCCGAGGTCTTTGAGCCCGGGAGGATGCAGTTCGGCCAGCAATCGTCGCGTGGATTTGTGCGCGTCCAGGGCCAACTGCCGGCAGGCATCGAGTTTGTCTGCGAGCGCGCGATCCAGCCGCGGCGCGTGCAACGCATTGCGTATCGAGAGCGATAGCGCGGTCAATGTCTGGCCCACGCCATCGTGCAGCTGGATGCCAGCGGCCAGTTGACCGGCGTCTTCCGCGGTGTAGAGTCTCTGGCTGTTCTGGAGCAGCCGCATTTGTAATTGGCGGTACTCGTGCCGGGTCATCGTGACCAGCAGCGCGGCGGCCAGGATCATGATCAGAAAAATCTGCAGGCCAAGTGATCCCGCCGCGGCCGAATACTGCCCGAATCCCTGAGCATGCAGCCATGCAATGCTTAAGCAGAGTGGCGCACATATAGCAAAAGTGACTCGCGGCCGGAATCGTGCGGCAATCCAGATGAGCGGTGGGAACAGCAGGTAATCAATCGAGATATTTCCAGGGCTGGTCTGGGTCGTAAACACGTAGCCGCTGACACCTGACAACGTGAGCAGCGCCACCAGCAGCTCGCGCCGCGAGCCGTCGGAGCGGCCTGCATGGCCGCGCGCATTGATTGCCAGCGCCAGGATGAGCGGCGCAATAGCGATCGCACCCAGCATTGCGGCAGCCCACGCGGATTGAATCGAAATCCGGTCATCCAGCACCAGGCGCGTGACGATCTCGCGGCGCATGGCGGCGCCGTAGGTAACCGCGACCAGGAGCACGAACAGTCCCAGGAGAATACCCTCGGTTGGCGGCGACTCGCGCCGCCGCATCCAGATCCGAAATATGCTGCCGCCAATGAGCGCTTCGGTGATGGTGGTCAGTGCGAGCAACGCGTCTGCCAGCTCGGTATGATCGACGCCCCACAATCCGCCGCCAATGAGCCGGTTGGTCAGGAACTCCGTAACCGCGGCCGTCGCCAACAGCCAGGGCCAGGCGCTGAATACGCTGGAACTCAAGACCGCGCCGAGCAGTCCCTGGGGCATCCACAGTACCGGCTCTACCGCCCCCATAGGCGTGGTCGCGGCTCCAAGCCACACAAACAGTGCATGCAGCGGTGCATACGCGAGTACCAGCCGCGGCCCGCCTTGCGACAAAAGCTCAGCCAGTCCCGGGGTGCGACTATCCAACGCGCACCTCACGGCCTAACAATTGGCGTGGCGCGGGTGGCATGCCACACAGCGATGCTGCTGCGGATTTCGTCGACGGACTCGGCGTAGCCCGAGCTGCTCAGAATCGCGTTGAGGCGGTCCGGGTCCTGTTTCTTGGGCATCGCCCATCTTAATTGCCTCCGCAGCTAGGGCAAGGTGCCCTTGACGCTGGGCTGCTTGGCGATCAGCCCCAGCAATCCGCCATGCGCATCCAGGTGGCAACACCAACGCGCCGACGGTCATGATCGCGGAAAAAGCGGCCGATGTCATCCAGCAGTCGCGCTAGTCGTGCAGGAAATCACGCTGTTAGTTTTTTCGCCGGCACTGCGCAGACGGCGAAAAGCAAACAGCAAAACAGGGAAAGCTGGCGGGCATTCATGGTGCGATGGGATTTCATGAACGTGCCCAATGATTCGCCATCAATTGGACAGTCGTTCAAAAGAGGTTGTCAACATGAATAGCGTGCGTCAGGCTGGACTCTGATTGGGGGTTGACATGCATTTGCGATATCAAGCAATCATCTTTGGGTTTCTGTTGGCGGTAGCGTTGCCTGGATCCGAACCCCAGGCGCAGTCGGCAGCTATCGCGATAAACGCCGATCAATGCCGCGTGCTCGCCGATTTTGCGAACAACCGGCAAACCGACAGTTCTTTGAAAAGCATCCTCGCACGGCTGCCTGAGGCGCCGACCACGATCATGCAGGCGGAGGTCGTCGCCGCCTATGATGACGTACCCGAAGTCTGCCGCGTCAATGGCATCGTCGCACCCGACATCCAGTTTGAACTGCGAATGCCGACGGCGACGTGGAACGGCAAATTCATGCATTACGGTTGTGGCGGCGCCTGTGGCGTCGTATATCGCCCGCAGCTGGAAGAGCCGCTGGCGCGGGGCTATGCCACCGTTGCCAGCGACATGGGCCACACCGGCGCACCTAACAACTGGGCCTTTACCTACGCAAATCTTCAGGCCATGATCGACTTCAGCTATCGCGCGACGCATGTCGTAACCCTGGCCGCCAAGGAAGTCGTCAAAGCGTACTACCAGCAGCCAGCCAGGTACTCCTACTTCATGGGTTGCTCGACCGGCGGCGTACAGGGCGTCATCGAATCACAACGTTATCCGCATGATTTTGACGGGATCATTGCTGGCGCACCGGCCTATAGCAATGGTCCCAGTTACATTGAATGGGGCATGCGTGCGAATCTTGACGCGAGTGGCCGCGGCGTCGTTGATCCGGACAAGTTGCCGTTGCTGCGCAAGGCGGTGTTAGCTGCCTGCGACAAGCTCGATGGGTTCGAGGACGGTCTTCTCCAGGACCCCAGGGCCTGCAAGTACGATCCTGCACAACTGCAATGTCCGGCGGGGCAGGAAGCCAGGACTTGCCTGACGCCTGATGAAGTACGCGTCGTCAAGATGCTGTACGCGGGGCCGACCAATTCCAGGGGCGAGAGGCTTTCCTATGGTCAGGGTGGTCTGTCGTACGGGTCGGAGTACGAATGGGCACCGCTGTACATCGGCGCCAAGGGCGAGCCGGGCCGGAGCGGCGGCTTTTTCGGCACCGGCTTCGGCAATGGCATTTACGCTCCCGATGCAGCTAACGCCGGCAAGCGCTATGACTTTGATGCCGATCCGGCGGTCGATAATCTGTACTTCATGGGTCCGACGCTGCAGTGGCTGCGCTACGCCGGCAATCCGGATCTGCGCCGTTTCCGCGACCGCGGCGGCAAGATGATTTTGTGGCACGGCTGGGATGACAACGAAGTGGCACCTGGCGCATCGGCCGACTACTACGAAACAACGACTAACACGATGGGCGGGCCTGCAGCCACGCAGAAATTTTTCCGGCTGTTCATGCTGCCGGGGATGGCGCATTGCCGCCGTGGGCCCGGCGGTGACGCCGTCGATTGGATCACGTATCTCGAGAATTGGATTGAGAAGGGCCAGGCGCCCGATGAAGTGATCGTGCATCACCTCGTCAAGGAACAAAATTACCTGGGGCTGCCGCGCCCGCGTTATCCCTTGCCGCAGGCTGCTGTCGACCGAACTCGACCGGTGTATCCGTATCCGGCCCTCGCACGCTACAAAGGCAAGGGCGACCCGAAGCAGGCCGCGAGCTGGGTCATGGGCCGGATCAAAGAATAACCCTGCGTGAAAACTTTCGAAAAGGCAGGCTGGGGATTCGGATCCATAGGCACGCAGGTCGTCACGTTTTCCCAGTCACTGTTTTTACTGTATTTTTTCACGGTACTACTGGGTCTGCAGCCGGCGCTCGCAGGGTTGCTGATTTTTTCGGGCAAGATTTTTGACGCCGTGTTGTCGCCTTTTGTCGGACGCATGTCGGATGGCATGCGTTCCCGTTGGGGCCGGCGCAGGCCATTTTTGTTAGCCGGCGCCATCATTTCGGCGCTCGGGATTGCAGCACTGTTCAATATTCGCGTCGCACAGCCCGCGATCCTGTTGCTGATGCTGCTGGTCATTTCCGTCGGCTACTCCTGCTTCAATATTCCCTACCTCGCCATGTCCGCGGAGATGACCGAATCACCGACCGAGCGCACCTCGTTGATGGCCTGGCGGGTAGCGTTTGTCGCCGTAGGGCAGTTACTGGCTACCGCATTGTTACCGCTGGTTGTCAAGGCGGGTGGCTCCGGTCCCGCTGGGTACGCGAACCTTGGGTTCGTGGCCGCCGTGTTGATATTGCTAACAATGCCGGTGACGTTTCTCGCCACGTCACGTGTACCGTCGGCGACCGCTTCCGAAGTCAGCTATTCGCTTGCGACACTGTGGAATGCGGTGCGCAGCAACCGACCCTTTGCCTTGCTGATCAGCGCGAAAGCACTGCAATTGATTGGTCTCGCCGCGACGTCGGCGGCGATGTT
Organism: Gammaproteobacteria bacterium; assembly: GCA_031382085.1. Taxonomy (GTDB): domain Bacteria; phylum Pseudomonadota; class Gammaproteobacteria; order Steroidobacterales; family Steroidobacteraceae; genus UBA964. The sequence continues at coordinate 90,428 of JANMYM010000082.1, forward strand.
GTTTTTTTTCAAGAATGTCATCGGCGGTGGTGAAAGCCGGCTGGCGCTCTGGGGTGTAGCCGTCAACGCCGTGTCAATTTTGTCGATGTCCGGGTGGCCAGTGTTAGCAAAGCGCTATGGCAAGGTCGCGATATACACCTTGAGTTTGCTGGGTTTCGCCGTGGCAGGCTTCTCGTGGTTGTTCGCGAATTCGGATACTGGAGTTGTCGGCATCCTGGTGAGGGCGGTTCTGTCCGGCTGCTTCGTCGGCGGGCTGTTGTTGATGCAACAATCCCTGATTCCTGACACGATGACCGTCGATTTCCGGCGCAGCGGCGCGCGGCGCGAGGGAATTTTTGCCGGTGCCTACAGCTTTGTTGAAAAAGGCGCGAGTGCAATAGGGCCCCTGATCGTGGGTCTGTTGTTTCAGTTCATGGGCTTCAACCCCAAAGCGGCTGGCGCGGACACCGATACGACGGCGGTCTACGTGGCCATCGGCGTGGTGACGCCACTTCTTTATCTGCTAAGCGCGTGGCCAGTTGGTCGCATGCAGCGTGCGTTAGATGATTCCGCAGCAGGGGGTGTAACATGACCGACGATGATGCACACCAGGCGTTGCGGCAGCGCGGGCGCAGGAACATGGAGCGTATCCTGGGCGCCGAGTACCTGGCGAAGCGGGACGCCGGCACCAATCCGCTCAATCGCAGGCTGCGACAGCTATCGGAAGAGTTTGCCTATGGCACGGTCTGGGAAGGGCAGGAGCTCGATAACCGTCAGCGCAGCATGCTGAGCATCGCATTCTTATGCGCACTCAATCGCCCGGTCGAGTTGCGCCTGCATGTCACCGCCGGCCTGCGCAATGGTCTGACCGCAACGGAAATATCTGCGGTGGTGACTCATTCGGCCGTGTATTGCGGCATTCCCGCCGCAGTCGATGCGATGCGCATACTTGAACGCGTACTTGACGAAGTCGCGCAGGATGCGGCGCACAGCTAACGAACGCTTTCAGGTCCGGCGGTCGGTTTCCGGCAGGTGTATGATCGATAACAGAATTCCGGCATAGACAGGCGGGTCGATATGGAAATTGCGTTGCGCCAGCGAGGACGAGCTTCGGTCGATTTCCTGTCCGCACTGGGGCGTGTGACCTCGCGTGAGAAGCAGGCGGTGAGCCGCGAGCTGCAAGGCCGCGGCTTTGCGTTGCACGAGCCAGCGGAGACGATCGGCGATCGTAGCGCGCGATTCGCTCGAGCGGTGGCCGCTACCCCGAGTTTCGATTCGTTTCGGGCATTGCGCGAATGGTCAGCCGAGCGGCATGGCCCGATCGCCATGGAGGCCTTCGACGAAGTACGCACGGAGTTTGCGCCCGCGCTGGACCGTTTGCGGGTCGGGCCAACAACACTGGAAGCGACGTTAGGTGACCAGGTTCCGGATTATTATCGCGGCGTGGCGTTTCACAGGACCGCCACCTGGGATGGCCATGACTACATGGGTGTCGTCCACGGTGAGATCGTCCACCGCAGGATGGTCGGACGGAATTTCGGCGGCGACATCTATCAGCAGCGGCGTTCTGCATTGCAGGAGCTGCTGCACACAAGCTATGGCGATATTCTGGAACTGGGCACGAGCTCTGGCAACTTCACCGTTGCACTGTCGGAGCAGTTTCCCGATGCAAGAATCACCGGTGTCGATTTGAGTCGGCGCATGCTTGAGCAGGCGCAGCGCCTCGGCAATGAGCGCGGAGCGTCATGGCGGCTGTTTCAGCGCGCCGCCGAATCGACCGGATTTCCGGACCAGTCCTTTGATCTGGTCGCGGCCTATTCGTTAGGCCACGAAGTGCCTGAGACCTGCATGCGACAAATCCTGACCGAGGCGTTGCGAATTCTGCGTCCCGGCGGCGAGTTTCTCATGGGTGATGTCATTCCATACGCGGCGCAGGATCCGCTGACGCAGTGCTGGGCTGACTTCGATGCGCAAACGGGCGGCGAACCCTATTGGCGTGAGTTTTGTCAACTGGATCTCGCCCGGGTCGCAAGAGAGCAGGGATTTGCAACAGCACGGTATGACTTCGCACGTGGTCCAAGACGTTTCCCTTACGTGCTGCATGCGGTCAAAGCCGACACGGCCGTGGGCCACGTTGGGTCATGAATGCGCCAGCAGACGCCGAGATTGCCCGATGGTCGCCGGTCGTTCTGGCGTTGGCACGCGAGCTTTGGGTCATCCGGGATCGAGTCAGGGCGATGGAGCAATTGCTGGCAATCCAAGGTACGTTAGCTGCCGGTGCAATTGACCGATATCAGCCTACCGACGAACAACAGGCGCAGCTCGATCACGATTGCGACGAATTTGTTAGCCGATTGATTGCAGAGATGCGTGGCAAGTAGGGCGTAGATCCGATAACGTCGATGGGCGTCGCGGCTGCCACCACGATTAACAGTAAGTCGCTGGTACCCACGTCAAATCGTCGACCACAAGGTTCTGGCGTGGACCGGAACACGCGTCGGTCGCTGAGTTCTTTGTCGGGTCTGCGATCATTGTCGGCAGAGGCTGGTTGGCTCCGCCGGCCGCCATCAGCACGATCCCGACATTCGATCAGTCGACGCCTTGGGATACGATCAGCGCATCCGGCGAGTTCCCGAGCCCGCGAGCATCGCGCTGTTCGGACTTGGGCTTCTTGGCATCGGTCTGCGCCGTCACTCGCGTTTCAACCAATAAAAAATGTCTATTTTCCGCTATTTCGTTCAGGCAAAAGCCGGTGGCCACATGCACGCAGCGCCGCGATCGCAATGGGCACAACCCCCAACACAAGAAAGACTACATCGCCCGGCATGCGAGCCCACTCTAACAAACGCGCCAGCTCACCGCCGGTGTAGGCGAGACTGCGGGCATGCCAGTAGCCGTTGGTCAGTACATCGGTGAATTGCAGTATACCTGCAGGAAACAGGCTGAAAATCAGCATCATCAGCAGGCCGCCGTTAAGACCCCAAAAACCCAGCCGTATATACTTTTCCAATACCCGCCACAATTCCTCGGTGACGCTCTGGCGAATGGCAAACACGATCAGGGCGATACCCAACATGCCGAACACGCCCATCATCGCGGCGTGGCCATGGTTTATCGTTAGCAGGGTGCCGGTTTCGAAATAGCTAACAATCGGCAGATTGATGAGAAATCCGAAAATGCCGGCACCGACGAAGTTCCAGAAACCCACAGCCATCAGGAAGTAGAACGTCCAGCGGTGGGGAATTTCCGCGGGCGCGATGCTGGCGTCAGTGCCGGGTCGAGACAACCTGACGAAATCCCAGGCATCGAGCGTGATCAGTGTCAGCGGCACCACCTCCAGCGCGGAGAATAAGGCGCTTAGGGCCATGTTGAAGCTGGTCTGGCCGGTCCAATACCAATGGTGCCCAGTACCGATAAACCCGCCGGAAAAATACAGAATCGCATCGAGGTAGATGATGCGCGTTGCGGTGAGCCGTGATACCACACCGAACTGAAGAAACATGACAGAGACCATGACGGTGACGAAGAACTCAAAGAACCCCTCCACCCAAAGGTGGATGATCCAGAAGCGCCAGGTATCGACCACCGAGAAATGCGTGGTGCTGTCGAAGAACATCGCCGGCAAATAGAAGACAGGAATCGCGATCGCAGCGCACAGGAAAAGCGCGGCGATTTCGCGGCGCTCGGGCACACGCAGTGCGGGCATGAGCGCGCGCGCCAGCAGGCCAAACCAGAACAGCAAGGCAACCGCGAGCAGCAATTGCCAGGCGCGGCCAAGTTCGAGGTATTCCCATCCCTGGTGGCCGAACCAAAACCACAGTTGCGGCAGGAGCTGCCGCATGCCCGCCCATTCGCCTAACAAACTGCCGACGACGACAACGATTAAGCCGCAGAAGAGCGTGTTAACGCCCGTTTTCTGTCCGCTTGGGTCGCCGCCACCGAGCGTCGAGGCGAGAAACAGTGCGCCAGCGACATAGGCTGTGGCGATCCAGAATAGCGCCAGCTGCAGATGCCAGGTGCGCAGCAGGTTGCTCGGTAACCACGCCGCAAGATCAACACCGTAAAATGTGCCAGGGTCGGCGCGGTAGTGAGCAAGCGCCCCGCCGACCAGGCCCTGCACCAAAACCAGCAATGCGACCAGAGCAAAGTATTTGAGCGTGGCACGCTGCGCGGGTGTTACCGCCGAGCCTGACGGCTGCGGATGCAGATAGCCGGGTTGAGCCTTCCAGCCCAGGTAGTCGAACTTTCCGAACGCCAGTAGCACGACGGCGGTTCCACCTAACAGAAATATCAGGCTCAATGCGCTCCACAATATGGCATCCGCTGGCGGCGTGTTGCCGGCCGCCGGATCGAACGGAAAATTGTTAGTGTAGGACTGCGCCGAGCCGGGTCGATTGGTTACCGACGCCCAGGCGGTCCAGGCGAAAAATGCGCTAAGTTGCCGCAGCTCGGCCGGATCGTTGATTGCGTTAGGCTTTAGACCGCCATTTCCGCTGGAGCTGGAAAAATAATCGCGCCATGAGCCTGCCTGGGTAGGGAACCAGGTGGCGTAATTTGCGTTGACGGGCAGGGTGCGCGACTGAGGGTTGTATCGATTTTGTTTCAGATCGACCCGCACCTGCGCTTCAACCATGGCGAGCTGCGCAGGATTGATGCTGCTGAGCGGGAGTCCGTGTCGCTGTAGTGCTATTCGGGTCGCGCTGTGAACCGCGAGCGAGTGCAGCGAGTCGGCGGCAAAATCCGGCCCGAGGAGCGCACCGTGTCCCCAGATCGACCCATTGTCCATCAAGCCGTATTTGAGAAACACCTGCTGACCAAGACGAATATCATCAGCCGAGAAAAGCAGCGATCCGTCTTCGCGGATGACCTGGTCCGGAATGGGTGGCGCGTCGCGATAAACTTTGGTTGTCAGCAGCACCAGGACGGCGAAGCCGGTCAACATGGTGAGGATGCTGGCGCGTCGCCACCATGGGGAAAGCACCAATGATTGTGACACGGCCGCTGGAGCCCGACCGGTGTCACGCGGGTCGTTCACGTTAGCAACCTGCCGTATAGGCTTTCCAACTGCTGTCCTTGTGATCTGCCGATGGGTGTGAATGCCAAATGTGGCGCAATAGCCGTGCTAACTATACGCGCCATGATCCGAATTGCCTGTCGGAATGCACCGACGTGTCCCATTGACGTGAGCCATTGACGTGAGATGGAGTTATCCTAAACCGGCGCGCACCTGCGCCCTACAGCTGATCGGCACTTTGATCGTCACGCTGAGCCTGGTTTTCTTAACGAGAGCCGCCATAGCATGAGTACAGCGTGGGGCATTCTTTCGACGCGATCGTGATCGGTTCTGGAATCGGTGAGCTTACCGCAGCAGCGGCGTTAGCAAAGCGTGGACGCAGCGTTCTGGTGCTTGAACAGCATTACCAGGCCGGCGGTCTGACGCAAACGTTTTCTCGCGGCGTCTACACATTTGCGACGGGTGTTCACTACGTAGGTGGAGTTGGCGCCGGGCCTGGTCCCGAGAATCAGGTCGGACTATTGCTGCATTGGCTTACCGCTGGTCGCTTGCAGATCGCGCCCATAGGATCACCCTTTGACCTCGTGCGGATGCCAGGCTGCGAATTCTCGATTGAGTCGCCGCGAGCACTGTACATCGCGCGGCTGAAGAGGACGTTTCCGAAAGAGATTGCTGCCATAGACGGCTATTTCGCCGACTGCGATGCGGCGCAGAAGGCAAACGCGGCGCTGTTCGTCGCCAGAGCGCTGCCCGCCGCACTCGCCGCTCTGATTCGTTGGTTCAATGCGCGACGCGTGCGCCGTGCGCTTGATCCTACGACTGCCGAAGTCGCTCGCAATATCAGCGACCGACGCCTGGCAGCACTGCTCAAGGCGCGCTGGGGCGATTATGGCCTCGTTCCGGCACAGTCGCCGTTCGCGGTGCACGCATTAGTGACTGGCAGTTACGCAGCCGGTGCTTACTACCCCGTTGGCGGCCCGGCGAAATTTGCCGAGGCCCTTGCAGAGACCATTGCTTCGGCCGGTGGGGCGCTGCGCACGCATGCGACTGTTGCCGAAATTCGTGTGGTGTGCGGGCGTGCGCCTGGCGAATGGTGAATCAATTGATGCGCCGCTGAATATTTCGGCCATGGGCGGGCACAACACGGTCGCTGCAATTCCTAACGGTATCGCGCCGGATTGGTGTAATGCAGTCAAGTCACTGAAGTCCGGTCTGTCGTATGTCAGTCTGTATTTGGGGTTTCATGGTGACATCCGCCAGCATGGGGCCACGCCTGCGAATATCTGGCTGTACGAAAGCGATGATACTGCGCGCGTGTGGGAGCGGCCCTTGGACGAGGACGCGCCAGGACATCGACCCGAAGAGTACGCTGTTGCCAAGATCTTCATGGCCAACAGACTGTTAGCGCAGTTCAAGCGACATTTTCCGCGACTGGCACCGCTGATAGACTTGCATGAAATCTCGACGCCCTTGTCACAGGCGTCTTTTGTTGCGGCGGATCGCGGTGCCATGTATGGGCTCGAAATGTCGCCTGGCCGCATGCGTCACAGTGCGCTCAATATCCGCACGCCGATATCCGGATTGCTGCTGGCCGGGCAGGACGCCACCAGCCAGGGAATTCAGCGCGCGTGTATGGGTGGTTTCATGGCAGCGGCATCGATGGAACCAGGATTGTGGAAGGAATTGCGACGTTCCACCGGGTAGGAAGCGCCCTACGGCGCTGTAGGACAGGTCCCGCGAACCGATCGTGCTCCGCTGACACAGCCTGCAAACGATCTCAATTAATGTGTTAGCTGTGGAACTCGGCAAAGAACAGCATGAAAAAACATTGGATCATTGTCGCCGAAAGTTCACGTGCGCGTATTCTCATTCAAGAACCGAACCGCGGGCAGCTTACGGAACAACAGGACCTCGTGCACCCCGACAATAATCCGCACGATCACGATCGGCAGACGATGCAGCCGGTCACCATGCCCAAAGATGTCGAGACAGATAGTTTCGCGCGGCAGATCGCCGCATTGCTGGAGCACGCGCGCAAGCAGAACGAGATTGGCGACATCGTGTTGGTTGCGCCGCCACAGTTCCTGGGGTTGCTAACCGAGCATCTCGGCGCGGAACTGCAAAAACTGGTCGGCAAGCGCATTCACAAGAATCTGGTTCGCCACAGTCTGGCGGATATTGCAGCGCATCTCGCAGTACCAGTCTAACGTCCCTATGAATTCGAAGGCGCTGACACACGCAGCGATCTCTCAGCCGGCGCCGCAGGAACTGCATTTGTCCGGGCATTGGACTGCGCTCGGCATTGGCGCCATCGCCGAGCAATTGAAATCGTTGAGTGCTGACTCCAACATGCCGGTCATTGCCGACGGCGCACAGATCGACGCGCTCGACACCGCCGGCGCCTGGGTTCTGCAAAAGCTGCTGCTGCGGCTGCGCGATCACGGCAGCGTGGTGTCGTTGCGCGGACTGCGACCAGAATTTGCCAGGCTAATGGACGTCGTAGTGCAGCGGACTGCCGACCGGTCCGCTCATCCCGCCAAGCCAGCAAGTCCGGCTGTACCATGGCTGGAACGTATTGGCCGCGGCGTCTCGGGGACTGCAGCCGAGACGGTCGCGTTGCTCGGATTCGTTGGTGAAAGTGCGGCCAGCGCCGCTGGCTGCATCAGGCACCCGACGAAATTGCGCTGGCGTCCGATTCTCTTCAACATTCGCAGTGCCGGCTTTGACGCTCTGCCAATTGTGGGGCTGTTGTCGTTTTTGTTAGGTGTGGTGGTCGCCTATCAGGGCGCCGACCAGCTCAGGCAATACGGCGCCAACATCTTCGTTGCGGACCTGGTTGGCGTGTCGATGTTGCGTGAATTCGCGCCACTCATCACCGCCATCATCATTGCCGGGCGATCGGGTTCGGCTTACGCAGCGCAAATCGGCACCATGGCTGTCACCGAGGAGATTGACGCCATGCGCACACTGGGCATGGCGCCGTTGGAGGTGTTGGTACTGCCCAAGGTGATTGCGCTGGTCATCGCGATGCCGTTGTTGACGGTGGCGGCGGACGTGTTAGGCGTGCTCGGCGGCATGTTAAGCGCGCGAGCACAATTGGACGTTGGCAGTGTCGAATTTCTTGACCGGCTCGTCAAGGCCATCAGCACCACTACCTACATGGTGGGTATTGGCAAGGCGCCGGTGTTCGCCGCGATTATTGCGGTGGTAGGCTGTTTTCAGGGCTTTCGCACCAAAGGCGGCGCCGACAGCGTCGGCCGACAGACTACCCGCAGTGTTGTGCAATCGATATTCCTCGTGATTGTTGCCGATGCCCTGTTTTCAATTGCTTTCAGTGTGCTGGACCTTTGACATGTTAGCCGCCGCGCAATCCAATGATGCAGTGATCGCGGTCAAGAATGTGTCTACGCGCTTTGGCGAGCACGTTGTGCACAGCAACGTCGATCTTGAGGTGCGACGCGCGGAGATTTTTGCGTTAATCGGCGGCAGCGGCTCAGGCAAGTCGACGCTATTGCGCGAAATGATTCTGTTGCATCGCCCGGACGCGGGCGTCATCACGGTGCTCGGCGTCGATTTGAGCAATGTCGGTGATGACGACGGTCTTGCATTGCGTCGCCGCTGGGGCGTGATGTTTCAGCACGGTGGTCTTTTCGGGTCGCTCACGGTACTGGAAAATGTGGGGCTGCCACTGCGCGAGCATACCGACCTGGCCGACTCGCTCATCGATGACATTGCCGATTGGAAAATTTCCATGGCGGGACTGGCGCCCGAAGTCGGCGCGCAGTATCCGTCCGAGCTGAGTGGCGGCATGCTGAAACGTGCATCATTGGCCCGCGCCATGGCGCTTGATCCGGAGCTGTTGTTTCTCGATGAACCCACCGCCGGCCTCGATCCAATCAGCGCCGAAGGTGTCGATGATCTGGTGCGGAAATTGCGTGACGATTTCGGGCTAACAATCGTCATGATTACTCATGATCTTGACCTGCTATGGCAGGTCGCAGACCGAGTCGCGGTGCTTGCCGACAGCAAGATGCAAGGTGTCGGTTCGATGGCCGAGCTGTCGCAAATCGACAACCCGCGTATCCGGTCATTTTTCGACGGGCCTCGCGGCCGAGCAGCGCAGGAAACCAGTGCAACGGCGCGGAGTACCTGATGGAAACAAAGGTGAACTATGCGCTGGTCGGCGCCTTCGTGCTGGGGCTCGGCGCCCTGCTGGTGGCGATTGTGCTGTGGATCGCGTCGGGTGGCACATTCCAGAAAAAATATATCCGCTATCTTGCCATCGAAGACGAATCGGTAGCCGGTTTGAATGTCAGTGCCCCGGTCAAGTACAACGGTGTGGATGTCGGCAAGGTCAGCGACATTGCATTAGATCCGGCGAATCCGTCGCAGGTGCGATTGCTGCTTGAAATCGAACGCGGAACGCCGATCAAGGTCGACACCGTTGCGGTGCTGAAAACACAGGGCCTGACCGGCATCGCTTACGTCGAGCTCGACGGCGGTGCGTTGAATGCGCCGACACTCCGGGCGATTGCGCCAGAGCGCTATCCCGTCATTCGCACCAAGCCTTCACTTAGCGCGCGATTGGAGAATGTGCTGACTAGCGTGCTGGCCAAATTGGACCGCACCTCGAGCAACATCGACGCAGTGCTGAGCGACGATAACCGCAGAGCATTCAGCAGCGCGCTCACCAATATTGCCGCAGTCATGCAGACCCTCGCTGAGCGGAAGGGGACGCTCGACGCCGGTATTGTTAGCGCTGCGCGCACCTTCGACAACGGTGCGCGCATTACCGCGCAGCTCGGCCCGGTCATCGAGCGCATCGGCCGCAGCGCCGATGCGCTGGAAAAAATGGGCGACGCCACGGCGTTGGCGAGCACTCACGCTGGCAAGACGATCGACTCGGTCGGCGCCGATGTGCAGCGCCTGAGCGCTGAGACGCTTCCAGCGTTGCAGCGCCTGTTAGGGGAACTGCATGTTTTGTCGGGCTCGTTGCGCCGCCTTAGTGAGCAAACGGAACGCAATCCGTCCAGTCTGATTTTCGGCAGCGGCCCGGTGCCCGAGGGGCCTGGAGAGTCATCCAGCGGAGTGCGACGGCCATGAAGAGCCTCCTGGTCAGTGCCGCTGTGCTGCTGCTCGCAGGTTGCGGATTACTTCCCAAACCGACGGCGCCACCGAGTTTCCATTCGCTGGATCGAGCGGCAATCCCGGCGCCGGCAAAGCCAGCTGTTGCAGCGATGCCGTTCGACTCGGCGCCGACGCTGATCGTTAATCCGCCGCATGCGGCGGCCGGTTTCGATAGTAAACACATTGTCTACCTGCGTCAGGCTCACAAACTCGAATATTTCGCTCACCACGAATGGATCGATACGCCAGCGCGCATGCTCGCACCGCTTATGATTGCTGCGATTGAAAGCAGCGGCAGCTTTCGCGCCGTCGTGCTAACGCCCAGCGCTGCGTCAGGGAATATGACTCTCGACACCGAAATTGTGGGTTTTGCCCATGATTTTTCGACTTCGCCGAGCCGCGTGCGCTTTGCGCTGCATGCCGTTATGGTCGATAGCGCGACTCGGCAAGTATTGGGATGGCGTGAATTCGATGCGAGCATCGCGGCAAAAAGCGAGGATCCCGAGGGCGGTGTCGTCGCGGCCAATCGCGCGGTGCAACAGGTACTTGAACAGCTGACGAGTTTTTGCGTCGAAGTCGCTAAAAAGTAACGGGCCGGGCTTGGAACTGCGTCGTACCGAACAGCATTTCCAGGCCGATTCCCAGTCCCCAACTCATCGTACGCGCTGCGCCAGGCACTTCCTTTGGCCAGTTCAAGCTGGTGCGTACTTCCAGGATGAGCCATTCGCGGGAAATGCTTTGACGATATGCCACGACGGCGCCGAAATCGTGGAGTGCCACGGGCGCGCGACTTTCCCAGTCGATCGCCAGATTGCCTGTGATCGCGCGCCGCTTTGCCAGCGAGCGCAGCAGCGTTGCGGCGGCGAAGCCGCGCAAACCCGCTGTCTTTTGCGACTTCGTCCCGGAGACAGTCAATCGCAGCAGTTGCTTCTCTGACAGGAAATGATCCAGATCGAAACGGCTGGTGGTGCCGAGATGTTCGCTTTGTTGCCAAAAAACGGTCTGTTTATAGGTGAAAAGAAAATTTCGTGGCGCGCCACGGGAGAAGGTGTAGTCACCCTTGGCGTAAGGATCAGGCGGCGTGCGAACCCGCACGCCGACTCCAAAACCAAAACTGTCGTGTTCTCGTGGGCGCGCGCGATATACGAGGCCCAGAATGGTTTGATCTTCGCGCACGGTGCCGAATTGGCGCCGGATGGACCCCGAGCTCTGCGCGCGTTCGGTGATGAACTCATCCGGATTGAACTGACCGACGACGGCGTGTACGCGTTCGTTCAGTCCCGGCAGTGGAGCGTTAATTTGAAAGCGCAATTTCGGTTGAAACCCGCGGAATTGGTCCCACAGCAATGACGGCGCGATGCTGCCGTAGACCTCTCGATAGACGCTTTCGTCGGCGAGCGAACCAAAGTAGCGGTCCAATTGCATTGTGGAGCGCCACAGTCGGTCATAGACGAAATCGTGGGCGTTGTCGATCCATTTTTTGTCTGCAACATGCTGCTCGTCGACGCCGAAAGCGTTCGTTACTGTCACAACCATCAGCAAGTACGCGGGCCACCGAAGTGAGCATTGTTTTGATCGAAACTTCGCCATGCAACAATTACACCGCCCTTTAACGCGACGTTGTCGCACGCGGCGGCGGCAAAGCCGACGTAGTGCGACGTCAACTCGCATCGCAGTAACAATATGTTGCTGCATGCGTAACATACCGGGAAACAGACTGGGGACGATGAGGGGTCCGGCTTGTCATGCGGTAAGACAATTCCTACCCGACCGAATCTCCATGCAGCCTTTGCAAAAGGCTGCTAGCGGTTAGCGCGCCTAACGAACGCGGAACAATTTGAATTCTTCGTGGAACTGCACGCCCAGCGGCCGTGCCAGGAAGGAACGCCGCGGGCGACGACGACGCTCGACCGAAACTGCAGACGGGGATTGATCGGTCTGCGGTTTGTCGTCACTGTTTTTGAGAACAATGCTGTTCGCGGTGTCGGCCGCATCCGTCAAAACGCTGCTCATGTGATAAATCCTTGCCCAACTCAGTATGTTTAAAGAGCGGGCAAGATAAGGCCAAACCGGGAATCCGCAAGCGCAGCCAGCTGCAACTGTGATGCACTGCACCGCCGCCAATGGCGTTCTGTTAAAAAGCCCCAAACTGCCGTTTCGAAAGGTTCCGTGCTGGCGAGAAGCGCATCGTGGCCGGCCGCCGATTCCACCCGCTCCAGCCGCAGGTCGCTCGCGGCGCGTGTGAATGCCTCGGCCACTCTGACCTGCTCGTCGATGCGCAACAGCAAGTCCGTCTCGACGCCTGAGCGTCTGGCCACGGCGTCCCGGCGGGCGTGCGCCTATAGCGGTGTTGCCATTCGACCGGCGAGCCGTAGGTGATGGTGCCGATCTTGCGCGCGAGGCGCATGCCATTGCGGGATTGCGGCCGATCGGGTAGCAGCCCTCTGGCGCCACTGCGGATCTGTCAGCACGGCCTCGTACTGCACCGAGCGCAGGGCGCGTAAGGTTTCTCAAGTGGCTGCGACCGTCGCGGCCTTCAGCGCCGCGCACGCACGGGGGCTCGTGCGTCCCCGAACCTCTTGTGAAATACACGGGCACCCGAATTCTCGGCACCGGCGGGCCTGAATCCGCCTGTCAGGCCCCATCAATACTCGCCCTACGATGATGATCCCACTGGGTTGATCTCCTCGAAGTGTTCGACGGCATCGAACTGATCGGGCAATACCGCATCGTTGCCATCAATCGCGGCCGCGGCCAGGAACTCGGCCAAATCATGCCCTAACAGGCTCACCAACCAGACGCAATGACGCGCCAGTTAACGGACCTCACGGCAACCACCGCGAACGCCCTCTTTCGACATTAGCACCTGCCACAACTGATTCTTGCGGGCCCGAAACGACCCTGCGCACGACGCCAGGTAATAACGCCACATGCGGCGAAAATGCTTACTGTACTGCGACGAAATCGTGGGCCAGGACGCCTCGAAGTTAGCCGACCAGGCCATCAACGTTTGATCATAGTGCGGACCAAAACTGTGCCAGTCCTCAACGACCCACTGTCGCTCGGCTGCGGCTGCAATCTGCGCCATGGACGGCAACATGGAATTGCGGAATATGTAGGTTTCGATCCACGAATCCGTTGTGGTCGATGACTGGTTCGTGCCTATCGTATGCAGCAAAAATAGCCCGTCCGGCACCAGCAACTCCCGCACCTTGCGTAAGTACGCACGGTAGTTTCTTACGCCGACGTGTTCGAACATTCCCAGAGAATATATGCGATCGAAATGCCCGCTGAGCGCGCGGTAATCCTGCAATGTGATCTCGACCGGCAATCCGCGACATCGCTCGCGCGCCACCATGGCTTGGTTGCGCGATACAGTAATGCCGGTAACGGCAACACCGTAGCGCTCGGCAATATACTGCGCCGCGCCGCCCCAGCCGCAGCCGATATCCAGCACCCGCATCCCCCGCTCAAGCCGTAGTTTGCGGGCCACAAGGTCGAGCTTGCGTTCTTGCGCGTTGTCGAGATTCGCCGCATCGCGCCAATAGGCGCAACTGTAAATCATCCGGCGATCTAACATACGCTGATAGAGATCATCGCCAATATCGTAATGCTGCTCGCCGACCTGAAACGCACGCCGGCGGCTCTGCGCATTACGAAATTTGGCGACTAGAATCGCCAATTTTTCGTGCAGCGTACTTAGCCGAAGGTCAATTCCCGCACCCAGCACGCGGCAAAACATTTCATCCAGCCGTTCGCAGTCCCACCAGCCTTCCATGTAAGACTCGCCTGCGCCGAGGGACCCGTGAGCGAGCACGCGCGCAAACATGCGTGGGTCCCGAACCACGATATCCCACGGACGCGTGCCGTTAATGACCACATCAGCCGACTCAAGCAGCGCCGCAAGCGTGCTGCGCGGGTCGAATCGGCGAGCGCGGGATAGCGTTTCACGGCCGGCGATTTCTGCCGACGGCTGCTGGATTGTCGTCAGTCCGGCGCTGCGCATTTAAAGCGATTTCAGGTACTCGACCAGGTCCGTCTGCTGTGCGGCTGTGAGTCGCAATGTCTTGACGCGATCGTAATGCGCAACCACATCCGTCAGTGTCGCGGCGCTGCCATCGTGGAAATACGGCGCATGCTGCCATAACGCACGCAGTGGCGTGCTGCGATACGCCTTGTTGTTAGTACGCGCCGCGTAGCTGCCGTCGACGCCAGTTTCCGCAGCTGCGTGCAATTTGTTAGCGTTGTTATTGTCGGTGCCAGTGCCGCCGACGTGACAATTGGCGCAATTGTGATCGAACACAACGTGGCCGCGAGCGGCGCCTTTGGCGTCAAAGCTCGATGCCGCAGGCGGCGGTGCGGCCAGGCTGTGTTGGTACGCGCGCAGTGCCGGCAGCTTGGAGCTGACAAGGTCTGGTGTGTGCTTGATATCGATCTTGAGCCTGGCGTCGCTGAAGTTGCCGTGTGCGCCCATTTGTGTCACCGCTACATAGGCGTTCCAATACGACAGGGGACCGTCGGCGGTGTAGGTTTCATTTTTGATATTGCGCAACCCGTAGGCAGGCGGAATGACCAGCGGCGTGTTCTTGCCATCCTGGTTGTAGCGCGGATCGTATTTTCCAGGGCCCCACGAGGTGTACACCTTCTTTTGCGCAGCGCTCAGCGCCGGTGACAATGCAATGATGGCGCCGACATTGAGATCGTGGTTTGGCCAGCCGTCCTTGCGATGACCGATGCCCGCCTGGACCGAGTCATCCACGGTTGAGTGACACAGAGCGCAGGTCACGCCGAGTTTCGTGATGTGGTTGTTAGCATCCACCGTCGCCTGCAAGCCCACAATGGCATTCAACTTCAGCAATGCAACCGTGGTCGCGGCGCTCTTCAAATCAACCTTGGCGAGAATTCCCGGCGGCAGTGCATCGGCGTCTACTTTCAAGCCCACCGACAAAGCCGTGGTTGGGTCGACGCTCTTTTCCACGACTTCGTTGAGCCGTAGTTTGTCGGTCCACAGTTGCTCGTCGCCGAAGGTGTCGAATCGAAAAATGTGGCGGCCTTCGCCAATGAGCGCGGGCGAGGCTTCAGTGGGGCGTGGCTTATTGGCTGTCAATGCCTGTGCCGAAATCAGCCCTATAAGCACGGCCATTACGCAGCCCGGCACGATTTGTTTAGTTTGAAAAGACATGTTGCGATCCCGAAGCGGCTGAAAAGTTGCACTAAGCGTAGGAGCGATTGGGCGATGCCAATGTCGGCCAACGTGAAGCATTCGAGCCGCCGTTGCCCTGCGCGTTTGTAGGAATATTCGGACAGGCGATGTTCGGGGCGCTGCAGCGACGGATACGCACCTCGCGCGCGCATTCGCGCAGGCGCACGAGCCGGGTCCCCTCGGGCTGGGGCCATGTGGAAGGCATCTCGGGCGAAGCGAGCTGGGTGGCGTTGTCGATCCTCCGGCAGAGCGACTCCTGGTCGGACGCCGGGATGTTGACGCAGCAGGCCGCAGCGGTCCTGAGCCGTCCGAAGCTCCTTGAGTCCTTGGCAGGGAAGACGGTATGTCGGGCGGCTGATTGCGGCGGTAGAGTTCCTTCGATGGGCATGTACGACGAAATCCAATGCGCTGCGCCTTCGCCAGACGGCTACAAAGACACCGGAACGAGGTTGCAGACCAAGTCCTTTCCGGATCCTGGACTGCATCGTTACAAGATCACCAGCGGCGGAAGGCTTACTGACGCGCGGGGAAACGATCTTGATGTGAACAAACGTAGACAATGGACCAGATATTCGAGCAAACCGGCGTCCAAGCTTGACCAGCCGCATTTTTGCGAACGCATAGGTAATTCCGCGTTTTAGGCGCTACCTCGGTGGTCAAGCTTGCACACCGATTGGTGGTCAAAGTTCGACGCATGTCGGCACCTTCGCATCAGCCCGGTGTTGTGCGGCGGCCATTGTGGCCCCGGCAACCGTTAGGCATCTGATGCAAACGGATTGAATAGTCGGGCACCGGTAAGCTGGTAGTGGGCAATATCGTGCGTGACCACGATAAGATCATGAATCAAGGCGGTAGCTGCAATTTGCTTGTCGAGTGGATTCTCGGGGTGCGGAACTCGCAAACGACCCCATACCTGAGCGCAGTCCTGATCAAACGGTAATATCGCCTGGGCATAGTCGCGCGTAAGGCGTGACAGCCAGCGTGCCAGTACGCCTGCTTGGGGCAGATCGCCGCGGTGCCGTAGGGACTCGACGCCTTGGCGTAGTTCGCCGATCGTGATCGCCGAAAGATAGAGTTCGGTGTTCTCGCGTGCTGCGTTAGCAAAAAAGGCGCGCACGCCCGCCTGGGCTTTGGCACCTTTGCGTGCTTCACTGATGACGTCGGTATCGACCAGGTACATGGCTAACCGCGACGATCTGATTGCTCGCGACGAAAATCGGCATCCCGGCCGACGTTGGGCATGGAGGCGAGGACCTCGGCTAACGGGCGGCGACGCGGACCGCGCAGCACCATCTGCAGGATCTCTCGATGTTCCTGTTCGGCGCTACGATTGTGTTTGGCGGCACGTTGCTTTAACGCCGTGACGATCTCATCTTTCAAATTGCGAACCATCAATTGAGCCATGAATCATTACCTAATTTGAGCAGTGCTTGCAATGCTAGCATTGGCTGAAATATGAAGCTAGCAATGCTGGCAGTGGCGGCGCAATCCTGGGCAATTTGGGAGCGCCGCCGGGCTGCTGAGGGTTCGTGCCGCTGCAGCCCCGGCATGGGCGAATGCCTTCGCTTCTCGGTGAACCACTTTTTCGCGACGCCGAATGCGGACCACGGCGGTGTAGCGAGTGCGCCCGTGCCATACTTTCTAAAGAGAATGGGTGTCAAGAATGTTCGTTCGGTGCTACGGTATATTCTCGTAGCCATTACGTCGCCGCGGCAAATCTTGAACTAGCAGAAATGCGCAGAAATCCCGCGTAAACGCCCATGTCAGAAAACACTGAAAAAATAGGTGAATTCGTCGAAAAACGCAGCGTTTTCGCGCGACCTAAATTGTCGATAGCGCCGATGATGAACTGGACCGACTATTGCCGCAGCGCAATTTGAATCAAGGACTTGTCGTCATCACTTTCGGCTGGTCGCCTTTACGCCTCCTCAAAAAAACAAAAATATCTATTCGTCTAGCTGCTGCGGCTAACGCGATGTGTTCTGCCACTGGTGGCTGGTCGCGGTGCTCTAATCAACACCTCTGCTGCAATACCGAGTTTGGCGTGCAATCGCCTAATCATCCCGATCGAGAGCGTGCGCTTGCGATTGAGTACCTCTGAAACGCGCGTGCGCGTGCCAAGCAAAGGCTCCAGGTCTTTGCGCGTCAGCCCCTGCTGTTCCATTCGAAATTGAATAGCCTCGATGGGGTCGGGCCGATCAATCGGCTCGTGCCGTGTTTCGTAGGCGTCAATCAGCGTCGCAAGTACATCCAGGCGATCGCCATTGGGCGTGCCATTCTTTGAGCCCCACAGGCGTTTCACTTCTGCCATTGCGGCGCGGTGATCCGCAGCGCTCCGAATTGGTTTGACATCAATCGCCATACTCCACCTCCGTCACATCAATTTGATCGTAGTCTTTGTGAGTTCCCAACCACTTGATCCACACGATGCTTTTCTCGTAATCAATGGCCACAACCAGCCGATAGGAGTTGCCTTTGATGTTAAATACCGCTCGATCAGCTGACACAATACTGGCCGTCGCATACAACTCTTTAAGCTCAGCGCTGTTGTGCCACGTGGTGTTCTGCGCCTCATGAAACCAGGCATCGAGGGCCGACCTCAACGCACCTTGATCTTTGTGCCCGGCCCGGGATGCTACAAATTCCCGTAACGTTCGCCGGGCAATGATCCTCATGAGCCAATAATAACATGTTCCCAAAACGGGAACAATAGCGGCGGCCTTCGGTGGCATGTTCAGTGAATCGCTGTAGGTTTTTGCGTGGTTGGGTGTTGAGGCGCAGGATTGGCGCAGGCTGTCGTAGGAGGGTAGCGCTAGAACACGAGCAGTGTCCGCTTTCGGGTAGTCATTTCAATGTGTCGAATAATCGGGGTCGATTTGTCGTCCATAGACCCCGGCTGTTAGGCATTCGCTGGGTCCCGGGCGGCGCACAGAATATCCGCGACGACAATTGACTGCGCTCGGCTCTGAACCCGCGAAAATTGCGCCACTGTGCTGGTCACATTGAAGAGGAACTGCGCGCGATGGTCAGCCATGAGATGATCGGCAGTGCCAGTTCGTCCAATTCGTACGCTCCTAACAAACCCACAATTAACATGAATTAAATGAAGTACTTGGGAGCGAAACTTAGCGTCGCGCCGATGATGGACTGGACCGACCGCCACTGTCGGTTTTTTCTGCGCGGCTTTTCCAGCAACATATTGCTATATACCGAGATGATTCACGCCAACGCGATCATCCATGGCAATCGCGGCCGCCTGCTCGGCTATCACTCGCAGGAGCAGCCGCTCGCCCTGCAGCTGGGCGGCAGCGATCCGAAGGCGCTGGCCCTGGCAGCAAGGATCGGCGTCGACGCGGGCTACGATGAAATCAATCTCAACTGCGGTTGCCCCAGCGACAAGGTGCAGCAGGGAGAATTCGGCGCCTGCCTGATGAATGAGCCCGCGCGGGTTGCGGATTGCGTGGCGGCAATGCGTGCCGCTGTCTCGGTCCCGGTGACGGTCAAGATGCGTATCGGCACGGTGGATGGCCATGCTCGGGACCGGCTCGAGGCGATGCGTCGCTTCGACGAGGGGGACTACGAGAAACTGCGAATGTTTGTCGGGCAACTGGCTGCGGTCGGCTGCCAGGAGATGATCGTGCATGCACGCAAGGCGGTGTTAGGCCGGTTCTCGCCCAGGGACAATCGAGACGTACCGCCGCTGCGTTACGAGGTCGTTGCGCGCCTGCGGGCCGATTTTCCAGATTTGCGCTTCGCACTCAACGGCGGCATGCGTACCTTGCCCCAGGTGCGTGACGCGTTGTCGATCGCCCACGGCGCGATGCTGGGTCGCGAGGCCTATCACAGGCCGCAGTTCCTGGTCGAGCTGGCGCGGGAGATCCTTGGCGAGGCACCGCGCGATACCGGCGCGCTGCTTGAGCGGATTACGGCTTACGCCGCCGGCCAGCAGGACAATGGTGTGCGCCTGTCTGCGGTGACGCGCCATCTGTTGGGTTGGTTTACCGGCGAGCCTGGCTCGCGCGAATTTCGCCGGCTCTTGTCCGAAGGTGCACGTGATCCTGCGGCGCGCGCCGATATTATTTTGCGGGCGGCGGCGGAGGTGCGACGCCCGGCGCCGGCGCTTCACTCACCGCCAGTCATGCAGCCACCGCATCCACGGCCGTTGACTGGCTGAGCTTCGCGGGATCAATCTGCTTCAGCGTGTCATTTGCCGTGTGGTGGATATCGAAGTAGTACCGGGCGTCGCCGGCGCTGCGGTCCGCGGCGGTGCCGGTGGGCCGGCTGCCGACTTCTGTCGTCAGTGATTCGACCACCGACCGGGCGACGTTGGATCTGAGTGCCTGGTCGGGCAATTTGGCAGCGCGTGTCATCCAGGGTGAGCTTTTTTGCGCAGCCAGTGCAGCCAGGCAACCCACGACGCCCAGCGTCGCGGCCAGGATTGCCATGCCCAGGCGGTTCGCAATTGACTCGCCACGGGTTGTTCGCGATTCTAGCGATATAATCCAGCAATGGGTCGAGATACCGAGCTAGCCGTGTTGTTTGCCGACGTTGTCGGTTCCACGCGCCTGTTTGAAAGCCTGGGCGATCTGAAAGCCCGCGACATAATCGCCGTTTGTATCGACATCATGCGCTCCGCGACTGAGCATTGGCACGGCAAAGTGATCAAGACCATGGGCGATGAGGTCATGTCGACGTTTAACAACGTCAACGACGCGCTCGAGGCGGCCGCGCAAATGCAGTACCAGGTTGCCGCCAACAATTCGCTGCGGTTTGAAGGTCATTCGGTCGCGATACGAATCGGCTGTCATTTCGGCCCGGTGGTGGTTGAGCCACGGGATGTATTCGGTTCGACCGTACATACCGCGAATCGCGCCACTAGTCAGGCCAAGGGTCAGCAGATTCTGACCACCGCGGCGGTGGTGGAGCGCGCCAGCCCGAAATGGACCGCGGTGGTGCGGCAGATCGATGTCGCCACACTGAAGGGTCAGGGTGGTGAGATCGCGCTGTTTGAAGTCATGTGGCAAACCGAGGATATCACCAGCATGTTACCGTCCATTGCGCTGGCGGCGCTTGGTGGTGCCCAGCCGAAGCGTCTCAAACTGGAGTTGCTGGACCAGGTGATATTCGTTGACGATACCAAGCCGCAATCGCTGTTAGGTCGCGGCGATGAGGCGGATCTCATCGTCAAGGGCAATCTGATTTCGAGGCTGCATGCGCGCATAGAAATCAGCCGCAACAAGTTCATGCTGGTCGATCAAAGCACTAACGGCACGTTTGTCGTAGGCGACGATGGCGAAGAGAGTTTCCTGCGCCGTGACAGCATGCAGCTCAAGGGATCCGGTCGCATCGGGCTTGGCAACGCGCCAGAACCGGGCTCCCCACTGGCCGTCCGCTACATTCTGGAAGAGTAGCTCAGTCCAGGCGCCGTTCCAGGGCGTCGATCTCGGCGCGCAACCCAGCCGGCACACGCTGGCCGAATTCGTCGACATAACTGCGAATTTCTTTCGCCTCCGCGCGCCATTGCACCCTGTCGACAGCTAACAACTCGGACATTGCCGCGGCACTGACATCGAGCCCCTGCAGATTGAGATCCGCACTGTCTGGCAAATAACCGATCGGCGTTTCGTGGGCGTTGGCCTTGCCCGCGCAGCGCTCCAGCATCCAGGCGATCACGCGCAGATTCTCGCCGTAGCCCGGCCACAGAAACTTGCCGGCGGCGTCGCGGCGGAACCAATTGACATGGAATATTTTCGGCGGATTACTGAGACGCTTGCCGATGTTGATCCAATGCGCCCAGTAGTCGGCGAAGTTGTAGCCGGCAAACGGCTTCATTGCCATCGGGTCACGACGCACCACACCCACCTGGCCGGTGGCGGCTGCCGTGGTCTCCGATGCGACCGACGCGCCGACCAGCACACCATGATTCCAGTCGCGGGCTTCGTAGACCAGCGGGGCGACGGTGCGACGCCGGCCACCAAACACGAGTGCGGAAATCGGCACGCCGCGCGGATCGTCCGCGTGCGGCGAATAGCAGGGATTCTGTTTCGCAGCTACGGTAAAACGTGAATTCGGATGGGCGGCAGGACCCTTGGATGAGGCATCAATGGGCTTGCCCAGCCAGTCAGTCGCCGGCTTGCCGGTTTCCAGTCCTTCCCACCAGGGTTCATTGTTAGCTGTGAGCGCGACATTGGTGAACAGCGTATCGTGACGAATCATGTCGTAGGCATTGCGATTAGTCTGCGGGTTGGTGCCTGGTACCACGCCGAAATAACCCGCTTCTGGATTGATCGCCCACAGACGGCCGTCGGGCCCTGGGTGCAGCCACGCGATGTCATCGCCAACCGTGAACACTTTCCAGCCCGGCATCGAGCCCGGCGGAATCAGCATCGCGAGATTGGTCTTGCCGCAGGCCGACGGGAATGCCGCCGCGACGTAATGGGTCTCGCCGGCCGGGCTCTGCAGGCCCACGATCAACATGTGTTCCGCGAGCCAGCCTTCGGTGCGCGCCTGATAGCTGGCGATACGCAGTGCATGGCACTTCTTGCCTAACAAAGCGTTGCCGCCATAGCCCGAACCGAAGCTCTCGATGGTGAGTTCTTCCGGGAAGTGCATGATGAAACGGCGATCCGGGTCCAGCTCGCCGGTTGAGTGCAGGCCCTTGACGAAGCTGTTGTCACGCGCGATGCGCTCCAGCGCCGGGCGGCCCATGCGGGTCATCATGCCCATGTTTATGGCGACGTAGGCGCTATCGGTGATTTCGACCCCACAGCGCGCAAACGGCGAATCGATCGGGCCCATGCAATACGGGACCACGTACAGCGTTCGCCCCTTCATGCAGCCGCGGAACAGGCCCTGCATTTTCTTGTGCGCTTCCTGCGGGTCCATCCAGTGATTGTTCGGGCCGGCATCTTCGGGTTTGTGGGTGCAAACGAAGGTCAGATGTTCGACCCGGGCAACGTCCGAGGGGTGCGACCGCGCCAGGAAAGAATTCGGGAATGTTTCGGCGTTCAGTGCCTGAAGTTCGCCTCTTGCCTGCAGCTGTTTTTGCAGTGTGGCGATTTCGGTGGCGGAGCCATCACACCAGTGCACGTAGTCCGGTTGCGTCAGTTCCCGCACCGCACGCACCCAGTCGGTGACCGCACGCGAAATGTCGGGCAAAGCGGCAAAGGAACCCGGGGCGGTGGCCATGCGTATCCAGTCGTTCGTTACTTGTTGAACGGAGAATTATAGCCGGGGTGGCGCCAGCAACCAGTCGCCGATACACAGAACAAAAAAAGGGGTGACCGCCGGTTGGCGGTCACCCCTTACGTTTGGGGGGAGGTCCGGGGGGTGAGCCTCGCCCCATCGTTCTCAATGACGAACGCTTCCCAGGTGCATCAGGCCAGGTGCATCAGGCGGCTTTGCGAGCGCGCTTGGCCATCTTGCGACCGGCCTTGCGGACCTGCGCGGTGGCGCGCTTGGCCGCCACCGGCTTCTTCAGCCAATGAGCGTAGGTGTCCTTGGCCAGGCTCCGCACCGCAGCACCCGCTCCGCCGACGATCCGCAACGTCGTCCTGGCATCGCGCGCCAGGCGATCACGCGTGATGTCAAAGTACTTGATTTGCGCCTGGTACGCGTGCTGCAGCGAGTCCGCCTTGTTGAGCAGGCGCAGCCGCTCGGCGCCGTCATGCAGCGCGCCGGTCAGCACATTGGCCTGGTGGGCCAACAGGTCGCCGGTGTACTGATACGCGAGCGTGTTCAGGCGCGTCGCCGCAGCTGACAGATTTTCGATAGGGGCCGCAGCGGATTCGACGCGCTCGGCAGCCATTTTCACAGTGTCGCGCGCAGTAGCAGCGGTGCGCTCGACGTAGGCTGAGGCTTGGTCGCGGACATCCGAGGTCATTTCAATAAAGCGTTCGGTCAGTTTCATGGTGTCTCTCCGTGGTGGTGCGATGCATCAATTGTTGCGATGCATCATACCATGTTGCAGTGCAGCGTCAAGAGGCAGTGACGATGCGCTAGAAATTCTCGGAATAACCTATAACCGATTGTTATTATTGAGTTTTTGTTCCGAATGGCTCGCGTGAATCGAGAAACTCGCGAATTACGGGAATGATTTGACCCAGGGAAAACAGCATGAACAGGTGCCCGCCGCCCTGAACCATGAACAGGCGATTGCTCGGGATCAGCAAGGCCAACAGCCTGGCATTGACGGCTGGAACCAAAGGATCGTCCGAGCCCGCCATGATCAGTGTTGGTTGTTTCAGCTTGTGCAACCAAAGCACGCTGGTCCAGCCCGCGCCCGCCAGCAGCTGATAAATGTAGCCCATTACGGTCGGCGGAATGATCCGAGACGTGTGCCCCATGATGAGATTGGGGTCGCGTCGCGTCTCACCGCCATAAATGTCGCCCGCAGCGCGCTGCATGTAGAGCGGCGAGAGATAACGCTGCGGCGTAATCATTTTCGACAGTGCTTTCGGTCGGCCCGGCACCATGAGCACGCCCGCAGACGTCGCGGCCAGAATCAGGCGCCGACAGCGCGCTGGATAGGACCGCGCAAACTGCTGGGCCAGCGCACCGCCCCAGGAAACGCCGGCGACATCGACCTCCGGATAGCCGAGGCGGTCGAGCAGTTTTGCCGCCAGCCGCGCAAGGCCGGAAAAGCGCCTTGGCCACCAGGACATTTCCGACTTGCCAATGCCAGGCACATCGAAAATGACGATTTCCTTGCCATCGAGCGCTTCCATGAAGGGGAAGACAATCTCGAAGTTGGCGCCGATGCCATTGAATATCAGCAGCGGCGTGCCGCCCTTGGCCGCGCCGCGTTGGGTCGCGACACGCAACTTGAGTCCGTCTATTTCGAGATACTCGATGTTGCGATGCGGTGCGCTCATGCGTTGTGGCCTGCTTGCGATCCTGGATTCAGCGCTGGTGTACATAGCGTCCCGGGGCGGCATCACCCGCCGGATATTGTGCGGATCCCACGGTGGCCGCGGCTTTTTGTTCCGGGCCCGAGCGTTCGTGGAACCAATGCTGCCAGTGATCCCACCAGCTGCCTGTGTGTTCGGTCGCAGTCGCGCGCCAGGCATCGGCGCCGAGTTTCAGGTTGCTGTTCAGGTAGTACCTGGATTTCGGGTTCGACGGCGGATTGACGATGCTCTGGATGTGGCCGCTGGAGGTGAGCACGAAAGTCGTCGGGCTCTTGATGATTCGGCGCGTCTCATAGCACGCCTGCCAGGGCGTGATGTGATCGGTGACACCAGCGACAACGTAAAACGGCGCCTTGATCCTGGCCAAATCTATCTTAGTGCCTAACACCTCGAGCCGGCCGGCATATTTGAGCGGGTTTTCCAGGAACATGCGCAACAGATCGGCATGAAATTCCGCCGGCAGGCGCGTGGAATCCGAGTTCCAGTACAGGATGTCGAAGGCGGGCGGACGGTTGCCCATTACCCAGTTGTTGGCGACGAACATCCACACCAGATCGTTAGGCCGCAGCCAGGCGAAGACCCGGCCCATTTCCGTGCCTTCCAGCACGCCGGCTTTGCGCGACTTGTGGATCGCGGCAGCAATGCCACTCCTGGAGGCGAATTGACCTAACAAAGTGGGCGCCTCGGTATCGAGCACTGTGACCAGCAAGGTGGCACTGGCGATCGAATCATCGCCGGTCGCGGCCAGGTGACCTAACAATGTTGACAGCGTGAAGCCGCCTGCGCAGGCGGCCATCGCGTGCACCCGGTGCGCACCGGTGATGGACTTGCAGACCTCGATCGCCTGCTTGCAGGCGAGCAGGTAGGTCTCCATGTTCCAGTCGCGTTGCGCCGCGGTCGGATTGCGCCAGCTGATGCAGAAAAGCTGCACGCCGTGCTGGGTGGCGTACTCGGCGAAACTGCGCCCGGGCGCCAGATCCAGCGCGTAAAACTTGTTGATTTGCGGCGGCACGATCAGCAGCGGTTCGGCCCGCACCTTGTCGGTGGCGGGCTGATACTGGATCAGTTCGATGACATCATTGCGATACACGATCGCGCCGGGGGTGACCGCCAGGTTCTTGCCGACCTGGAATTTTCGGCCATCCACCATGCTCGGCATGCCGCCGTTGTTGCGCAGGTCGTCGAGCATGTTCTGTGCGCCGTAGAGCAGGCTCTTGCCCCTGGTTTCGGTCGCGCGCTGGATGGCGCCCGGATTGCCGAGCAAAAAGTTGGTCGGCGCAAAAGCCTCGGTCACCAGCTGCAATATAAATCTCGCCTTCTCGCGGTCATCGTCGGTGGCGTCGGCGCGTTCGATGATGCGTTCCAGCGAACTCCGCCACGCCAGAAATCCCTGCATCAGGCGCTTGAAATAGCCGCTTTGCTGCCAGATTGCGTGGCTGAAACGCCGATCTTTTGGATCCGGAGCGACGCCGGAACCACCCTGCAGCACAGCTAACAACTCACGCCCCAGCGCGAGGTTTTCCTCGAGAATCACTTGTGGTCGGGATAGCAGCATGCGCAGCGCGCGCTGCGCGGCATCCAGGATTTCGGCGCGGTCAAAGCCAATCAGGGGGTTGGCGCCAAGAATTTCCTCAGAAGCAGCCTCCGCCTTCTCATGTTCCAGTTCAGGCTGGTTGTCGTCGGCGCCGGGAGCCGCAAAACCATCGGCTGCCGGCATCGCAATCGTCGATCTTTTTGACTTAGCACGGGGTCGGTTCGGCATCTTCGATCCTTTCTTGAGGGCTCACCCTCCGGACAAAGTGTGACAGGCAGCGCGCTTGCGGCAAGTGCTTGCCCGTTATGTCCAATCGCTAGGGTTATCCCTTATAGCCTGTGATTATGGTCACAAGGCCGGGCAAACGGAATTCCTAGACTACCGCCACTCGCCATTAGGCGTGAGCTGCAGGGACACCGTCCGGTATGAAATCGCGTTTGCAAGTTGGTTTTTTGCTGGCTGCCCTGAGCCTGGCGCCCGCCGCGCACGCAGTGGGCGCATTGGCAGGCGCCCAGATCCAAAACACCGCGCAGGTGAATTACATCGTCGGCGGCAGCCCGGCGACCACGAATTCAAACACCGTCAGTCTGACCGTCAACGAGATCCTGGATGTCGTTGCGACATTGCAAAGCGGTGATGTTCCAGTGGCGCCAGGCGCGACCAATCAGGTCGTCGTGATGCGCGTAACCAATACCGGTAACGGCTCGGAGACATTTCGCCTTGTGCTCAACAGCGTGCTGCCGGGCGACGACTTTGATCCGACGCCCTCGTCGCCTGCGATCTATTTCGACAGCGACGGCAACGGCGTTGTTTCGGCCGGCGACACGCCGTATGTCGCCGGGACCAACGATCCGACGCTGGCGCCGGACGCCTTTGTCAGGCTGCTGGTATTGAACAACATCGGCGCTGCGCTGGCCAATGGCGCCCGCGGTTTCACGCGCCTGACCGCCGAGTCCCTGACCGGCATCGGCAATCCCGGCACGGTGTTCAACGGCCAGGGGACCGGCGGTACCGATGCAGTGGTAGGCACCACCGGCGCTGATTCATTTGCCGTTGGCACCTATCTCGTGTCGGACATCAGTGTCACTGCTAACAAAACAGCGGTCGTCACCGACACGTTTGGCGGCTCGCGCCCGTTGCCAGGCGCAACAATTGCCTACCAGATCATCGTGACCGCGACCGGCAGTGGCACGGCCACGTCTTCGGTTTTCAGCGACGCGATTCCGGCTAACACGACGTATGTCCCGGCCAGCCTGCGCCTCAATGGCAATGCCATGACCGATGCGGCGGACGCCGATGCGGGCCAGTTCCTGACGACGCCCGCGCGCGTCAGCGTCAACCTCGGCAACCTGACGCAGGCCGCGGGCCCGCAGACGATTCGATTTTCCGTGTTGATTAACTAGAAGGAGCCTGTATGAAAAAGGGGTATGCATTAGTAGTCGGTCTGGCTTTGTTAGGACTGAGTAGCGCCTCGGCACTTGCGGAGGGCGCAACGCGCCCGGGGCCCAAGGCCGGCTGCATTGAACTCAAGAGCGTGGCGGAGACCGAAGAGTCCTATCGCGACGAGCAAGGCCAGCAAGTCGTGCGTCGGGTACCGGCCGCGAAAGTCGTGCCCGGTACGCAGGTGATCTGGACGCTGAGCGCGACCAATATCTGCGCAACGGCTGCCGACAATGTGTTCATCGACAACCCGGTTCCCGGGCACATGACGCTGATCGCTGATTCGGTACGGGGATTGGGTGCCGACATCAGTTATTCGATCGACGGCAAGCAGTTCGCCGAGCCCGAACAACTGCACGTGACCGAAGCCGATGGCACGACGCGCCAGCCACGCGCCGACGAGTACACGCATGTCCGCTGGGCGTTCCGCAATTCGATAGGTCCTGGCCAGCTGGCTGCGGCGTCGTTCCGCGCCATCGTGCGCTGAACGTGTAATGGCCGGATTTTTCGAGAGTTTTCGCTGATTGGATGAGTTTGTCTTTACCCGTAGGAGTTTTTCATGAAACGTCTGTTAGCAATGGCCGCTTTGGCCGGAATCGGCATATGGCAGCCGGCCGCGCTTGCGGCGGGCACTGCCGCCAACACGTCAATCGCCAACAAGGCGACGATCAATTACAGCGTCGGCGGCAATGCCCAGACGGCGATTGAATCGTCACCGGCCGGCAACACCAACCCAGGTGTCGGCAATGGCATCAATACGACGTTTTTGGTCGACGACAAGGTCGACCTCACGGTCACCGAATTGTCGGGCGCCGCAACGGTGGTCAATCCGGGCCAGGTCAACATGGTGACGGGCTTCCGGGTGACTAACACCGGCAACGCGGCACACGCATTTGCGCTGGCGGGCGTGAACAATGTCGGCGGTGTCGTGTTTACCAACACCGACACAACCGACGTCGCCAACCTGCGCGTGATCGTCGACTCAAACGCGAACGGCACGTTTGAGGCGGCCGACCTGACGGCTAACATCAACAACGTCAACACGCTGGCGGCGGATGCCAATACCGTCGTTTTCATCGTTGCCGATGTGCCGGTGACGACGGTCAACGGGCAGTTCGCCAACGTCCGCCTCACGGCAACCGCCGCGGTCAACAACACGCCGGGCACACCGGTGACGCAAACCGCCGGTGGCGACACCGCGGGAGTCGACTTCGTGTTTGCTGACGGGGCGGGCGCCGGCGATATTGCGCGCGATGGCAAGCACTCGGCGGACGATCAATATGCCGTGCAATCAGCGCGTCTGACGGTGACTAAAGCCTCCGCAGTGGTCAGCGATCCGTTTAACCTGCTGGTCAATCCCAAGGCCATTCCTGGCGCCGTGGTCGAGTACTCGGTCACCGTGGCTAACACGGGCACGCAGAACGCGACGGGCGTGACGCTACTGGATCCGCTGCCTGCCAACACAGCGTTCCGGCCCAACGTCTATAGCGGCAATACGCGCGACGTACGCATCACCATCAACGCCGTTGACACGTTCTGTGTTGCTGAAACCGGCGGCGTTGATACGGGTGGCGACGGTTGCGTGATCACCGTGGGCAATGCACTGCAGGTTGGCGGCCTGGCGCTGCCAACGCTGCCGTTCGCGGGCCCGACCAGCACGGCCCTGATCCGCTTCCAGGTGACCATCAACTAGGGTCTAACAAGCCGCAATAGCGCCGGGGAAGACCTGTGCGCAAGCTCATGGCAGCTCACAGACTGCAACGGGGCGGGATAGGCAACTGTCCCGCCTCGTTGTCGTTTGCGAGGTATCTGCGCGACTATTGCGCGCTCGCCATTCTGCTGTTGTTCGGCTTATGTTCTGCGACCGAGTCGCTTGCGCAATCCACGGCGCCCGGGGTTCAGATTCGCAACCTTGCGCGCGTGGATTTTGCGCTGTCGGGCATCGCGCGTTCGATATCCTCCAGCGAAGTAACGGTCACGGTGCAAGCGGCGCCGTCCAAGGCCCGTATCGAGATCCTCAGATATTCGGCGACCGATGCTAACAGCACGGCCGGCCCGACCGCGTGCGCGGTCGGCAGCGGATTTGCGGCGCTGCCGGCGCCGCAAGTAGCCGGCGTTGGCGGACTCAATCCGCTGCGCGGCGTGCCGCTCGGCGATGCCCCGGTTGTACACGCCGGCGATGCCGTGTTCGTGCGCCTCACTGATACCGACAAGAACCTCGATGGCGCACAGCTCGATGTCGTCGAGTTGCGGGTGGGCGCGCGCGGCACCGGTGACAGCGAGCGTCTCCAGCTGACCGAGACCGGACCTAACACCGGGGTCTTTGCCGGCTATATTCCCAGTCGCCTGGTCGCGGGAGCTGGCGGCGCGAGCGCCAATTGCGCACTCGACATGCTGCGCGACACCATCATCGACGCCAGCTACATCGATCCGACCGACGCGACCGACGTCGCCCAGGACTCCAGCCTGGTGGACCCTTCCGGCCTGGTGTTTGATTCGAGCAGCGGAGCAGCGGTGAATGGCGCGCGCGTGCGGCTGGTGGTTGCGGCCACCGGCCAGCCGGCGACCGTACGCGGTGACGACGGCGTCAGTGCGTATCCGTCGGAATTGATCACCGGCCTGGCGGTGACCGACAGCGGCGGCACGCGTTACATTTTCCCGGCAGGCGTGTTCCGCTTTCCGCTGGTCGCGCCGGGCACTTACCAGCTCATCGTCGAGCCGCCCACCGGCTACGCGGCGCCCAGCCTTGCGCCGCCGGCCGGTTTTGTCAGTCTGCCGGGCGCCCCGTTCCGCATTCAGCCCGGTTCGTTTGGCGCTGCGTTTACGGTTCTGGCGCCAGCCGGCGCGGCGCTGGATATTCCGGTCGATCCCGCCAGCGCGTCCTTGTCGCTGGCCAAGACTGTCAACGTCGCGGCCGCGGCTCTCGGTGACACGGTTGAATTCCAGCTGCGCGTGACGAATGGCGACCTGCGTGCGGCCGCGCGCAACGTGGTCATCGACGATCAGTTGCCGCAGGGAATGCGTCTGCGCGGCGGATCGGTGCGCGTGAACAACCAGTCGGCTGCCGATCCGGTGCGCTCTGCCGACGGCCGTTCGCTGCGGTTTGATCTCGCGCTGATCGCGCCGGGCCAGACGACGACATTGCGCTATGTCGTCGATATCGTGCCGGCGGCGGGTGCGCGTGAACTGATCAACACCGCCCGGGCACGCGCACCGGGCGATGTGCTGTCTAACGTTGCGAGCGCGCGTGTCACGTTGCGCGAGGACTTTTTTGCGAGCCGCGGATTCATCCTTGGCCGCGTGCAACGTGGTGGCTGCGAGCACGGGCTGCCAGCGGGCGAGGGCCAGGCTAACGTGCGTATATATCTGGAAAATGGCCGCTATGCAGTCACCGATGCGGGCGGGCGTTTTCACTTCGAGGCTGTGACGCCGGGTTCTCATGTGGTGCAGCTGGACACGACCACGGTTCCTGTGTCGCTGCAGCTCAAAGTCTGCGACCGCAACGTCCGCGATGCCGGCCGCGACTACTCGCGGTTCGTGGAGTTGCGCGCTGGCGAAATGCAGCAGGTTGATTTTGCTCTGCTCGAGCGGCCGGCTCCCGAGGGTTCGGTGCAGCTCGAACTGCGGACCGAGTCGGCGCCTGACGGGCAGTATCAACACCGGTTGCGCGTCACGGCCGCCGCCTTGCCAATACAAAACGCGCGTCTGATGGTGATGTTGCCGGACACGCTGCTGCTCGCCGACGGCGGTGCAGGCCTGTCCCAGGGTGTCTGGTCGCAGGCATTGGGTGAGCTGCGAGCGGGCGAAATCCGCGACATCACGCTGCTGACCCGCCGCCAGGGGGTAACGGCGGCCGCCGATTCGGTGCGCGCGGTTTTGATGTACGACACGGCAAGCGCGCGCGGTCAACGAACCGCGCCTGCAATCAACACCCTGGACGCCAGCGGCACGGACACCGCGCCGGACGTGGCGAAATTGCAGGACACCGTCAGCACCAGGACTCTCGGCGCATGGCAGGTGGCCATGACACCTGCGGCCGCAGTGGCCGGTGCGCCTGTTAGCAGCATGCCCATCGAAGCGACGATCGAGGTCGAAAAGCTCGCGGCCGAGTTCATGATGTTGCAACCGCTGGCAGGCTCGGTGCCGGCGATCGCGAGCATCAAAGTAGTCATCGCGCATGCCTACGGTACTCGCATCGACCTGCGTATCAATGGCGCGGCCGTGTCCAGCCTGAATTTCGAGGGCACCGAAACCAACGCGGCGAACACTCTGCATGTGAGCCGCTGGCGCGGCGTCGATTTGCGTGACGGTGACAATCGCCTGATCGCCAATCTGGTCGACCCAGCCGGCACGATTACCGGCAAGATCGAACGCATCGTGCACTACGGTGGTGGTGCGGTGCGCGCCGAGCTGGTCGAGGAAAAATCCGCGTTGTCAGCCGACGGCCGGCAACGGCCGCAGATCGTGCTGCGATTGTTCGACGCCTACGGTCAGCCGGCGCGTCCCGGGACGCGCGGCATATTCTCCGTGGAATCGCCGTACCGCAGCTGGTGGGAGGTCGAGCAGCTCACCGCCAACCCGCTGCTGACCGCCGGTGCGCGCGAGCCGCAATTTGAGGTCGGTGTCGATGGACTGGCGCGTCTGGAACTCGAGCCCACGTCGCAGGCCGGTTTCGTCGTACTGCATCTGCGGTTCAACGAACGCCGCGACCAGGAACTGCGCGTCTGGCTGACGCCCGCGGCTCGCGACTTCGTGCTCGTGGGCATCGCCTCAGGAACGTTGGCGCATAACACGGTGTCGGCCAACATGCAGGGCCTGGCCGGTGTACCGGACAACGGTGTCGCAACCGACGGTCGCGTCGCGTTTTTCGCCAAGGGCCGGATTCGCGGCGACTACTTGCTAACAATCGCCTACGACTCGACGCGCGATCGCGAGGCGGCGCGTGCGCGCCTCAAGGGCATCGTCGATCCTGATCAGTACTACCTGCTGTACGGGGACGGCGCCGAGCCGCGCGACGAGGCGGCGTCCGGCAAGCGCCTGTATCTGAAACTCGAGCGCCGCCAGTTTGTCGCACTGTTCGGTGACTATGACACCGGCTTTACCGTCACCG
Source organism: Gammaproteobacteria bacterium (assembly GCA_031382085.1). Taxonomy (GTDB): domain Bacteria; phylum Pseudomonadota; class Gammaproteobacteria; order Steroidobacterales; family Steroidobacteraceae; genus UBA964. Next base: position 122,744 of record JANMYM010000082.1, read on the forward strand.
AGCTCGCGCGCTACAACCGCAGCCTGACGGGCCTGAAGGTGGACTTTGGCGGCGAGCGTGTCGCAGCCAGTGCCTTTGCCGCACGCACCGATCTTGGCGTCGTTCGTGACCAGATGGCCGGCGACGGCACCTCGGGTCTGTATCGCCTGTCGCGCGCACCCATCGTCGTTGGCAGCGACAAACTGCGGCTTGAGACCCGCGACCGTTTCAATGCGGAGAAACTGCTGAGCGTGCGCGAGTTGTCGCGATTCCTGGATTACCGCATCGACTATGATAACGGCACGCTGCGGTTCCGCGAGCCAGTGCCCTCGCGGGATGGCGAATTCAATCCTGTGACTATCGTCGTTGAATACGAAACACCGGGCAACGGCACCGAGACCACCAGTGCCGGTGCGCGCGTCAGTGTGCGCGGCGACGACGGTCGTCGCGAGCTGGGCGCGACGCTGGTGCAGGATGGATCCCTGGCGGGCGACAGCCGGCTGGTCGCGCTTGATGCGAAGCTGCGGTTATCGGCCGCGACGGAATGGCGTGCGGAACTTGCGCACAGCCAGTCCGATGACCCCGTCAGGGCCGCGCAAGCTAACGCCTGGCTGACAGAACTGCGCCATGTGGATGAGCGCCTCGAGACGCGCGTCTATGCGCGCTCGGAGGACTCGGGCTTTGGCGTCGGGCAGCAATTCGAGGGTCTGGGCGGGTCGCGCAAGTTTGGCGCCGATGTGCGCTGGCAGTGGCGGCAAAACTGGTCGTTGCAGGCGCAGTCGTTCCTGCAGCAGAGCCTGGACACCGCGGCGACGCGACAGTTGGCACAGGCGGAAGTGCGTTATCAATTCGATGGCATTGCCGTGGGTCTCGGGCTTGAACATGCTAACGACAACGACCCGGGTGGCGCCGCGCGGCGCTCCGACATCGTCAACGCGACCGGCAGCATCGACCTGTTGGACCGAAAGGTCACGCTGCGCGGCACGGTAGCGGCAGCGCTCGCGGGCAATGACTCGAGCGTCGATTATCCGGCGCGCAGCCTGATTGGCCTTGACTACCATTTGCCGCGCGCTACGACTCTGTTTGCCGAGTGGGAACATGGCAATGGTTCCGCCTTGGACTCGGACATGTCGCGCATCGGGCTGCGCAGCCAGCCGTTTGATCGCACCCAGCTTGTTAGCAGTCTGAGCCGCTCACAGACTGAGTACGGCCCGCGCGTCGCGAGCAGCCTGGGTCTGAACCAGGGCTGGCAGCTGACGCCGGAATGGTCGCTGGAAGGGGGTCTTGAGCAAAGCAACACGCTGCGCGGCGCGGCCTTGACACCGCAGAATCCCGGCCTGCCGCTCGCCTCGGGTTCGCTGCAGGATGACTTCCTGGCAATTTTCGCCGGCGCCCAGTTTCACCGCGACGACTGGACCCTGGCCGCGAGGCTTGAGCGCCGCACTGCCGACACCGAGCAGCGCTGGCTGGCGACCACCGGCTGGTATCGCGCCGAACGGGCCGGGCACGCATTGTCATTCGCGGGCCAGACCGAGCGGCGTGAAGTGCTGCTGGGCGAAGACTCCAGTTCGGCAGACCTGCGATTCGCCTGGGCCTATCGGCCGGACAGCAAGCGCTGGATCGTGCTGAACCGCCTCGATTTGCGACGCGACGTGCGCGAGGGCGGTCTGTCAAACTATGAAACTCTGAGGCTGGTCGACAATCTGCACGCCAACAGGCAATGGAATTCCAAAACTCAAATCGGCCTGCAACTGGGCCTCAAGCGCCAGGTCACGACCTACGACGCGGATCGCCTGGGCAGCACCAGTGCCTTGCTGGCACTCGATCTGCGGCGCGACCTCAGCGCGCGCTTCGACGCGGGGCTGCACCTCGCCAGCACTCGCAATTTCGCCGCCGGCCTCAGCGAAAATCAGTTCGGGCTCGATGTTGGCTTTGCGCCGGTGCGCAATATCTGGCTGTCGTTAGGCTTCAACTTCCGCGGTTTCGAGGAACGCGACTTCGCGGCCGGCCGACAGCAGCAACAGGGGCCTTACCTGCAGCTGCGCCTGAAACTCGATCAGGAAACGTTCAAGGACCTGCGGCTGGACGCATTGCAGGCACCGGCGCAGTCGCACAGCGCCGCCGCCACGTCGAACTAACAAGCCCGCGTTCCGAGCGGCGCCGGGAGCTTTAGCCACATGGCGCGCGACCTGGACATCAAGGGCGTGTTCTCGGCGCATGGGCCGATGCAGCGCGCCATGCCGGGATTCGTCGCCCGGCCATCACAGGCCCGGATGGCGCAGCGCGTGTACGAGGCAATGCAGAACCGCGAACCCCTGATCGTCGAGGCCGGCACCGGTACCGGCAAGACTTTTGCCTACCTGGTGCCCGCGCTGCTCGGCGGGTTGCGCGTGTTGATCTCCACCGGCACGCGCGCGCTGCAGGATCAGCTGTTCGCGCGCGATCTGCCGCAGGTCGCGGCTGTGTTAGGTATGCCGGTCCGGGTGGCGCTGCTGAAAGGGCGCAGCAATTACCTCTGCCGCCTGCGTTTTGACAACACGCGGCAGCAACAGGCGCTCGCCGGCCTGACACGCGCTGACGGCACGCTGGAGCGGCTCGCAAAGTGGGCCGAGGTGACCGACAGCGGCGATCTCGCCGACGTGCCCGGCTTGTCGGACAGCAGCGCCCTGTGGCATGACGTCACCTCAACCCGCGACAATTGCCTGGGCCAGCGCTGCGGGCAGTATGCCAATTGCCATGTGGTGGCGGCGCGGCGCCGGGCACAGGAAGCGGATGTCGTGGTGGTAAACCACCATCTGCTGCTCGCGGATCTCGCGCTCAAGCAGGAGGGATTTACGGATTTGTTAGGTAGCGCGGACGTGGTGGTGCTCGACGAAGCGCACCAGATCCCGGATCTGGCAATGCAGTTTTTCGGCGCCACTGTCACGAGCCATCAACTGGAAAATCTCCTGGCGGATACGCGTGCCGGGCTGCTGCGTGCCGCCATTGCGGTCGCCGACCTGCAGGGTGCGCTGCGCGCGGTCGAGGACGCGCTGGCGCAGCTGGCTAACGCGCTGCCGCGCGGCGCCGGCCGTCTGGAACTCGACCCGCAACTGCGTGAGTTTGCGCTGGCGTCGCGCGCGCTGGTAGCGGCCTTGCAGGGGCTGGCCCAGGCTCTGGGCGCCGCGAATGTCGGGCGCGACAATGGCCTGCAGTTGTGCGCGGAACGCGCCACGCTGCTGGCAGGCACGGTGGATCGTGTCGCCGACGACGAGCTGGAGCCGGGCGCTCGCGCCACCGAGATGCATGCGCGCGGCTTTACCATCAGCCTGTTGCCATTCGACATCGCCGAGCGCTTTCGGACGATGACCGGCGCGCGGCCGAGTTCCTGGATTTTCGCGTCGGCGACGCTGTCCGTTGGCGATGATTTTTCCCATTTCGCGAGACGCCTGGGGCTGGACTCCGCAGCGACCCTGCGCATCGAAAGCCCTTTCAATTTCGAAACCCAGGCGCTGCTCTTTCTGCCGGAAGCAATGCCGGAGCCCGGGTCGCGGGAGTTCGGGCCGGCCATGTTGCAGGCGGTCTGGCCGCTGGTCAGCGCGGCCGGCGGCGGCGCATTCCTGCTGTTTACCAGTCATCGCGCGCTGGCCCAGGCCGCGAGCCTGTTGCGTGGCGGGCTGTGCGGTGCGCTGCCCGGAGCGCTGCTGGTGCAGGGCGAGGCGCCGCGCGAACAGATCCTGCGCGAGTTCCGCGCCGCCGGCAACGCGGTTTTGTTAGGTACCGCCAGTTTCTGGGGGGGCGTGGACGTCAAGGGCGATGCGCTGCGCCTGGTGGTCATCGACAAACTGCCGTTTGCGTCGCCGGACGATCCCATCGTGCGCGCGCGCAGCGAGTATCTGCGCCGCACGGGTGGCAACCCGTTCGGCGACTATCAGTTGCCGGAGGCGGCGCTGGCACTCAAGCAGGGCGTTGGACGGTTGATTCGCAGCGAAGACGACCGCGGCGTGGTGGCGATCTGCGATCCTCGATTGTTAGGCAAGGGATACGGCAGCGTATTTCGCCGCTGCCTGCCACCCATGCCGATGACACGGGACCCGGCGGAAGCGAGCCGTTTCCTGCGCCGCATGGGTAACGCGGCATGAAGATTCTCGCGCTCGATACCGCTACCGAAAATTGCTCAGCGGCGTTGTGGATCGACGGCGCGTTGCAGGAGGTGCTGCTGGAGACCGCACGCGATCATGCCAACCTGATACTCGGCATGGCAGATCAGCTGCTCGCGGACGCGCAACTTGGGCTGCGGCAACTGGACGCCATCGCGTTTGGCCGCGGCCCGGGCAGTTTCACCGGCGTCAGGTTGGCGGCGGCGGTTACGCAAGGTCTCGCATTTTCGGCAGACCTGCCCGTTTTGCCGGTGTCCAATTTGCGCGCGTTAGCCGCGCAGGCGTTTGCAGCGGCGCCAGCGTCCGGGTTCGCGGTCTGCTGCGCTGATGCGCGCATGGGCGAGGTGTATCACGCGGTGTACCGGTCCGACTCGCAGTTGCAGGGCGCGGAGCAGGTTCTGGCGCCGCAAGACGTGGCCTGGACCCTGGCTGCTGATGCCAGGGCGGTCGCTGTTGGGCGTGGCTTCGCGGCATACCCTGCGCTGGTGGACCTGGCGCCGCGCGGCTGGGACGCGACCCTGGAGCAGATGCTGCCCCGGGCGCGGCAGGTCGCGGTATTGGCTGCGCAGGACTACATGCAGGGTCTGGCGGTGCCGCCATCGCAGGCCTTGCCGGTTTATTTGCGCGACAAGGTAGTCACGCGACCGTAACAATTTTGTAATAGCCTGCGCTGCATCGACAAGCGGTGCAGGCCATGGCGAACAAGCTGATTCTGGTGGTGGAAGACGAACGCGCAGTTCGCGAGCTGATTGCATTCGGTCTCAAGCGCGCCGGATACGAGGTTGCGGAGGCGCAGGATTGCCGCGCTGCGCGCGTCGAAATCGCCAACAAGCGCCCGGACCTCATATTGCTCGACTGGATGCTTCCGGATATGAGCGGCATCGAACTCGCGCGGCAACTGAAGAAGGGCGCCGATACGCGTGAGCTGCCCATCATCATGGTGACGGCGCGCGCCGCCGAAGGCGACAAGGTGTCCGGCCTGGACGGCGGCGCGGACGATTACATCACCAAGCCCTTCAGCCCGCGCGAACTCACGGCCCGCATCCAGGCGGTGCTGCGCCGTGCGGCGCCCGGCGCCACGGGCGACCAACTCGAATGTGATGGCCTGCTGCTGGATACGGTCGGGCATCGTGTCAGCAGCGGCGGGCAGAACATAGTGTTAGGTCCGACGGAATACCGGCTGCTGGAATTTTTCATGCGCAACGTGGACCGGGTTTTTTCCCGCGCGCAGTTGCTCGACCGGGTCTGGGGCGGCGATGTCTACGTCGAAGAGCGGACCATCGACGTCCACATCCGGCGGCTGCGCCAGGCGCTCGAGCCTGTGGCGCTGGACCGACTGGTGCAAACCGTGCGCGGCGCAGGTTACCGATTTTCCGCAAAGGCGGATTAGCGTCGGCATATGTTCGATACCGGAAAAATGCTCGGATTCGTGGCCGCGCGGCTGCTGTTTGTTGCAGCGGTCGGTGCGCTGCTGGGCCTGCTGTTTGACCAAGTCATCCTCGGCATCCTGCTGGCCCTCGCGGTGGCGCTCGCCTGGCAATGGACCGAGCTGTTTCGGCTCGCATTCTGGTTGCGCAATCGCCGAACCGCCGACCCTCCGGAGACTTTTGGCCTCTGGTCCGAAGCGGGCGCCGCGATCGTGCGCCTGCATCGCCGCAAGCGCTTCCACAAGGCGCGGATGCTGGCAGTGCTGCGCGAACTGCGCGAATCGACCTCGGCGCTGCCGGACGGTGTCGTCGTTTTGAACGCGTCCAAGGAAATCCTCTGGTGCAACGAGCCCGCGCACTTTTTGTTAGGCCTGAAGCGTGGTCGCGATCAGGGAATCCGCATCGACAACCTGTTGCGCCAGCCCGAGATGCGCGAATTTCTGGTCAAGTCCCCCGGCGACCGGTCACTGATCGTGCGCATGGCGGGCGACGCCGAACATTGGTTGTTGCTGCGGCTGGTGCCATTTGGCGAGGGGCGTCAGCTGCTGCTGGCGCGCGATGTCACGGAGACCCAGCAGCTTGGGACCGTGCGGCGGGATTTCGTCGCCAATGCGTCGCATGAGTTGCGCACGCCACTCACCGTGATCGCGGGCTACCTTGAAACGCTGGATACAGATCCGGAGGTGCCGGTCGCGCTGCACGGGCCTCTGGGAGAGATGCGCCGGCAGTCGGATCGCATGCGGGCTTTGCTGGATGACCTGCTGTCGCTGGCCAAGCTGGATGCCAGCGAAGCGGACATTCAGGGCGCATCGGTTGACGTGCCTGAATTGCTGCAGGTACTGCAGCGCGACGCTAAACTGTTAGCGCCGCGACCGGCCACTATTGAGTTGAGCGTCGACAGTCCGCAAGGCATCCGGGGCGACCGCGCGATGTTGCATTCGGCATTCTGGAACCTGACCGATAATGCCGTGAAGTACACGCCTGTGGACGGCACCGTGCACCTGCGCTGGTGGACCGATGCCGCTGGCGGGCACTTTTCCGTGACCGACAACGGTCCTGGAGTCGCGCCCGAGCACATTCCCCGCCTAACAGAGCGCTTCTACCGGGTTGACGCCAGCCGCAATCGCGAAACCGGCGGTACCGGGCTCGGGCTCGCAATCGTGAAACATGCACTGCATAAACATGACGCACAGCTCGAAATTCACAGTACGCCGGGCGCCGGCAGCTGTTTTACCTGCCATTTCCCGGTCGCCAGATTGTCCGGCGTGCGTGGCAATCAACCTCATACCTTGCTAAGGTAAAAAGACATGGACACCGCCAATCTCGGACAACATATTTCCCGCCGCTTCAACGAGGACCTGGAGCATTTGCGCAGCCAGGTGCTGAGCATGGGCGGGTTCGTCGAGCAGCAGCTCAGCCAGGCCGTGACAGCCCTGGTGGAGGGCGACAGTGCGTTAGGCGAAGCCGTGGCGCGCAACGATTTCCAGGTCAATGCCATGGAGGTTGCGATCGACGAGGAGTGCCAGCGCATTCTCGCGACCCGTGCGCCGGCGGCGGGCGATCTGCGGGTGGTGCTGGCGGTCATCAAATCGATCACCGATCTTGAGCGCGTCGGCGACGAATGCGAGAAAATCGGTTATATCGGCTCGCGCCTCGCCGCGCAGGAGCGGCCCGCCGACAAATACCGTGAACTGAAGCACCTCGGACGTGTCGTACAGGACATGTTGCATGCGGCGCTCGACGCGTACGCCAGGCTGGATGCGGAGGTGGCCCTGCGTGTCGCACAGCAGGATCGCGCCGTCGACGAAGAATACGAGGCGATACAACGCCAGTGCATCACGTTCATGATGGAAGACCCGCGCACCATCCGCCGCGCGCTCGATGCTCTGCTGATTGCGCGCGCACTGGAGCGTATCGGCGATCATGCCAAGAACCTGTGCGAATATGTGATCTACATGGTGCATGGCAAAGATGTCAGGCATACCCGCCTGGAAGATGTCGAATCAGAATTGTTAGGCAAGAATCCCAGGTAACAGCGCCGTGAAATTTCTCGCCAATCGTCGCCGGGTCAACCTGTCGGGATTTGTTGCCTGCGTGCTGATGCTCGGCTTCGCTGTGTATGTCGAGAAGGTCATGCACATCGAGCCCTGTCCGCTGTGCATGTTCCAGCGCGTGGGCGTGGCGGCCCTGGGGCTGGTGTTTCTGGCGGCGGCAATTCATCACCCGGTCACACTGTCCGGGGCCCGCGTTTACTCGGCGCTGATCTTTCTGGTGGCGCTGTTCCCGGGCTACGTGTCAGCTCGTCATGCCTATATCCAGAGCCTGCCGCCGGGTTCAGTTCCTTCCTGCGGTGCGACGCTCGATTTCATGCTGGAAGTGTTTCCGCTGATGGAAGTCGTCCGCAAGGTTCTGACCGGGGGCGGTGAGTGCGCCAAAATCGACTGGCGGTTTCTGGGCCTGGCGATGCCGGTGTGGGTGCTGATAGCTGTCATTGGGCTGGCGGCGGTCGGAATTTACGCAAACGCTCGCCAGCAGCGCAGGCACTAACTACAATTCCCTCCGCCTGATCGGGCGGGGGGCAAGCATGAAATTCATTTCGCGGCTGATGCCGCAGGAAAAGCGCTTTTACGCATTTTTCAATGATCACGTCGAGTTGATCAAGCAGGGTGGCGTGGCGGTCGTGCAGCTGCTGGCGTCCCACAGCGATTCGATCGAACGAACCAAGCAGATCGAGCGCATCCAGGACCTGGAGCATCGGGCCGATCGCATAACGCACGATTGCATCGCGTTGCTGCACACGACCTTTATCACGCCATTTGATCGCGACGTTATTCATCGGCTGATTTCCCGCATGGACGATGTCCTGGATCTAATTCAGGACACGGGCGAGTCTTTCACGCTCTATGACATCCAGAAGCTGACGCCCGAGGCGCAGCGCCTGGCCGAGTGCCTCAGTCAGTGCTGCGAGAAGTTGCAGGTCGCCGTAGGCTTGCTGAGCGATCTGGATCGCGCGCCGGAAATACTGACCCTCTGCCAGCAGATCGATTCACTCGAGTCGGACGCAGATCGCATCATGCGCGCGGCTATTTCATCGCTGTTCCGTGACGAATCCGACACCCGTCAACTGATCAAACTCAAGGCGGTCTACGAGTTGCTGGAAGCGGCGACTGACAAATGTCAGGATGTCGCTAACGTGATCGAGAGCCTGGTGCTCGAGAATTCCTGATGGATCTTGGAATCACGACGACGATTTTGGTGGCGCTGATCGTACTGGCGCTGGCCTTCGATTTCATGAATGGCTTTCACGACGCGGCCAATTCCATCGCCACCGTGGTCTCGACCGGCGTTTTGAAGCCTTTGCAGGCGGTCGCGTTCGCCGCATTCTTCAATTTTGTCGCTTACCTGATATTCGAGCTCAAAGTGGCAGCGACGATTGGCAAGGGCATTGTCATGCCCGACGTGGTCGATCACTTCGTTGTGTTCGGCGCGCTGGTGGGCGCTTTCAGCTGGAACCTGATCACCTGGTTTTACGGCATTCCGTCGAGCTCCTCGCATGCGCTGATCGGCGGCATGATCGGCGCCACCGTCGCCAAGGCGGGAACCGCGCCGTTGATCGGCGCCGGCATTTCGAAGACCGCGTTATTCATTGTGTTGTCGCCGTTCATTGGCTTCGCCCTCGGCGCGCTGGTGATGCTGCTGACAGCATGGTCGTGTCGGCGCCTGACACCGAGCACGGTGGACCGCTGGTTCCGGCGCTTGCAACTGGTGTCCTGCGCGGCCTACAGCATCGGACACGGCAGCAACGATGCGCAGAAGACCATGGGCATCATCTGGCTGCTGCTGATTGCGGCTGGCCTTACCACCCGGGACACGTTGCCGCACTGGGTGGTGATCGCCTGTTATGTGACGATCGCCTTCGGGACTTTGTTCGGCGGTTGGCGCATCGTCAAGACCATGGGTCAGCGCATCACCAAGCTGCGTCCGGTCGGAGGTTTTGCCGCAGAGACAGGTGGCGCGGTGGCACTGTTCACCGCCACGTCGCTCGGAATCCCGGTTTCAACGACGCACACCATCACGGGGGCGATACTCGGCGTGGGTTCGGCAACACGACCTAACGGTGTGCGCTGGGGTGTATTTGGCGACATTGCCGTCGCCTGGGTGCTGACCATTCCGAGCTCGGCCTTCATCGCGGCCGTTGCCTGGTGGGTCGGGATGCGGGTTTTCTGAGACCGCTGTCAGGCTAACAATCGTTCCAGCAGTCGCAGGTAAATGCCGTGCAATTGATCAATCTCCTGAACCCGGACATTTTCATTGACCTTGTGCAGTGTGCTGCCGGTGACGCCGAGCTCCACGACCTGCGAGCCCATCGGCGCAATAAAGCGACCATCGGACGTGCCGCCGCCGGTGGAGAGTTTCGGCGTCACACCCGTGATGTCCTGAATCGCGCCGACCGCCGCCGCTGACAGCGCCCCGGGCGGCGTATAGAAAGGTTCACCCGACACGTACCACTCGATCGTGAAGCGCACCTTGTGCCTGCTCAGGATGCCTTCGACTGTCTCGCGCAATCCCGGAATTGTCTGCACCGGTCCAAAGCGCAGGTTGAAGCGCGCCTTCAGTTCGCCGGGGATCACGTTTGGCGCGCCCGTGCCGGCATTGAGGTTGGAAACCTGAAAGGTCGTCGGCTGAAAATGTTCGTTGCCCTGGTCCCAGATACGGCTTGTTAGCTCGGCGAGCGCTGGCGCAAGCGTGTGCACGGGATTTTCGGCCAGATGCGGGTAGGCCACATGCCCCTGCACGCCGTGCACGGTGAGGCGGCCCGACACTGAGCCGCGGCGGCCAATTTTGATGGTGTCGCCGAGTTCTTTCTCGCTGGACGGTTCGCCGACCACGCACCAGTCGATTTTTTCCTTGCGCGCGATCAGGGTCTCAACCACGCGTTTGGTGCCGTCGACCGACGGACCTTCCTCATCGCTGGTGATCAGATAGGCGATCGTGCCCTTGTGCTTCGGGTGCCGGCGCAGGAATTCCTCGGTGGCCGTGATCATCGCGGCCAGGCCGCTTTTCATGTCGGCGGCGCCGCGACCAAACAGAAGCCCATCGCGGATCGTCGGGACGAATGGATGGCTTTGCCACTCCTCCAGCGGCCCTGTCGGTACCACGTCGGTGTGTCCCGCAAAACACAGGACCGGGCCCTCGCCTCCACCGTGACGGGCCCAGAAATTGTCGACATTGCCGTAGCGCAGCAGCTCGACCTTGAACCCAGCGGCTTGCAGCCGCTGGGTCATGACGGCCTGACAACCACTGTCTTCCGGCGTGACCGAGTTTCGGGCCATTAAGTCCAAGGTTAGGTCGAGCGTTTGACTCATTAGCGTGTGATGGTGCCTGGACTCAAGAGGGTGCGCGTTTATAGGGCGCTCAACGCAGGCGCGCAAGCCCTTTTGACCCCCGGCACTGAAATATCCCTGCAACACAACCGCAATAGAGTGCGCTCCGTCACCAGAGGAGCTTAATCAACGTGTTCAAACAAGTCATCCGCACCGCCGCAACTGTCCTGATCCTGCTCGTCGCCAACGCCGCACAGGCACAGGCCGCTCGCGACAGCATCAGCATCGTCGGTTCTTCGACCGTCTATCCGTTCACGACCACGGTCGCCGAGCAGTTCGGCCGCCAAGGCAAGTTCAAGACGCCCAAGGTTGAGAGCACCGGCACCGGCGGTGGAATCAAACTGTTCTGCATGGGCGTGGGTCCTCAATACCCGGATGTCGCCAACGCGTCGCGCCGCATGAACCTCGCCGAGTTCGACGCCTGCACCAAGGCGGGAGTCACCGACATCATCGAAGTCAAGATTGGCTTCGATGGTTTGACGATTGCACATTCCAAGAAAGCCAAGCCAATGGCGCTGACGCGCAAGCAGGTCTACCTCGCGCTCGCCAAGCAGATTCCGGATCCGAGCAATCCCACCTCGATGATCCCGAATCCCTACCGCCTGTGGAGCGACATCGACAAGTCGCTGCCGAAGACCCGGATCGAAGTGTTAGGTCCGCCGCCGACCTCCGGCACACGCGACTCCTTCCATGAGCTCTATATGGAAAACGGCTGCCGCAGCTACCCGTGGATCAACACGCTGCGCAGCCAGGACGAGCGCCGCTTCAAGCGCGTCTGCCACACGATACGTGACGACGGCGCTTACATCGAAGCCGGCGAGAACGACAACCTGATCGTGCAGAAGATCGAAGCAAATCCGGATGCGCTCGGCATCTTTGGCTACAGCTTCCTGGAAGAAAACCAGGCGCAGATCAGTGCGGTCAGGATCGAGGGCTATTTGCCGACGTTTGAGACGATCTCGAACGGCACTTATCCGGCGTCGCGTCCGTTGTTCTTCTATGTGAAGAAGGCGCACATGAAGGTCATCCCGGGCATGACCGAATTCGTCGACGAATACCTGAGTGAGAAAGCCCTGGGTGCCGAAGGCTACCTTGCCGAACGTGGCCTGGTGCCGCAGCCGAAGGCGGACCTTGCGAAGACCCGTGCCGATGTCAAGGCACAGAAACTCTTCAGGCCGTAGTTCAGATTTTACATACCTAACAGATTTGAGGGACTCAAGATGACCCAGAAACTCACCCGCGCAGCCATCCTGGCAGCGTGCACGCTGCTCAGCGCCAATGCCGCGTTCGCGGCCAGGCCAGCAGCGAAGCCGGCCGCAGTCCCAGCTGCATCGGCGGACGATGTTGCGGCGATGCGCGCGCAGATTCAGGCGCTCATCGATCGCGTTGCGCAGCTGGAAACCGCGCAAACGAAACAGGCCGAATCCGTGCAGACGGCAGTGGCGCAGGTCAACGCCCAGCAGGCTGTCAACAATGACGTCCAGAACGCGCTCGACCTGCAGAGCGACAACCTCGCCAAGACTGCCGGTAATGTCGGCGAGTGGGTGGGCCGTTACACGTTCAAGGGTGACCTGCGCTGGCGGACCGAGGCCTTCAATCAGCAGTACGTGCCGATCGACCGCTATCGCGATCGCATTCGCGCGCGATTGAGTGCAACCGCCAAGGTCAACGATACGATCAAGGCGGAAATCCAGATCGCCACCGGCGGTTCGGACCCGCGTTCGCCGAACCAGACCCTGACCGACGTCAATTCACGCAAGCCTTTCGAACTCGACCTGGCCTACGCGGAATGGCAGGCCACGCCGACGCTGAAAGTGACCGCGGGCAAGATGAAATACCCCTGGGTGCGCCCGGGCCAGAGCCTGTTCTTCGACGGTGACGTGAATCCTGAAGGTCTTGCGATCAACTACCAGGGCACGGTGCCCGGTGGGTTCTTCGCCAGCGCCTTCTACAATGATGTGGTCGAGCGCGGCGCCGCGGCGGACACCAACATGTTAGGCGCGCAGTTCGGCTGGCGCAGCAATCCGGCGCTGAAGACGCGCTACACGATTGGTGCCACCTATTTCGATCACGGTGGCACCCAGGGCTACAACCCGTTTGTCAGCAACGTGCTGCTGACCGGCAATGCCAACGGCAACACCACGACGACCAGCACCGCAGTCTGCCGCAAGGGCATCACGACCTGCCTGCAGTACGACTACAACATCGTTGAAGTGTTTGGCGAATTCGCGACCACGCTTGCCAACCGGCCGTTCACGGCCTACGTCGACTACGCCCGGAACGGCGATGCGAGGCTCGACACTGCGTACTCGCTCGGCTTTCAGTATGGCCGTGCGTCCAACCCCCAGACCTGGGAAGTCGGCGCGGTCTATCAGAAGATTGAAAAAGACGCGCTTTTTGGTCAGTACCTGGATTCCGACTATGCGGACGGCGTGACCGACGGCGATGGCGTGGCGCTGAAATTCGGTTACGCTTTTGCGCGTAATTTCCGCTTCAATGCAACCTATTTCATCAACCAGTTGAACAATGATGTTGCAGCGACTATTGCTGGAGTTGGTTCGGTCCGCAATCGCGACTACAAGCGGCTGCAACTGGACATCAACTGGGGCTTTTGATGAGGTTCGATCCGTAACGTGACGCCGTCACTGACTTTGTTAGCACTGCTGGGCCTGACAGCCGTTGCATTCTGGGTCGGCCGGGGCCGCTCACTGGCGACAGTGGGCGGCCCGCGCGGTATCCGGGACCTGCATTCGCTGCCGGGGCACTACGGGATGCTGACGGCGTTGTGGTGCGCGGCGCCGGCGCTGCTGATCGCAACTCTGTGGTGGATGTTCCAGGATCAGGTATTGATGGGGCTGGTGACCTCGCATTTGCCGGCCGACCAGCGAGCGCTGCCGCCCGGCGAATTCGGCCTTCTTGTCAATGATCTGCGCAATGTGGTTGCCGGGAATGCCACGCTGGCCAACGTGCCAGCGGCAACCGCCGCGGCTGCCGCCGAGTATCTGCAGTTGCGTGGCACCGCGCGCCTGGCGCTCGCGGTACTGGTGCTGGCGCTCGGAATCATTGCCATCGTGGTGGTGCGCAGCCGCATCCGCCCCGACATGCGGGCGCGCAATTCAGTCGAGAGCGCGGTGCGCGCGCTGCTGTTCCTCTGTTCATTGCTCGCTGTACTGACGACGCTGGCAATCCTGCTGTCGGTGCTCACCGAGGCGCTGCGGTTTTTCTCCAAGGTGCCGGTGACGGAGTTTCTCTTCAGCACCAGCTGGAGTCCGCAGATGGCGATTCGCGCCGATCAGGTGGGCGCCGAGGGTTCGTTTGGCGCGATACCGCTGTTCGCCGGTACCTTGCTGATATCGTTGATGGCGATGCTGATCTCCGTTCCGATCGGCCTCATGTCCGCAATTTATCTCGCGGAGTATGCGTCGCGCCGACTGCGCAAAATCGTCAAGCCATTGCTGGAGGTATTGGCGGGCGTGCCGACCGTGGTCTACGGTTTTTTCGCGGCGACGACGCTGGGTCCGGCGCTGCGATCGCTGGGCGAAAACCTGGGGCTGGAAGTCGCCAGCGAGAGTGCGTTGAACGCAGGGCTCGTCATGGGCGTCATGATCATCCCGTTCGTCTCGTCTCTCGCCGACGACATGATTACCGCCGTGCCGCAGAGTCTGCGTGACGGTGCCTATGCGCTGGGCGCGACCCGCTCCGAAACCGTACGCCAGGTTGTGCTGCGCGCCGCACTGCCGGGCATCGTTGGCGGCGTTCTGTTAGCCGTGTCGCGCGCGATCGGCGAAACCATGATCGTCGTCATGGCGGCAGGGCTCGCCGCCAACCTGACTGCCAATCCGCTCGAGGCCGTCACCACGGTCACGGTGCAGATCGTGACCTTGCTGGTCGGCGACCAGGAATTCGACAGCCCCAAGACGCTGGCGGCCTTTGCATTAGGTTTGGTGCTGTTCATCGTGACGCTGGCGCTGAATGCGATCGCACTTTATGTGGTCCGCAGGTATCGCGAGCAGTACGAATGAACCCGATATCAACGCGTACGCCGAAGGAGACGCAGTTGCTGGTCGCGCGCAGCCTGCGCCGCCGCTATCGTTCCGAATTTACATTCCGCGCGCTCGGTGTGTTAGCTGTCTCGTTGGGAGTGCTGGCCGTCTTTGGCCTGTTTGGCAAGATCATTGCCGACGGCGCGTCGGTGTTCCGCCAAAGCTACGTGACGCTCGAGGTCAACTACGACCCCGCGGTCATTGATCCAGAAGGCCAGCGGACGCCCGAGGCGCTGGCGACCGCCGACTACCAGGCGCTGATCAAGGCCGCGTTGCGCGAGAAATTTCCGGGTGTCGAAGGACGCGCCAACCTGCGCGAACTCTATCAACTCGTCAGTAGCGGGTCGTTTCTGAGCCTGCAGCGCGCGGTTGTAGCCGATCCGCGTTTGATCGGCACGCGGACCCGACTCACGATGCCCGCGGACGACTCGGTCGACATGTTCATCAAGGGTCAGGTCGATCGAAACGCGCCCGTCGCGGAACGTCGTCTGACGGATCAGCAGGTTGCCTGGGTCGACAGGCTGACAGCCGCCGGAATACTGAAATTGCAACTGAATCGGGAGTTCCTTGGCAATGGCGACTCACGCGATCCGGAGCAGGCCGGGGTGCGCGGCGCATTGCTGGGGTCGCTGCTGACGCTCGGGCTGACGTTGCTGCTGTCGTTCCCGATTGGTGTCGCGGCGGCGATCTACCTCGAAGAATTTTCGGCTCGCAACCGGTTCACCGACCTGATCGAAATCAACATCAACAATCTGGCGGCGGTGCCGTCGATCGTTTTTGGATTGTTAGGTCTGGCGGTGTTCATCGGCCTTTTTGGCATGCCGCGTTCGGCGCCGCTCGTGGGCGCGCTGGTGCTGACGCTGCTGACGCTGCCGACCGTGATCATTGCGTCGCGCTCGGCCCTGAAGGCTGTCCCACCCTCGATTCGCGAAGCGGCGCTCGGCATGGGTGCATCACAGGTACAGACGGTCATGCATCACGTGCTGCCGCTGGCGCTGCCTGGCATGCTGACCGGCGCCATCATCGGCATGGCCCGTGCGTTAGGCGAGAGCGCGCCGCTCTTGATGATCGGCATGGTCGCGTTCATCGTCGATGTGCCGAAGGGTCTGACCGATGCCGCGACCGTGCTGCCGGTGCAGGTTTTCCTCTGGTCCGATCTGCCGGAGCGTGCATTTGTCGCACGAACGTCAGGCGCGATCATCGTGCTGCTGGTTTTTCTGGTGGTAATGAACGCCACGGCGGTTTATCTTCGAAATCGTTTTGAGAAGCGCTGGTAAATGTTAATGAATGCACAACCCGAGGTGGCGCCGGTTCGGGCCACAGTTGGCGATGTCACGGTGCCCAATCCGCTGATGACCTGCCGCAACGTCGATGTCTGGTACGGCGAAAAACAGGCCATCCGCGCTGTTAGCATCGATATCGCGCGCGCCCAGGTACTGGCCATGATCGGGCCTTCGGGCTGCGGCAAGTCCACGTTCCTGCGTTGCCTCAATCGCATGAATGACACGATTCCGTCAGCGCGAGTTACCGGCGAAATCGTCTTCGATGGGCGTGATATCCAGAACAAGCGCCAGGACGTGGTGCAGCTGCGCTCGCGCGTCGGCATGGTTTTCCAGAAACCGAATCCGTTTCCGAAATCAATTTTTGAAAATGTCGCCTACGGACCCCGGATCCACGGCCTGGCCGCGGACCGGTCGGAGTTGGATGAAATTGTCACCGAAAGCCTGAAACGGGCTGGTCTGTGGGACGAGGTCAAGGACCGGCTGGCGCAACCCGGCACGAGTTTGTCAGGTGGCCAGCAGCAGCGTTTGTGCATTGCGCGCACGCTGGCGGTCAATCCCGAAGTGATCCTGATGGACGAGCCCTGTTCCGCACTGGACCCGATCGCGACGGCGCGTATCGAGGATCTGATTGACGAACTACGCCGGACCTACGCCATCGTGATCGTGACCCATTCGATGCAGCAGGCGGCGCGTGTCTCGCAGCGCACCGCGTATTTTCATCTTGGCGATCTGATCGAGGTTGGCCCGACCGACAAGATTTTCACCAATCCCTCGCACAAGCTCACGGAAGACTACATCACCGGCCGTTTCGGCTAACATGGTGGAATGAAACGATTAGCCTGGGCCCTGCTGGCCCTGGGTACCCATTGTGCAACCCTGTTCGGGGCCGATACGACCGTGGCGGTGGCGGCCAATTTCAGCGAACCCATGCGGAAAATTGCCGCGGCATTTGACCGCGATACCGGTCACCGCGCGCTGTTGGCCATCGGTTCCACGGGTAAGTTGTCGGCACAGATCCGCAGCGGTGCGCCGTTCGACGCCTTGCTCGCGGCGGATGAGTCGGCGCCAAGACAATTGGCCGCAGCGGGTCTTGCCGACCCGGCGTCGCTATTTACTTACGCGACCGGACGACTCGCGCTGTGGAGCGCGCAACCGGGCTTGATCGATGTGCGTGGCGCCATTTTGCGGCGCGGCAATTTTCAGCGCCTGGCGCTGGCCGATCCCAGGCTGGCGCCCTACGGCGCTGCCGCCATGGATGTGCTGGTGGCTCTCAAGCTCGATGAGCGGCTGCGTTCGCGCCTGGTGTTAGGTGAGAGTGTCGGTCAGGCCTATCTTTTCGTCGCGTCCGGCAATGCTCCGTTGGGGTTCGTGGCCCTGTCGCAGGTGCAGTTGGACGGCCGGCTGTTGTCAGGTTCCGCCTGGATCGTGCCGCAAAGCCTGCATCGGCCGATCAAGCAGGATTTCGTGCTGCTGGCGCACGGCGAGGCCAATGTCGCGGCGCGTTCGCTGGCACTGTATTTGCGCGGCGCCGAGGCGCATAGAATCATCCGCAGACATGGTTACGACTGACGACCTGCAATCGATCTGGTTGACGCTGCAGCTGGCGACCCTGACAACGGTGCTGCTGCTGGTCGTTGCGACGCCGGTCGCCTGGTGGCTGGCGCGTACCGCTTCGCGCTGGCGCGCGGCAGTGACGGCACTGACCTCGCTGCCGCTGGTATTGCCGCCCACGGTGCTGGGATTCTATCTGCTACTTTTGTTAGGTCCGCAGGGCTGGGTGGGCCGCATCAGCGCCAGCCTGGGTCTCGGACCCTTGTCGTTCACATTTTCAGGTCTGGTGATCGGCTCACTGCTGTTTTCGCTGCCGTTCGCGGTGCTGCCTTTGCAATACGCGTTCGAGTCCATGGGACGGCGACCGCTGGAGGTTGCGGCCACATTGCGCGCGCGACCGCTGGTCGCGTTCTTCCGCGTGGCGCTGCCGATTGCGCGCCCAGGGATTCTGACTGCCGCCATCCTGGTGTTTGCGCACACTGTGGGCGAATTCGGTGTGGTACTGATGATCGGCGGCAACATTCCCGGACAAACGCGCGTCGTGTCGACGCAGATCTACAGTCATGTCGAAGCGATGCAGTATCCGGACGCGCACGCGTTGTCGGTATTCATGCTGACATTCGCGTTCCTGGTGCTGCTGGTGCTGGCCTGGCTGAATCGCCGCCGCGACCGGGTGGCAGCTTGAGCAGCGTGGACAGCCTGGTTCGATTCCGGCTGAATCGTGGCGCCTTTGCGCTGGCGATCGACTTGCAGCTGCCGGCCCATGGAATCACCGCACTGTACGGCGTGTCGGGCGCTGGCAAGACCAGCGTACTGCGTTGTGTGGCCGGTCTCGAGCGGCCGGTGGACGCGCATATCCGCATCGGCGTTGATATCTGGCAGGACGATGCGCAACGAATCTTCGTCCCGACCTGGCGCCGGGCGCTGGGGTATGTATTTCAGGAGGCGAGTCTGCTCGAGCACCTGGATGTGCGCGGAAATCTCGAGTTCGGTCTGCGGCGCACGCCCGCCGATAATCGCCGCCACCTCGCGGGCATCATCGATTTGTTAGGTATCGGGCCCTTGCTGGTGCGTCGACACGACCAGCTGTCCGGCGGCGAGCGGCAACGGGTGGCGATTGCGCGGGCGCTGGCCACGCAACCGCGGCTGTTGTTGCTGGACGAGCCGCTGGCATCTCTCGATCAGGCGCGTCGCCAGGAGATCTTCCCGTGGCTCGAGCGATTGCGCGATGAGCTGCGGACGCCGATGCTCTATGTGTCGCATTCGGCCGATGAGGTTGCGCGGCTCGCCGATACACTCGTGGTCCTGGACGCAGGCCAGGTGCGCGCCAGCGGGCCGGTCGCCGCGGTGCTGGTCTCGCTGCAGGCGCGCGTCGTGTTAGGCGAGGACCTGGGCGCCGTGCTCGCGGCCCGCATCGTAGAAAACGATTCGCACTGGCGGCTGGCGCGCGCGGAATTCCCGGGTGGCAGCCTGTGGCTGGCCGACAAGGGGCTGGCGCCAGGCCAGACAGTGCGGCTGCGGATTCTGGCCCGCGACGTCAGCATCGCCTGTTCGGAGCCACGGGACACCAGCGTCCAAAACCAACTGCGCGGCCGGATTGTCGCTATCGCAGCGGATGAGAATCCGGCGCACGCCCTGGTGCAGATCGATTGCACTGGCGCCGTGCTGCTGGCGCGCGTGACGCGCAAGGCGGTCGACGCGCTGCATTTGCAGCCCGGCATGCCGGCCTGGGCGCTGGTGAAATCCGCCGCGCTTGTTAGCTGAGGCAGTTGCGGCTAGTCAGGGCGCAACAGATCGTTGATGGCGGTCTTGGCGCGGGTCTGGGCGTCGACGCGTTTGACGATGACCGCGCAATAAAGCGAATGACTGCCGTCGCTGGCAGGCAGGTTTCCCGGCACCACGACTGATCCAGCCGGAACGCGGCCGTAGCTGACCGTGCCACCGGCCCGGTCATAGATCTTGGTGCTGGCGCCGATAAAAACGCCCATCGACAGCACCGAGCCTTCCTCGATCACGACGCCTTCGACGACTTCGGAACGCGCGCCAATGAAGCAATTATCTTCAATGATGGTCGGCGCCGCCTGCAGCGGCTCGAGCACGCCGCCGATGCCGACACCGCCCGACAAGTGTACGTTCTTGCCAATCTGCGCGCAGGAACCCACCGTGGCCCAGGTATCCACCATTGTGCCGCTGTCGACGTACGCACCGATATTGACAAAGCTCGGCATCAGTACGACGTTAGGTCCGATATAGGCGCCCTGGCGCACGACCGCATCCGGCACTACGCGGACGCCGGAGGCGCGGATGGCGGCCTCACTCATGTGGGCGTACTTGAGTGGCACCTTGTCGAAGAATCGGGTGTGCCCGGCTTCAATGGCGCGATTGTCGTGCGCCCGGAAATAAAGCAGCACCGCCTTCTTGAGCCAGTCATGCACAATCCACTGACCGTCGATTTTTTCCGCGATCCGGGCCTTGCCGCTGTCCAGCAGATGCAGGCAGTTATCAAGTGCGGTGCGCAGGTGGCCGTCGATGCTGGCGGGTGTGAGTTCGGCGCGTTTTTCGAACGCCGCCTCGATCAGCGGTTTCAGCGACGCAATATTTGGCATTACCTGCTCTCCAGAAAATCGCGGATCCTTTGCGCGGCGCGCACGCATTCATCAACCGAGGCTACCAGCGAAATGCGCACGCGGCCGAGCCCCGGGTTGCCGGCCGGCGCATTACGCGCCAGAAAGGATCCCGGCACGACGGTCACGTGGGTCGCGGCATACAGCTCGCGCGTAAAGACCTGGTCGTCTGCGCCGACCTCGGGCCAAAGATAAAAACTGCCGTCCGGTTCGCTGACCTGCCAAAACGGAGCTAACAGCGGCAATACACGAGCGTACTTCTCGCGGTACAGCGCGCGGTTAGCCACGACATGGGCGTCGTCATTCCAGGCCGTCATGCTCGCGAGTTGGGTCGGCACGGCCATGGCGGAGCCATGATAGGTCCGGTACAGCAGGAACTTCGCTATCAGCGCCGGGTCGCCGGCCACGAATCCCGAGCGCAGGCCGGGCAGGTTGGAACGCTTTGAAAGGCTGTGGAACGCGAGGCAGCGTCTGAATTCTGCGTTACCCGCGCTGTGTGCGGCAGCTAACAGGCTGGTCGGCGGACTGGCGTCGTCGCGGTACAGCTCGGCATAGCATTCATCAGACGCGATGACAAAATCGTAGCGCTGGGCGAGCTCGAGTGCCTGGCGCAACCAGCTCATGCTCAGGGTTGCGCCCGTAGGGTTGCCGGGCGAGCAGACATAGAGCAACTGGCAGCGCCGCCAGACATCGGCCGGCACGGCATCCAGGTCGGGTACATAGCGCGTCGCCGCCGTGGTGTTGAGAAAGTACGGCTCGGCGCCTGCTAACAACGTGGCGCCCTCGTAGATCTGGTAGAAGGGATTCGGCATTGCGACCAGCGGCGCCTGTGCACTGTGATCGACCAGTGCCTGTGCAACAGCAAATAAAGCTTCGCGCGTGCCATTGACTGGCAGCACCATTGTCAGCGCATCGACCGAATCGGTGCGCAGTCCAAAGCGGCGCTCCAGCCAGCGCGCACAGGAGGCACGCAAAACCGGCAAGCCGGCCGTGGCCGGATAACTGCCGAGCTTGTCGAGGTTTTCGCGCAGGCTCTGCAGTACGAATTCCGGCGGCGCATGCCGCGGCTCACCGATCGACAGTGGAATGGCCGGCAATTGCGCTGGCGGCGCGGCGCCTGCTAACAGGCGCGCCAGGCGTTCGAAAGGGTAGGGCTGCAGCCGGTCGAGATGCGGATTCATGCGGCGCGCCGCTTATCCAGCGTTTCCGTCAGCCGGGATTGCAGGCCCTGAGCGGCAGCCTCGGACAGCGGCGCCCCCTGTGTGTCCGTGACATAAAAGACGTCCTCGGCGCGTTCGCCGACGGTCATGATCTTGGCGCCCTGCAACGCCACTTGTTCCGCCAGCAAGACCTGGCCGATGTCGCACAGCAGGCCCGGCCGGTCACCGGCGACGAGTTCAAGCACCGTACGCCGATTGCGCTCATCGACACTGATTGCGATCTGCGTCTGGGTATTGAACATGCGCATCTGGCGCGACGCGCGACGTGTGACCGCGAGCGACTGATCCGGCGAGCTAACAAGGGCGTGGCGCAAGGCGCGGTCGATATCGGCGACGCGGTCCGGATGCGTGAGCGGCGCGCCGTCGCCTTCGAGAATGTGGTAGAGATCAAGGCTGCCACCGTCGGTAGTGGGTGTGACGCGCGCATCCACGATGGTCAGGCCAAGTTGGTCCAGTACCGCCGTGACGCGGGCGAAACTGCGCAGACGGTCCGGCGTCAGCGTGGTCACGGCGGTTGTGCCGCGTTCGCCGTCACCCTGGACTGCGACCACGGGCTCGAGCTGGCCGCCGTGGCGAGTCGCAATCAAGCGGCTGTGCCAGGCCACTTCTTCGGGCGTATGTCGCAGGAAGTAGCCATCGTCGAGAATGCTCCAGGAGTCACGGATGCGCTGGTCGGACATGCCGCCCTGAACTAACAGACGACGCGCCGCCACCTGGGTTTCGTCACGCAATTCCTGCGCATCGATCGGGCTCTCGAGGCCGCGACGCAAAGCGCGCTTGACCCGATTGTAGAATTCCTGGAACAGCGACGCTTTCCATGAGTTCCACAGTTTCGGGTTGGTGCCGCGGACGTCGGCAGCGGTCAGCACGTAGAGGTAATCAAGATGCGACTCATCACCGACAAATTGTGCAAAGTCGTTGATTACGCCTGGATCGGAAATGTCCTGCTTCTGCGCCGTGACGGACAATTTCAGGTGTGCGCGCACCAGCCAGGCGACCAGGCGGGCGTCGTAGCGCGACAAGCCTTGTTCGAGGCAAAATGATTCCGCGTCGACCGCACCGAGATCCGAGTGATCGCCGCCGCGTCCCTTGGCAATGTCGTGAAACAGTGCCGCCAGATACGCAATCTCGGGGCGCGGTAGTGTCTGCATGATGGCCGAAAGCACCGGCAGTTCGTGATCGTAGCGTGGAATCGCCAGCCGCCGCAGGTTGCTCAACACGAACAGCGTGTGTGCGTCGACCGTGTATGCATGGAAGAGATCATATTGCATGCGGCCGACAATGCGGCCGAACGCCGGAATGTAGCGGCCTAACACGCCATAGGTATTCATGCGCCGCAGCTCGTGCGTGACCCCGGCCGGCGCGCGCAGCAGTTCAATGAAGAGGCGGTGATTGCGCGGGTTCTGCCGGAACTCTTCGTCAATGAGCCACAAACTGCGACTCAGTGCGCGCATGGTTGATGCATGCACTCCTTTGACGTTCGCGTTCTGCTGCAGCAGCACGAACAATTCCAGCAGTGCCGACGGATTGCGCGCGAACACATCGTCGTTGGCGGTTTCCAGGTAGTCGTCGCGAATCTGAAAGCGCGCATTGAGCGGCAAGGGCGCAATGTTGCTGGCCGCCGTGATCGCCTCGCGGAACAGCTGCAACAGCAGCTCGTTCAGCAGGCTGACGTCCATGACTGTGCGGTAGTAGCGCTGCATGAACTGCTCGACCGCCAGCGTGTAGGTTGCATCCTCGTAGCCGAAGATCCTGGCAACCTTGACCTGGTGATCAAACAGCAGGCGGTCCTCGCGGCGGCCGGTTTCGATGTGCAGCGCAAAACGCACGCGCCACAGAAATTCCTGGGCGGCCTTCAGACGGCGCAATTCCGCAGGGGCCAGAAAACCATTGCCCGCGAGTTCCTCGATGGTGCCGCAATTGAAATGACGTTTCGCGACCCAGCCTATGGTCTGAATATCGCGCAGGCCGCCGGGGCCGGTCTTGACGTTAGGTTCCAGGTTGTAGGCGGTATCATTCGCCTTGCGATGCCGTTCCTGCTGTTCACGCACTTTGGCGTTGAAAAAATCCTGGATCGGCCAGACTGCGGCCGCGCTCAGCGCAGCGTGCATTGCCGACATCAAGGTGGCGGAGCCCGCCACCAGGCGCGATTCCACCAGTGTCGTCATGACGCTGACGTCCGCGCCGCACTCGCGCCCGCAGTCTTCAACCGTACGTACGCTGTGCCCCAGTTCCAGACCCGTGTCCCATAGGAAAGTGACCAGCTGTTCGAGATGTTCGCGCTCCGCGGCGTCCGGCACTGCAGCCACCAGGATCAATACATCGACATCGGAACAGGGGTGCAACTCACCTCGTCCGTAACCGCCGACCGCCATCAGAGCCCAGTCGCTGGCGCGTGCGCCGAGGAAATGCCGCCATACGGCATCTAACAAAACGTCAATCAGCAGGGCGCGCGCACGCACCAGCGCTTCGATGGATTCCTCCGCCAGAAAACGCTGGCGCAGGTCCGTGGCCGCTTCCGCAAGCAATTCGCGATAACGTGCCGCGGCATCGGCGGACGCCGGATCAACCGCGCGCAGGCGCTCCGGCCAGAGCCACTGGCCGAGTTGATGAGTGGGGTCGGTCATGCCGCCGCACGATGCCGGTCGCGGGCACCCAGTGTCAGGACTTCAAAGCCGCTGTCGGTGACCAGTATGGTGTGTTCCCACTGGGCCGACAGCGAGTGGTCCTTGGTAATGACCGTCCAGCCGTCGCCTAACAGTTTTACCTGGCGTTTGCCAGCGTTCAGCATTGGTTCGATGGTGAAGGTCATGCCCGCCCGCAGTTCAAGGCCCGTTCCCGGCTGGCCGTAATGCAGGACTTGTGGATCTTCGTGATAGACGCGGCCGATGCCATGTCCGCAGTACTCGCGCACCACGGAATAGTCGTGCGCTTCGGCATAGGTCTGAATGGCATGCCCGACATCGCCCAGGGTTGCGCCCGGGCGGACCTGCTCGATGCCGCGCCACATCGCTTCGCGCGTTGCCTCGGCCAGTCGCTTGGCGGGCGGCGGTGGCGTGCCGGCAAAATACATGCGGCTGGTGTCGCCATGAAACTCGTCGCGAATCACCGTGACATCGATATTGACGATGTCGCCGTTCTTCAGCCGCTTGTCGTTAGGTATGCCATGGCAGACTACATGGTTGACCGACGTGCAAATGGTCTTCGGAAAGCCGCGGTAGCCGAGATTGGCCGGCAGCGCCTGCTGGACCCTGGTGATGTGTTCATGGCAAACGCGGTCAAGTTCGTCGGTGGTCACGCCCGGCTGCACGTAATCTGTGACGATATCGAGCACTTCGGCGGCCAAACGGCCGGCTTCGCGCATTTTTCGCTGTTCTTCAGGGTTTTTTAGGGTGTACTGCATGGAAAGCAGCTTGCAAGCCATTGATTTGACGGGGGGTGAATGGTATAAAGCGCCGCCGTTTTTGGCAAACAAACCACACGCGTATCGTTAAATCGGTTGTTGGGTGTCTCTTGCAAAAGGGATGACTGCCGAGATGCGCGGAGGCTTAACCCGACAAGGAGACTTTGAGATGGCCAGCGTGTCCATGCGACAGATGCTGGAAGCGGGTGTTCATTTCGGACACCAAACCCGCTTCTGGAACCCGAAAATGGCCGAGTACATTTTCGGCGAACGTAACAAGATTCACATTATCAACCTCGAGAGGACCCAGCCGTTGTTCGCGGAAGCTGCCGCGTTCGTCAAAGGCGTGGTCGCCGATGGTGGCACGGTGCTGTTTGTCGGTACCAAGCGTTCGGCACGCGATGCCGTGCTGAAGGAAGCCACCCGCTGCGAAATGCCGTACGTCAATCAGCGCTGGCTGGGCGGCATGCTGACTAATTTCAAGACCATACGCGGCTCAGTAAAGCGCCTTGCCGACCTGGTCGAGATGAAGGCCAATGGCCTGCTCGACAAGCGTGGCAAGAAGGAAGCTACCATGCTGCGCCGTGAGATGGAAAAGCTCGAGCGCAGCCTTGGCGGCATCAAGAACATGGACTCCCTGCCGGACGCCATTTTCGTCATCGATGTCGGCCACGAGAATATTGCGGTCCACGAAGCCCGCAAGCTCGGGATTCCGGTGGTGGCCATCGTCGACACCAATTGCACGCCGGACCATATCGACTACGTCGTGCCGGGCAATGATGACGCCATGCGCGCCATCGCGCTGTACTGCGGTGGCGTCGCTGAAGCCGTGCTTGAAGGCAAGGCCTCAGTTCCAACCGTCATGGTGGGCGAGGACGACTTTGTTGAACTTGACGAGCAGGGAAATCCGAAGCCCAAGGCGGCCCGCGATAACGCCCGCAACAAGCCGCGCCGCGATGCCAACGTGCGCAGTCGCAAGGCGCCACCCGTGGCGCGTCGCCGGCCGCAACCGTCGGTCGCAACCGAGGTGGTTGCGGCGCCGGTAGTTGCAGCCGTGGCGCCATTGGTTGACGAACGAGCGGTCGAAGAAGTTGACGTGGCCGACGACGTGGATGCGGGCGATGCTCCCAAAAGCGTCAGCAGCAGCGTGAAGCGTCGCAGCACGACGGGGGCTCCGGGGGGCGCACGGCGCAAGGTCTGATCCATGAGTGTTACAGCAGAAGCAGTCAGGCAACTACGCGAGCGCACCGGCGCCGGCATGATGGAGTGCAAGAAGGCCCTGGTTGAAACCGGTGGCAATCTCGACTCTGCTGCCGAGTTGATGCGCAAGCAGGGCCAGGCCAAGGCTGACAAAAAAGCCACCCGCATTGCCGCCGAAGGCGTCATCGTGCTGGAGAAAGCGGCGGATGGCCGTTCAGCCACCATGATTGAAGTGAACTGCGAGACCGATTTCGTCGCGCGCGAGGCGGATTTTCAGCGTTTTGCTGCGGATGTCGTCAAGGCCGCGGCCGTCGGCCACGCCAAAGACGTTGCGACCCTGGCGGCTGCCCGGCTTGCCAGCGGCCAGTCGGTCGATGAGGCGCGCCGTGGCCTGGTCGCGAAGATCGGCGAGAACATCAGTGTGCGGCGCGTGGCGCACCTGTCGACCGATGGGACGTTAGGTGCTTACCTGCACGGCAGCCGCATTGGTGCATTGGTGGCCGTCAGTGGTGGCGATGCTGCGCTGGCGCATGATCTTGCGATGCACGTGGCGGCTAGCAATCCGCGCTATTTGAGCGCCGCCGACGTGCCCGCCGACGAGGTTGCGCGTGAGCGCGATATTTTGGGCGAGGCTGCCAAGAGTAGTGGCAAGCCGCCAGAAATTATTGCCAAGATGGTTGAGGGCCAATTGCGCAAAGCGTTTAACGATGTGTCGTTGATGGGCCAGCCATTTGTGAAGGACGACAAACAAACAGTTGAACAATTGCTCAAGAAAGCCGGTGCGAGTGTCAAAGGTTATTGCCGATTCGAAGTTGGTGCCGGCATCGAGAAGAAGCAGGATGACTTCGTTGGCGAGGTCATGGCCCAGGTCAAGGCGAGCAGCAAGTAACCGCTGCCGAGAGCAAGCCCCGCCAGACGGGGCTTTTTTTCAGCCGCGGAAAGTGAAAACAGGCAATGAGCGCAGTCCGATACAAACGCATTCTTCTCAAGCTGTCCGGCGAAGCGCTGATGGGCGCGGGCGACTATGGGATCGATCCCGCGGTACTGAAGCGCATCGCGTTGGAGATCCAGGACATCATGTCGCTGGGCGTGCAGGTCGCGGTGGTGATCGGTGGCGGCAATATATTTCGCGGCGCCGGGTTGGCGCGGGCCGGCATGGACCGCGTGGCCGGGGATCACATGGGTATGTTGGCCACGGTGATGAACAGCCTGGCGATGCAGGATGCGCTGGAGAATATCGGTTGCTTTGCGCGCGTGCAGTCGGCGATCCGTATCAACGAAGTGTGCGAAGACTATATCCGGCGCCGGGCGATCCGCCACCTGGAAAAAGGCCGCGTGGTGTTGTTTGCCGCGGGCACGGGCAATCCGTTTTTCACGACTGACACGGCCGCGAGCCTGCGCGCCGTCGAAATTGGCGCCGACCTGCTGCTCAAGGCCACCAAGGTCAATGGCATTTATTCCGACGATCCGGTGAAAAATCCTGCAGCGACGCGCTATACGCAGCTGACTTTCGATCGGGTGCTGGATGACCGTCTCGGTGTGATGGATGCGACCGCGATCGTGCTGTGCCGTGACAATCGCCTGCCGTTGCAGGTGTTCAATCTCGGCAACGCTGGCGACATCAAGCGCATCGTGCTCGGCGAAAACGTTGGCACCATGGTGACCAACGAATAGTGGCCTAACGAGGAGTTCACCGTGTTAGATGACATACGCAAAGACGCGGTGCAGCGCATGCAGAAATGCGTTGCATCATTCCAGGCCGATCTCAAGAAGATGCGTACCGGCCGGGCACACCCGAGCCTGGTGGAGCATATGAAGGTCGACTACTATGGCACCGACACGCCGCTCAATCAGCTGGCTAACATCTCCATCGAGGACGCACGCACGCTGACCATCACGCCCTGGGACAAGGCGGCTGTGCAGGCGATTGAAAAGGCCATTTTCAAGAGCGACCTGGGTCTGACGCCGATGACGGCCGGCACGGTGATTCGCCTGCCGCTGCCGCCGCCGACCGAAGAGCGGCGCCGCGACATGGTCAAGGTGCTCAAGGCCGATGCCGAGAATGCCCGCGTTGCCATTCGCGGCGTGCGTCGCGACGTGCTTGCCGATGTGAAGGAAGCGCTCAAGGAGAAAATGATTACCCAGGACGACGAGAAGGGCGCGCAGGTCGACATTCAGAAGCTGACAGACAAATACGTGGCTGAAGTCGATCAGACCGTCGTGGCCAAGGAAAAAGAGGTCATGCAGGTCTAGCTGCATGTCCAATCTGACAACCGAGCAGCGCGCTGCAGGACGCGTCCCGCGCCACGTTGCTGTCATCATGGATGGCAACGGGCGCTGGGCTGAGGCGCGTGGCGAAACGCGCACCGCAGGCCATCGCGCGGGCCTCGAGCCGGTCCGCATGTGCATTCGGGAATGCCTGCGTCACCGCATAGGGCTGCTGACGATATTCGCGTTCTCCAGCGAAAACTGGCAACGCCCGGAAGCTGAAGTACGCACGTTGATGAGCCTTTTCATGGAGTCGCTGGATCGTGAGATCGATGAACTCGCCGCTAACGGCGTTGCCATGCGCTTTATCGGCGATCGACAGGCACTCGCGGTGCGTCTTCAACAGCGGATTCTGGCGGCGGAGCAGCGGCTGGGGGACAACCGCAAGCTGCTTTTTCAGGTTGCTGTGAGCTACGGCGGCCGCTGGGACATCGTCAACGCGGCGAAAGCGCTTGCCCGGCAATGCCAGAGCGGCGCCCTGCGGGCAGACGATATAGACGAGCAGCGTTTCGGCGCCGCACTCACGTTGGGCGAGGGACCAGACCCCGACCTGTTCATTCGCACTGGCGGCGAACACCGCATCAGTAATTTCCTGCTGTGGAATCTCGCCTACACCGAGCTGTGGTTTACCGACCGGCTTTGGCCGGATTTTGCCGAGGCTGATTTCGCGGCCGCGCTCGACGCGTTTGCCGCGCGCGAACGGCGCTTTGGGCGCACCGGCCAGCAGGCGCGGGGGGCGTCGCATGCTTAGGCAACGAATACTAACAGCGGCGGTCATCGCGTTATTGCTGCTGTCGGTGCTGTTTCTGCTGCCGCCGCCGGCCGCGCTGATCGCAATAACCCTGGCAATCCTGTTCGGTGCGTGGGAGTGGTCCGGGCTGTTTGCGCCTGGCTTCGGCATGCCGCGTTGGCTGCTGCCGGTCCTGCTGGCGCTGCTGATGGCATGGTGGTGGCGGTCGCCGCCAGATGCCGATACCGCGCGTGCGGTGCTGGCGGGCTCGGCTCTGTGGTGGTTGCTCGCCTTGCTGTGGATCGTACTGGCGCCGGGACGTGGTCACCCGGTGCTGACAGCTCTGGCCTGCCTGTTGTCGCTGGTGCCGCTCTGGGTGGCGGTGGGTGTGCTGCGCGGTTCGGACCGGCATGGCGCCTGGGTCCTGTTGTCAGCGTTGGCGATCGTTGTGGCCGCCGACATCGGGGCTTATTTTGCAGGTCGCGCGTTTGGTCGCGTCAAGCTGGCGCCGCAAGTCTCTCCGGGCAAGACCTGGGAGGGCGTGATCGGCGGTTTGTTAGCATCGGCGGCGGTGGCGTGGGCAGCCGCCGAGTGGCTGGGCTGGTCAGTTCAGCAAATCCTGCCGCTGGCCATAGCAGCAGCCGGTCTTTCCGTGGTTGGCGACCTGCTGGAAAGTAAAATGAAACGGCAGGCGGGCGTCAAAGACAGCGGCCATATGTTCCCGGGTCACGGTGGCGTGTTGGATCGAATCGACAGCCTCGCCGCCGGCCTGCCGATGCTTGCACTTGGCTTTAAATGGTTTGGTTGGGTGCCATGAGCCGCCCGCCATGAAAGGTATCGCGATTCTCGGCTCCACCGGCTCGATCGGCCGCAGCACGCTGGAGGTCCTGGCGCTGCATCCGCAGCGCTATCGCGTGGTCGCCCTCGGGGCCTGGCGGCGCGATGAACTGCTGTTCGAGCAAGTAACGAGATTTGCACCGGAATTCGCCGTCATGGTGGATGAGCCGGCCGCCGCACGCCTGGCTGCGCGGCTGCGCGGCACCGGCAGCCGCACTCAGATCCTGGCAGGGGCGGAGGCACTTGCCGGGATCGCCGCGCTGGCGAGCGTTGAGCAGGTCATGTGCGCCATCGTGGGCGCTGCAGGGCTGGCCTCAACCCTGGCGGCGGCGCGCGCCGGCAAGCGTATTTTGTTAGCTAACAAAGAAGCGCTGGTCATGGCCGGCGAGCTGCTGCTCGAAGCCGTGCGGCGCGGCGGCGGCGAATTGCTGCCGATCGACAGCGAGCACAACGCGATATTCCAGTGTTTACCAACGGGCACCCGCTGCGGTGTTGCGCCGTCGGGACTCAAGCGGATTATTCTTACAGGTTCGGGCGGACCGTTTCGCGATTGGTCCCAGGCGGAAATTGATGTGGCCACGCCCGCGCAGGCGATCCGTCATCCGAACTGGTCCATGGGGCCCAAGATCTCCGTGGACTCCGCGACCATGATGAACAAGGGCCTCGAGTTCATCGAGGCGCGGATGCTTTTCGGTGTCAGCGCCGAGCAGATCGAGGTTGTGGTGCATCCGCAAAGCGTGGTGCACTCGATGGTGGAGTATCTGGACGGGTCGGTTTTGGCCCAAATGGGGACTCCGGACATGCGGACGCCGATCGCCCAGGCACTCGCCTGGCCCGGGCGAATGGCTTCCGGTGTAAAATCCCTCGATTTGGTGGCTGCCGGGCGGCTCGACTTTTTGCCGCCCGACCCGACGCGTTTCCCCTGTTTGCCCCTGGCACAGCAGGCAGCTCGCACGGGCGGGCTGGCACCCGCTATTTTGAACGCGGCGAATGAGGTAGCGGTGCAGGCATTCCTGGACGGACAAATGAACTTTGGCGGCATTCCGGCGGTCATTGACAAGGTCATGCAACAAGCCGCGATCGGCCGCATCGAAACACTCGACGACGTGATCGCGGCCGATGACGCGGCGCGGCGTGCTGCCCGTCGCCTGTTGCCCGCTAACGCCGCAAAACACGCAGGAAGCCGCTGATCATGCTCGATGCGCTGGGTAACGGAGTTTGGGCCGCGGTCTGGTTCATCGTGGCGGTCAGCGTGCTGGTAACGGTGCATGAGTTCGGCCATTTCTGGGTTGCGCGCCGCCTTGGCTTCAAGGTGCTGCGCTTTTCTGTCGGCTTTGGCCCGGCGCTGTGGCGCAGCAAACCCGATCGGCACGGGACAGAATTCGTCCTTGCCTGCATTCCGTTAGGTGGATACGTCAAATTGCTCGACGAACGTGAGGCGCCGGTCCCGGTCGAGGAGCGCGCACGTGCCTTCAATCAGCGTCCGCCATGGCAGCGAATCCTGGTTTTGTTAGCCGGACCGGGCATCAATATCCTGTTCGCTGTTTTTTTGTTGTGGATCGTACTGGCGGTGTCCGGACGCATCGAATGGCGCGCCGTGGTGGGCCAGGTCCGGGCAGATTCGGTGGCGGCTGCGGCCGGTGTGGCGCGCGGCGACACCATCGTCGCGATCAATGACGACGTGGTTTCGGGACGCAGTTCGGCGATGGTCGCACTCATCGAGGCGATGAGCGATGAGGGCGATATCCGGATGCGCGTCCTTACCGAGTCGGGCGCCACGCGCGAACGCCTGCTGCATGTTGCGGATAGCAGCAAGCGGATCGCCATGACCGAGCCGGAGAACATGCCGGATCGCGCCGGGTTCCTGTTTGTCGGTCCACCTGCGATCCTCGCGGGAGTCATCGGGGGCGGGCCGGCGGCGGCCGCGGGTTTGCGTGTTGGCGATGAAATCCTCGCGATTGACGACCTGCCGATGGCGGATCGCGAGCAGTTTGTTGCGCGCGTGCGCGCCGCTCCCGGTGCGACCCTCCAGGTCCGCTATCGGCGCGCTGGCGAGACTTTCACGACGCAAATGCAGGTGTTGGCGGAGCAGGAAAACGCAGCGACCACCGGCAAGATCCGCGTCGAGTTCGCCAAACCGTCCGCCGAATGGGTGGCAAGCATGGCGGTTCCCAGCAAGTATTCACTGGCTGGAGCGCTCGCTGTGGCGGTCAAAGAGTGCTGGCACATGACGGCACTCCAGGCCAGCATGCTGTGGAAAATGCTGACTGGCCGGGTATCGGTCAAGAATCTTTCCGGGCCCATCACGATTGCTGAAGTGGCCGGCCAGTCAGCACGGGGCGGGCTGCAGGCATTTGTTTCGATGCTGGTACTTATCAGCCTGAGTCTGGGCTTCCTGAACCTGTTGCCGATCCCGATTCTGGACGGCGGACAGGTGATCTATCAGCTGGCCGAGTGGCTCAAGGGGAGTCCGCTTTCAGAGCGCGTGCAGGCGGTGGGCCAGCAAATCGGTATCGCGTTACTGGTGCTGCTGATGGGCGTCGCATTTTTCAATGACATTGTCAGACAAATTCAACCAGGCTGAGGGCGGATGATCAGTTTTTCATGGAATTTCAGCCTTATGCCGCGATTGATGACCGCTTTGTTAGCTTGCGGACTGCTCGCAGGGACAGCTGCGCGAGCGCAGACGCCGCCGGATTTGTCGTTTGTTGTCGGCGACATCAAGGTGCAGGGTCTGGAGCGTGTCTCCGAGGGCACGGTCTATAACTATCTGCCTGTCAACGTCGGCGACCGACTGACGCCATCGCGGGTGCGTGAGGCGATTCGCGCGCTGTATGAGACCGGATTTTTTCGCGATGTACAGCTGCGGCGTGAAGACGCGGTGCTGATCGTCGTTGTAAAAGAACGGCCGTCGATCGAGAGTTTCGAACTCAAGGGCAACAAGGACATCAAGACGGAAGACCTGACCAAGAGTTTGCGCAATGTGGGGCTCGCGACCGGCAAGACCTTCGACCGTTCGGTGCTTGAGGACGTAAAGCAGTTTTTGACGGATCAGTACAACGGCCGCGGCAAATACGGCGTCAAGATCGACACCAAGGTCGAAGACATGCCCGGCAATCGGGTGCGCGTCAAGATCGAGATCGTCGAAGGCAAGCGCGCCCGCATCCGCCAGATCAATGTGGTCGGCAACAAGGTTTATTCGGATAAGGATATCGTCGAAGACTTTGAGCTGAAGACGCCTAACTGGTTGTCCTGGTACAAGCAGAACGACCGGTACGCCAAGGAAGCCTTGCAGGGCGATCTCGAAAAACTGCGGTCCTATTACATGGACCGTGGCTACGCGAATTTCGATGTTGAGTCCACGCAGGTGGCGATTGCACCCGAGAAAGACGACATCTTTATTACGGTAAACATCTCGGAGGGCCAGGTATTCAAGCTCGGTGAAATCAAGCTGGCAGGCACTTTTGTCGTGCCGCAGGACGAGCTCAAGCGCTATTTGTTAGTTCAGCCAGGCCAGACCTACAACAAGAAACTCATTACTTCCACCCAGGAGCTGTTGCAGAACCGGCTCGGCATGGATGGCTATGCATTCGCGAAAGTCGATCCGGTGCAAACACCGGTCGACGGCAAGGATGAGGTCGGGCTCACTTTTGTAGTCGATCCAGGTAACCGGGTTTATGTACGGCACATCGTGTTCAACGGTGTTACCAAAATCAACGACGAAGTGTTGCGCCGCGAAATGCGCCAGCTGGAAGGCGCGTGGTTATCCAACGTGCTGGTGGAGCGGTCGAAGCAGCGCCTGCAGCGCCTGCCATACGTGGAAAAAGTGGAATCTGAGACCAAGCCTGTACCGGGTTCGGCGGACCTCGTGGATGTGGAATTCGAGGTCAAGGAAGGTCCATCGGCGCAGCTTGGTGGCGGTATCGGCTATTCCGAATCGCAGTCCTTCATCCTGACCGGTAATTACGCCGACAGCAATTTTCTCGGCACCGGCGAGCGGGTGGCGATCGACCTGAACAGCGGCCGCTTCTCGAAGGTCTACGGTATTTCACATACTGATCCGGCGACCAGCATCGATGGGGTCGCACGCACGATTTCATTGAGCTATCGCGACGTCACGCAATTCGTATCTGCGTCATCGGACTTCTCGTCCGAGACGCTCGCGGCCGGTGTCGACTACGCTTTCCCGCTGACAGAGTTTCAAAGCGTCCGGTTTGGATTGTCGGTGCAACAGAACTCGCTGGTCACAGGCGAAACCGGCAGCGCCGACCAGGCGGTGGCCTGGGTGCGCAGCCCTAACAACGGCCGGCCATTTGCGCGGATATTTGATCAGCAGTTCTACGATGCCGCGACCGGCAACCTGGTCACTCAGCCTGTGACTTTGTACGGCAACAAGTTCACCACCTACGAGATGGTGCTGGGCTGGGGCATGGATTCCCGCAACCGGACACTGTTCGCGGATCGCGGCAAGCGCCACACCCTGTCGTTGAGTTACGCGTTGCCGGGCAGCGAAATTCAGTACTTTGTCGCCAGTTATGACGGGCAACAGTTCATTCCATTGTGGAAGCGCTGGACCCTGTCGCTGACCGGCAGCGTCGATTACGGCATGGATGTCGGCAAGACCACGGCCTTGCCACCGTTTCGCAATTTCTACGCCGGCGGACCCGATAGCGTGCGCGGTTATCGCGAGAGCCGGCTCGGGCCCAAAGACCAGTTTGGCAACCCCTACGGCGGCAATCTCAAGGTGCTGGCGCGGGCCGAGGTCATCTTCCCGACGCCGGAAAAATGGAAGGCGCAGGCGCGGGTCAGCTGGTTCTACGACCTGGGCAATGTCTTTTCGACTGGCAATCGCTATGATTTCTATGGCAAGGACCGACTGGTCGACTTCAGCACTAACACGGTTCTGGCGCCCGGCACCCGCCTCAATTACGGCTTCAAGTATGATAAATTGAAGCACTCAACGGGTATTGCGGTGCAATGGCTGGCGCCGCTCGGAATCTTCCGGTTCAGCTATGCGGTGCCACTCAACGCCTACCGTGGCGACGGCGTGTTGTATCAGGATGAAGAAGAGCGATTCCAGTTTTCAGTTGGCCAGGCATTCTAAAACAAGTGTTTTCAAGAGGTTAAGCAGCGAGATGAATATGTCCAGCAAATGGGTCGGAGGCTTGTTCCTCGCGACGTTGTTAGCATCGGGCGCGGCCAGGGCCGAGCTCAAGTTCGGCGTCGTGGACTTCGCACGATTGCAGAATGACGCGCCGCAAGCACGCGCGTCGATTGACGCCCTGCGCGCCGAATTCACACCGAAGCAGAAAGAAATTGAAACCCGCGGTGCGGCGCAAAAAGCCCGCATCGACCGGTTTCAGAAGGATCAGGCAACGATGTCGCCGGATCAGCGTTCCAGACTGGAAAAGGAAATTCGCGACGAAGAGCGCGAACTGGCGCGCCGCCAGAGCGAATTTACCGACGACTTCAACGCACGACGCAACGAGGAGCAGGGCAAGCTGACGCGGGTTCTGATCGAGGAAGTGCGTAACTATGCGCGGGCGCAGAATTACGATCTCGTGTTGTCTGGTGATGCGCTCGCCTACGCGACTGCCTCGGTTGACATTACCTCGGCGGTGCTCGGTGCATTGACTGCGCGCGCCACGCCGCAGGGCGCTGCGGCGGCTCCCGCCACGCCACGACCTCCAGCATCTGCAACGCCGGCCCCGGCGCCGCGGCCGCAGCCGCGTGGAAACTGATAAGCAATCGTGGTGGATAAACCGTCTTCTCAGGCGGTAACTCTCGGTGAACTAGCCGTGCAGTTCGGTTGCGAACTGCACGGTGATCCGCAAATCCGCATTGATAGAGTCGCCGCGCTGCGGCAGGCTGGACCCGGAGCCATAGGCTTTGTGGTCAACAGCCGCTGGCTCGAGGAACTGCAGACCACTGCCGCCAGCGCCGTAATTCTCGATCGCGCACTGTTAGGTGACTGCCGGGTCGCGGCACTGGTCGCGCGCAACCCCCATGCCGTGTACGCTCATATTGCACAGCGCCTGCATCCAGCGGCAGTGGCCCGGCCGGGCCGGCATCCGACCGCAGTGATCGAATCCGGTGCGAGCATCGATGCCAGCGCCGAGATCCAGGCATTGGCCTATGTAGCGGCGGGTGCCAGCATTGGTGCACGCGTGGTCGTTGGGCACGGATCGGTGGTAGGCGCTGGCGCCGTGCTGGCGGACGATGTGCGTATATTTCCAAAAGTCACCATCTGCGAAGGCGTGCGCATCGGGCCGCGCACTATTCTGCATCCCGGCGCCGTGATAGGCGGCGATGGTTTTGGCCACGCCAACGAGCATGGCGCCTGGGTGCGTGTCCCGCAGATCGGCAGCGTCGTGTTAGGTGCCGATGTTGAAGTCGGCTGCAATACCGCGATCGACCGCGGTGCGTTAGGCGATACAGTGATCGAGGACGGCGTCAAGATCGACAATCAGGTGCAGATAGGTCACAACTGCCGGATCGGCGCGCATACCGCGATCGCCGGCCGCGTGGGCATGGCGGGCAGCTCCATTGTCGGCAAGCGCTGTCAGTTCGCGGGCGATGCAGGTGTCGCCGGGCATGTGACTATCTGTGACGACGTCATTGTCACGGCCCGCGCGCTGATCACCGCGTCGCTCGACAAGCCCGGCGTGTACAGCGGCGCGTTCCCCGCCGAACCTGCGCGGCAGTGGAAGCGTCTCGTGGCAGAATTCCGTCGCATAGGGAAGTTGCGCGAGCGGGTGCGCAAACTGGAGCGCGACGCTGGCATGGCGGATCAGGACGATGAGGAGAACGAGACGTGAGTGACAACGGCATCTCGATGGATATTCTGGAAGTGATGCGCTTTTTGCCACATCGCTATCCGTTTCTGCTGGTGGATCGGGTCGAATCATGCATCAAGGGTGAATCGATCCGCGCGCTTAAAAACGTCACGTTCAACGAGCCGTTTTTTGCCGGACACTTTCCCGGTCGACCGGTAATGCCCGGGGTGCTTATTGTCGAAGCCCTCGCCCAGGCGGCGGGCATCCTGGCATTCGTGACGGCGGAAATTGTTCCGGACCACACGACACAGTTCTATTTTGTAGCGATCGACAAGGCGCGATTTCGCCAGCCGGTGATGCCTGGCGATCAGCTGATTCTGACCGCCAGGCTGGAGCGGGTTATTCGCGGCTTGTGGAAATTCTCGACCGTTGCGTACGTCGGTGAAAAAGAGGTGAGCTCCGCGGAAATGATGGTTGCGCCAGGCGATCCGCCCGCCAAGAGGGCCTGAGTCATGGCGATTCATTGCAAAGCCGAGGTGTCGGGCCGCGCACAAATCGCAGCTGACGTGGATATTGGCGCATTCGCGGTTATCGGTCCTGACGTGGAAATCGGTGCCGGTTGCTGGATTGGACCGCATGCCGTCGTCAATGGTCCGACGCGCATGGGGCGGCGCAACAAGGTGTTCCAGTTTGCATCGATCGGCGACGCGCCGCAGGACATCAAGTACGCGGGTGAGCCCACGCGCCTCGAAATCGGCGATGATAATACCTTTCGTGAATGTGTGACGGTCAACCGCGGCACGACCAAGCAGGAAGGCGTCACGCGCATCGCCAGCAACAACCTGTTCATGGCGAACTCGCATGTTGCACATGATTGCCAGATCGGCAGCCACTGCGTGCTGGCAAATCTCGCGACTTTGGGCGGTCACGTGGTGTTAGGCGATTGGGTCATCATGGGGGGATTTTCCGGCGTGCACCAGTACGGCAAGGTCGGCGCGCATGCATTCATTGCTAACAACGCGGCGGTGACGCGCGACGTGCCGCCCTATGTGCTGGCGGTCGGCCAGCCCGCCGAGCCGCATTCGGTAAATTCAATCGGATTGTCGCGGCGCGGATTTACGCCCGAGCAGGTGCGCAACGTCAAGACTGCTTTTCGCATCCTGTATCGTGAGGATCTGAAGTTGGCGGATGCGTTGCTCAAACTGCGCGAGTTGGCGGGGCAGGCGCCGGAGATAGCTGCGCTGGTCGAGTTTATCGGCCAGTCGGAACGCAGCCTGGCGCGTTGACACGGGCAGCCCATGAAAATTGCCCTGGTCGCGGGCGAGGCATCCGGCGATACGCTGGGCGCCGCTCTCATGCAGGCGTTGCTGCAACGTCAACCCGGCGCCGAATTCATCGGCGTTGGCGGACCGAAGATGCAGGCGCTCGGTCTCGTCATGCTGGCGCACGCCGAAGAACTCGCGGTCATGGGCATCACCGAGGTGCTGGCGCACCTGCCACGTCTGTTAGCTCTGCGCTCGCGCCTGCGTCGTGAGTTGTTGGCTGGCAAGCCAGACGTGTTCGTCGGAATCGACGCGCCGGAGTTCAATCTGGGCCTGGCACGCTGGCTGAAGCGCCGCGGTCTGAAGACCGTTCAGTACGTAAGCCCGCAGGTGTGGGCCTGGCGCCAGCGGCGGGTCAAGACCATGGGCCAGGCGGTCGATCGGGTGCTGTGCCTGCTGCCGTTCGAGCCGGATTTTTATCGGGCGCACCATGTGCAGGCCGAGTTTGTCGGACATCCGCTCGCGGATGAGATCCCGTTGGTCATCGATCGGCAGGTAGCTCGGTCGGCGCTCGGAGTTCCGGCGACTGCGATGGTATTGGCGGTGTTGCCGGGCAGTCGTATTGGCGAGGTGAGCCGTCTGGGCGCAGATTTCGCGGCAGCCGCCGCACAATTTGTCGCGGCGCAGGCGCCGGGCATACGCACCGTCGTGGTGGTGCCGCTGGTCAACGACGCGATCCGGGGCATATTTACCGAACAGGCCCGCGCTGCTGACATCGCCGCCGAAGTTCGCCTGCTGGACGGCCAGGCGCAGCGTGCCCTCGCCGCAGCGGACGTGGTGCTGGTCGCGTCCGGGACCGCAACCTTGGAAACGCTGCTGTGCAAGCGGCCGATGGTGGTCGCCTACCGGCTGGGTGCCGCCACGGCTTTTATATTGCGCCGCCTGGGTTTGGTGAAAGTCCCTTATTTCTCGCAACCGAATCTTTTGTTAGGCGAGCGGCGGGTGCCGGAGTTTTTCCAGGAGCAGGTACAGCCCGCCGCGCTGGCGGCGGCGCTGGCGCAGGAAATCGCGGATCCCGCCCGGGTGCGGGATCTCGAGCGGCGGTTTCTCGGCCAACACGAACGGCTGCGTTGTGGCGGCGCCGAGCGCGCCGCCGCCGCAATACTCAATTTGCTGGCGGGATGACGCACGCACGGCTGACCGGCGTGGACGAGGCGGGTCGCGGCCCGCTCGCCGGCCCCGTGGTCGCTGCGGCCGTGATACTCGATCCTGGCCAGCCAATCGTCGGCCTCGCGGACTCGAAAACCCTGAGCCCCGAACGGCGCGAGCAGCTGGCGGGATTGATACGAGCGCGCGCATTCGCCATCGGAATCGGCTGGGCCGAGCCCGACGAAATTGACCGCATCAACATTCTGCAGGCCACGCTGCAGGCCATGCGGCGGGCTGTGGAGTCTCTGGGCACGGCGCCCGGTTGCGTGCAGGTCGACGGTAACCGTCTGCCGCCCCTCGCCGACCTGCCCGGGGTGCTGCGGGTGGAAACCATCGTCAAAGGCGATGCCAGGGTAGCTGCGATCTCAGCCGCGTCAATCATCGCCAAGACCTGGCGCGATCAGTTGATGAATCAATTAGATACGCGTTTTCCTGGATATGGTTTCGCGATTCACAAGGGCTATCCAACGGCGGCGCACCTGCTGGCCCTTGACAGCCTGGGCGTATCACCAGTGCACCGGCGTTCCTATGCCCCGGTAAAATTGCGCGCATGAGCACGCCCGGCTTCGTCCATCTGCGACTGCACACCGAATTCTCGTTGCAGGACAGCGTGGTGCGCGTACCGGAGCTGATGCAGGCGGTAGCGGCGTTAGGCATGCCGGCGGTGGGACTCACGGACGAGCACAACCTGTTCGCACTGGTGAAGTTCTACCGCGCCGCCATGAGCGCCGGCATCAAGCCGCTGGTGGGCGTCGATTTTCGCATCCGCGCCACCCAGGAGCGCGCGCCCTGGTCGCGCCTAACCCTGTTGTGCCAGAACGATGCCGGCTACCGCAACCTGACCCGACTCGTGAGCCGTTGTTATCTCGAGGGCCAGCAAAGCGGTGCGCCGCAACTCGAGCTCGACTGGCTTGATCGGTCCAATGTGGCCGGGCTCGTCGCGCTGTCCGGTGGCAGTGAAGGCGATGTGGGTCGCGCGCTGCAGATGGAGCGCAGTCTCGAAGCTAACAAACTGCTGGATCGCTGGCTCGACCTGTTCGGCGATCGCTATTACCTCGAAGTGGCGCGCCTCGGGCGCGCCGGCGAGGCGGCGCAGGTGGCGCGCACGGTGGCGCTGGCTGCGGCTCGCGATGTGCCACTGGTTGCGACTAACGATGTGCGGTTTCTCAAGCCCGGCGATTTTGAAGTCCATGAAGCCAGGGTCTGCATTTACGATGGCGCATTGCTGGCCGACACGGCCCGGCCGCGCAAGTACAGCCATGAACAGTACCTGCGCAGCCCTGCCGAAATGGCGCAACTGTTTGCAGATCTGCCCGAGGCGCTCGCTAATACCGTCGAGATCGCCAAGCGTTGCAACCTGACACTGGATCTCGGCAGCAGCCGTTTGCCGGTTTTCCCGGTGCCGCCAGGATGGACGGCGGAATCCCTGCTGGAAGCGGAGGCACTGCGCGGACTGCTGCAGCATCTTGCTGCCGCCGCCGAGACCCGCGAACAGGATCCTATGCCCTACCGCGAGCGGCTGGCGGCCGAACTCAAGGTGATCGCGCCGATGGGTTTTGCCAGCTACTTCCTGATCGTCGCGGATTTCATTGCCTGGGCCAAAGCTAACGGCGTGCCGGTGGGCCCGGGGCGCGGGTCGGGCGCCGGATCGCTGGTCGCCTGGGCCCTCGGAATCACCGGCCTGGATCCACTGCGCCATGACCTGCTGTTCGAACGTTTCCTGAATCCGGAACGAGTTTCCATGCCGGACTTCGACATCGATTTCTGCATGGAAGGCCGCGACCGTGTCATCGAATACGTCGCCGACAAATATGGCCGCGAGAAGGTATCGCAGATCATTACCTACGGCACCATGGCCGCAAAAGCGGTGGTGCGTGACGCCGGCCGCGTGTTAGGCATGAGCTACGGATTCGTGGACCGTATCGCCAAACTGGTGCCGTTCGAGCTGGAAATGACGCTGGATCTGGCACTGGAAAAAGAGCCAGAGCTGAAGCGCCTCTACGACAGTGATGACGAGATCCATAACCTGATCGATCTTGCCCGGTCGCTCGAGGGCCTGACCCGCAATG
Source organism: Gammaproteobacteria bacterium (assembly GCA_031382085.1). Lineage (GTDB taxonomy): Bacteria > Pseudomonadota > Gammaproteobacteria > Steroidobacterales > Steroidobacteraceae > UBA964. Next base: position 164,148 of record JANMYM010000082.1, read on the forward strand.
CCGGCAAACATGCCGGCGGCGTGGTCATCGCGCCGTCGGTGCTGACAGACTTCGCGCCACTTTATTGCGAGAGTTCAGGCGAGGGCGTTGTCACCCAGTTCGACAAGGATGACGTCGAAGCCGCGGGCCTGGTGAAATTTGATTTTCTCGGCCTGCGTACTCTCACCATCATCGCGCGGGCCGTGCGCATCATCAACGCGGCGCGCACCGCAGCAGGCGAACTGCCGGTCGACGTCGAGTCGCTGGCGTTCGATGACAAGGCGGCCTATGCGTTGTTGCAATCGGCGCAGACAACGGCGGTATTTCAGCTGGAATCGCGCGGCATGAAAGACCTGATCCGACGGCTGAAACCTGAGACCTTCGACCACATCGTGGCACTGGTGGCGCTATTTCGGCCCGGCCCACTGCAGTCGGGCATGGTCGATGACTTCATCGCGCGCCGGCACGGCCGCGGTGAGGGCCCGGTCGATTACCTGCATCCCTCGCTCGAGCCAGTACTCAAGCCAACTTACGGCGTGATCCTCTATCAGGAGCAGGTCATGCAAATTGCGCAGGTGTTAGCCGGCTATACGCTGGGTGGCGCCGATCTCCTGCGACGCGCGATGGGCAAGAAGAAGCCCGAGGAAATGGCCAAGCAGCGCAGCATTTTTGTCAGCGGCGCGGTTGCGCGCGGCGTTGCCGAGATGCGCGCCGCGCATATTTTCGACTTGATGGAAAAGTTCGCTGGCTACGGATTCAACAAATCGCACTCAGCCGCGTACGCGGTGCTGTCCTATCAAACCGCGTGGCTGAAGGCGCATTATCCGGCCGAATTCATGGCAGCCGTGCTGTCCGCCGACATGGACAGCACCGACAAGGTTGTCACCATCAAGGACGAGTGCGACCAGATGAAGCTTGCGGTGTTGGCGCCGGACATCAGCGAATCGGTCTACGAGTTCACCGCTGTGTCCGGTCAGTCGGTGCGTTACGGCCTGGGGGCTATCAAGGGCGTCGGTGCTGCTGCGGTCGAAGCGCTGGTGCTGGAGCGCAGCAAGGGCGGGCCTTATGTCGGGCTGGAGGACATTTGCCGCCGGGTCGATCCCACGAAACTCAATCGGCGGGCCTTCGAGGCCTTGATTCGCAGTGGCGCACTCGATTCGCTGGGGCAGAATCGTGCCACCTGGATGGCGCGCCTTCCCGCCGCCATGCTGTTAGGCGAGCAGAATGTCCGGGCGGCCGAGGCCGGCCAGAACGATATGTTCGGACTGGCCGCCAGTCGGACCATGCCGCAGGGTGGCGAGGAAGCGCGCGTGTTTCAGCCCGAGTGGAGTGAGAGCATCCGGCTCGCCGGTGAGCGCGAGACGCTCGGTTTGTACCTCACTGGCCATCCACTCAATCGTTATCGGCGCGAACAAAAGCGTTTTGCAAGCGCCCGCATTGGTGATATCAACAGCGAAAAACCGGTTACCGGCGGCAATGAACGCGGCTTCTATCCGGCGCGCAATGCGGCCGTGGTCGGCTATGTGCACGAGCTGCGCAAGCGCGGCATGCGCACCAGCGCTGTGCTGGACGATCGCAGCGGCCGCATCGAGGTCGGATTTTCCGATGAAGTTTTTCAGCAATACCGTGAATTGATCGTCAAGGACGCGATTTTGTTAGTTGAGGGTGCGCTGCGTTACGACGAATTCACCGCCGGCTGGCGCTTGAATGCCAAACGGGTCTTTGAGCTCGACCGACTGCGCGAGCAACAGGCGCAGCGCCTGTTACTGGACTGGCCCGGGACTGCCAGCGACAAATTGCTGGAGAAACTAGCCGCGATTCTGCAGTCGGGCCGCGGTGGCCGCACGGATGTCACGCTGCGTTACCGCAACGCGGCAGGACAGGCGGATCTGGATTTTGGACCGGAGTGGCGCGTGCGTGCCAGCCATGACCTGCTGGAATCGCTGCACGCGCTGTTCGGCAGCGACGGTGTGGACGTTGTTTTCGGGCCTCCGGCACGTGATAGCGCGCCGCTTGCTTCGACGGCATCCGCGCCGTAACCTCCGAGGCCACCATGCCACTCAGTTTTCTCGATTTCGAACAACCCATCGCCGAGCTCGAGGCGAAGATCGATGAGCTTCGGCATGTCAGCGCAGATGGCAGCGTCAATATCCAGGACGAGCTGTCGCGCCTCGAGGCCAAGAGCCAGCAGCTAACAAGAAATATCTTCACCAACCTGACGCCGTGGCAGATTACCCAGCTCGCGCGCCATCCGCAGCGGCCGTATACACTCGATTACGTCAACATGATTTTCAGTGACTGGCAGGAACTGCACGGCGATCGCATGTACGGCGACGACGCGGCGATTGTCGGCGGCCTGGCCCGTCTCGCCGACCGGCCGCTCATGCTGATCGGCCACCAGAAAGGACGCGATACCAAGGAGCGTGTGCGCCGCAATTACGGCATGCCGAAGCCGGAAGGCTATCGCAAGGCATTACGCCTTATGCGTCTGGCGGAGCGGTTTCGATTGCCCCTGATCACAATGATCGACACGCCGGGGGCCTATCCGGGCATCGGCTCCGAAGAGCGCGGCCAGTCCGAGGCCATTGCCCGCAATTTGTTTGAAATGTCGGTGCTGCGCATCCCGATCATCAGCGTCGTGATCGGCGAAGGTGGGTCGGGCGGGGCGTTAGCTATTGGCGTTTGCGATCGCTTGCTGATGCTCCAGTACAGCACCTATTCGGTGATTTCACCCGAGGGCTGTGCGTCCATTCTGTGGAAGAGCGCTGACAAGAAGGAGGTCGCCGCCGATGCGATGGGCCTGACTGCCGAGCGCCTTTCCAGGCTGGGCCTGATCGATGAAGTTTTGCCCGAGCCGCTCGGCGGCGCGCACCGCAACGGCGCGCAGATTGCCGCGGATCTAAAGGCCGCCTTGCAGAGGCATCTGCAAGTGCTGGATGTCCTGAGTCCGGAAGCGCTGCGCGACCGGCGCAACGAGCGTATCGCGTCGTTTGGCGTCTACACAGAAAACGCGGGCGCCGCCTGAGCCCGATCCCGCCGTGTAGCCGCCCGTCGTGGATCCGCCCGTCGTGGATCCAGTAGCGCGGCTGGAGGCGGAACTGCGGCAGCGCATCGAGGGCTGGCCGCAGGCGCGACTCTTGTTAGCCTGCAGCGGCGGCGTTGATTCACGCGTGCTGCTGGAATTGCTGGCGCGCTTGCGCCGGCAGCGGCGTTTCGAGTTGCGCGTTGTCCATGTCAATCATCACTTGCAGCCAGCCGCCGCGAGCTTTGCCCGCGGGGTTCGCCAGGTTTGCCGCGAACTGGAGGTCCCGTGCCGCGTCCGGCATGCACGGGACGTCGCGCGGCGCGGCGAATCGGTCGAAGCGCGCGCGCGTGAGGCGCGCTATGCGCTGTTAGCCGCCGAGCTGCGTGCCGGCGAGATCCTGTTGACCGCGCAGCATTGCGATGACCAGCTGGAAACAGTGTTGCTGCAATTGTTTCGCGGCGCGGGCGTTGAGGGACTGGCTGCGATGCCGGCGAGTGCGCAGTTCGGGCGTGGCC
>JANMYM010000089.1:0-3098 GCA_031382085.1 Gammaproteobacteria bacterium
GTACGCGGGGCGCTGGCCTGACATGGTCTGGCCGGGCGGGATGCGTCTGGCGGTGTCGGTGGTCGTCAACTTCGAGGAGGGCGCCGAGCTTCAGGTTGGTGACGGCGACGCCCGTTCGGAAACCATGGGCGAGGTGACCAGCGTCGTGCCGCCCGGGGTTCGCGACATCGGGCAGGAGCAGATCTTCGGTTATGGGCTGCGCGCCGGATTGTGGCGCATGCTCGACGCGCTCGACGAGCATGCGGTGCCTGCAACATTTTTCTTCTGTGGCATGGCGGTGCAGCGTTCGCCGGAGCTTGCGCGAGCCGTGACCGATCGCGGTCATGAACCCGCGGTGCATGGTTGGCGCTGGCGTCCCCATGCCGATTACGCAAATCCCGCTGTCGAGGCGGCCGACCTGGACCGGTCAGTGGACGCCATCGAGCAGGCCACAGGAGTCTCACCCGTGGGGTTTTTCTGTCGCGGCAGTGAAAGCCCTTGGACGCGCGAACTGCTGGTGGAGCGGCGATTTCTGTATACCTCGAACGGATTTGATGACGACCTGCCGTACTACGACCATGCACCGCGTAGCGGACCGTTGCTGGTCGTTCCGTACTCGCTGGATTCGAACGACATGAAGTTCTTCCACCCCAACGGCTTCGTGCGCTCTTGCGAGATGGTGGAGTACGTCCGCGATGCGCTGGACACGCTGGAGGCGGAGGCCGCACGAGGCCTGCCGCGCCTGCTGAATCTGGGTTTTCACCTGCGGATTGCGGGTCGGCCCGGCCGGTTCGCGGCATTTCGGGACATCCTGCGCCTGCTTGTGTACAGGCGCGACCGGCTGTGGATCGCGCCGCGCGCCGCGATTGCACGTGCGTTCATCGATGCCGTGCCGGCATCCGGTGCTTTGCGCTGATGCGTATCACGCTGGTCAACCCCAACACCAATGTCGCGACGACGCGGGACATGCTCATGATCGCTCAGCAGATTGCTGGCACCGGCGCAAATCTCGACGCGTTGACGGCGGGTTTCGGCGCATCGCTGATCTGCGACGAGGCGTCGCTGGCCCTCGCGGCCGACGCGGTTGTGGCACTACGCCCGGTTCTGTTGCGCAACAAGCCGGACGCTGTCATCATCGCCGCGTTCGGTGATCCCGGCCATGAGCGGTTGACACGCGAACTTGCGTGCCCGGTTGTCGGCATCGCGCAAGCCGGTATGGGCGAAGCAGCGTTGGGTGGGCGCCGTTTCAGCGTGGTCACGACAACACCTGACCTCGCGCGCATGATTATGCGTACCGCGGAGCGCTATGGTCTGCGATCCCAGTGCGTGGGAGTGCGCGTCACGCCCGGAGATCCACGGGTGCTGATGGCCGACCCGCTGGCCCTCGAACAGGCGCTGCTGCGTGTCTGCGAGCTCGCGGTCGGCGACGACGATGCGCAGGCAATCGTCATCGGAGGAGGACCCCTGGCGGTAGTTGGGCGCGCTCTGGCCCATCGCCTGCCGGTTCCTGTCATCGAGCCAGTGCCAGCTGCTGTGCGCCTGGTCATGGCGCGCGTCGTCGGCTGCGACGTGGGGAAGGCTTGAACTGCATGGTCGAACCGGGAATGTCCTCCTGTTTTCGGCGCGTCCAAGGTCCGGTCCAGAAGCTCGATCTGCGCGGGGTGGCCTCGTTGTCGGAAAGGCAGTGCCGGACCCGCTGGCGCAGTGGCGTCGTGCCAGTAGAACGGAAGTTTGACGTTCGGAGCGAGTGCTTGGCGGAAGCCTGGATGCGCGCGCCTGCCCGATCGGGATCGGCCGAGGTCGCCGACGCGGCTGGACCCAAGCGGTTTGCCGGTCGTCCAACAGCGAACAGATGTCGGGCAGTGGCCGGCAGGGATGGTCGGACTCGGACTTAGCGCAGTAAGGGCGCGAGAACAGACTGGGTGTTGATGGCCTCGGTCCCGATGACGAAATTTGGCGACCTGATACCCGACACTGGCCGGTACCCGGTATCGCTGCTTTGGAGCCGGTCAGGCAACCCGCTTGCGTTGCTCCGCCCAACCCGCCCGCAGTCCACTCATAAATCGGGGGAAGCTGTTCAGACATCCGGGGCCACTTCTGTTGGCGTTTTGACCTGACCAAGGCGATCGTTGTGGAAAAGCCTTGACCGTCTTGCCGAGTCTCATGCGATTGCGTGGCCACCAAAATCGATCTTGCAGATTCTGAAGTGGGGTGCTAAGATTCAGTCACATTTTGAAATGGGTCGACGCCCATGCCAACCTGCCCGCCCGGGCAAGGTGGATCGCGAAAGCGGATGTGGCTCCTGGGGAGCAACCAAGCGGGTGTAAGCGTCGGCCCTCCTTGAACGGAGGGTTTTTTGTTTTCAAACTCAGCCATCGATCGCGACACGATCCAGGCCTACCTGGAAACGGAATACCACGTCCATGGTGATGCGCCCATAACGCTCAAGATTGGCCTGGCCGCCCCGATGCTCATTGCGTTGCACGATGCCCACGGTGCCGAGTCAAGCGCATTCATCACAGCCTGCAATCCCTTCAGTCAGACGCTTGACCCCGAAGTCAATAAGGAGCGTCAAGCCGCATTGGTCGCGGAACTGAACGATCAGGGCCTGGAGTTCATTGCAGGCATCGGCCAACATCCATCAACTGGTTGGGCGGAGCCAAGCTTCTTGGTGCTGGCTGCCAATCGGGAAATGGCCAGTGCGCTTGGCGTGCGGCACGGGCAAAACGCCATCGTCTGGTGTGGGGCTGACGGGGTGCCTGAGTTGGTCCTACTTCGATGACCTGACCGATCATTTTCAGGCTGGTCTGCCTGCTTTTCTGAGCGAAGGACCGGGGGGAGTTGATCCAGATTGCCGCCCCCGACAGATCGTCGAACGTGACTAGACAAGAGAGTGAACGTGGAAATTACTCGTCTAAGAATTGGGCAAGTTCCGGCGGAGACTTTGCGATTGCAGAATGTCAGATACCTTCGGATCAACACCGAGCAATATTGGGCCGAGGCAATCGAGGATGGCGAAAAGTTCTACTACCGCGTGAACGGCTCCGCAGTGGAAATCACCAGGAGCGAATTTGATAAGGTGATTGTCAATCCGTTTCTCTATTACTTCTCAACCGCAT
>JANMYM010000003.1:0-44136 GCA_031382085.1 Gammaproteobacteria bacterium
GTGCCGTTAAAAGTTACTGTCACTGGCTGAGCGTCTTCCCTGCTCCTCGGGTAGCGCAAGGCGAGAAACAATGAGAGAGCTACACACGTAGAATCATCCGCGTAGGACTTGCGGACGCGGGTTCAATTCCCGCCGCCTCCAGACCTAACAATACTGTTAGCCTACCATTGTTAGGCTAACAGTGGCGAGGAAATCATCCGAAGACGACGGAAACAGATCCACTGCCACGCTTTCGACCTGACTCGCTCACGACGATCTGGATATCCCTGCCAAGCCTGGTAAGGCAGTCCATGAGTTTTCGTTCTGAAAAGCCACGGAATTGCCCGCGTAGCAGTCGCGATAGTTTGGGTTGCGGTACGCCCAGAATTTCAGCGGCCTTGGCCTGCGTCAATGCGCGGTCATCCAGAATCTCGGCGATCTTCGTGACCAGCTGAGCCTTGACGAGCATCGTGTCCGCGTCAGCCATCCCGAGATCGACATAGACATTCCGACTTCCCATTTCGTGGACCATTCGATTCAAACGAATAGGCCGATTCGATCGTTTTGGTTGAGTCATTGGGCCATCTCCTTCGCAATCTCCGCCGCGCGTTTCAAACGCGCAGCAATCAAGTTCATCTCCGGCTTGGGTGTCTCGGCACCACGCGTCGATTTCTTCTGAAACACGTGTAGCACAAACACAGCTTCTGCAAACCGGACCGTATACACCGCACGATAGGTGTTTCCTATGTGGTCCTCGACGATCTCAATGACGCTGCCGTCGCCGAAACCGCGCAGGGTCTTGCATTGCGAATGCCGCAGCCCGCGCTGCGAGAGATACAGACCATATCCGATCACGTCGACTACAGCCGCCGGCAGGGCTTTCAGGTCCTTTTTACTACCGCCAATCCAAACCAAAGGCTTTAGTGGCGGCTGTGCTGCAGGGTGCCCAGGATCGCTTGGCTTCACGAACTCATTATATCCATATGGGACTAAAAAGCAATTGCACGCCGTCCCGACAAGTCGTCGCCGCGCCTGCACGAACCACAGTGCAACTATGGAAAATCAACCGCCAATCGGACTTTAGTACGACTTGCGCGAACCCCGACGAATTCGGTCCAAATGTCGGATGCTGGAATTTCGATCTGGCCTGTGCCAATACCAAATGTCTGGGGGCAACAGTGGGGGCAACTGTCAAACGCTGCCACAGGAAACCATTTCAAATCAGTGCCTTGTTCGCGCTGTTCAGTGGCCGCCGCCTCCAAACCTAACCAGTCTGTTAGGCTAACAATGTTAGCTTAATATTCGTGCCGGAGCGAAGAATCTGGCGAGCTGAAGTTGACCTGGCGTTGTGGACAGTCCGTGTTCACAAAACGAGCGTCATCTGAAGCCAGCCTGAGAACGTTAGGTCATTGAATTACTAAGCAACGACCGGCGTGAACTTCAGCCCAAGAGCATGCATAACGCGTAGCACCGTGCCAAAACTGGGGTTGCTGTCTTTGCTGAGCGCCTTGTAGAGACCCTCACGTGTAAGTCCGGTCTTCCTGGCGAGTTTTGACATGCCGCGCGCGCGAGCAATTGTACCGAGTGCCTGGGCAATGAATGCCGGGTCATTACCCGCCTCTTCCATGCATGCTTCGAGGTAAGCCACGACGTCCGCTTCCGATTTCAGATAGTCCGCGGTGTCGTAGCGGGAAAATGCTTCCTTAACCTTTCTCTTGGTCACCATGCCTCACTCCTTGAATTTCTGGCCAATTTCCATCGCTCGGCGGATGTCGGACGCCTGCGAGCGCTTGTCGCCACCGTTCAGCAGCACCACTACTTGCCCGCGCTGCATGAAATACACGCGATAGCCAGGACCGTAATCGATCCGCAGCTCACTGATACCGGCACCCACTGGCTTAGCATCGCCGGCATTACCATGCGCCAACCGATCAATCCGAATGGCAATACGGACCTTGGCCCGCACGTCCTTCAGACTGGCGAGCCACCGATCGAAAGTCCCGGATTTCAGGATTTCGCGCACAGGTTACTGTAAACTATAGGGTACATACTGTCAACTGTAGTTTACGAGACTCCCGCACCGCGTCTTTAGCCTGTCTGGCGTCTGGGCATGTAGCGGAGCCGCGTGCTCCCAAGGCCGCCAAATCACTTAATGGACACAGAAGTTTTCGGCCCGTCTCCAGCCCATCAGTGGAGGGAAGAAGTCCCGGGGGGCAACTGTGGGGGCAACTACCGCGCCATGAAAGCCAAATTCGTTCGCAATCAATAGCTTGCTCAGACAGTTCAGTAGCCGCCGCCTCAAAACCTAACAACTCTGTTCGCCTAACAATGTTAGGCTAACATTAGCATAATGTTTAATTGGCCTGTGTGCTCTTGTGGTGAGCCGCTCTGCGCCTAACGCCACCAGCCGCTTTGCTCAGCAGCTCCAGGCCACGCTTTTCATGGCCAGCGCCACGCGCTGCACGTAAACGAAATCGCGTCTCAGCATCGAAATCCGTTAACAGCACAGTCGCCATCTCGTCAATCAATTTGTTGACGCTCATCTGCCGCGCCTTTGCCAGCAGCTTAAGTCTTGTCCGCTTTTCCTCGGGCATTCTCACGATCAATGCACTCATGTTTCGAACTCCTGCAATAACTGCCGCGGCGTCAATATCCCAATCCCAGGAAACCGCAACTCCCCACTACGCAAGTCACGAACGTTTCGAGTCACGATCGCATTGGCCTGACCAGCAACGGCCAACTCAACAATGTGGTTATCGGCGTCATCTCTCAGATTGGGTCGCCAAGCAAAATACACCTTGATCCAATCGCACTTACTCAAAAATATGTCGAGTAACTCGTCTCTTTCGGTGGCGCTTAGACGGCAGGTCTTCCATAGATTGTCGCGACCCATGACGTCTTCATATTCGGCAATCAGCGCCCCACCCATGAGCGGTCGCAGCCGCCCCGAAATACACATGGACAGAACGGAATTGGCGTCGCCAACGCCTCGAAGTCCCGCAACCCAGACATCGGAGTCAACTACAATTCGCACCTAGGAATGATTGCATATACGCAATCATTGCGCAAGATAACTGCAATATTACTGGGGTTTCCACTATGGGATTTCAAAATGAGCCAAAAGACCATCGCGCAATAATATTCGGTTGTAGACCAATAAGTTAAAGTCCGCCGGCTCTGCGCAGGCCCGCCCGATCTTCTCCAAGTTTTCGCCTTGGTGGAATGCCTTGCTCCCGGGGGCAACTGTGGGGGCAACCTAAAAACCTGACGAAACAAATAGCCATCAATTCAACGGCTTAGGCGCGCCGTTTGATTGCCGCCGCCTCCAGACCTAACAACTATGTTAGCCGAACATCGTTAGGCGCACAGTAGGTACAAATTTATCTTAAGTCGACGGATACAGTCCACTATCACGCCTACGACCTGACTCGCTAACGACGATTTGGATGTCCCGGCGAAGCCTTGTCAGACAATCAATGAACTTGCGCTCTGACAATTCACGTCGACACCACTTTCCCGCGACTGTGCGCAGAGCACACCGCGCAGGACCTAACATCATCTTGGAGGCGACGGAGTTGCGACGGTCGATGGCGACAACTCTTTTCCCGGAAGATATGACTATTTATGCGTTGTTTTCCACTTGACGATCTACGCACGTAGACAAATCACACCGCTTCATCCAAACACCAGTCTCGCAACTTCGGCACGCTCAAATGCCTTCGACTGTTTCAACGCAGCAAACGCTGCCGGCTTCGAACTGAAGTCTATCCAGCGGCTGAACAGTGCCGCACGCGCAAGCATCCTGACCAGCGGAACGGGATGCGCTGAATTGGACATGGCCTTCAGGGCCGACATGTAGTCATCGCGATAGACCGTCGGGATGATGATGCGCACCAGCCCTGCTTCGGTCAGAAAGAGATTCATCGCAAGGCGCGCCGTACGGCCATTGCCGTCCGCGAAGGGATGCACCTCTGCCACCACAAATGCTGCAAGTGCCGCGCGATTCGCGGGAGTCACCGCACTCATGATGATTTCGTAGCCCTTGCCGAGTGTCCCGATGACAAGCTCCGGCGCAACAAACACGGTGTTCCCGGCACGATTGATCTGCGCCTTGAACTCGCCAGGACGCTTCGCGTGGCGTGATTCGATGACGCGCGCATTCCACTCTCGCAGCTGGGCCGCGAAGGCGACAAAGTCCCGTGGTACGGAAGGATCAGACTTGGATTTCAAAATAGCCTGATAGGTACCGAGGATGTCGTGCGAGTCGTCTTCGCGATACTGTAGCGGCCGGCCATTTACTACGATGTCGTGTGCCTCTTCCAGCTCGAACTCCGTCCCTTCGATATAGTTGGAAAAGTAAGTCTCGACAAAAGCCTGTAGGTCGCTAGCAGCTCGCGGATCCGCCACGGGCACTTGCAGTGGATCGCGTTGCAGCTCTTCGGCTAACGTCTGAAAGAGCGCGACACGCGCGTCGTCATATGGCCTGCCGGAAGCCCGGGCGACAGCCCCCGGCGCGCTCAGGCGCGACGTGCGAGTACCGAGTAGCGTGCCAATGATGGCATCCAGTCGTGCGAATTCCTTTTGCAGCCCAAGTGGCTCGGCGACAGCTCGCGCCGCATCGCGCAGCTTGTTGACCCCATCGCCAATATCCCGACTAGCGAACCGATCGAGCCAAGCCTCGACGCCCTCGGCACCCATTGTGCGCCGCTCCGCTGGGTCGCCGCGACTTTCGTCAAGGTTCTCGAGCAACGCGCGCGCTTGACTCGCGATGTAGACATCGCCACACAACGTGGGAACACGGATGTCCGAATCCAGCGGCCCCACTCCGCGAACCATTCGTAGCGTCACGCCGGTTAGTTTGAAATTCCGGCGTTGCGATCCGGTGAGGAATACATTCCCGCCAACGGTGGGTTGGCTACCTTACAGTGCCGAGCGATGCGAGAGGATGCCACCCGGGATAATCAGTGCGCACAGCGTGAGCAGTTCCCGGCGGACTACCGTTGCCAGTGGCTGTGCAAGGTCGTCAGTGTAGATACCCGCGTAGATACGTCGCAGGCGACCCTGTTTGGCCAAACGCTGGAGTCGTCGTGCTTCTGTCTTGATCTTCCCCGGCCGTCACGAGCGGCATGTCGCTGATCTCCGCATAACTGGCACTGGGACACTCTCGGGCTGTTAGTTCCCTCGGCAGGTAGGTCAGAGGCGGCACTCGCCCGAGGGAGTCGTGAGGCCGTTGTTCGTTGTTTAGCGGTAGCCAGCGATCTGTGATGTCCTGCACTTGCTCGATTGAGTCGAATAAATAGCAATCCAGAACTTCATCGCGGTAAGTGCGGTTGAACCTTTCGATGTACGCGTTCTGATTGGGCTTGCCAGGCTCGGAAAATCGCAACGCAATGTTTCGTTCCTTTGCCCAGTCAACGATCGCATGGCTTGTTAGCTCCATGCCATTGTCTAGGCGCAGTGCCGCCGGGTTACCATGTAACTCAATGAGCTGCTCCATCACCCGTACAGTGCTTCGCGATTGCTGTCATGCAGCACATTCATCGTCCGAAAGCGTCGTCCGTCATAGAGGGCGTCGTGCACAAGATCCAGCGACCAGACTTGGTTCAACGACCCAGGCACGTCTAGCGGCAATGGTTGGCGCAGGGGCAGTCGGCGTCTCGTGCGCCTCGGTAAATTCAGCCCCAGCGAGCATGCCGAGCCACGACCTGGTTCAAGGCATCGATCACCGGCGCATCACGCGCAGATCGATTCACAGGGACCCGATAAAACGCCGCCCGGGACAGTCCCACGATCTGGCAGCTTCGTTGCACCGGCAGGTCATGCTCTTGTGCTAACAACTGGGCTACCTCTCGTTTCGCGGACGGCGTTACCGTTTTCGGGACAGCACATCCTTAATGGCCGTGTTTTCCAGCGCCAGATCCGCATACATGCGCTTGAGCTTGGCGTTTTCCGCTTCGAGTTCTTTGATGCGCTTCAGTTTATTCACCGAAACACCCCCGTATTTGGATTTCCACTTGAACTAGCACGATCGGCCAATGCCATGTTTGCGTGTTAGCTCCGCAGGCGGCGTGCCCGCGTCAGCTTCTTGCAAAATCGCCACGATCTGCGATTCCGTAAACCTCGATTTCTTCATCTCCGTCTCCCGTTTGCGCCGGGAGCGTCCAAGTTGCACTGTTTCTCAAATGGGGGAGCTTACGATGGGAAAGTCCTGACGTCCCGGGCCCGCGGCCCCTGGGGCAGGGAGCAGTAACCGATACGCAATATGGCCTGATTCGCGGCAGGGGCTCGCCGGTCAAATCACTATCAGAATCCGCCTGCAGACAGCAGGTCGGCTGACGCACTAATGTAGTGGCATGGCTCACGACATCCGCGTAATTATCGCCGAAGACAATGAGGATCTGCGCGAGATGATTGTCTGCCTGCTCGATGCTGAGCCGGACATTGAGTGTGTCGGACAGACGGGCAGTCTGGGAGCTGTCGAACCGCTATGTCTCGAACATGGCCCGCATGTAGTGATTCTGGATGTTGAATTGCAGGGTGAGTCGAGTTTGCACGCGCTACCGGCCCTGCACGCTCGTATGCCGGCGGTACGGTTCATCATGTACAGCGGGCACGCAAACCCTTACATGATCCGGGGATCGATAGCCGCGGGCGCCGCGGCGTACGTGGTGAAAACCGGCGATCCGGAGGAACTGGTGCGCTCAATTCGCAGTGTGCTGCAGCGCTGAATCGCTGGCCTGCGGGGACATCCTGAACTAAGGAACCCATTAGACAGCACAATTGCACGCCCCGCCAACGTCATTTAGGTAGAGTTAGGCCCTATGAGCCTGATGCGGCGTAAGCCAGCCCAACATCGCAAGTCTCCGCCCAGCCGCGCCAGGAATCGTGCAACAGCGCCCGGTGCCGCGGCGTTTCCTATTGTCGGCGTGGGGGCCTCGGCAGGCGGGCTGGAGGCGTTCACGCAATTGCTCCAGGCCCTGCCGGTTGACACAGGAATGGGGTTTGTACTCGTTCAACACCTCGATCCGGACCATGAAAGCGCTCTCACGCAGATACTTTCGCGCGCCACGTTATTGTCCGTAAGCGAGATCACGGACGCACAGAGGATAGAGCCCAATCACGTCTATATTATTCCGCGCGACACCAGCCTCAGCGTCGTGCAGGGCGTTCTAAAGCTCGCGCCGCGCCAACAGTCCCGAACGCCGCATCGGCCTATTGACTCGTTCTTTGAGTCATTGGCTCAGGACCAGGGCGGTCGCGCGATTGGCATAGTGCTTTCCGGCACTGCGACCGACGGGACGCTGGGCCTTGAGGCGATCAAGGCTGAGGGTGGGTTCACTTTCGCTCAGGATGATTCGGCCAAGCACGATTCGATGCCGCGCAGCGCCGTCGCGGCCGGCTGCGTCGACCTGGTGCTCTCGCCCGCAGGTATCGCCATGGAACTCGCGCGGATCGCGAAACATCCGTACGTCGCGGGCCAACCGCTCGAGACCCCAATGCGCGCCGCAAAGGATGGGGCGCGGGCCGTGGCGAAAGCGGCGCCGGCAGGCACCGTCCTGGGGTACGACGCGATCCTGCTGATGCTGCGCAACCACTCCGGCGTGGACTTCTCGCTGTACAGGCCTAACACGCTGCAGCGGCGCATCAATCGGCGCGTAATCCTCACCAAGCAAAACACCCTCGCGGAATACGCCGGTTTCTTGCGAGCCAACGCCAAGGAGCTCGACGCGCTGTACTCCGATGTGCTCATCAGCGTGACAAGCTTTTTCCGCAACCCCGAGACGTTCGATGCTCTCAAGGAGACGGTCCTTCCCAAGCTGCTCAAACTGCGCGGCGAGGCTCCGCTGCGCTTTTGGGTGCTTGGCTGCTCCACCGGTCAGGAGGCGTACTCGATCGCCATGTCGTTCGTGGAGGCGGCGGAGAAGGAGTCGCAGGCACGCAATCTGCAGATTTTCGCGACCGATCTCAATGACGCGCTGCTCGACACGGCCCGGCATGGCCTCTACGCCAAGAGTCTCATCGGCGATATCGCGCCTGAGCGCCTGCGGCGGTTCTTCGGCGAAGAACAGGCGGGCTATCGCGTCAACAAAAGGCTGCGCGAGATGGTCGTTTTCGCTCGGCAGAATTTGATTGCCGACCCGCCCTTCTCGCGCATGGACCTCATCAGTTGCCGCAATCTGCTGATTTATCTTGAACCGGCCTTGCAGGAAAAGGCGCTGCCCGCCTTTCACTACGCGCTCAAGCCCAACGGATTTTTGCTGCTCGGCGCATCGGAATCGATCGGCAATTTCACGGACCTGTTTGAGCCCGTGGACCGCAAGCACAAGATCTACTCCCGCAAGCCGGGCCCGACCCCAGCGTTTCACTTCCCTGTCAGGAGCGCGCAGGCTAATCAACAAGTGCGACGAGGAAGACAGCCGCCGACGCCCCTGCAGCCAGCGGATGAACCGGCACCGCCAGTCGGCCTGCGCAGCGAGCTCAGCGCGCAGCGGGAAGCCGACCGGATCACGGTCAACCATTTCGCGCCCCCCGGCGTGCTGGTGAATAACAAATTGGAAATAGTTCAGTTCCGCGGGCCGACCGCCGCATACCTTCAGCCGCCGACCGGCAAGGCGAGCTTCGACGTTCTGAAAATGGCGCGGAACGGGCTGATGTTGCCGCTGCGGACAGCGATCCATCTTGCCAGGAAGCAGAACAAGACCGCGCGCAAGGATAACGTGCGGCTCACCGACAACGGCAAGACGCGATCCGTAAACATCGAAGTCATTCCGCTGAAGAATCTGCCCGAACGGAATTTTTTGATCCTGTTCGAGGAAGCAAAAAAGCGCGGCGGCGCGCAGGTTGCTGCGCTGCCAACAAGGCGGCCGCTGACTGCGAAACAGGAGGAGCGCGGCATCGCGGATCTGGAATCCGACTTGGCCGAGTTGCGCGAATACCTCGAGACCGTGCAGGAGCAGCACGAAGCAGCCAACGAGGAGCTGCAGGCGTCCAACGAGGAGGTCCAATCCGCCAACGAAGAACAGCAGAGCATCAACGAGGAATTGGAAACATCGAAGGAAGAACTGGAGTCGGCGAACGAAGAACTCATCACGGTGAACGAGGAGATGAACAATCGCAACGTCGAGCTCAATCGGCTCAACAACGATCTGGTTAACCTCGAGACCTCGGCACAATTCGCGCTCATTTTGCTGGCACGCGACTTGAGCATGCGCCGCTTCAGTCCCTATGCCGAGAAAATGTTCCGCCTGACGACGGCGGACGTCGGGCGCCCGATCAGCCACCTGCGGCACGGTCTTGCGTACGGCCCCGGCTCCCCGCAGGAACCCGCCCCCTCGACGGCCGACCTGGAGCGGATTGCCACCGAAGTCATTGCCGCTGTGCGCGAACAGGAGCATGAGTTGTGTGACAACGATGGTCACTGGTATGCACTGCGCGTGCGACCGTACTTGACACTGGACCACAAGCTGGACGGCGCGGTGCTGACCTTTACAGATATCGATGCACTCAAGCGCAGCGAACGAACTGCCGCCACCGCCCGCGATTACGCCGAGAATGCCTTGGCGACAATTCGCGAGCCGCTGTTGGTGCTCGATAGCCAGCTGCACGTTGAAAGCGCAAATCGCGCCTACTATGCCAGTTTCGAAGTCTCGCCCAGTGAAACGCTAGGCAGGTTCATTTACGATCTTGGCAACCGTCAATGGGACATAGCGGACCTGCGAACGCAGCTCACGCGCGTCTTACAGCAGGGCACCACTGTTGAGGGTTTCCAGGTCGATTTCCACGCCGAAACCGTCGGCAGGAAGATCCTGTTGCTCAACGCCCGCCGTGTGGCTGACGCCCAGCAAGCGTCCGAGCGCGTTCTGGTCGCAATCGAAGACATTACAGAGCGCGCGGAAACTGCCGAAACCCTGAAGCGACATGCCCACCAGTTTCAGACGTTGCTCTACGCATCCCCGCTTGGCGTCTATCTCATTGACGCCGCCTTTCGCATACGCCACGTGAACCCCGGAACGCTCAACGTGCCTGACGATTCCCCCGTGCTGGGTCGTGACTTTGGCGAGGTCATGCATTTGATTTGGCAAAAGCCATATGCAGATGAAATCGTGCAACGGTTCCGGCACACGTTAGAGACGGGCGAGCCCTACCATAGCGGCGAGCGCGACGAGATGCGACTCAACCAAAGCGCAACGGGGGTGTTTGAGTGGTGGATCCACCGGATTTTGCTGCCGGAGGGCGTCCATGGTGTGGTGTGCTACTTTCAGGACGTATCCGCGCGCGTGAAAGCTGACGTTGCGCTGCGCGAGATGGACGAGCAGATCAGGCAACAGGCTAACCAATTGGTTGAAGACTCACGTCGCAAGGACGAGTTTCTGGCAATGCTCAGCCACGAACTGCGCAATCCGCTGGCGGCGATCCGATCTGCCGAGCACCTGCTACGCCTCCACGCGAGTGACGCGGAGAAGCCGATACAGAAAAAGGCGCGCGAAATCATCGGGCGCCAGGTCTCAAACGTCACGAGCATGGTCAACGATCTGCTGGAAGTTTCCCGCGTCATCAGCGGGCGCATCCGCCTCGACCGACACGTCGTCGATCTCAACGTCGTGTTGCAACACGCGGTCGATTCGATCTCGCCTCTTGTCGCGCAGCGCAAGCACGCGCTCATTTTGAACTTTTTCAATGGGCCGGCCTGGGTAGATGTTGATGAAACTCGGATAGAGGAAGTGTTTATCAACCTGCTGAATAACGCCGCAAAATACACCGATGAGGGCGGACAAATAGAGGTTCGCTGTGAACGGTCTACATTGGCGGACGCCTGCTTGCAAGTGCGGATCCGTGACAACGGCATCGGAATCGACAGCAACCTTTTGCCGCGCATCTTTGCCTTGTTCAGCCAAGGCGACAGTTCCCTGGCCCGCTCCGGCGGCGGACTCGGCATCGGTCTCTCACTCGCAAAGCAATTGGTCGATTTACACGGTGGAACCATAGACGCGTACTCCCCGCCACAAGACTCGCCGGGCGATCATGGAACCGAGATCGTCGTAAAGCTGCCCGCTTCGCCAGCTCCGGCAGTGCCTGAGGCTACTGCGTCCACCGCTGCAGCAGCACCGCAGAAACCATTGAGAGTGTTGCTCGTGGATGACAACGTTGATCAGGTCACGATGCTTGCCGCGGCGTTGCAGCATTTGGGGCACCATGTTCAGAGCGCTTACACGGGGCTGGACGGCCTGCAAATGGCAGTCGAATGGCGGCCTGACATTGCGCTGCTGGACATCGGCTTACCTGGCCTCGACGGCTATCAGATTGCCAGGCGCCTGCGAACAGCGCCCGACAACCAGTCGATGCGGCTGATTGCGCTGAGCGGGTACGCCACAGAGACAGATATCGCCAAGTCGCGCGAGGCAGGTTTTGATGCGCACCTGGCCAAGCCGCTGGAGTTTGCTGAACTTGAAAAACTCATGGCGCAACGCGCGAAAGACTATTGACAGAATCTCCGCGACCGAAACCGAGCGCCAGGCACCGCGAACTCAACGTCTTCGTTGGCAAATGGCGTGTGCAGGGCGACTCCTAATTTCACGCGCTTTTTCGACAACGGTGACTAACACGCACAATGCGCTCAGCGTCTACGACTACTGGTGTAAGCACTGGTTTCCGCCGCCGATTTTGAGTGCAATTGAACAGCCGGCTGATCAGCCACCCAGAAGTCTTCGCGCCAACAGAGTTTGCATGTCTCGCCGTCCGTCAGCGATGAGATAGATAACCACTCGTTGTTCCACGACTCGATGAATCAGACGATAGGGCTTGCAGTAGATCTGCCGATATTGTTGATCGCCCAGGGCGCGGAGTTCTTTGGGGGGCGAGCCGCGAGTTGGCTCGACTGTTAGGCCATCGGCAATGTCAAGTATTCGGCTTAAGACATTTTCGGCGCTGCGTTGCGAATCATACTTCGCAATGTATGTGACAATATCTTCCAGGTCGCGCTCCGCGTCCTCAGTCAGGACGACCTGAAACGACATTAGCCCTCCGTAGTCGTCGCCGCGCGAACTCTTTTGGCAACATTGGCTGGCGATTTCACCCGACCTTGACTGAGTTGTTGATTGCCGAGCGCCAGGATTTTCAACAATGCCAACGTCTCCTGGGTCTGCTCGTACGATGCGACATCCTGCAGCACGGCTTTAGCCTCACCATTTTGAGTGATGACCATCGGCTGACGCCGATCAGCCAGATCTTGCAGGATTTCCGCAGCGTTGGCTTTCAGATAGCTAATGGGCTTGATTTGTGTTGAATAACGCATGGACTGAATATAGTCCTTTAACGGTCTGCTGGCAAGGAGTCGCGCTCCTAACTCAAGGAAGCTAAGTAACACCAAATCCGTATTGTTATGGCCTGTTATTTCGCGCCGAAAGAGTAGCTCGCCGTCAATCCATACGTCGCCCTTTCGCCCTGCGTCACGTTAGGCAGGAAGGCAGCGCTGGTCGCATTGAGTGGTGGCTGGAAGATCACCGCCGACACGAATTGTTCGTCGAGGACATTGCGACCCCAGAGCGCGACATCGAGCGGACCTTTGCGCACGCCGATGCGCGCGTTGACAATCGTGCGCGACGGAATCGTGGTTAGACCGATGGTCAAGGCATTGGTCGCCGAGGTGTAACTGCCGTCGGTCCGCGCATACATCGACCAGTCGCCGGATAGCGGTGTATCGAATGCCACATAGACGCTGGCGAGCCTGTTAGGCGAACGCGGCAGCGGCTTCCCCGAAATATCCGGCAGGGTCGCACCGCGGAACACCAATGACGGGCAGAACCCGAGCGCCGCGGCCGGTATCGTCGTGCCGGTGCCGCCGCAATAGCGCAGCACACCCGCGTCGACCGTCCCGCTCTTGAAATGCGTCGGCGAATACGAGTAGGTCATGCCCAACTGCAGTTTGTCGGTCGCCGCAAAGTTCACGCTCAGCTCGAAGCCTTTGGAGGTCGCATCGCCGACGTTCTGCACCAGATTGGTGATCAGCGGTGCGGGCGGCGTCGCTGGGATCTGAATTCCCGTGTAGTCGATGAAAAACACAGCGAGTTCGGTACCGACGCGGCGATTCAACCATTCTGCTTTCCAGCCGATTTCGTAGGTCTTGTTCTCTGCTGGATTGTAGACCTGCAGGTCCGCGGGCACCGGCAAGTTGCCTGCTACCGCATCTGTTTTGCCGTTGAAATAGCCGGATATCACGCCCTTGGCGGCTGATGCATAAAAGTGCTGCGACGCTGATAGCGTGTAATCCGCGTGCGTGCGCCAGGTGGTGTAATCGAACGTGCGCTGTTGATAGGTTACAGGACCCAGCACGGCATTCTGGCGCTCGCGATTTTCCCGGTCACGACGCAGCTCCGCGCCAACTGTGAATGCGTCCGTCGGCTTGAATTCGACCGAACCAAAGTACGCGCCCTGGTAGTCCTGGGCGACAAATCGCGAGAGCTCCACCATGACGTGAGTTGGATCCCTGGAAACTGCCGCGACTGGATTGCCTTGAATCAGGAAGAAAATGTCTGACTGCGGCCGCTCGCCGGCCGCAAGGTTACGGCCGTCGTAAGCCAGGCGGCCTTTGCTGATGAAATCATTCTTGCTGAGAAATCCACCAATGCCCCACACAAATCGGTCGCCAACCTTGCCTTCCAGGCGCAGCTCCTGGGTCTTGGTTTGCGTTTCACCCTGGCCCGAACCTACGAACACGGGCAGCGCCTGCTGTCGCAACACCACGGTCGGCGCCGTGTTGTTGACAATGTTGAAGGTGTAGCCGCGGCCATTGTTGAAGCCGAGTGCGTTGTCCGAGGCATTGTCGGTGGCGGCGTTATAAGTCGAGGTCTGGCTCTTCAGTGTGACCGGACCGAAGTCATAGCTCATATCGAGGGACACCAGCGTGACCTTGCGCGAAAACGCCAGTGAATCGGGATTCGCCGCGAGTGTCGGCGAGACCGGCAGGTCACCACAGAAGGCGCTGAGCGGTCGCCCCGTCGGTCCACAGTTGTAAGCCGGAACAATGTACGCAGGCGAAGAGTCGCGCACGTCGTCGGTATGGTAGGCAAACACCTTGGCAAGGAATTTCTCGTTAGGCGCAAATTCCAGCGCGGTCGACACGTTCTTGGTTTCAAAGCCGCCTAAACCGCCGCTGGGTTCGGCCTGATTGTCCCAGCTGCCATCGAACGAGTGATAGCTCGCCGCAACCCGCGCGCGAAACGTGTCGGACACAGGCCCCGAGACCATCAGGCGAACTTCCCGCCGGTTGTCGCTACCTAACGTCGCCGCCACCTTGCTCGCGAAAGATTTCGTGGGCGCCGCAGGTACATAGTTGATGGCGCCGTTGAAAGCATTGTGGCCGTAGAGCGCCGACTGCGGACCTTTGACCACTTCGATGCGATCGACATCCAGAATTTCGAGATTGGTCGCATTCAAATTGGTCAGATAAACGCCACCATAAAAAACGGCGACATTTCGATCCGGGCTGCCAAGGTTGGTCTGCGAGATGCCGCGGATAACGGGGGTACCCAGCTGGCTCTGAATTGCATCAAAATAGGTCAAGCCTGGCGTGAACAGTGCGACGTCATAGAGGTTCTGGATGCCTTTGGCCTCGATGTCCTTGCTGGTCAGCACCGACACGGCAACAGGCACATCGATCAGCGTCTCCTCGCGCTTTCTTGCGGTGACAATAATTTCCTCGAGCCCCACGGAGCTTCTGGGAGATTCCTGTGCTGCCGCAACCCCGGACACGATACCGCATGCCAGAACGACGCCCAACCCGACGCACATAAAGTTGTCTACGCGCTGCATAAATTCCCCCGAAAATGACGTTAGACCATCAGGCCAAAGTACTCCGTTTGGCGGCGAATACTCTACCCCCCGGAACGATTCAATACTAGCGCCCGAAATCGACGCCCCGGAACACCCGCCGGTCGTTCTCCCGGCATTCGGGCATAAATTGCGACCCTATGCCAATATCAGATCATGGAATCCGCAATGTCCTTGGCGAGCGTCCGTAACTCGACGATCCAGCACCGCAGCGCCGTACCACGGGCCGAGTACAGCAATGCGCCACGCATGGAGAGACATGCAATCAATTCGCCCGCGACGAGGACTGGCACGCTGACATGCACTGCGCGTTGCAAACGCCGAACCTGACAGACATAGCCCGCACGGCGCAGCGCGGCGGCGCGGGCGCCGCCACGCACTGTTTTTCGGTACGCCATGAAAAGCGCTTTTTCGCACGAGCGCCTGGCCTGCAATTGACTACCGGCTACGTGTCGCTCGCCCGACGCGGGCCAGTTGCTATCGGTCGACGCCCGCACGCTCAGATGATTGTTAGCTTCGGTGACCAGCAACACCGGCAATCCGAGACGTCGCGTCCACTCCGCCATGCGCGGCAGCGCGATTTGGTCGACCAGCTTGTCGTCGTGAAATCCGGCGCTCAATCGGCGGACACCGGCTGCCAGCACGAACTGGTGCCCCAAGTCGTCATGACGCAGCAGGTCAAGATCGGTGAGTACCATCAGAATCCGATGCGCGGTGGAATATTTCAGCCCGAGCTTGCGGGCCATGACCGAGTTGGTTGTCACGCCGACGCGATTGGTCTCGGCAAGCATGCGCAAACCCCGGGTCAATGCCTGCAGATTTTCGCGGGCCGAGGTCCGTGCGGTGCCTGATCGTGACTTTCGCAGTGCTATCACTCCCACAGAGCATAGGCGAGCCCAGCCGCTTCGTGAAGCGGATGACATCAAGTCGCTGCGCCACGGAATCGAGGCGCTGCGTATGGCCGCGTCGCGTGGCACCGTATCAACGACCGAGGTTGCAACCGCGTGCGGAGTCTCGCGTCCCGCCGGCTATCGGCTGCTGCAAACCTTGCAACGCGAGGGGTATTTGGCTGCGCAAGGCACCGGTCGACAAATTCGCTATCGGCTAACACTACGGGTTCGCGAACTCAGCCATGGTTATGAAGGCGGCGTGCTGGTGCTTGATGCCGCCATCCCGATCATGATCGAGTGGACTCGCGAAAATGGCTGGCCGCTCGCGTTGTCAACGCCAGCTGGCGACCATAGTATCTGCCGATTCGCGACCGATCCCACGGCCGCCCGCGCGCTGATACGTTATCGAGCCGGCGTGACCATGACGGCACTCATGTCCGCCAGCGCCATGGTTTGCCTGGCCTACCAGTCCGCCGCGATCCAGACCGAGGCAATACGCCGTATGATCGGAGCACCCCTGCCCGCATACGCCCGCGCACGCAGTTCAGCGGACATTGCAACACTGCTTCAGCAGACACGCCGCAACGGCTACGCGGCCTTTTACCCCGATGGGTTGCGGGAAGCGAGCCTCGCAGTGCCTGTCTGGCTGGATGGGGCTTTAAGCGCCAGTCTCGCAATGCGCTTCATGTTAGTCGCGGCCGGCGGCAGTAGCGGACACGCGCAGCGGCTGCGGATCCTGCGCGGTCTGTGCGAACGCATAACAAGCCGTGCCGAGGTCTTGCTGCACGCCTGATGGGAGGCAGTCAAATATAAGGAAAAAACGGTCCATCGGGACGCTGGCCGACCGGCACCTGCGCAAGATCGACACCTGGCACGCGCATGCTGAGCGCATCAGGCCGCCACACCACATCGTCACCCGCCCAGCGCGTAGTAAAGGCGATGCGCGGACGATCCGATTTGTTAGGCAGGGAGCCGTGCAGCGTATAGGGATGAATCAGCAACGCGTCGCCCGCGCGAAAATCCCAGGTAATGGGCTCATACTCACCCGCGGCGATCAGCGCATCGACGTCTGGCATGGCCGCGTAACCCGCCGGAATGGCTCCCTGCTGCGCCACATACACGGGCGGCCGAAACATCAGCGGATTGCGGTGGCTGCCGCGAATACAGCGTAGCGGCGCCATGGTCTGATCGACGTCAGACATGGCGATCCACAGTGACGGAATTTGCATGCCCTTGCACGGAAATGCCGCGATGTCGTGATGCCAGGGCGTACCCGCACCGTCCGCCAAGGGGTCGTGTATGAATGTCAGGTCATACCAATACTGAAGTCGTCGTGCGCCGATAACCGCCGCCACAACCGGAGCCACGTCGGCATCGGTAAAGAAACTGCGCACCACGGGATCCTGGCGCCACAACCAGCGCATGGTGAATCGGCCGGGTGCATAGCTATATTCTGCGGCGCCATGGTGGCCGTCCCCAGACGCCATGGCGGAGTGTTTGCCTGCGGGATCGCGCGCCGGTCCTTGCTGCAGTGTGGCGCGCGCACTGCGCAGTGCCCGGACGAGACGCTTGACCCAATCCGGGCCCAGAAGTCCAGGCACCTTGACGACGCCATCACGTGCATAGGTTGCGGCGAACTCGGGCAATAGTTCCGCTGCAAATTGAGACTGACTCATATCCATCTCGTTAGGCCGATTGCCCGCCATCGACAGCCAGCATCGCGCCATTGACGTATTGATTGTTAGGTGAAGCAAGGAAAAGCACGGCGGCGGCAATGTCCCTTGGACTGCCAATGCGGGCGAGGCCGTATTTCTGAATTAACATGCTACTCAGCACTGCAAAATCCGCGGCACTCGCCACGTTGCTGCGCATCATGTCCGTGTCAACCGGACCTGGCAGGACCGCGTTGACCCGAATACCGTAGCGCCGCTGCCCGCAATGGAGCGCCGCGACACGAGTCAAGGCCAGTACCGCCGATTTCGACACGCCGTAGGCGGGCGAGTCCGCATGCAGCCGGGCTGCGACCGCCGACGATACGTTGACGATTGCACCGCCGCCCGTGTCTTTCATCGCCTGGATCGCGTGCTGACAGCCTAGAAACATGCCATCGGCATTGACCGCAAAATGCGCGCGCCAGTCGTCAAGCGTCGTGTTTTCCAGATCCAGGCCGGCCTTGAGGTAGCCGGCATTGTTGACCAGGACATCGATTCGACCATGCGTTGTCAGCACCGCTGTCATCATCTGGCGCCAGTCCGCGTCCTGACTCACATCAAGCTTGATAAATTGTGACTGTGGTCCGAGGCGCAGTGCCAATGCACGCCCCTGGTCAACGCGGATCCCGGTGAGGATGACGTGAGCGCCGGCCGCCGCAAACTGCGCGGCGATTTCGCTGCCTATGCCACCGTCCGCGCCTGTGACCGCGACCACCCGATTGTCAAACTCACCCATGGACACAGGTGTACCGACTATTGCCTCACGCTGTCGACCCCGCAGCCGACGCCATCCCGGAATGCGGGCGTAGTTGCGCGAGCGGCCGTGCGAAAATGAGTGGTGTAGTGACCCGCAGGAGGCGCTGAATGGGCTGGAAACTGGCATCGCTGCTGGCTCTGTTAGCTGCGCCAATGGCGGCCAAGCCATGGGTGCCTGCGCTGCTGGCAATTGCAGTTGCCACTTTCGTCCTGAGCATGCTGCCACGCACGACGCGGCCGCTGGTGGCGACTGCAATGCTCGGCATGGCCACCAGCAACGGTGCAATTATTCTTTTTGCCACGGGTGTATTCCAGTCACCCATGACCGAAGAGTTTGGCTGGAGCCGAACTCAATATTTCACCGCGGTCCAACTCACGATTCCGGGCACGGTGCTGATGGCACCGCTGATTGGCTCCCTGCTGGACCGTTACGGTGTCCGTCGCGTCGTTCTGCCATCGTTGCTGCTGCTGGCCGCTCTCGTCGGCGCAATGTGGTTCATGTCGAACAGTCTGCTGGTGTTCTACAGCGCTTTTGCATTGTTGCCGATTCTCGGTGCCGGTACGTCATCGGCTGCCTGGGCCCGCTTGATTGCAACCTGGTTTCAAAAGCAGCGCGGACTTGCATTGGGCGCTGCGCTGTCCGGCATGGGCATCGGCGGTGCGTTGCTGTCGCCGTTGCTGCAATGGCTTGTTGACACCTCGGGTTGGCGCAGCGGCTTTGTCAGCATCGCGGCACTTTTGTTAGGTGTGACACTGCCTGTCGCCTGCCTGTGGCTGCGCGATACGCCGCAGGAGCTTGGGATTGCGCAAGATGGCGTGCCGCTCGACCAAGAGGCCGATCCGGTGGCCACCGCGTCGGGCGACAAGCCGATACCCCAAACCGGCCTGACCATGAGCGAGACGTTGCGCAATGGACGCTTTTGGCGAATCGGCACAATTTTCCTGGTGCTCGGCTTCGCCGTCGGCGGACTGATGTTCCAGCTGATTCCGGTCCTCACCCACAATGGCATGCGCGCGAGCGACGCCGCCGGCGTTGCAGGCGCGATGGGGCTCGCGCTGGTTGGCGGACGGGCATTTTCGGGATATTTGCTGGATCGGTTGTATGCGCCCCGGGTCGCGATGGCGTTTTTGTTAGGGCCGATCGCTGGTGCCCTGATGCTTGCGACCGGCGCCAGCGGCTCGCTGGCTACAATTGCCGGATTGCTGATCGGTCTTGCCGCCGGCGCGGAAGTTGACGTGCTTGCCTTTCTGGTCGCCCGGTATTTCGGGCTGCGCAGCTATGCGCGCAGCTATGGCTGGCTGTACGCGGCCTGGGCAACTGGTTCGGGATTCGGCCCGCTGCTGGCCGCACAGATTTATGATCGCACGGGTGAGTACCGAACGGCACTGCTGACATACGCGGCACTGTTTGGCTTTGCAGCCCTGCTGTTGAAGGGCTTGGGCGCATATCCGGAGTTAGATACGCGAAAACCGCTGTCGCGGGCTACCAGCGTTTCTTGAGTCCCAGCTGTGTACGCGTTTCCGCCGGTGTCAGGACGCCGAAGTCGATCGACTCCAGTATTTGACGCGCGCGTCTGACCAACTGGCCGTTGCTCGCCAGTTGCCCCTTGCCAAGATAGAGATTGTCTTCCAATCCCACGCGGCAATTGCCACCTGCCAATGCCGCCTGCGCAACCATCGGCATTTCGGCGCGTGAAATTGAGAACGCCGCCCAGTCCGCATTGGCTGGCAGCGCGTTCTTCATCGCGAGCATCGCGTCCATGCTCGCGGGAGCGCCCCAGGCAATACCGAGGCACAACTGGAACAGCGGCCGCCCGTCGATGAGTCCTTTGGCAATCAGGTGCCTGGCAATCTCGATCTGGCCGAAATCGAACACCTCGAGTTCCGGCTTGACACCGAGCCGCTGCGCGATCTCAGCCATGCGTTCCAGGTCCCGCACCCGATTGACGACCACATTGTTAGCAAAGTTCATGCTGCCGCAATCAAGCGTACACATTTCAGGCAGCAGTTCTTCAATGTGCCGCATGCGCTCCGCGGGTGTGGCGAGATCCGTCCCAGCAACCATGCGTGAGGGATCATCGTCAGCAAGATTCAACTGCCCACCCATGCCAGCGGTCAGGTTCAGCACGATGTCGGCACCACTGTCACGGAGGCGAGCGACCACTTCGCGAAAATGCTCTGGATCACGGCCTCCCAGGCTGGTGCGCGGATCACGCACGTGCACGTGAACCACGGATGCCCCGGCCTCGGCTGCTTCGACACAGGCGGCCGCGATCTGTGCCGGAGTCACAGGCACCTTGTCGCTCTTGCCGACCGTGTCTCCTGCACCGGTGACCGCACAGGTCAGCATCACCTTGCCACTCATAGCGTGGTGAGATCAATGTGAAACTGCGTACCAAACCGGTGCTGCAGATTGCGTTTCAGCAAGTCACCGCCATCCGCCTCAAAAAATTTCGCATCATGCTGTTCGAGATTGCGGTTGGTTTCATTGGTCACGATGGCAACAAAATGCGTGTCGTCCTGCAGCGGGAATGGCACCTCATGCCAGGTGCCCACATGCATGCAGACACCGCAACTGCCGTCAAAGTGAAACGCACGTACATTCGTGAGGTCCGGCAGATCGGGCTGTGATTCATCCATCGATCCATCGGGACGTCGGCTGGTTGGCTTGCCGAGCACCATGATGAATGATTTACCCGACAGGGGAATGAAGGTCTGCGTGTGCTTGGAGTGATATTCCATCCAGCAAATGACCGGTTCGCGCCGATTGAACGAAACCAGGTTCAGTGTCATGTCGTTGTTCGACACGAACTGCACCGGCGTACGCACCTTCACCTTGTCACCATAATAGTCGATTCGGCCCCAGACTTCGGAATCCGGCCGGCCAATGACGAAACCGTAACCCGCCAGCGCCTCGGGAGTTGCGCGCTCCACGGGCAGCGAAATTGTTTTCACGGCCTCCCTCATTGCGGTAAGTTCGCACAACGCCGGTCTATTCGGCCAGCGATGAACGCATCGCAACCGGAGTGCGGGCGCATCTGCCCGCATTCCGGTGACAACCGGTACACCACCACATCCGGCACGCGCCTGGAGGCATGATTCGGACCATGCAGCTGAATCGCCGACAGTTCACCAAGGGGCTTGCCGCCAGTACCGCACTCCCTGCCATTGCCCCAGCGGCCGGCCCGGCAGCCGGCCCGGCCGCGAATACTGGCGCGTCGGCGAACGCCGATGTCTTGGTCATCGGCGCCGGCCTCTCCGGCTTGCAAGCGGCGATGCTGCTTGAGGAACTGGGTTCCAAAGTCCAGGTGATCGAAGCCCGCCAGCGCATTGGGGGTCGCGTCTACACGTTGACGGACCGGCCCGGATTTCCGGAAGTGGGCGGCAATGGTTTTGCGGCCGGCTACGGGCGCGTGCTGGACCGGGTTCGCTTGCTGCAGCTTCCCTTGTTAGATTCGGCGCCGCTGCGGGTGCGTTTTTCAAAGCTGGAACTCGCGTTAGGTGCGGAAATTATCACTCGTGATGCCTGGGCAGCGTCCGCTGCGAATCCACTGCCGGCCGATGCACGGAGCCGATTTCCCTGGGAATTTGGCGGCGCTTACCTGGCGCGCAACAATCCGCTGCAATCGGTCGACGCCTGGCTGGATGCCTCGAGTGCGCCGCTGGACGTGTCGCTGCACGACTGGCTCGCAGGTCGCGGTCTGGATGAACGCATCATCCAGCTCTGTTGGAGTACCAATCCCTATTTCGGATCCTCGGCGTTCGACGTCTCTGCCCTGCAGTGCTTGTTCAACGACGCCTGGATCAAGGCCGTCACCCAAGGATCCAGCGCAGCGCTGTCTATTGATGGCGGCAATTACAAATTACCGCAAGCGATGGCCGCGCGATTGAAACGCGAAGTGCATCTCAATCAGGAAGTCGTCGCTCTGCAGGACGACGGCATGACCGTGACCGCGGTGTGCCGCAATGGCTCGCGTTACCGGGCCAGGCACGTCATTTGCTCGCTGCCCTTTTCCGTTCTGCGCCATTTGCACCTGGATCCCGTTCTGCCAGCCGCCCAGGCAGAGGCGGTCAACAATCTGCCTTACATGCAAAACACACTGGTGTTTTTCGTACCGAAGCGGCGCTTTTGGGAGCAAGACGGGCTTAGCCCAAGCATGTGGACCAATGGACTTGCGGGCGCTGTCGTGGGACAGCGTTTCAGCAAAGACCCTAACGAAGTCACTGCGATCGTTGCCAACCCACGCGGCCATGCCGCAACCTGGCTTGATCGCCTGGCGCCTAACGACGCGATTCAGCGGGTGCGCCAGGAAATTGAACGCTTGAGGCCCGCTGCGCGCGGCGCACTCGAGGGCGGCTGGATTCATTCCTGGGGCCGCGATCCTTACGCAGCAGGCGACTGGGCCATTTACGGGCCCGGGCAAATACAGCGCTTTGCGCGCAATCTGGGCGACGCCCATGGGCGCATTCATTTCTGCGGCGAACACACGGCCCGCGCCAATCGTGGCATGGAAGGTGCGATGGAATCTGCAGAACGTGTAGCGCTCGAAATATCCGAGGAATAACCAAATGCGCATATCCCCCATGGACGACTCCGGCATCAGCCGCCGGCTGTTCCTGTTAGCTGCCGGCGCCTCGACTGTCCCATCGGCGTTGAGTGCCGTTGCCGATGGCCGGAGCACCGCTGATGCGGCGATACTCGACACGCCGCGCGGCATGCTGGATACCTACATCCGCATGACCGGCGATACGTCCGGCAAGCCTTATGTCGGCTGCTATTCCGGCCATTTGTTTGCGGTGCAAGCTAACGACATTGTCGAACCATTATGCGGGTTCACAGGTTTCGGACTCGGCTGGGACCGGCCGCAGACTAACGGGGACTACCACCATGCGTGGAAAGAAGTCGGTTACTACACCGATTTGCGCAGCGGTGAGATTCTCGAACAATGGCGCAATCCACTGAACGGCGAGCTCTGCGATGTGATGCATATCCACAATCGTTCGGTCAATATGAAACTGACCACGACGGTCAACCTGCCGCCGCCGGGATCGAACCGCAAGATCGGCTATAGCAATTTCCCGCAACTCGACAATCCCGCACATCCCTACGGCCTGCCCTACACCATCCTCGATGACCAGCTGTCGATCTTCTACGATGGCCGTGGGTTTGTACCCAATCCACTGGATCCCAAAACCTGGGTGCGTGAATCCGCGGGCGAGATGATGTCGGTTGCAGAATTTTTCATGCTCACCAGCCGCAAAAGCGAGGCGTTGAACCCGAAAGTCGCGAGCGCCGCCTGCACCGGTTCCTGGACCCGCATCGGCCCCTGGCTGCCGTGGATGCTGTTAGGCCAGCGGCCAGGCCACCTGTTTTATCGTAGCGCGACCAAGAAACTCGGCAGCATCGCGCAACTGCCGAAAGCAGTGCGCGACTACACGAGCAAACGCTACCCGGAATTTCTGGAATTTCCAACCGACTTCAGCATACCGATGGAATCATCTTGGGAAGTTTTCAAACGCGAATACAAGCCACGTACCTGAGTCGATGATGCGCGCTTGTGCTGCATTGCTGTCGGGACTGCTCGCCGCACCATTGGCATTTGCCGACGAGCCTTCGGCGGCGTCACCGGTTCGGACCATTACGCACGCCGACATCGAGAGCCGCTACGCGGACAGCGACTCCCGGTTCGCAGAAATCGACGGCGTGCGCCTGCATTACAAGGATCAGGGCCAGGGCCCCGCAATTCTGCTAATTCATGGGTCGCTGGGCGACACCCGCGACTGGGACGGCTGGGTGCGAGTGTTAGCGCCTCGGCGCCGCGTCATCCGCATGGACCTGCCGGGATTTGGCCTCTCCGGCGTCATTGCGAATGACAACTATTCCATCGATCGTTCGCAGTCGCTGATCGATGGACTGATGGACGCCCTGGCGATCGATCGATTTGCGATCGCCGGCGTCTCTTACGGAGGGCCGGTCGCTTTTCGGTATGCGGCAACGCGCACCTCACGCATCACCGCTTTGATCATCCTGAATTCTGCGGGCATTGAATCTGGCAAGCAACAGGTCGATCCAAAGTCCGGCGCGCGAGACTACTACCGCAACGTTTCCAGTAGCGCCGCGCTGACACGCGAATTCATTGAAACCGCGTTACGCAAGAGTTTCAACAAACCCGAGCGAATTCCTGCCGGCATGATTGACCGCAAGCTCGATCTCATGAACGTCGTCGGCCGCGATCGCGAAGGCGCTCTGATGATCGCGCAATATGTGCGCGGCAATCCGCAAAGAGTCCTGGCGCACGTGCGCGCTCCAACGCTCGTGCTATGGGGAGCCGCCGAGCGCTCGTTGTCTCAATCGACAGCGGATCTCTTTGTCGCCGCTCTAACGAATGCGCAGCACGTAACGAGAGTCATGCAACCCGAGGGCGATCACTACATGCATGTCGAGCTCGCTGACGAGACCGGGCGCAAGGCCTTACATTTCCTGGAGACCGCGGGCTACACCGCGATCGGTATCGATCTTGGCGTCATTGCCAAATAGTGGCAGCCGCGCCGCTACTCAAGCCTTGAGCAGCGCGCCCGGATCCTTCGCAATGTCCGGGAACTTCTGCTCAAACAGCCTGCGCCACGTCGCCGGCATCGACGCGTAGGCGTAGACCTTGCGGCCGTAGCAGCGCGACACGTAGGCGCCCTGGTAGTCACCCATCTGCAGCCAGGGCGGGAAGTCGAGGATGTCGTTGAACATCTGCGCGGCGGGAGGATTCTTGATCCTCGGGTTCAGCACGTCGCCGACGGCGCCAATGTAGGTCGACCAGTCGTTGACCGTGAAGCTGCGCTTGCCCGCCTCGAGCGGCTCGTTGTGAAACGAAAGGTCGCCCTGCACGTGCACCGTGTCGCCCTCGACCCAGGCCGGCCCGATGTCGGTATGGCGCGTCGTCTTCATGCCCGGCGCGTCGCCGCCCGCGAACGCGCTGCCGCCGCGTTTCTCCATGAGGGTGATCGACGTACGCGGCTTGCCGTAGGGCACATCGACAGTCTTGCCGGTGAACGGGTTGTCGAACTTCTCCAGCAACGTGGTGGCCCCCGGCGCGGTGTAGAAGTTGCTGCCCGCCATCCTTATCTCGTACTTGTCGTCGGGAAGGTTGCGGGTCGTGAACCAGGAGGCGACGTACATGTCCCAGAAAGGCGTCGCGACCGTACCGGTGACGCCGTAGCGCGTGCCCTTCATCCACCAGAACGTCAGCTTGTCGTCCATGGAATAGGCGAGCTTGCGAAACGCGAGTGCCAGGTGATCCGGGTTGGCCGGGTCGAAGATCGCGCCGCCCTTGCCGGCGGCGAGTGCCAGCGTGGGCATGAAGGCGGCGCCAGCGGCGGCGCCGGCGAGGAGTCCGAGTGCGGTGCGACGGTCAATCATGTTGCTTACCTTCCCGTTGGCCTTACCAGTTGCGCTTGCTGTTGAAATGCTTCGACGCCTCTTCCGAAGTCTTCGGCACGTAGCTGGCCTGCGCGTTAGGTCCGTTGCGCGGCACGAACTTGCTGTAAACGGGCATGAGCATCTCGATCGGTACATCTGCGATGGAACGCGTGCGGCGGAACTCCGCCATCGGTATCACCGTCGTGACGAACTCCTCGTTGAACGAGCGCGCGCGCGCGGCGATGCGACCGTTAGCTCCGAAGATCGCGGTGTCGCCTGAGCCCGAGAATTCCGGGAACCCGGGCTGCTCGGGCGAGATCGAGTTGTTGCAGACCACCGTCCAGATCCGGTTGTAGAGCGAGATCATCTGCGTGTCTTCGAGGCTGTAGCCGCCGGAGGACGAGCTCAAGCGGATCTCCATGCCTTTCATCGCATGCGCGCGCATCACGTCCGGCTGCCCGGGCGTGATCGAGCAGGAAATATTGCCGATGTCGGTACGCGCAATCGGCAGCACCGCATCCTCGCCGTACATCTCGCGGTAGCGGTCGAGCACGTCATAGATCGAGGTCGTGAAGATGTCCCAGCCGGGCTTGAAGCCGCGGGAATTGTTAGTTTTCCAATGGTTCGCGACGACCTTGCCATCGGGCCCGATCAAAATGCCATTGAGCAGCAGGTGGCCCGGCCAATCCTTGTCCTTCGCATACGTGCCGAAGCTGATGTAGCAACCGTACTGCCTGGCCTTCTGGCCGAGCGCTTCGGTCTCCGGTCCCGGAACCTCGATCGCCACGCGCAGCGCCTCTTCGAGAGTCCAGGGATTCCAGCCCATGATCGGCTGTTCATGGAAACAGATCAGATCCTGCGGCCCCGGGAAGCCGTTAGCCGCATCGACCAGGTCGATCATGTGATCGACGTTAGCTTTCAGCTCGCGCGCAGGGTTCTTGGTGTCGCGTACCGCGCGGATAATCGACTGCACCGCCGTGACGCGCAGCGCGTCCCTGCGCAGCGGCACCATCTGGTACTTGCCCTTGTCGTGCACGCTGACCTTGGAGTCGCCCTGCGCAGCGCTCGCGGCGCCCGCGCCGGCACCCAGCGAGGCGGCAGCCGCGCCAAGCACGGTGGCGCCCAGCAGCTCACGACGATTGACAGGTCGATGGGAACCGGATTTTGGGTCGGACACGTTAGCTCCTTGAGTTCCTGATTTTCGCTGGCATTCCCCGCAGAATTGCGTTGACCAGAAATGCATGATCCCAGTTCTCCACGGTTTGTCCATGCCGAAAGATGACCAGTTGCTCAGACGGCACGATGTAAATTACCCGGAACCCGCCTCCTTCCATCATGCGCACGTCGTTAGCGAGAAACGGCTCCGATTGCGGCAGGATGCCGGGCTGTCCCTCGAAAAAGCTCCTCTTGGCGACGTAGGGACTGCCAAGCCAAAGACCCAGCCCGTGGTTTGGGTTACGTGGCGACGGCGTGGCCATGGTGCGCACCCAACCGGCGGGCAACAGCTGCTTGCCCTGCCAGCGACCATCCTGCACCACCAGAACGCCGAGGCGCGCCCAGTCCCGAGGCGTCGCCCGCATGCAGCACATCACCCGGGCGACACCGCCTGGCCGGTCCAGCTGGAAGCTTGCATCGGCGGCCCCGATCGGTCTCCACACACGCTCGGACAGCAGCGTCTGGATTGGCACGCCTAACGCGCGTTCGATCACCAGCGCGAGCAGCTGCATGTTCTCCTGCGCATACTCAAAGCGCGATCCTGGCGGGTGGACGTAATCATAGGCCAGCGCCGCACGCACCACGTCGCCGCAGTAGGCGAGGCACAGGTCTTTGTTAGCCGCGATGACGGTCATTGGCAGCTGCGGGGCCACCTCCAGTCCGGAAACCTGCTGGCCGAGCTGCTGGACAGTGATCCTTCCGCGCGGATCGTCGCGCCACTCGGTGATGAACTTGCCAATTGGATCGCCCAGGGCAAGCTTGCCTGCCGCAACCGCGAACCCCAGCAGCAGCGGCGTGACGCTGCGCGTGATGGCGCGGCCATTCACGAGTTCGTCGGGGCGAACGCCGTTCCAGTAGCGTTCGAGCTGCACCACCCCGCGGTGCACCACAATGAGCGCGCCGGTCTTGTGCGCAGCGGCCCAGTCGGCCGCTTTATTCAGTGCCGCGGCATCGATGCTGGTGTGACCCGCAGCCGCGACCGGTAGAAACGCCGCAGGTGCACCGCGGATGACGGCATCGGGCCAATAAAAATAGGCGTCGGGTTCGTACACATCCTTGGGACGCGATGTCATGCGCCACCAGAACATGGGGTCGCTGTAAGTCGGGTCGCGCAGCGCCGCCTCGGGATCGACGACTCCCGGGGGCATTTTTGCGGCGGTCCCCGCGGCGCGGACTTCGCTTGCGCCTGGCATGACGATGAGCCATGCGCCGATGAATACAACGGCAACGCTGCGCCGCACGCGTCGCCACAGGTTTTGCAGGCTGGTCATTTTCGAAGACTCCCGTTGAGTGCGCGTTCCGGATTATCGAGCACGTCCGGATGCAGCCGGCGTGTTAGCTCCAGAAATTGCGCGGGACAGTCGGACCAGCGCTCGGCCTTGGCGCCGATGCCGTTTTCCGCGGTGTGACCCTTGATCCCCTCCATCTGCATCCACGGGCGCCAGCCTGACAGGGCGGAATACGAGTAGTTCGCGGCAACCGACGGCGTGCCAGCGTTGGCTAACGCCGCCACCGCCGCGCGCCAGATCATCCATTCCCGATAGAACACTGTCGGGGGCTTCGCGCGATCGGGGTACACCCGGCCGTACTCGTCCGCCCGCAGCAGGACATCATCGCCAACAGCCCACGCGGGACCAATCGAGCGCACCAGATGAACCGAGGAGCGTGGCGCAAACTGGGAGGCATTGGCCGCGACCTTCACGGGCTCAAATTCTTCCCACTCATCGAGCGCCACCGCGAAGCGGACTTTCGTGGGACCGAATCGGTAACGCGGTACCTGCACGGTGCGGCCCGTCTGCGGCATTTTGACGGTGTCGAGCAACTCGCCGGTGGCAAGGTCCGTGTAATGCGCGATCTCGAGGTCCGTCACTTCGTAACGATCCTCAGCGATGCGCTCCCAGCGCTGCATGGCACCGGCGACAACGCCGCACAGCGGAACGATGTCCCCGTCAATGACCGTGGAGCGTGTGGCGTTCAGCCAGCCAAAAACGGTTTTGCCATCGGTGCGGCCGCGCATGCGTACGAATGCGTCCAGCAGCGCCTTGCCCACCAGACGAGACGCCAGCGCTTCGGCGTTGGTCGCTGACTCGGCGACTGTCGCCGACAAGGCCAGGCTCGACAGCATGCCCTTGAGATATGCGCGGCGCGGCATTTGGCTGGCCATGGTTATTCGCCCTTCCCTGTTTTTCCGGAGGCCGCGAACTCGCTCAATTCACGATTGAACCGCGCAGGACTCTCAATGAAGACGGAGTGCCCGTCCGTAGGATACATAGTAAGACGCGCTTGCGGCAGCAGTGCGACCAGTTGTCGACCATCCGCCTCGCGCGCACTGGCGTCCTTGCCTCCGATCATGACAAGCATTGGCAGGTTCTGAAGAACCGGAATCAGATCCGTGTTGTCGAACGGTTGCATGTACATGCCGACACGCGCGGTCTGCGGCAGCAGCAAGCTCATCGCGGCGGCTCGCTCAATCCATGGCGCCGGCATCGCGTGGGCCGTCAGGTACGTCGCCATCGCATGCGCTGCGCGCCACTTCCGATCGAGGTCCGCGCTCGCCAAATCGTCACGAAGACGCACAAATTTGGGGTCAGGTGGTGGCGGCGGCTGGCGCGCATCAGGCTTGATCAAGCCGCCGTAGGCCCCCGTCAAAACGATACCGCCGACGCCCTGCGTTCCGTGCACACGCACGTAGTCGAGGACCACCAGCGTGCCGTAAGACCAGCCGACTAACAAGGGAGCGCGCAGTTCGAGGCCGCGGATCACGCTGTCCAGATCGGCGGCCCAGATTGCCCGGTCGGAATACGCCTCCGAATTCCAGGGCTTGCCCGAATTCCCATGGCCCCGCAAATCAAAGGCCACCAGGAAAAAATTCCGCCGCAGCGATGAGCGCAGTTGATTCTCAAAGGCGAGATAGCTCTGCCCGATGCCGTGAACGAAGACAATGGGGCGAGCGGCCCGATCGCCCGTCGTCACGACATTGAGCGGCACACCAGCGGCGCCCGCAACAGTTCTGAACTCGTAGGCAGGCTCTGCTGCGAAGGCCGCGCGCGGTGCTAACAAAGCCAGGAAGATCCATGCCGCAAGAGCCGTCACACCTCGGCCGCCTCGGACCCACTGCGCATGATGTCTGGTTCTGGCTGAAACTTTGCCTGTACCGTTGACGACCGCGACCCAGACAGCATCTGAAAAAGTATTGCGAAACATTGTCAGAAACATACTACAACCTATTGTTTTTTATAATAATAAATAGAATCTTTATAGCGACGTCCAATCGTCAGCACGCCGGCAGAGCGGCGCAGGCGCGACGCAGACTGTCGATTAGAAACTGCACTGGCGGGCGCAGGACAGCACCACGACGGCGAATAACACCCGCTTGCCTCCGAATTGGCGGTTGCCCAAGATCGAGCCGGCACAATTCGCCAACGCGTACCGCTGCCGCGATCCGATGGTCGGGCAGCACGGTCACAAACTGCCCGGTTCGTGCCAAGGCGTCTATCAATGCCAGGGAATTGGTCTTGATTGAATTGCGCGGCGGTGTGAGCTCAACTGCGACAAAGAATTTCTCGAGAAATTCCACCATATGGGGTTGATTGACCACCACCCAGCGGGACTCGCTGAGGCTCTTGCGGTCAACCTCGCCCGGGCGAGCTAACGGATGCGCCCGCCCCACGACCACTGAGGAGGATATTTCCACCATGGGATCCAGAACGAGGTTGTCGGCGATTTTGGTATGCGGGAAATTCGCGAATACCAGGTCCAGCTTGCCGATCGTCAACTGCTCGACCAGGTCTTCAAACAGACCCTCAACGATTTCCAGCGCCAGACCTGGATAGGTTTTCGCGATACTCGCTATCGACGAATCGAGAATGTGGTCCGAAAACATGGCTGCGGTACCTATGGCGATGCTTCCCGCCCAGCCGGCTTCTGCGGCTGCCGTATCACGCTTGGCCAATTGCAGGCCGTTAATCAATTGCCTGGCATGCTCATAAAAGGCTGTGCCGGCTGGCGTCGGAATCACACCGCGCGGCAAGCGTTCCAGCAATTGCACCCCGAGTCCATCCTCCAGATTTTTAATGCTGCGAGTCAACGCTGGCTGGCTTAACGCGACAACAGTCGCGGCAACGGACAGATTGCCCGCTTCCACAACTGCCACAAAGTGTTTGAGTTGCCTCAACTCCACCGCTCGCCTCCCCTCCCATGCGCCGACTCTATGGATACATGAAATGTATCTATTGGCATCGCAGGCCATGGCAATGCTTCAATCTTTCATATCATGGCATTCAATCGACAGCCCATCCGGCCGATTTCGCGCCTCGACATCGAGACCTACAATCGCGACGGTGTCGTCTGCCTGCGCAACGTCTTGGATCGCGATTGGATCGACAGCCTGCTACCCGCAGCGCGGCGTATTCTGCTCGACACGGAAGATTTTGGCCTGCTGCCCACCTATCCCGGGCGGTATATGGCGCGGCGCATCCCCGAATTCCGCCGCCTGGTGTTCGAGTCGGCGGTCGCAGAAGCGGCGGGCCGTGTCATGCAGTCGCAGGAAATCCGGTTTTTTTTCGACGAGATTTTCGCCAAGGCGCCCAATTCGACTGAAAAAACCATTTGGCATAACGACCGCATGGGGTGGCCCACCCAGGGCAAGATGGTGCCGTCGTTGTGGCTGCCGCTAACAACAATCGTCCCGGACAATTCACTGGAATGCATTGCTGGCACTCATCGGGACGACAATCGCTATTGGCTGTTTTCACCTAACGCGCGACAGATGACACGGCCTGCTGATCGCCTGAAACATCCTGACGGCGAAGCGATGCGCGCCGATCCCGGCAAGCAGTTTTTGAAGTGGTCCATGGAACCAGGCGACATGCTGGTGGTTCATCCCTGGACACTGCATTACTCGCATGGCAATCCGACGGACGACTGGCGTATTGCCGTGTCGATCCGTGTTTTTGGCGACGATATCCGCTGGGATCCGCGACCCGATTGCGTGAACCTCGCCGGGATCAGTTTCGATGAGATGATCCAAGGCGAGCGGCCAGCAGGGACGCTGATCCCGCTTTTGTGGAGCACGAACGGCGAACGCGACGGCGATGCACTGTACCCGCGAGGTTTCGCGGCGAATTGGTCGCGGGCTCGGCGTACAGGCGTAAACGAGTACGATGCCTTTTCCACCGCCTTGCAGAAGCAAAATAAGGAGCCCGATGTCGTCGAGCCCAACGCCGTCGACTAGCGACGTGGCCAAAACCCGCCGCGCCTATGCAAACTGGGTATTGGCAGTTCTGTGCCTGGCTTCCATCGTCGCCTACATCGATCGGCAAATCATCAACCTGCTGGTCGAGCCCATCAAGCGCGACCTGCAGATCTCCGACCTGACCATCAGCTTTATCCAAGGCGCCTCGTTCGCTCTATTCTATTCGCTCGCGGCGATTCCTCTGGGCCGGCTGGCCGACGGCCAGAACCGCAAATGGCTGATCATTTTTGGAATTTTCTTCTGGACGCTTGCCTGTGGCGCGTCCGGACTTGTTAGCTCAGTAACCGCCCTGTTTGTCGCCAGAATGTTCATCGGCGTCGGCGAAGCCACGCTTACACCCGCCGGGTATTCACTGCTTGCGGACTATTTCACGCGCGAACGCCTTGCCGGTGCTGTTAGCTTTTTCCTCGGTTCCGGGTTTGTCGGTTCGGGCATCGCGCTGATCATCGGCGGCGCCATTCTCAGTCAGCTGGATCTGAGCAGGTCGGTTGCTGTCATGGGGCTCGGCGAATTACGCGCGTGGCAGATCGCCTTCCTGGTCGCTGCGGCACCGGGGTTACTGTGCCTTTTGTTGATGCTGACTGTGCGGGAGCCGGCGCGCACCTCATATGGGCAGGCCGCGCAACCTGGCGAGCTGCCGAGTCTCGGCGCAGTCGCGCGATTTGTAATGGAACGACGCCGCAGTATCGGCACCATCTTCATGGGCTTCTCGCTATTGGCTGCCCTGAACTTCGGAATCGGCGCCTGGGTTCCGACTTTCTTCATTCGCACCTACGGAATGCAAGCCAGCGACACGGGCTTCGCATTCGGAATGATTTACATGGTGCTTGGAACCCTGGGCGTGGTGGTCGGCGGCCGACTGGCCGACTGGCTAACGCAGCGAGGGTACCTCGACGCAAATCTACGCGCGGGAATCATCGCGGGTGGTTGCGCGTTGCCTTTTGTTGTGAGCTTTCCGTTGGTGCCAACAGCCAGCGTCTCATTATTCCTGCTGGCAATTGCGACGTTTTTCACAACCATGCCGTTCGGTGCCGGCACGGCGGCAATACCCATTCTGGCGCCGAACCGTATGCGCGCGCAGCTGATGGCACTTTATTTATTGGTGGCCAATTTGCTGGGCCAAGGCTGTGGTCCGACACTGATCGCAGCCCTGACAGACTTGTGGTTTCACGATCCCCAGCAGTTGCGCTATTCGCTGGCAATCGCAAGCACAGCGCTGTTAGCAACAGCGCTGGCAGTATTGGTTTATGGACTGCCGAGCGTGCGACGCGAGATCGCGGCGGTCAATGCGCAAGTCCTGGTGCAATCAGCCGGTGCAATGCAAAACCCTGTGACGTCGAGTACCCCACCATGAATCGAGGCATGACCGGACTATTGCCACGCACGCCGACTTTGGAGGATGAAAGTTATCTTGCCTATTTCGAAACTGTGCGCAATTTCGCGATCGGCACGTTGTTTCCGGTGGCGGCCCGGCAAATCGAAGGCGCCTGTGCTAACAACGGCAGTGCCGGTCATGGCACTACCATGCCGACCTCCGCATTGCGCAAAACCACCGACGCGCTTCCCCTGGTAGGCACCTGGAAGCGCATTATGCGCAGCCAGCAACAAGCGACCTGGCACAAGATTCGCGACTCTCTGTACGCCAATCAAGCGCAGTACGAACAGCAGCTTGACGACTCTGAACGACAGCGTCCGAACCGGTTGCATTTTTCCGCGGACTTTCAGGTGCCGGCTTACGCCGCCCTGCCGATCCATTTGCAACCCGGTGGCTACGTCGGTGACAGCCTTGCCGGATTTGTGTTTCATTTCGGCACCAAGGTGTTCTATCAGGGCGCCAATGACCAGGATGAGTTGCATCGAGATGTCGTGCGCATGACCGCGGAGCCCGATGACCGTCGTGTCAGGCGGATTCTCGATCTCGGCTGCTCGATTGGCCAGTGCACCACGGCACTGAAGCAACGCTGGCCCGATGCCGAGGTGACCGGTCTCGATGTCGCGCTGCCGATGCTACGCTACGGCCATAAACGCGCGACCGATCTGGGCGTAGATGTACATTTCACACAGGGGCTGGCGGAGGACAGCGGATTGCCGGACGGCAAGTACGATGTGATCCTCGCCTACATACTGTTTCACGAAGTTCCATCAAAACTATTCCGCCCTATCGTTCGCGAGGTCAAGCGATTACTGCGCCCCGGTGGCACCTTTACGATTGTGGATGCGCCCAATGGCACGCAATTTCCCGCCCCCAATCGCGTGTGGATGGATTTCGATGCGCAATTCAATTGTGAACCCTACTCACCGGCGTTCGTCGCGACAGATTTTCAGGCTCTGTTAGCCGACGAAGGTCTGCAGGTGACCGGATACGGCCCGACTGGCGGCTTCTTGATGCGGACCGCATCCGTCAAGCTGCTGTAATGAACGCGCCAGGTGCGCTCGACGCGCTGCTCGCGGATATGGCCGCCGTGCTCGGAACGCAGGCGTTGCGAACTGACGAGGCCACGCGGCGCCTGTACTCGCAGGACGTGTATCGCGCGGGACATTTGGCGGCGGCGGTTGTCAGCCCGGACAGCACTCAGCACGTTGCGCTGCTGGTACGTCTGGCGGGTGCCGCTGGGGTTGATCTGTTCGTGCGTGGCGGCGGTATGTCGTACACCGATGCCTATTTGCCGACCAGCGAGCGTTCGATCGTGATGGATCTCGCCCGGATGAACCGCATACGCGATGTGAGCGCCAAGGATCTGCACGCCACCGTCGAGGCTGGGTGCACTTGGGCGGCGTTAGATGAGACTTTGGCCATGCAGGGTTTGCGCGCAATTTTTTGGGGTCCGATGTCGGGACGGCACGCGACAATCGGTGGCGGCATGTCACAGGGCGCCGCGTCGTTTGGATCAGGCCTGCATGGCACGTCGGCCGCTGCAGCACTTGGCTTCGAAGTGGTACTCGGCGATGGCCGGGTTTTACAAACCGCACAATTTTTTCGGCACTCGGGCCCTGACCTGACCGGTTTGTTCACCGGCGATGCCGGGGCTTTCGGTATCAAAACCGCCATAACGCTGCAGCTGGAA
The DNA here is from genome assembly GCA_031382085.1 of Gammaproteobacteria bacterium. Classification (GTDB taxonomy): domain Bacteria; phylum Pseudomonadota; class Gammaproteobacteria; order Steroidobacterales; family Steroidobacteraceae; genus UBA964. Next base: position 35,109 of record JANMYM010000003.1, read on the forward strand.
CCGCGCCCGGCCTTTGGCGCGGGTCTGTCGTTCGCGTTCGACAGTTTTGAACAACTCGTGGGCGGACTGCAGGCAGTCGCACGCTTGAACGTCGCGACCGAGACTTTCGGCGCCGAAACCGCATTGCTGCGCTCTATTGCCGGACCCGCGAATTTTCGCCAGGATGTTAGAACCGCACTGGCTGTGATCAATAACAGCCGTAATCCACTGCGCGGCGGCTGGCAGGTGTTGCGCATAGCGCAACACGGCCGTCGTTTTCTGCCGTCGTCAATGTACACAGTGAGCTTTTTGACCGAAGCCCGCGATCGCAGGCGCCTCGCGCTCAACCTGCGCGACATCCGCGCTGCTGCGGAGTCTTTCGGCCGCGAGATTCCAAATACGATGGCCACCGTGACCCGGGCCACGCCGTTCCCGGACCCACAAGTGCTGGGTCCCGGCGGCAAGCGCCTGCTGCCGTTGCATGGCATTTTCCCCTACTCCCGGGTCGCGGCCTTTCACGTCGCGCATGCGCAACTGCTCGATCGTGCGCAATCCGAGCTAACACAGTTGGGGATTGAAGTCTTTGTCGTGTACGCGGGTGTCGGCAGTAACGCGTTGATCTACGAACCGGTCATCTACTGGCAGGATTCCTGGCCCGAACTCCACAAGGCCGTCATGCCCGAGGCTGTACTGCGACAAATGCGGGAGTCGCCGGCCAACGAAGCTGCGCGGACCCGCGTCGAACGTCTACGCCTCGACATTATCCAACTGATGCACGCGCACGGTGCCGTACACTTGCAGCTGGGCCGCGCCTACCCTTATCTGCAAGGTCGCGATCCGGCTTTTTCAGAATTAGTCTATGCGGTCAAATCGGCGCTGGATTCAGCACACCGCATCAACCCGGGCGCGCTCGGCCTGGTGCCTCCCTGACGCACAGGCCTAACACACACATGCAAGGCATTCGTATTGGCATCGTAGGCGCAGGCATCGGTGGCCTGAGCGCTGCGCTCGCCTTGCAGCGCATCGGATTGCAGCCGGTGGTCTTCGAACAAGCGGACGTGTTAGCCGAATTGGGTGCCGGCATTTCGATCACCCCAAACGCCGCGAAAGGCCTGCAGTACCTTGGACTCGGAGCGGCCTTGGATGAGATTGCGGACCGGCCGCCCCAACAACTATTGCGTCACTATCGCAGCGGCGCGGTGCTGTTAGCCATCGACCGCGGCAACACCACCGCGCAATACGGCGCCGAGTACTACCAACTGCATCGCGGCGATCTGCATACGCTCTTGCGGGATGCCGTGCGCGCTCGGGATCCTGAAGCCATCCGCACCACGCACCGGCTCACCGTGGTGAACTGCCACAGTCGCGCGCTGACCGCTGAGTTCGCGGCAGCGCCGCCGATAACCCTCGACCTGCTGATCGGCGCCGACGGACTACGTTCTATTGTGCGGGATCAGGTGTTCGGCCCGCAGCCGCCCAGTTTTGCGGGATTTGTCGCCTGGCGCGGACTGGTACGCGCCCCTGCGCTGACAGATGTGGGCTTCGCGCCCGGCTCGGCCGTTTTCACCGGCGGCCAACGACTCTTCGTACGCTATCCCGTCCGCCAGGGTCAGTGGATGAATTACGTGGCGTTTACACCAACCGGCCAGGCGCAGGCCGAGAGCTGGAGCTCGACTGCCAGCATCGATGAGCTGTTGCCGCAGTTTGAAGATTTTGCCGATGAAGTTCCGGCCATCATCGCCCGCACCGAGGATCGTCGCTGCGGTCGCTGGGGGCTCTATGCCCGGCCACCGCTGCTACATTGGACCACCGACTGCGTCGCCTTGTTAGGCGATGCGGCGCACCCGATGCTGCCATGGTTTGGCCAGGGTGCCGGTGCGGCGATCGAGGATGCCGTGGTCCTGGCGCGCGCCATCGCAGCCAGTGTCGATGTCGCGCAGGGCCTCAGTCGCTACGAAAAGGCCCGGCAACCTCGCGTCAATCTGTTGTACTCCGAATCGCAACTGGGCGGCCAGCGCCTCTTTGTCGATGAGCCCACTCAACTGACGCCAGATACAGTACGCAATGAAGACTCGTTGGGTATTTTTCGTTACGACCCATCCACCGCAGAGATCTAACTCATGGAACATCCCTACAGCTTCGCTTTCGAAAAAAACGGCATTGTCTATATATCCGGCGCAACAACCATCAACTACGAAACCCATCAACCCATCCCGGGCCGGCGCGAAGCGCTGGATGCCGCGCTGAATGAAGTCGAGCGCCGCCTGGGCACGGTCGGCCTCAATCTCTCGCACGTCGTCAAGGTCACCTATTACCTGATTGATATCAGCCTGCGCGCCGAAGCGAACCAGCAGTTCGAGGCACGCTTTCAGCAACCGCGCCCGGCACGCACCGTGTTAGGTGTGTCCGCTATCCCCTACAACGGACAGGCGGTGATTGACGTCATCGCGCATCGCTGAGCGGCAGTCGCAGTCTGGATACCTGGGACTACATCATTGTCGGCGCGGGCTCGGCCGGCTGTGTGCTGGCCAACAGGCTGTCGGCAAACCCGGCAATCCGGGTGTTGTTGTTGGAAGCGGGTGGACCCGATCGCTCGCCGCTGATCCATATACCGGCGGGCATTGCCCGTGCTATCGGCAACTCCGCCCTGGACTGGTGCTATCGCGCCGAACCCGACGGCTCACGTTACGACAAAGTTGATCTGTGGCCCGCTGGCAAGACTCTCGGCGGCTCGAGCTCCATCAACGGCATGTTATTTGTGCGCGGCTCGCGGCAGGATTTCAATGGTTGGGCGGCGCTCGGCAATCCCGGCTGGAGTTATGACGATGTATTACCTTACTTCCGCCGGCTCGAGACCTCCGAATTTGGCGACGCCAGCTTGCGCGGACAGAATGGGCCGATGCCGGTGTCGCGCCTGCGAACCACTCATCCGTTAGCTGCGGTTTTCATGCAGGCCGCGCTCGAATGCGGCATACCTCGAAACGCCGACTACAACGGCGTCAGCCAGGACGGTGTCGCCGAGCCGCAGGTGACACAGCGTGACGGCTGGCGCTGGAGCAGCGCGCGCTCCTTTCTGCACCCGGTGCGCAAACGCCCGAATTTGCGCATCGAAACGCGGCTGCTCGCCGAGCGTTTGTTAGTGGATGCAACGGGTCGTTGTACCGGCGTGCAGGTACGACATGATGACCAGTCGGTTGCGCAATTTATCGCCAGCTGCGAAGTCATCGTCACTGCCGGCGCGCTGGCAACGCCTAAATTGCTGATGTTGTCCGGCATCGGTCCAGCGGCTCTGCTGCGTGAGCATGGGCTGCCCGTGTTAGTGGACCTGCCGGGCGTCGGCGCCAATTTGCAGGAGCATTGCAATTCCGTGGTCGGCGCCGATGTTTCCATGCGAACCTATAACATGGAAGCCAGCGGACTGCGTGCCGCCAAACACCTGCTGCGTTGGCTCGCAACCGGTCGGGGGCCGGCTGCCAGTCCCTACCCGCACGCGGTTGCGTTCGTGCGCTCGCGGCCGGAAGAGCCACAGCCCGATTTGCAATTGCTGTTTGGGCCGTTCGCCTTTGGTTACGACGAGAATGGTGTGGTACCGTATTTGAAACCGGCGGTGACCATCATGGCTAACGCCTGCCACCCGGTGGCGCGTGGCCGCCTGACAATCCGCTCCGCCGATCCGGCTGCACCGCCCAAAATCGAGCACCGCTTGCTGGACGAACCCGAGGACGTGAGGCGTCAGCTGGCAGCCTCGCGCCTCGCGCGCCGCCTGCTGCAAACAGAAGCCTTCCGTCCGTACGTGTTGCGGGAAATACTGCCAGGGCCTGCCGTACAAACCGACCCGCAATGGATCGAACATTTGCGACGCACCAGCTCACTCGGCTATCACCCGGTCGGCAGTTGTCGCATGGGCACGGGCCCCGACGCCGTGGTGTCGCCCACGCTCATGCTCCACGGCGTTAGCGGGCTGCGTATTGCTGATGCGTCGATCATGCCGGCGCTGCCCGCCGCCAACACCAACGCCGCGACACTGATGATTGCCGAAAAAGCCGCCGACTTGATTCTCGCCAACAGGCGCGCTCCAACAGCGCTCTGATATGCAATGGCCGTATGATTCAAAGCCCATAAATCATGTCCGGTTGGCTACCTGGGTCTTTCGATTGCTGCTAGGGTTGCGGCAGGCAGCGAACCGGGTCGTGTGTTGTTTTCTCGCAACACTGCATCGGTCGACGCGAGCTAAGAAATGGATCCTATTTCCAGGGGAGAGAGACTACATGGTCACGACCATCGAATATTTGAGCCAGGTGCGGCACCGCTCAATGCATCGCGCCGTCTCGGCAACGTTCGCGCTCGTGTTAGGGACGGCCGCCTGTCTGCCGGCCGCAATGGCGCAAAGCAACGAAAGCGTCATCACTCTGGAAGAAGTGGTGGTCACGGCTCGAAAAGTCGAAGAGAAACTCAACGATATTCCAATCGCCGTGTCGGCATTTTCGGCGCAGGATTTACAGGATCGCAATGTCACCAGTCTCGCGGACGTCGCTGCGTTTACCCCGGGCTTTTCATATGAGGCCTATTCGGGCGGCACGACACCTGCGCCGCTGATTCGCGGCCTGACGCAAAATGCGCTAACAGATCGCAACCAGAACGTCGCCACGTTTGTGGATGGCATCCACGTTCAGCAGCAGGGCAACATCGATTTCTCGCTGCTCGACATCGAACGCATCGAGATCATCAAGGGACCCCAGAACGCGCAGTACGGCAAGAGCTCGTTCGCCGGCGCGATCAACTGGGTACCCAAACGACCGACGCTGGGTCAGTGGGGTGGCACCGCAGGTTTCACCGTGGGATCCGACGAACGGCGTGACGTGACGGCCGCCGTCAACATTCCGGTTTGGCAGGACAAGCTCGCCGTTCGCCTCTACGGCGTGCAGACGAAATTCGACGGCACGTACAAGAACAACTATCCAAACTCTGGCGTTGGCGTTCCATCGACCGTTGCCGGGTACAACTGGGACGGCAACGAGGGCAAGCTTGGCGGCTATGACAATGAGGCCTACCAGGCCTCGCTGCGGTTCCGCCCGATCGACTCCCTGACGATGGACCTGCTTTATTTCCGGTCCGAGACGCGCAACGACCCGGGCGCCGGCTACTTGATTCAGCCGCTGTCGATTGCCGTCTTTCCAGGCTCGACGCCCGCGCTGATCAATCCGCACAACTGCAGCCCTAACGCCGCGGGCATCAATCAATTGCGCTGCGGCGAGATGCCCCTCGACGTGTCGCGCGTCATTGCCGACCCGCGATCACAGGGGTCGCACACACACAGCGACATCCTGTCTGCGCGTATCCAATATGAGTTTTCGGATGCACTCAGTGTCACTTACCTCTATGGAAAAGGCCTCTATGACGCGGCCGGGTACCAGTTGGGAGCCCAGCCGGAGGTCATCATCAACGGCGACCTGACGATTCGGCCGGCCTCGGCCATGGGAACGGGTCCAGGCTACGTCACGTTCTCCGGCAATCCGTTCACCGATCAGGAAGCCGAATCGCACGAAATCCGGCTCGATGGCAAAGCGGGCAACATCGGCTGGCGAATTGGCTATTTCCACAACCAAGTGGACGATATTGGTGCCTTGGCACTGTTCACACGCCGGCTGCCTTTGAGCGCCGACCCGACCAACTCCGTTGTGATCACGCAGATCCCGTTTGTGACCGTTAACCCGCAATCACTGCTGGCGAACTTTTCGGACCGGATCGATTCGGCGTTCTTTGCAGTCAATATTCCGTTCGCGACTACTTGGAACATCGACCTCGAAGGACGTTACAACAAGGAGAAACGTCGCCAAGACTTGCTAATTTACGGCTTTAATCCTCTTACCGGAGGAACGCCAACGGGCACCTCGACGCCCCGCAATCTGCAGCGCGAGTTCAAGAAGTTCACGCCGCGCGTCAACCTGCGCTGGCAGCCGCGCGAAGAGTGGACTTTTTACGCGAGTGGTGCGGTTGGTGAGAAGTCCGGAGGGTTCAACGGCGTGACGGCCGATGTGCAGGCCTATGAGCCGGAAGAAAACACCACTATTGAGCTCGGCGCCAAACAGACGCTGTGGAATCGTCGGCTGCAGTTGAACTATGCTGTGTTCTATATCGACTGGAAGGATCTGCAGCTCAGCGTGCCCGACACCATCCAGAGTCCTGGCAGCACGGTTCAAGAGCCCAATTTCATCGGCAACGTCAAGGGCGCAACCTCAAAAGGCATCGAGGCAGACGCCACGGTGATCTTCACTGATCGACTCAAAGGTAATTTTGCCGCCTCTTACGTGCAGGCCCAATTCAAGGGCGGCGTGATCGACACCACCTTCGGGCGCCTCTGCGAGACCACGGGAACTCCGGCCTGCGTCTTCCTGCCACGCACGCGTGTTGGCAACGTGCCAGGCCCGCTGCCGCTCGGCGGATCGCCCATCGGTGGCAACGACCTGCCGCGCACACCGACCACGCAGCTGGCGGCCGGCCTTGAGTACCACATGCCGGTGGGGAGCATGGAGCTGTCCTTGCGCGGCGACCTGACGTACCAAAACAAGTATTACTCCGAGAATCTGAATCTGGCTTTTATCCCAGATCGGACGCTGCTCAATCTCAGTGTGGGCTTGCGTAGTCCGGATGGCGGTTGGAGCGTGAACTTGTGGGGCAAGAACGTGACTGACGAAGTGTATGCGTCGAGCGCGTTTGCGGTGTCCGTGGTTAATCAGTACATCCCGGCTCTGGGACAAGGCGCCACGTTTGGTCTAACAGCCCGCTACAATTTCAAGCCAGCGAACTAGAACGCATTGGCGCTACCGCGGCGGTCCCGCGACACTGCCGGCGATGGACCAGACCACCCGGAGCCGTCGTGTTTCGATCGGCCACGCCGAGCTTTATGTCGAGGAACACGGCGCGGGCGAAGCGCTGCTGCTGGTCGCTGGACTGGGCGGCAGCGGCAAGTTCTGGCACGCCCAGATCGCCGATTTTTCCCGGCACTATCGCGTAATTCTGCACGATCACCGCGGCGTCGGCCGCTCGGGACCGGGTCCGATTGTTTCCGGCGCCAGGGATCTGGCCGACGACCTGCTGCGATTGATGGACGCGCTCGGTCTCGAGTCCGCGCATCTGATCGGACACTCGACCGGGGGCGCCATTGGGCAGCATATCGCGCTAACAATGCCGGGCCGATTGCGTACGCTTACCCTGAGCGCGAGCTGGGCGGGGCCAACGCCGCTGTTCATCCAGACCTTCGCAACGCGCCGCGATGTGCTGATCAATGCCGGCGCGCTCAATTATCTGATGGTGGGCACGCTGCTGGCGGCGCCGGCGCACTGGTTGCAGCCGCGATTTGCGTCGGCACAGGAATATTTCAGGGACCGGCTTGCCGAATTTCCAGGCCTGGAGATTGAGCTCGGGCGCCTCAATGCGGTGATGACCCATGATTTACGGCATCGCGTCGCAGACATTCGGACGCGTACCCTGGTGATCGCGGCGCGTGACGATCAGCTAACACCCCCGGGAATGTCCGAAGAGCTGGCGGCGCTGATTCCGGGCGCCCAACTGGCGCTGCTGGACTCAGGCGGCCATTTTTGCCCCGTCACCAATACCGACGCGTATAACAGGCAGGTACTCGCATTCCTGAGGGAGTCAGCATGAAAGGCGCTATGGTCGTGGGCCCCGACGAGGGTCAGTCCCTGTGGCAACCGTCACCGGCGCAGGGTTACGTGACGGTCAAATTGTCCGCCACTAACACGAATTACAGCGGGTATTCGGCCGGCATCCAGGTGCTGCCACCGGGCTGTCATGTTCGCGAGCACGGACATCTGGACAATCACGAACTGATTTTCGTGTTCGAAGGGCAAGGCACTGTCACCATCAATGACCTGACGAGCGCGATTCAGACGGGAGCAACTGTCCTGTTCGAACCCGGCTCGTATCACCGTATCGACAATACCGGCAGCACGGATCTAAAATTATTCTGGGTGTACTCGCCCCCGGGCCTGGAAAACTGGTTCACCGCCATCGGCCGCGAGCGCCTGCCGCATGAGCCCATGCCGCCGCCGTTTGAGCGCCCCGAAGACAGCGCCCCGGCATTCGAGCGCATGGGTTTTTTGCCGCCGCAGAGTCGTTAGGTCACCGCAGCGCGCAACGCCTCCGGTATGGGTTTCTCGAAAGCCTCCCAACGCGCTTCGAGGAGATCGGGCCGATCGCGCTGCGCGCGGGCGCGAAATTCCGCTGGCAGCTCATGTGCCCCGCGCAACTTGCGGCCACTCCAGGCGCCGAGCATGTGCCCGGGCCGGCCGCCCATGTTCATCCATTTTGGAAATGGGAAAATGTAGAACCCCGAGGTCTGATAGAGCAAGGAGGTAATGCGGGCATTGTCGAATTCGCGCCGCGGCACGAATGAACAGGAAGTCTCGATGAACATCTTCGGCCAGCTCTCAGGCACGGGCCGTATCTGTTCCATCTTGATCAGCTCGCCTTCGAGGCGAAACATCAGGTTCGGGGCAACCCACTGGGGCTGTTGCCGGTCCAGCGTCAGGAACCCGCGCGGCGAATGCAACATGCCCGGATCGCCCGTCAGGAACATGGGCTCAACCTTGAGAGTCTCCCCGGTCACGGGGTTGGTGGCCGCGTCTGAAAATTTCCCAGTGCGCAAGTCCCGCGGAAACGACATGTTGTGGCCATGCACGCGCCAGGTCTCGCGCCCGATACGCCGCAGGTAGGAATATTCCAGGCCCTCGAAACGGATAATCGGCGTGGGCCTGAAGCCAGGCGTCACCAGGTACTGGGTAAAGTGGTACCAGGACGTCACCTCGCCTTGATCGCGCAGGTCACGTTCGAAACGCATGTGGGCACGAAACCGGCTCATTTCGTCCGGAAACTCCACGAACGACGACTCGATCGGATCGAGACCTCCGGACTTGGAGCTGGCTGCATCCGCCGGCGACGCCGCCGTCAGCGCACCGGCACCTAACAACAATGCGGCGGGAGCGGCACCGAGCAGTTCGCGCCGGCCGGCATCGACTATCTCGGACTC